>CAZVZK010000103.1:0-35956 GCA_964630925.1 uncultured Alcaligenaceae bacterium
CCCGCAAGCTCAAGGACGGCAGCTAACGGTGGTAAGTCACCTTGGAAGGGCTGCTGGCCTTGGGCCGTCAAACTCACCTCGGCTGGGAAATACCTCGTCATCACCCACGCTCAGGGCTGGGACGCTGGGGTGTGGGACGTTCACATCTTTATCGACGGCCGGCTGATCCGCTCGCGTCCGGGGGCCGTGTTCGTGGATTGCACATGGGGGATCGTGTACGCCATCGAGCGAGAGATTGATGCGGACGCTGGCACATTCTGGATGACGACGCAAGACGGGAATGCCTTTCTGTTCGACCTCAAGACGGGCGAGATCATCTGGCAGTCGCGGCCGTGGCGTGTGGCGCGGGGTATCCTCGCCGCGATTCTGCTCGTCCTCAATGCGTCCCTCGCCTGGTGGCTCTTCATCCGGAAGGGCAGAGGAGGGAGGCGGCCGGACTGCACGCCCCACCAGCCCCAGGAGCGTCCGCCCAGCGAGGCGGGGCACAAGGGGATCACGCATGCCAGGCCGTAAGGAGGACGCCCAGTCATGCCCACACGTCTCCCGCACGTCCTCGCCCTCGCCGCCTTCGCGGCGTTCACGCCGACACCGGCATACGCCTACCACGGCCCGCCGCCGGAAGTGTCGTATGCCAAGCCGACCTCCTGCGGCACGTACCGCTTCGTCGTGTTCGGCCGCAACGGGGGGCCACTCGACGAGGCGCTTCGGGCGGCCTACCCCGCCACCGGCCTGTACCGAGTCGGCGCACCCGCCGTACCGTTGTGGGTGGTTGGCTGGTACGAGTACGAGTCTTGCGTCGAGGTCGCGCGGGACGGGGTGCATCTCGTGCGGATCAAGCACAGGGTCTTCTCGCTGGACGAGCCCGTCCTCGAGTTCTTCGCGTCCGGCTTCTTACTGCGGGCGTACAGCATCCGCGAGCTCGTCGATGATTGGACCACGGTCCCTGTCATACTTGGTGGACGACATCTGAGATACAGACCGGCGACAGCTCTCCATGAAGGTAGCCTCCGGTACCAGCTCACCGACGAGGACGGCAGCCACCTCGTGTTCGACATCACGACGGGACAGATTGTGTCCGAGGTGCGCCCCCTCCGCCGGGCGAAGGGCGTGGCGTCGCTCCTACTCCTGGCGTTGAACCTCGCTATCGCGACGTGGATCCTCCTCCGCCCTCTCCGAGCGAGGCCGCCACTGCTACCGCCGGAGCAAGCGCCGTGATCACCTTCACCATCCGCGCCGCCGGCCAGACATGCCAGGGGTCGGGCCGCGCCTCCAACGAGGATCGTTTCGCCATCGACGCCTGTGGCCAACTGTTCGTCGTAGCCGACGGGATGGGCGGCGAGGGCTTCGGTGACGTGGCCGCCCAGCTCGCTGTCGATCTCCTCCCCCGCCGCATCCGGTCCGCCCTGAATGACCTCGGCAAGCCTGACCGTGCCGTTCAGGGAGCGATGACCGAGGCCCATCAGGGCGTGTGGGCCCTGAACGCCGAGGGCCGCCGCCGCGGCGCGGCGGTCGCCCTGGCGTTCTGGTTCGGCGATCAGGTTTTCATCACCTGGATAGGAGACTGTCGAGCCTACCTCGTCTCGGTCGGTAAGGCCCAGCAACTCACGGAAGATCACGACATCCGGACCGCCCTCATAAGGAACGGCACGCTTACCGCGGAGCAGGCGGAAACCCAACACATCCGCAACGTGCTTTACCGCTATCTCGGAGTCGCCGAACTTGAGGGCCCGTTCGAGCTCGTCTCTTTCCGCCCTCAGCTCGGGTCCCGCCTCATCCTCGCGTCGGATGGCCTGGGGCGGTTGAAGGAGGACGTGCTCTTGCCCATCTGCCACGACCACCCCGACCCCTACGAGTGCGCCGCCCGCCTCATCCAGACCGCCGTCGAGCGCGGCACCCGCGACGACGCCACCTGCATCGTCGCCGCCTTCGACCCGATCCTCGTTCAACCCTCCTGGCTCGCGGCCAACGACGCCGCGGCCGTCAAACTCGCCCACGCGATCCATCACGATTCGCTGTTCCAGCACCTGCCCATCCTCGCCGACGCCCTGGAGGACGCCGGCTGCGCCGAGGCCGCCCTCCTCGATCACCTCCGCTCGCCGGGGCCGCACGGGCGCGGCTGCTGGGTTCTGGACCTTTTGCGTCGGAGCGTGAGCGAACCTTGATCGGGGAGGGGTGCGTCATGGCCCCGAGTGGAGCGTGAGCGGCTCTGGATCGGGCGAGCGGGGCCGCGTCAGCGCCCCGAGTGGAGCGTCAGCGGATCTGACGAGCGGGGCCGCGCGGTGGTCGGGCCGTTGCATTGCATTGCAGACCCCCTCACACAATCATTTTCCGCGAACTTCCCTCCAACGTGCATCTCATCACCCCTTCGCCTTCACCACCACCCGCTGATTCGCCTTCACGCCCCTCTTCACCACCTTCCCACCCCCGTGCGGCAGGGTCACCTCCACGTCCACCGCCGCCCGCGCCCCCAACCCGAAATGCACCCCCGCCTCGCCGCCGCTGCACCAGCCGTGGCCCAGCGTGATCTCGCGCGTCGCCACCACCTTCCCGCCGTCGATCAGACGCACCACAGCGCCGACGCCCTGCCGGTTCACCTTGCCGCCGCCCTCGACGCGCACGTCCAGCCACCCGCCGCCCTTCGTCTCGTTCTTCAGCAGCATCGGCGCCTCCTCCTCCCACCACACCGGGAAGCCGATGCCCAGCCGCCCGTCACGCGCGAAGTCGCACACCGGGGCGCACGCCGTGTACGTGATCTTCCGCTCCTTCAGCACCCGCGCGAAGAAGTCGGCCACCCTCTTCGGCGCCAGATCCTCCTTCGTCGGGAAGTCGTTCACGCCCCAGGCGTCGTCCTTGAAGGTCGGCATCCCGTCCTTCGTGCCGAGGTTGCGGTAGATCACCGGGCACGGCCTGCCGTCGGCGAACTTCACGATGCTCGTCACCAGGTCGGGCAGGCCGTCGTTGTCCATGTCCTGGATCTCGACGTGCGGCGCCTTCATCGCCAGCGCCGTCAGACCGCACTTCGCCGTCACCTCCTCGAAGCGCGGCACCCCGCCCTTCGTCCCGCGATGCAGGTACAGCCGCAGCCCCGCCGGCTCGCGCCAGGGCTGTTTGAAGTGATGCCCGATGAGGACATCCGGCAGGCCGTCGCCGTTCACGTCGGCGATGGCGACCCCGGCCAGGATGTTATCCCGCCCCAGCCCCTTCCACGCGAACACCTCGCTCGGGGCCTCGGTGAACTTGCCCTTGCCGTCGTTGAGCAGCAGGCGGTTCCTGCCGTCGGCGGCGGTCAGGAACAGGTCGGGCCACCCGTCGCCATTGAGGTCGGCGATGGCGGTGCCAGGGAACGCCGACCCGCCGGGGATGCCGCACTTCTCGGTGATCTCCTCGAAGGCGTATCCGCCCTTGTTGCGGAAGACCCGCACTCCGAACTTCGCCTTCGCCTGATAGTAGAAGTCATTCACGACCAGATCGAGCAGCCCGTCGCCGTCGAGGTCCGCCGCGGCCACGGTGCGGCCCAGCACGCCCGGCGGGCACGCCCCGCTCTTCTCCGAGACATCCACAAGCTTCCCGCCGCCGACGTTCTTGAACAGGCGCGACGGCTGCGCGCGGACGCCGTCCTTGCCGTTGGCGCTGCACGAGACGTACAGGTCGAGCCGCCCGGTGTTGTCGAGATCGACGAACAGCGCCCCCGAGGCGCACGCCGACACGCGGACGTCCTTCAGACCGTGGGGGACGAACTTGCCCTCGCGGTTACGCAGGAGCTGGCTGGGCTTGCCGGACGTGTGGAAGGTGCCGACGAACAGGTCGGGCCAGCCGTCGCCGTCCACGTCGCCCCAGGCGGCGGCGTGCGCCCGCGACCCGATGAGGATCTTGCCGAGCCCCGACTCATCCGCCACGTCGCGGAACTTGAACGGGTACTCGGCCAGGGCCGGCGATGCGAGCAGCAGCGCGAAGACGGGTGTCAGGAGGAGGCGGGTCATCATTCCCTCGCCGATTGGGTTGGTGATGTAGGTCGGGTCGAGGCTCTGCGAGGCCCGACATCGATGCTCTTGCGAGAGCCGAGCGATACCCGCTTGATGACGCCGAACGTCGGGCCTCGCAGAGCCTCGACCCGACCTACAAAACGCCACTGGGCGCTCTTGCGGGCCCTGGGCGTCACCGTTCGCCCGCCGGGATCGTGATCGCGGTCAGGCAGCACACGTCCCAATTCTTGACGCCGGGGCGGGCGGCGTTCCAGGTGACGAACAACCGCGCACCCTTGTCGTCGAGCGCCAGCCCATACGTCCCCTTCGGCGTCACGCCGAACTTGCCGCACGCCTTCGCCAGGAAACAGATGACCTTGCGCGAGCCGGACCGGGTATCCATCTGCACGATCGGCGTGCCGTCGCGGTCGCCGCTGCCGTGCGCGCCGGGGGCGTAGTAGAGATATCTCCCGTCCGGCGACAGCGCCAGCGCCGTGATGTACTCCTGCGCCCCCGCCGCCGCCGGGCCCAGCTCGCGTGCCTTCTCCGCCTTCACGTCGAACGCATACACCGACGCCCCGGCCCCCTTGCGGCCCTGCGACACGGTGTAGATGACGCCCTCACGCTCGGGGCTGGCCGCCCGGATGCCGATGGCCACGTCCAGCACCTCGCTCTTGTTCGCCGCCGCGTCGTAGCGCACGAGCTTGTCGTCCGACTTGCGCGTGTAGTACGCCCGCCCCGTCGAGGGCGAGACGGCGATGGCCCTGGCGGGCCCATCATCACTCGTGTGGACGACCTTCCGCGTCTTGAGATCCAGCGCGAAGAAGTGCGGGTTGCCCTTGTTGTCGCCCGGCTGCGTCGAGCCGTAGAAGACCATCCGCCTGGCGTCGAGGGCGCTGACGGGGATGCAGTGCTTCGGCACCGGCCCCTGCATCACCACCTCCGTCTTGCCGTCGGCGGGTTTGTACCGCAGCACCCAGTCGCCCTTGTACTTGTTGGCGTCGGTGGTGGTCCGCGTCGAGCCGCGGTGCGTGGCGAAGTACAGCCATCCGTCCGACCCCAGCCCGATCTGGCTGTGGATCTTCCCGGGGACGTAGTGCCCCTCGGGCAGCGCCAGCGTCTTCGCCACGTCGGCCACGCGCACGGCGGCCTTCTTGGCCGGGTCGTACTCGTAGATGTAGGCGTTGCCGCGCGGCGCGAGGTGGTCGCCGATGGCGCTGTAGAACTTGCCGCCGGCGAACAGCGACTCGCCCCAGATCGACCACGGCTTCCCGGCGTAGTCCTGGCCCGGCAGGTAGAGCAGCTCCACCTCCGGGGCCGTCTTCGCCACGGCGACGCCCTTCTGGACGGTGGTAGGTGGCTCGAGAAGGACGGCGCCCGTGATGGTGACGGACGCCTTACCGTCCGGCAGCGTGGGCGTCACCCAGGCGGCGCCCTTCTGCGACAACGCGAGGAGGAGGATCAGCGCGGTCATGGTGGCTCCGCCCTGGGGGCTTCTGTTCGTCCGGCTGCACTCCCGGCAGTGTATCCCCTCCGTCAGAGGACGGCGATCACTCCGGGAGCCGGAACGAGTCGATGAACCGCTCCGCCGCCGCCCCGGTGACGGCCTCGCGCGTCTCCCCCGTGACGAGCAACTGGTAGAGCCGGCCCTTGGAGTAGACGGTCCGCTGCCGGATGAACGCCTTCGGCCCGACCTCGATCACCAGCTCGAAGCCCGGACGCTTCCCCCCGCCCACGGTGATGTCCTTCTCCGTCAGGACCTTGCCCTTGGTGCGCTTCACCGTGCCCTCCCGCTGTCTCTTGGCGAAGTCGGCGGGGTCGAGGGCGTCGAACTTCTCCGCGAACATCTCGGAATACTGGAGGAAGCCGGCGGTGAATTCGACGCCGTCCTTCTTCGCCTCCGCCCGCACGTCCTTCACCGTCGCCAGGCTGGACCCCTTCTTCTCCGTCACCTTCGGCTTGCCGGGGAACGAGACAGTGAATGCCCCGTCCGCCGCCGAGTGCTTCACCCAGCCGTCCTTCTCCTCCTGGGCGGAGGCGCCGGACGCCGCGAGCAAGACCGCCGCCACCCCCGCCCAGATGCGATACCCGTGTCTCATGTTCGTCCCCTGGATAAGCCACCGCCCCTATTCCCCCATCAGCTCTCCGGCCGTCGCCTCGTCGAAGCCCATCTCCGCGAGGGCGTCGATCACCTGCCGCCGCGTCAACGGCGGGGGCAGGGCGGCGGCATGGCGAGCGAACCCCTCCTCGAACCCCGCCCGGAACTCCTCCTCCCGGTGCGGCGACTCATCCCGGATGAGCCGGTAGAGCCGGACGACCTGATCGGCCCGGAGGGCCGCCGACAGCCGCCCGAGGTACTCGGGCGGGCAGCCCAGCTCGCCGTTCTTGCTCACCTCACGCGCCATCTCCCCGGCGATGGCATCGTGGACGGAGGGCATGTCCCAGGCGGCGGCGATCCACTCCGCCGGCGGATCGGGGCAGCCTCCGGCCGCCGGGAACGACCAGGGATCATCCTGCACCGCCGCCAGATACTCCTCACGCCCCATCTCACACCCTCCCATCACGCCACCATCAGTTGCAGCCACCGCGCCTCCAGCAGCCCCGCGTACCCCATCGGCTCCAGGCCGTACCGGCTCAGCGAGTACCCGTCGTTGGCCTCGACCAGCACCGTCCGCCCGTCGAGCAGGACGCCGAAGTCGATCCCGTACGCGGAACCCCTCCCACGCGCGGTAGAACGTGTCCGACGCCGGGGCCCCGTCCTGCCCCTGGATGAACGCCTGCTTCAGTTTCACGGCGGACGCCCTCCCCCCGTCTGCGATGACCCGACCCGGTCATCATCATCGCCCCGGCCCGGATCGCCCAGGCCCCCGGCCGGGCGGAAACCTCCCCGGTGGGCTGGCGGATCACCGCAACGGGGGGTAGTCTGACTCAAGTTGTCCGTGGGGCCCTGCCCCTGCCCCCTGACCCATGACCCCCTGACCCCCGAGATGAACCTCGCCGAGCTCCAGAGGCTGCTGCGCGACGCCAACCCGGCCGCCGTGCTCGTCGCGCCGCGCATCCTCGAACGCGTCGTCCGCGACGACCTCCACCTCCCCCCCATGCACTGGGGCCTGCCCCACGGCAAGAGCTACGTCTGCGGACGACACCTCCTCTTCCGCCACGCCGAGCAGGCCGACCTCGAGATCGAGCCCGACCGCGTCCTCCCCGACACCGTCATCCTCCTCCAGCGCCCCGAGGCCGAGGAGCTTTCCAACCTCGAACGCCCCAAGGTCCTCCTCAAGTACTGGCGCCGCCTGTTCCACTCCCTCGTCCACCTCCACCTCACCGCCAAACGCGAGGGCGGCCCCCTCACCGACGCCCAGGTCCGCGAGCGCGTCGATGAATTGGGCCTCACCGAGTTCGAGGAGGTCCGCCAGGTCCTCATCCAGGACCGCTTCCTCGCCAGCAACGCCGGCCCGCGCGAGACCTACATCGAGTTCGCCGCCGTCTACCTCGAATTGCGCTACTTCGCCCGCAGCCTCCTGGAGAACTACTTCCCCGGCATCAAGGACTTCGCCAAGGTCGATCAGCTCATCGGACGCGACCTCGACATCAAGGGCCTCTTCAAGCAGTCGCGCCTCACCAACGCCCCCGACCCGGCCATCGAGTCGCAGATGCAGACCGACGACTCCCAGGAGGCGTACTGGTCCCTCGTCCGCCAGGCCCAGGGGGCCGCCCTGGAGAACAACGGCGTCAAGGCCGCCATCCTGCGCATGAAGGCCTCCCGCATCGCCCCCGGCGCACGCACCGTCCCCACGCGCCAGGAGGCCGAGGGCGACATCCGCAACCTCACCGAACGCCTCGCCAGGGCCATCAACCTCACCGACGCCGAACGCGACGCCTGGGCCCGCGCCCTCATCGTCCTCCTCGACAAGGCCGACCAGGGCGTCTGGCCCGTCGAGGCCCGCCTCCTCGACGACATCCAGCGCGTCTGCGAGGACAGCGAGCGCGAGATCTACACCCTCGACGTGTTCGACTACCTCACCTCCCTCGGCAAGCGGCCCATCAAACGCGCGCTGCCCAGCCAGCGCCTCGTCCGCGTCGTCCGCCACCTGTCCAGCGCCCACGGACGCCTCGACGAGGTCCGCGTCGCCGACAACGACCGCGCCGCCCTCGGCACCCTCCTCAAGAAGGCCAAGATCGCCGCACGGAACAACCTCGACTCCCGCTTCCGACCCGTCCTGGAGACCGCCCTCGATGACGTCGGCCTCGGCGCGCGCAACCCCGTCGAGCAGGTCGCCTTCGACAAGATGGTCCACGAGCTACTCGACCGCATCGCCACCCACGGCTTCCTCGGCTTCGGCGAGCTGCGCGACGCCATCTCTCGCAACCAGCTCAAGATGCCCGACACCTCCGACCCCGAGAGCCTGTGGCGCGGCGACCCCCTCATCCGCCTCGACACACGCCTCACCTCCCTCCTCGACGGCGTCTACCGCCCCAGCGACTTCTACGTCCGCTGGCTGGAACGCGGCACCGCGCTCCTCTTCGGCACGCCGCCGGGCCGCGTCCTGACGCGCTTCGTCCTCCTGCCGCTCCTCGCCGCCTGGGTGCTGCTGCACGTCCTCGGGCTCCTCCTCGACTGGGCGGCCCCCTCGGCGAAATACCCCGCCGCGGGGTGGGCCGCCCACGTCATGCTCGGCCCCCTCCACAAGGACAAGCCCCCCGAGGGGGCGTCCAGGGAGAGCGAGGCCGCCCACCACGACGAACACCCGCCCCCGCACTGGTGCTGGCACTGGGGGGTGCTGGCGGGCGTCGGCCTGGTGGCGCTGGGGATCTTTGAATCCCGCGCCTTCCGCCGCCAGCTCCTCCGCGCCTTGATCGTGTTCTGGCGCGGCCTGCGCTGGATCACCTGGGACGCCCCCATCGGCATGGTGCCGGTCGATGCCATCCAGAGGACGCTCAACAGCTGGCTCTTCCAGAGCGTCTTCTGGGTCCTCTTCATCCCCGGCATCGTCTGCGCCGCGGTGATCTGGCTCCGCCCCGACCTGTTCACTAACTGGGCCTTCGGCGTCGGCCTGTGGGCCGTCGTCGCCTTCCTCGTCAACTCCCGCTACGCCCGCGAGATCAGCGAGGCGGCCCGCGACGTGGCCGGCCAGCTCACCACCCTCGTCCGCGCCGGCCTCATCCCCGGCCTGGTCCGCCTCATCCTCCAGGCGTTCAAGCAGATCAGCGACGGCATCGAGGGCCTCCTCCACGCCGTGGACGAGTGGCTCCGCTTCCGCGCCGGCGAGAGCCCGGCGGGCATCGTCCTCCGCGTCGTCCTCAGCGTCCTGTGGTTCCCCATCGCCTTCCTCGTCCGCTTCCTCTACGTCGTCCTCATCGAGCCCGGCATCAACCCCCTCAAGCTCCCCATCTCCATCCTCGCCGGCAAGGTCCTGGTCCCCGTCATCCCCACCCTGTACGGCGCCCTCACCGGCTCCATGTCCCCCGTCCTGGGCGAGTGGCTCGCCGCCGGCCTCGTCACCGCCCTCCTCTTCCTCATGCCCGACGCCTTCGGCTTCCTCGGCTGGGAGATGCAGGAGAACTGGCGCCTCTACCGCGCCAACCGCCCCGCCACCCTCGGCCCCCAGCCCGTCGGCTCGCACGGCGAGACGGTGCGCGGCCTGCTCCAGCCCGGGTTCCACTCCGGCACCATCCCCCACCTGTACGCCCGCCTGCGCGTCGCCGAGAGGCTGGCCCTGCAGTCACGGAACTGGAACAAGGTACGCCTCTACCGCCACGAGCTGAACGAGGTCGGCGAGGCCCTCAAGAACTTCCTCGAACGCGAGCTGGTGGCCCTGCTCAAGGAGTCGCGGGCCTGGGATGGCGTGCCGCTGGAGGCCGGGGAGGTGTTCCTGGCCACCAACCGCGTCCGCTTCGAGATCCTCCACGCCGGCCACGAGGGCGCCCCGGTGCAGGTCGAGATCCAGCACCACCAGGGCTGGCTCGTCGCCGGCCTGCGCGACCACGGCTGGCTCGCGAAGATCACGCCGGAGCAGCTCGACGTGTTCATCATCAGCCTGGCCGGCTTCTACAAGCAGGCCGACGTGGACCTCGTCCGCGAGCAGCTCCAGGCACGCCTCGCCCTCGACACCGTGGGGATGGAGGTGACCGCGGACGAGCTGGTCGTGCGTCCCGCCCCGGGGGCCGAGCCGGTCCGCTACTCCCTCCGCGACACGCTGGGCTTCCCCAACGAGGACGGGCCGCTGCGTGGCAAGGTGTTCGCCTGGGCGCCCATCGCGTGGGAGGACTGGGTCGGCGGCTGGCAGGCCGACAAGGACACCGGGGCGCACCCCGGCCTGCCCGGCGTCGGCCCGTCGCTGGTCAACCTCTCCAACCCGAAGGCCCATTACGTCTCGCAGATGAACATCATGATCGACACGCCGCCCGGCCTCGGCCTGCACGTCAGCGAGGGCCAGCAGGGGTGACCTCGCGCGGCGCCTTGAGGTGCGTCGGACGCTGGTAGGCGCGGGCCCGCTCGCGGAGGGTGACGGCGTACTTGATCCCCGTCGGCCCAACCTGTCCGGGCGGGTAGGCGGGCCGCCCGCGGAGGAAGTCCGCCGCCATGCTCTCGGCCCCGGCGTACGCGCCGAGGTCCAGCAGCAGGTGGATGCGCTGGAGGTGCCGGCCGGGGCCGGGGTCGGGCGGCAGGCCGTCCAGGATGTGCAGCGCCAGGGTGGCCTCGCCGACGTCGCGCAGGATCTGGGCGTGCAGGGAGGCGGCGGAGCGGTGGGGCGGCTCGGGGCGGGCGCGGCGCGCGTGGACCGCCTCCGCCGCCTTCGCCATCAGCCCCGGGTCGCGCGGCCAGCCGAACGTGCCGAACGCCGTGCGCAGTGACAACGCGGCGGCCATGTCCAGGCAGTGCGGCTCCATCCCGGTGAGGCTGGCGTGCCGCGCCCCCTGGCGGAACAGGGCGGCGGCCTCCGCGAATTCGTCCGGCGTCTTCGCCAGCTCGTATTTGCGCCACGCCAGGAGGAAGTACATCCCCCCCTCGGGGTGCCGCGCGGCCGCGGCCCGCGCCGCCGCCTCCCCGGCGGCGTCCTTGAAGACGAACGTGCGCGGCGAGGGCGGGAGCGCGAGGGTGGCGAATGTGAAGGCGGCGAGGGCGCCGCCGCGGCGCAGGCCGAACTCGCGCCAGCCCTGCGCCAGCTCGAGCAGGCCGGCGCGGGCCGAGACGGGGAGGCGGATGGCGGGCGTGCCGCCCTGGCCGAGGACGTACTTGCGGATACGCGAGAACGACGGGCTGAGGAAGGCGCGGATGAACTCCGCGCCGTGCATCGTCGGGTCCGGCGCCCCGGCGATGCTCCGCATCACCGCCAGCAGCGGGAGGATGGCCTCCAGGGCGGCCACGTCCTCCTTGTTGAGCGTGGAGCGCCGCATCTCCTCGACGTAGGGTGTCGCCCGGTCGAGCCGCCCGGCGGTGGCCTCCCCGAGCGCGGGGAGGAGCTGGAAGGCGGGGTGGTCGGGGGCGAGGAGCCGCCCGCCGCGTGAGACCTCCAGCATCTCCTCGATGCGGCCGAGGGCGAACAGGGTGAAGCCGAGCATGGCGCGGGCGTCGAGGTGCGCCGGGTCCTCCTGCACCGCCGCCTGCAGGTAACGCAGCGTCTCCGGGGTGGTCGGGGCCAGCACGCCGCGGGCGTAATGCCGGTCGGCGGGCGAGAGGTGCGCGCTGAGCGCGAGGGCCTGGCGCAGCAGCGCGGCCGAGCGAGCGTCGTCCTGGCCGGCGAGGGCGGCGCCGCTGAGGAGGAGGTGGTTGGCACGCAGGCCGTCGGGCAGCGTCCCCGCGTCGATCCTGGCCAGCTCGGCCAGCCCCTCGTCGGACCCGCGTGCCGCCATCAGGGCGCGGGCCCGGTCGAGACGCATGTCCGCCGTCGGCTCCAGGCCGTCGGCCTCTGCACGGCCGAACAGGGCGAGCGCCTCGCGGACGCCGCCGCGCTGCAGCGCCATGCGGATGCCCAGACGCGCCCCGTCGAGCTGGCGCAGGCGCTCGGCCTCGCGCCGCCCCTCCTCCGCATGGGCCTTGTCGGCCAGGGCGCCGGCGCGGGCGCCTTCGGCGCGTGCGGCCCACAGCGCCACGCCGGCGGACACCGCGAGGGCGGCCATGAACGCCACGGCGACGGGGTTGCGCCGGCCCCACTTCCACACGCGCTCGGCGATGCCGGCCGGGCGCGCCTCGATGGGCAGGCCGTCGAGCCAGCGGCCCAGGTCATCCGCCAGCGCCTTCGCCGAGGGGTAGCGGCGCGACGGCTCCTTGTGGAGGCACTTGAGGCAGATCGTCTCGATGTCTCGCGGCAGCCCGCCGTTGAGCTGCCGCGGCGGGACGGGGTCGTCGGCGACCACCTGGGCCAGCGTCTCCATGACGTTGGCGGCGCGGAACGGCGGGCGCCCCGTGAGGCACTCGTAGAGGACGGCACCCAGCGCGTACACGTCCGCCGGCGGGCCGGCGTCCTTGAGGCCGCGGGCCTGTTCGGGGGCCATGTACGACGGCGTGCCGATGATGTCGCCGGCGCGCGACAGGCCGCTGTCGGCGTCCAGCTTCCGCGCCAGGCCGAAGTCGGCGACGTGGGGGGCGCCGGCGGCGTCGAAGAGGATGTTGCCCGGCTTGATGTCGCGGTGGACGACCCCGGCGTCGTGCGCCGCCTGCACGGCCAGGGCCAGGGTGCGGACGAGGGCGGCGGCGTCACGCGGGGCGAGGGGCGAGCTGGCGAGGCGGGCCGACAGGGTGCCACCGGGGAGGTAGCCCAGGGTGAGGAAGGGGACGCCGTCGTGCTCGCCCCAGCCGAAGACGGGGACGATGTGGGGGTGGCTCAGCCGCGCGGCGGCCTCGGCCTCGGTGCGGAAGCGGGCCAGCGCGGAGACGCCGGCGTGGCCGAGGATCATCTTGAGGGCGACCTCGCGGCCGAGGTTGCGGTCCCTGGCGAGGTAGACGACGCCCATGCCGCCGCGGCCCAGGACATCGAGGATGTCGAAGCCGGGGATGTCCGGGAAGGAGGCGGGGCCGCCGAGGCGCGGGAGGGTGGGCGGCGCTAGGCGTTCGCCCGTCTCGGGCCAGAACGTCTGCTGGGCGACGGTGGAGGGCTCGGGGGGATGAGCGGCCATGCTGCGAGTGTACAGGGGTGGGGTGGGGGTGAGCAAGGCGCCACGCAGACGCGGGTGCGGCAAGGCGAGCGGCGCGGAGTGAGCCCGAATCTTGTGTACCTCAGGCTTTCAGCCCGAAACGCACCCAAGTCAGGCTAAAAGCCCGACGTACATCCGCCCCCTCACCCCGCCCGCGCCATCGCCTGCTTCACGAAGTCGTCCGCGAGTGCCCGCAGCGTCGCGTCCACGCCGGCCTTGATCGCCGCCCACCCCTCCGCCGTCGTGCCGTGCGCCATCGGCGCCGAACACGCCTCGATGTACGCCTTCGCCTTCGGCTCCGTGCCGCTGGGCCGCAACGCCACCCGCGCCGACTCGCCGAGCTGGAACAAGAGGACGTTGCGCGAGGCGGCGTCGGTCGCCCCCTTGAGCGGCCCGAAACGTCCGTCCTCGTCGCGCAGGTCCTCGAAGCCCGTCACCGCCAGGCCGCCGATGGCCCGCGGCGGATCATTCCGCAGGCTGTCGAGCATGGCGGCCATCTGCTGGCGGCCCTCGATGCCCGTCATGAACACCGACTCGCCCTCGTTGCGGAAGTACCCGAACTTCTGATGCACCTCTTCCACATAGTCGAGCATCAACCGGTTCTTGCGCTTCTGATCGAGCGCGATCTCCGCCAGGAGCAGCGCCGCCGCCGCCGCGTCCTTGTCGCGGAACGCGGCGGTGAGCATGGCCCCGTGGCTCTCCTCCGTGGCGATGATGAAGTCCGCCGGCGTGCCACGCACGTCCTCGTAACTCTCCGACGTTTCGAGCTGGTGCAGCACGTCGGCCATGTACTTGAAGCCGACCAGGAGGTTGTTGACGATCTGGGCGCGGAAGTGCCGGGCGATGCGCGTGATCTGCCGCGTCGTCACCTCCGTGGTGATCACGATGGGCGACGCCGGGAGGCGGCCCTGCTGCTGGAGCTTGTGCAGCTTGAAGTGCGTCAGGATGGCGGCGATCTCGTTGCCGGTGACGGCCCGCCAGACGTTGTCACGGTCCGGGGCCATCGCGCCGATGCGGTCGGCGTCGGGGTCGGTGGCCAGGGCCAGGTCCGCCTTGATCGACGCGCCGAGGGCGGCGGCCCGGTCCATCGACTCGGGCACCTCCGGGTTCGGCGTCTTCGTCACGTTGGGGAACTGGCCGTTCGGCTCCATCTGCTCGGCCACCGGCACCACCTTGAACCCCTGCTCGGTCAGCACCTCCATCGCCGTCGAGGCCCCCACCCCGTGCAGCGGCGTGAACACCACCTTGAAGTCATCCGACTTCGGCGGCGGGACGAGGGACTGCTTGCGGCACAGGTCGATGTACGCCTTGTGCGGCGCGTCATCGAGGAAGTGGACGCGGCCCGTACGCACCGCCTCGGCGAACGGCAGCGAGCGCACCGCCGTGACCTGATCGACGAGGTCGGCCATGAGCTGGTCGTCGGGCGGGACGGGCTGGCCGCCGCGCTCGTCGTAGAACTTGCCGCCGTTGTCGTCGGGCGGGTTGTGCGAGGCGGACAGGTTCAGTCCGCCGTGGGCGTGCAGCAGGCGGATGGTGAACGACAGCTCGGGCGTGGCGAGGAAGTGGCGGCTGTCGGGCGGCAGGATGTGGGCGTGGATGCCGTTGGCGGCGTAGACGCCGGCGGCCTGCTGGGCGAGCGTCTTGCTGGAGAGGTGCAGGACGGGGTTGGGCAGGGCGGGGTTGTACTGCCCGCGCTTGTCCTCGAATTGACGCACATCATAGGCGAGGGCGACGCGGAGGGGCGAGACGCCGGGGAAGCGTTCCTTGAGGTACTCGCAATGCCCCTGGACGGAGGCGGCGAGGGTCCACGGGTTCATGCGGTTGGGCCCGATGCCGACGGCGCCACGCCTGCCGCCGGTGCCGAAGGGGAGGATCTGATAGAAGCGGTCGAGGAGGCCGGGCCACCGGCCCTGCTCGATGAGCCAGTGGAGCTGGGGCCAGTAAGGCTTGAACTCGTCATGGGAGAGCCAGTTGCCGAGGTGGCGGAGGGCGTCGGCCTTGACGGCGTCGGGAGCGGCGACGGCGGCGAAGCCCTCGGCGGCGCGTTCGAGCAGGCCCATGCGGTCTCTCCGTGACGGTGGCGATGGCGCTACTCTACGGCCGGCGGGACCGGGTCGGCAACCCTCGCCGGTCCGGCGGGAGCTTCTCTTCCTCCGGCGGACCGGTTCTGTCATCATGGGGCGATCGAGGGAGGGCGGGCCATGCCGATGCACGACTGGACGCGGGCCGAGGCGTCGGCGTGCTTCGACTTCTACTTCTGCTGGCTCTGCGAGATCAGCACCCGACTCGGAGAAGGCCTCCTCCCCGCTGATTATTTCGCCCAGATCGAGTCCCGCCGGGAGACGCCCGAGCCCGGCCCGAAGGCCCTGTGCGCCACCCACACGCCGGCCACGAGCTGGCACGTGACCGCACGGCGCATCGTCATCCGCAGGGAATTCGACGTGAGGCCCGTCGCTCTGATCGAGCTGGTGGCGCCTGCGGCCAAATCGTCGAGCTGGGGCCTCTCGACCCTCGTGGAGGACACCGTCGCCGCGGTCCGGCGTGGCACCAGCGTGCTGATCATCGACCCGTTCCCGCCCCCACCCTTCGATATCGCCGGCGTTCATGGGAGGATCTGGGAAGCTATCGGCGGCGGGAGATACCAGCCCCCGGCGGACAAGCCACTGACGATGGCGTCGTACACCGCCGGCCTCGTCAAACGGGCCTACGTCGAGCCGTTCGCCGTGGGCGACGCCCTGACGCCGATGCCGCTCTTCCTCGACCCCGAGCATTACGTCCCGGTGCCGCTGGAGGAGAGCTACATGCGTATCTACCGCACCGTGGCCCGGCGGCACCGCGAAACGCTTGAATCGCCCCCGCCCTCAAAAGCGGGGAACAGTTAGGCCGCGTCCAGATCCCACACGACGATGCGTCCCTTCTTTGCCCCCGCCGCCGCCGTCATGCCGTCCGGCGAGACGCACACGTTGTTCACCGGCCCCATGTCCCAGCTCAGCGCCGCCGACGCCTTGCCCGTCAGGCAGTCCCACACCCGCACCGTCCCGTCCTGCCCGCAGCTCACCAGACGCCCGTCGGCGGCGTAGACGACCCCGTACACCGTCCGCTTGTGCCCGCGCAGGACACGCTCACACGCCCACGTCTCGGCGTCGAACAGCTCGATGGTGCTGCCCGCCGTCACCGCGAGCTGCCGCCCGTCCGGCGCGAACGCCACGATCCGCCAGCCGGAGGCACGGCAGGTGAACGTCGCCAGCTCCTCCCGCTTCTTCAGGTCCCACACCCACGCCGTCCGCTCGTCGCTCCCGGCGGCCAGCAGCCGCCCGTCCGGCGATAGGGCCGCGTAGCCGACATCGCCCGGCACGTCCGGCAGCCGTGGCCGACCCCTCCCGCCGGTCATGGGCCAGATCAGGATACGCCCGACGGTGCCGCCCCCGGCGTGGTGGTGCCCCCCGCACACGAGCGTCTTGCCGTCCCCGGACGCGATGGCGCACTGCGCCCGGCACCAGGAGTGCCCGAACCGCCGGACGACCTCCCCCCTCGCGGGGTCGAAGACCTGCACGGGGTATTCGCCGCTGGACGAGACGAGGAGCGTGCCGTCCGGGGCGAAGCTCACCGAGCCGGGGTCGCCCTCCGGCTCGATCTCGCGCAGCTGACGGCGCTCGCGCAGGTCCCAGACCCGCACAACCCCGCCGGAGGAAGCGAGCATGGTGCCGCACGGGGAGTACGCGAGGCTGTTGGTGTTCAGACCGCCCTTGTGCGTGCCGAGGACGAACATGCTCGTGACCCTCGAGAGGCAAGCCCTTGTGGTCGTTCTACGGGGCCGCCGGTTGGACGCAAGGCCGAGCGCGGGACGTTCGCGGCGAGAGAATCGCGGCCTTTTATCCTTGACAGGATTCGCCTGCCGCCGCTAGTTTACCCCTGTCGAATGCAAGCGTTGGGACTGGAATCCCACGACCTCCCGCCACTGAGGCCAGCGCGAATCACTCGCGACCTTGTGCCCACGTGCCCTCTACAGGTCGGCGGCCCGCCTGATCGTACCCCGGACGGGTCCGAGGGCGGCCACCGGGAAGGGAGTCCGTCATGCTCGTCTTGTCCCGCCGTCAGAACCAGTCCGTCGTCTTCCCCGAGTTCGGCATCCAGGTCAAGGTCGCGCGCATCGAATCGAACGCCGTCCGCCTCGGCGTCACGGCCCCGCGCTCCGTCGTCGTCCTCCGCGAGGAGCTCGCCGGCCCCGAGGCCGCCTCCGAGGCACGCCACCGCCTCCGTGGCCGCATCAACACCGCCACCCTGGCGCTCCACCTGGCCCGCCGCCAGCTCGAGGCCGGCCGCGGCGCCGAGGCCGGCCGCACCCTCGCCGACGCCCTCGCCGCCCTCGACGGCCTGGAGGCCGACCTCGCCCCGCCGGCCCCGCCCAGGCCCCCCCGCCGCATCACCGCCCTCCTCGTCGAGGACAACCCCCACGAGAGCGCCCTCCTCGACGGCTACCTCCGCCTCAGCGGCGTGGACGTCATCAACGCCAACGACGGCGAGGAGGCCCTCGAATACCTGGCCGGCGGCGGCGACCTCCCCGACGCCGTCGTCCTCGACATGCGCATGCCCCGCCGCGACGGCCCCTCCACCGTCGCCGCCATCCGCGCGCAGCCGGCCTACAACGGCCTCAAGCTCTTCGCCATCTCCGGCGCCAGGCCGGAGGAGGTGCCCGTCAGCGACGCCATCGACGGGTGGTTCACCAAGCCCCTCGACCCCGCCCGCATCGTCCAGGCCCTCTCGCGCGCCGTCGCCCAATGACCCGTTGCCGCGTGCCCGGCGGCGCGGTATCCCAACGGGTGGAGCCATTGCGAGGGCGGCAGGTCCATGGCGGGCGAGGCGGCGGGGGTCGGCCCCGATTTATTCCGGTCCATCGTCGCCGAAGCCGACGAGGGCGTCGTCGTCCTCGGGCCCGACCGCATCCTCCTGTACGCCAACCAGGCCGCGGAGTTCCTCCTCGGCCACGGCCGCGACGACCTCGTCGGCGAGATGTTCGGCCTGCCCCTCTCGCCGGCCGAGGCCACCCGCGTCAACGTCCAGGCCGGCGACGGCCACATGCGCGTCGTCGAGCTGGCCGTCGAGCCCCTCCCCGCCGCCGCCGACGGCGCCCTCCTCGTCCGCCTCAAGGACGTCACCGGCTACCACCTGGACGTGGTGACGGCCCGCGAGGAGGTGCGCCGCCGCGACGACTTCCTCGCCATGCTCTCGCACGAGCTGCGCAACCCCCTCGCCGCCATCCAGGGCGCCGGCCTCCTCCTCGCCAGGGACGACCTCGCCCCCGCGATGCGCCGCGAGTCCGCCGAGGTGTTCCACCGCCAGCTCCACCACCTCGGCCGCATCCTCAACGACCTCCTCGACATCACCCGCGTGTCCCGCGGCACCCTGGAGATGAAGAAGGAGCCGGCCCTCCTCGACCGGATCGTCCGCGACGCCGCCGCCGCCGCCGGGCCACTCGTCGCCCGCAAACGCCACTCCCTCCATGTGGAGGCGGCCGCCTCGGTGCGTGTCTGGGGCGACCCCACCCGCCTGGAGCAGGTCATCACCAACCTCCTGAACAACGCCGCCAAGTACACCCCCCCCGGCGGCGGCCTCTCCGTCTCCGTCGAGGCCGAGGGCGGCGAGGCCGTCGTCCGCGTCCGCGATGACGGCCCGGGCATCCCCCCCGACCTGTTACCCCACGTCTTCGAGCCGTTCGTCCAGGGCAAGCAGACGCTCGACCGCAGCGAGGGCGGGTTGGGGATCGGCCTGGCCCTCGCCCGCACCATCGTCCGCCTCCACGGCGGGGCCATCGAGGCGGCCCCGAACGCCGCCGCGCCGGGCATGACGTTCACCGTCCGGCTCCCCCTGGCCTGCGAGCCGGCCCCCGCCGAGGGGCCGGCGCCCGCCGGGCCACGCCGCCTGCGGGTCCTGCTTGTCGAAGACAGCGAGGACGCACGCCGCATGCTCAAGGGCCTGCTGGAGCTGGACGGCCACGATGTCGCCGAGGCGGCCGACGGCCACTCCGGCCTCGCCGCCTTCCTCGCCGCCACCCCGGACGTCGCCCTCATCGACATCGGCCTTCCGGGCATGAACGGCTTCGAGCTGGCACGCAGGCTGCGGAGCGCGCCCGCCGGGGCGGCGGCCTGCCTGATCGCCCTGACCGGCTACGGCATGCCCAGGGACGTGGAGGCGGCCTCGGCCGCCGGCTTCGACCACCACCTGATCAAGCCCCTGCGCTACCAGGACTTGTGCAGGATTCTCGGCACGTGTTCGCCGGCCGGGTGCGGATGACCCGGCGGGCGGCTCTCGGGGGCGGGGCGGCGTATGGATCAGTACACATTCGTCCTCTACGTCGCGGGATCGAGCGACCTCGCCGCTCGCGCCCTGGCGAACTTCGAGCGGGTCATCCGCTCCCGCCTCGGCACCCGCTGCACCCTCAACACCGTCGACGTCGTGCAGGAGCCGCGCCGCGCCCGCGAGGACCGCGTCGTCGCCACCCCGCTGCTCGTCCGCCTGTCCCCCCACCCCGTCATCAAGATCCTCGGCGACCTCTCCCACGACGAGAAGGTCATCAACCAGCTCGGCCTGAACGCCCTCACCGGAACCGACGGCCAGGCCCCGGAGGGCGCGAAATGACCGCGATCGGACCCGTCGAGCCCCTGCGCCGCCTGGAGACGGGCAACCGCGGCTTCGACCAGATCAGCCACGGCGGCCTCGTCGAGACCAGGACCACCCTCCTGGTCGGCACCTCGGGCACCGGCAAGACCCTCTTCGCCATCGAGCTGCTCTACCGCTCCATCACCCAGTTCGGACGCAACGCCGTCCTCGTCACCTTCGAGGAGAAGCCCGCCGACATCGTCCGCAACGTCCAGCAGCTCGGCTGGGACCTCGGCGCCCTCATCCGCGGCCGCAAGCTCGTCGTCCTCGACGCCTCCCTGGACCGCGCCCTCGTCGAGGAGGCCGGCATCTACGACCTCTCCGGCATCGTCAGCCAGATCCGCGACGCCATCCAGGAGGTCGGCGCCAGGCTCGTCATCCTCGACTCCCTGGGGGCCCTGTTCTACCAGTTCGGCAACCCCAGCATCCTGCGCCGCGAGATCCTCGCCCTGGCGGACTCCCTCCAGGAGCTGGGGGTCACCTCCGTCCTCACCGCCGAACGCCTCGAGGAGTACGGGCCCATCTCCCGCTTCGGCATCGAGGAGTTCGTCTCCGACTGCGTCGTCGTCCTCCGCCACCAGCTCCAGGACGAGAAGGTCCGCCGCACCATCCAGATCTACAAGCTGCGCGGCAGCGGCCACCAGAAGGACGAATTCCCCTTCACCATCCAGCAGGAGGGCGTCTGCATCCTCCCCTTGTCCGCCGTCGAGCTGACCCAGGCCTCCACCATGGACCGCATCAGCTTCGGCAACCCCCGCCTCGACGAGATGGCCGGCGGCGGGCTCTTCCAGGACTCGGTCATCCTGGTCAGCGGGCCGACCGGCAGCGGCAAGACGCTGCTCGGCACCACCTTCGCCGCCGAGGCCTGCCGCCGCGGCGAACGTGTCCTGCTCCTGGGCTACGAGGAGTCCCGCCCCCAGCTCGTGCGCAACGCCCTCTCGTGGGGCGTGGACTTCGCCGACCTCGAACGGCAGGGCCTCCTCCGCATGGCCTGTCAGTACCCCGAGGTCCAGGGGCTGGAGGCCCACCTCTACAACATCCGCAGGGAGATCGAGGAGTTCAAGCCGACCAGGCTGGTGCTCGACAGCGTCTCGGCCCTGGAGCGGATCGGCAACCGCCGCAGCTTCCGAGAGTTCGTCATCGGCCTGACCAGCTTCGTGAAGCAGAAGCAGATGTGCAGCCTGTTCACCAGCTCCTCGCCCCACCTCTCCGGCGGCGACTCCATCACCGACGCCCACATCTCCACCATCACCGACGCCATCCTGCTCTTGCGCTACATGGAGCGCAACGGCTCCCTGAGCCGCGGCATCATCATCATCAAGATGCGCGGCTCGCAGCACGCCAAGCAGTTCCACGAGTTCCACATCGACGACAAGGGCCTGCACATCGGCACCGCGTTCGGGCGCGTGCCCAGCGTGCTGCTCGGCATCCCCTCGACGACGGACGCGGACCAGATCGACCTCAGCGACTGACACCGTCCGGGGGCGGGGCCCCCTCCCTGTCCGCCGTGGGCCCGGGGGGAGGGCGGAGGTGCCCGGCGAGGTGGTCGCTGTAGCACCTCCACTTGCAGCAGCCCCTGCCGCACACCGGGCAGGGGGCGGCCTGCACATTCGGCCTGCCGCATTCCGGGCAATGGCGATGGTGATCGGGAAGACCGTTCATGGAAGGGCCCCTCCGGTTCATCGCCCGCGATTCTGCAACAGGCGTGCCGGCGCGGGCCCCGCCGTCCTCGCCAGGATTCGTAGGCGCCGCGGGCCCTCGTGGTCAATCAGGTTGTCAGGATGGCAGCCTCGGTGGCAGCAGGGCGCTTGCCCCGCCATGCCGCCATCAGCACGCACACACCCCCCAGCAGGAGCAGCACACCCACGGCACGCGGCCACAGTGGCGTCGTCTGGAGATCCTGACGCTGGACCCACCAGGCGCTCTCGCCCGCGTGGAAGGTGACGACGCCGGACCCGTCCGGCATGGGCAGATGCCCCATCAGCCCATGCCGCGAGTGATGAAACACGGCACGCCCCGTGGCCGGCTCGAAGGCGTCCAGGCGATACAGCCCCGCCGGCGCGGGGCGGAACGCCTCCGGCAGCCACGACTCCCACCAGGAGGGGGGTTGGATATCCTGGCCCGTCTGAAGCCACAACAGCCCGCCGGCGGCGCGCGCCTCGGCCGGGATGTACGCATTTGACGCCGGCAGCGGCAGGGGCCGCACATGCCCCGCCTCCATGTCGAGCAGTTGCGGCATCTCGTCGACGCCGATCACGACCAGATGCCCACCGCCAGGCGCCACGTCGGTCACGCGGGACGCGGCATCGGCCCACGCCTCCCTGCGGCCCACCAGGTCGATGACGCGCGAATTGCCCCGGACCCCCAGGCCGAGTGGATTGCACCCCCACCGGAAATCGGTGTGCGGAAGAAGGATTCCGAACGGCCCCTGCCCGCCGGTGAAGATCAGCCAGCGGCCATTGTCGGTGAGGTGGGCCGGCGGCAGGGATTCAAGCAGGGGCAGCTCCCACGTCTTCGCCCCCGTCCGCCCGTCCAGCACGATCAACGTGCCGCCCAGGGGGCCGGACGGCACGACGACGGCCGTGGCCCCGTCGGGCGTCAGGGCGAGGTCGTGGTCGTGCGTGGCGGTGACGTGTCCACGTCGCCGTGGGCGCGACGGGTCGTCCAGCCCCCACACCTCGACCCGCCCCTCGGGCCCGTCGGCCAGGAGCGTCCGGCCGTCGGCGCTGAGGCGGCAATTCGGCCCGCCCTCGATCCGGCCCAGGGGCTTGCGGGCGGCTATGTCCCAAACGGCGAGGGCCGGCACGTCCGCCGGGTCGGGGTAGACGAGCCGGCCGCCGCCGGCCTGGACGTAGAGGTTGTTCCCGGCATCGGGGATGCGGTGGACGATCTGGCCCGTTGGGAGATCGACCACCAACACCTCACCGGACGCCTCCCCCTTCGCCTGCCGGGGGACGAGGAGCGTGCCGCCGTCCGGGGAGAACCGTAGCTCCGGATACGCATCGCCCTCCGGCAGCGGCAGCTCGCGCTTCTCCCCTGTGCGGTTGTCGGCCCAGCGGAGCATCCACCCGGTGATGCCGACGGCGAACCGCCCACCGGGGGAGAACGCGAACGTGTGGAACGAATCCGCCTCACCCCAGGCCGAGCGCACCAGGGCGCCCGTGGCCAGGTCGCGCACCTCCAGCGGGCCGCACCATGTCATGGCCCCGGACCGCGCGTCCGCCGCCTGCGGCATCGTCAGGAGCCTGTCGCCGTCCATCGCCGCCATGCGGCCGAGCGGGGCGGGGGCGGCGGCGACGGACCAGCGTGGCCCCGGGGCGTGCAGCGACAGCGCCAGCAGGCCGCCGGCGACGAGCGCGATGCCGAGGAGGACGCGGCGCATGAGATGCCTCCGGAGATGGCCCCACGATGAACGCCGGGAGACGCCTTCCTTGCGCCGGCAGCGGGCGCACGGCGTCTGCCCCGTGTCCGCCGCTTCTATCGTACACGGGGCGCATCCCGGATCTCATGCGGCGGGCCGGCCTCTCCCTCAACAGCCCCAAGATCCTCCTCGTCGCCGATCCGCACGCCTCGCGCTGTGCGGTGAGGCGGAGAACGTGCGGCCCCGGTACGGCCGTGTGCGGCCCGGCGCCTGCCGGCGCGCCGCGCCCGCCCACTCACCGCCCAGAATCCCGCCGGCATCGGATCTGCATAGAGGACAGCACGGTCCTTTATTCGAGAGCCAGGAGCGATGTGATGTTCTGCAACCAGTGCGAGCAGACCTTCCACGGGACGGGGTGCGTGAATTCGCCGGGCGTGTGCGGCAAGGACGCCGACGTGCAGAGCGTGCAGGAGCTGATCCTGTACGGGCTGAAGGGGATGGCCGCCTACGCCAGCCACGCCCGCCGTCTGGGCAAGTCGGACGAGGCGGTCAGCGCGTTCATCGAGGACGCCCTGTTCTGCACGATGACGAACGTGAACTTCGACCTCGCGTCACTGTTCGACATCGCCATGCAGCTCGGCAAGCACAACCTGCGCGTGATGGAGCTGCTCGACGAGGGCCACGTCGAGGCGTTCGGCAAGCCGTCGCCGGGGGTGGTGACGGTGGGCACGAAGTCGGGGCCGGGCGTCCTGATCACCGGCCACGACATGGCCGACCTGTGGGACCTGCTGCGGGCGGCGGAGGGGACGGGGGTCAACGTGTACACGCACGGCGAGATGCTGCCGGCCCACATGTACCCGAAGCTCCGCGAGCACCCGAACCTGGCGGGCCACTACGGCGGGCCGTGGCAGAAGCAGCGGTTCGAGTTCCCGGCGTTCGCCGGCCCGGTGGTGGCGACGACCAACTGCATCCTGATCCCGCACGCCGACTACGCGGGCCGGGTGTTCACCACACGCTTCACGGCGGTGCCCGGCGGGACACGCCTGCCGGACGGCGACTTCCGCCCGCTGATCGAGATGGCGCTCGCATGCCCGCCGCTGGTCAAGCGCGTGGACGGGGCGTTCGAGGTGGGCTACCACCGCACGGTGCTGCTGGACGCGGCGGGGACCATCGTCGAGGCGATCAAGGCCGGGAAGATCAGCCACTTCTACCTGATCGGCGGGTGCGACGGGGCGGAGCCGGGGCGGAACTACTACCGCGAGCTGGCGGAGGCGACGCCGGCCGACTCGTTCATCCTGACGCTGGGGTGCGGCAAGTACCGAATCAACGACCACGACTACGGCAAGCTGCTGGGGCTGCCGCGCCTGCTGGACATGGGGCAGTGCAACGACGCCTATGGGGCGATCCAGGTGGCGCTGGCGTTGTCGAAGGCACTCGGGTGCGGTGTGAACGACCTGCCGCTGACGCTGGCGATCTCGTGGTTCGAGCAGAAGGCGGTGGCGGTGCTACTGACGCTGCTGAGCCTGGGGGTGAAGGGGATCAGCATCGGCCCGAACGCGCCGGCCTTCGTGACGCCGAACGTCTTCCGCATCCTGAAGGAGAAGTTCGACCTGAAGCTGGCCGGCCTGGACGCGCGGCACGCGCTGGCGCTGCCGATGGCGAGGAAGTGAGTGGGGGATGGCATGCCCGGAGGGTTGTGTACCCGCCGGGCGTATCCGTAAGAGATCCAGGGCGGCCCGGCGCGAGGTGTTCGCGCCGGCCCGACCCCTGATCGCTTCGGAGTGCCCTATGTCTGGACGAATGCTCGCCGCCGCCGCGGCCGTCTATGCCCTGTTGATCCTGTCGGCCGCCGTGCGGCCGGAGGGGAGGCCGAAGGAGGACGCGGTGCAGCAGCGATTGCGCTCGCTGGAGGAGTCGCTGCGTTTCACCGAGGAGAACCTGGCCAAGGCCACGGATGAGGTGATGCTGTGGCGGCGCCTGGAGGGTGTGGCGGAGATCGACAAGGTGCGGTACACCGGCCCACCGCCACGTGTCATCAAGAACCCGACGGCGCAGGGCGCGGGCAACCCCGTCATCCTGACGGCGTACACCTTCCTGCCTCGGAAGCGCCCGGCCGAGGGCAAGCTGCCGCTGATGGTCCTCGTCCACGGGGGCATCCACGGCAACTTCGACACGAGCTATGTGGCGATCGTGCGCGAGCTGTTGGGACAGGGCTACGCGATCATCGCGCCGGAGTACCGGGGCAGCAGCGGCTACGGCCGCGAGATGTGGGAGCTGATCGATTACGGCGGCCTGGAGGTCGATGATGTCCACGCCGGGATGAGGTGGATGTTGGAGACGCACGACGGCGTTCTTGATGCGAAGCGGGTGGGTATCATGGGGTGGAGCCACGGCGGGCTGATCACGCTGATGAACCTGTTCAACTTCCCGAAGGACTACCGCGTGGGATATGCGGGGGTGCCGGTGTGCGACCTCGTGGCGCGGATGGGGTACAAGGGGCAGGGGTACCGCGACCTGTTCTCGGCCCCGTACCACATCGGCAAGACGGCGGAGGAGGACGTGAAGGAGTACCGCCGGCGCTCGCCGGCGTGGAACGCGGAGAAGCTCCAGACGCCCCTGCTGATCCACACGACGACGAATGATGAGGACGTCAACGTGCTGGAGGTGGAGCACCTGATCAAGTCGCTGAAGGCCGCGGAGAAGAAGTTCGAGCACAAGGTGTACAAGGACGCGCCGGGCGGGCACGAGTTCAACCGCATCGACACGAAGTTGGCGCGGGAGTCGCGGGGGGAGGTGTACCGGTTCCTGGCCAAGCACCTGGCGCCGCCGTTCGGGGGGAAGTGAGGCCTGGGGGGCCGACACCGCGTCACGCTCCTTGACGTGCGTTCCTCACGGCGGCTACACTCAATCCGCGGCCTCGGATTCACAAGGCCGCGGACACGAGGGAGGACACCATGTCCGGCACCGTGACGGTGGAGGAGGCCAGGGAGCGACTGGCTGAGCTGATCGAGCACCTGTCCCCAGGCGACGAGATCGTCATCACCGGCGAGGGCAGGCCACTGGCCCGCATCGTCTCGGCCGGGCCACGGGTTCACGTGCCGCAGTACGGCAGTTGCAAGGGCATGCTCACCGTCGTGAGCGATGACGACGAGCACCTGGAGGATTTCAAGGAGTACATGCCTTGAGGCTCCTCCTCGACACCCACACGTTCCTGTGGTTCACGCTCGGCGACCCCCAGATCAGCCCGGCCGCTCTCGTCGCGATCAACGACCTCGGCAATGACAAGTTGGTCAGCCCGGCGACGTACTGGGAGATCGCCATCAAGGTGAGCATCGGCAAACTCGCGTTGGGGCAGCCCTACGAGGACTTCCTGCATCGTGGGATCACACTCAACGGCTTCGTCATCCTGCCTATCGAGCCGAGGCACACCGCACGGGTGGCGGCGATGCCATTCCATCACAAGGACCCGTTCGACCGGCTGCTGATCGCCCAGGCCCTGGCGGATGACCTCACGCTCGTCAGCAACGAGGCCCTGTTCGACGCCTACGGCGTCCGCCGACTGTGGTAGCCGGGCTCACCCCTTGCCCAACACCGAATCCAGCGCCCAGCACCCCCGCACATGCGGGCCGGGCGAGCGGAGGTGCGCCAGGATGCCGGGGTCGGAGCAGCCGGCCTCTTCAAGGGCATCAGCGAGGACCGGGAGCTGCTCGAAGGCCCTTTCAGCGTAGATCTCCGTTGCCACCTGGACGACTGTGCCCCCGTTCCAGGCCAGCCACGACGGCGGGAGCACGAGAGGTCGAAAGGGATTGCCAACGATCTCCCGCAGGATGACCATTTGCTTCCCACTCTCAACTTCCATGCCTGAGACATACTGCTCCGACCACGCTCTCTCAGCTATTGAGAAGCCGACAGCCTCGCTCGCATATCTGGCAGATGTCAGGCCATTGACATGGCTATCAATCGCCCATTTCACGGCGCAGGCGTGGAAGGCCGCATGACTGTCCCCATCAGCCAAGCCATCCACTTCCCCCCGAACCAATTCCATCTGCCGTTCGGCTACGAGGCCGTCGGCATACTCTTCCGCCATTTCGACAGCCTGTTGCAATGGATGAGGGGAGAGTAAATGCCAAATCCGACGACAACAAGCACACGCAAAGAGACGACGCTTCCGCTCGCTGACAGACTTCGAGACGTAGTCCATGAGTTTGACATCGAATCTCGTCACCCGCAGCCACTCCGCCTCCGTCATGCGCCGGCCCGCCTCAATGGTTGAACGAGAACTCCACCGTGTTCAGCAGCGCCCACGCCAGGTCCTCGGCCCCCTGACGCCGCGACTTCGCCCCCTTCACGTGCGCCACCCCCGCCGCACGCTCCTTCTCCGACGGCCTCCGCCCGTAGAAGGCCAGGTACAGCTCCTCCACCAGCGCCCCATCGTCCCGCAGCCGCGCCTCGGCCTTCGCCACCCGCCCGCCGGCGTGCGCCAGCTTCGCCTCGATCTCCGGCGCGTTGAGCAGGTGCAGCACCTGGGCCACGCCCGGCTCCATGTTCCGCTCGCACTCGCACGACCCCGTCCGCTCCGGCCTGCCGAACGCCTTCAGGAAGTAGTGGTCCACCTTGCTGTCCCACAACTGCACCGCCCGCGTCCCCGCCGGGAAGCCCTTGAACCGCTCCTCCGTCCCCGTGGCGTCGCTCACCATGTCCAGCAACACCTCCGCCGGCACGCGGCGCAAGATCGCCCTTGAGTAGTTCTGACCGTCGGCCGCGTTCGTCGCGTTCGCCGCCGTCGAAAGCTGGTACGTCCGCGACGCCGCGATGAAGCGGATCAGCGAGCGCGGGTCGAACTTGCTCTCCGCGAGGTGCTTCGCCAGGGCGTCGAGCAGATCGGGGTTGGTCGGCGGGTTGGTGTCGCGCACGTCGTCGGCCGGCTCGACCAGGCCGCGGCCCGTCATCCGCGACCACACGCGGTTCGCAATGTTGCGTGCGAAGTACGGGTTGCCCTTCGACGTCAGCCACCCCGCCAACTCGCCGCGGCGGTCGCCGTCCTCCAGCTTCTCCGGCGCCTTCCCACCCAGAGGCCGCGCGAACAATCGCTTGCCCGTCCGCGGCTGCGTGGACACCGCGACGCCGGACACCTCCACGGCCTCCCCCTCGCCCGCCTTCACGACCCGCGCCCCGGTGAAGTACGCCGCCAGCGCGTGGTAGTCGTCCTGCCCCCAGCGGTCGAACGGGTGGTGGTGGCACTCGGCGCAGGCGATCCGCACGCCCAGGAACACCTGCGCCAGCGCCGCCGCCTGCTCGCCGGGCTTCTTCGCCGCCCGGTAGAACGCCCCCGCCGGCTGCTCGTCCAGGGGCCCCTCCGCCGTCACCACCGCGCGGGCCAGCGCGTCGAGCGGCAGATTCTTCTCGATGCTCGCCCGTATCCACGCGTGGTACTGCCGCGCCCGCTTCGCACCGAGCGCCGCCCGGTCCACCCGCAGCAGGTCGGCCCACTGCATCGCCCAGTGGTCCGCGAACGCCGGACGCTTCATCAGCTCGTCAATCACTTTCGCACGCTTCTTCGCGTCCGTGTCGGCCAGGAACGCCCGCGCCTCCTCGGGGGTGGGCACACGCCCCGTCAGGTCGAGCGTCGCCCGCCGCAGGTACGTCGCGTCGTCACACAGCCCTGAAGGCGCGATGTGCAGTTTCGCTAGCCGCGCATCCACCAGCCGGTCGATCTCGTTGAGCACCGGGACGCCGTGCGGCTTCTCCAGCCTCTCCTTGCGCGGCACGAGGACGTGGAACACGTCGTAGACGTTCATGAAGCTGGCCATCACCGCCGCGCCGCCCGGCACGCGCCCCGCCACCACGATCCCGTCGGCGTCCACCGACGCCAGCGCCTCGTTGTTCGTCGTGAACCGCGCCAGATCCGTCACATCGACCTCGCGCCCGTCGGAGTACCGCGCCGTGACACGCAGCTTCTTCGAGCCGCCCATCGCGAAGACCGCCTCGCGCGGCTCGACGGTCACCTTGACGACGCGCGGCGCGTCCTTTTCGCCGACGGGCATCCCCGCCGCCACCCACCGGCGGACCGTCTCGTAGTCGCGCGAGCCGGGCCGGATGCGCGCCCCGCCGCCGTGCGGCATGTCGCCCGACATCTTGCGCAGCAGCAGGCTGCCCTCCGGGGCCGACGGCGTGAGCCGTCGGCCACGCCCCTCCATGACGAGCGCCCTGTAGTCCGACTCCGGGTCGAACCCGAAGACGGAGAGCTTGAACCCCGCCTGCCCCTCGGCCTTGCCGTGACAGCCGGACGAGTTGCAGCCGTGCCGGCTGAGGACGGGCACGATGTCGTTCTCGAAGTGCGGCCCGCGTTCGGGCGCCGCGAGTGCGAGGAGGATGGCGGGGAGGATCATGGCGGGAGGCTCCGGCGGGATACCCCCACCATACCAGATCCGCCGCCGCGAGGCGAGCGCTCCCCGGCCGGTTCCTGGTGCTGTTGACGTGCCGGGACGAGAGCCACCAGGTGCAGCTCCTCGCCCACTTCCAGGCCAGGGCCTGACCTGCAAGGCCCTCATGTCGTAACGCCAGCGGCGCGTGGGGAACCGACGCGCGGCCTCTGCCGTGTAGGTCGGGTCGAGGCTCTGCGAGGCCCGACGACGATACACGGGAGCGCAGCGCCACCGTTGAAGGCCCGCATCTGTCGGACCAGCACCCCGGCCCCAGGTTGCCACGACGGCCGGTTGCTGGTACCCTGCATGGGCGGTGCGGCCGCTACGCGTGCTTGCCCGGACGAGCAAGGCCCCTTGAGCGCGTCGGATGAACGAGCGGGACTACATCGGGAAGCGGGGAGAGATGATCGCCAGGAAGTCTTTCCTCTCTTAGGGGCGCGCCATGCCGAAGACGACCACCGACCACGTGTACGCCGAAGAGAGGGCCCTCCTCCTCGCGCGCCTGGTGCTCTCGCGGCGCAAGGACGTCCAGATCATCACCTTCGAGAGCCCGGGCGATGCCGGCCTGGACCTCCTCATCCGGGTGCCGAAGCCGGGGGTGAAGTTGTCCGTCGGCGGAGGGCCGAAGTCCACGACAGAGGTCTCCGTTCTCGCCGAGATGGGCATCCAGGTCAAGGCCGCGTCCGAGCCCCTGGAGGACGAGGAGGCAGCCACCGAGTACGCCAACAGGGATTGGGAGGACACGCCGTCGAAGGCCCTGCACCTGTTCCCCGTCATCCTGATGCTCTTCTCCGTGGAGGACGACCGGGGCTATTTCAGTTGGCTGATGGAGCCGAGCCCGGAAGACAAGCCCGGCGCGTTGCTCAGCCGGGTATCCACCCTCGACATGAAGCGGATCACCAGGGATTCCATCGACGCCGCCATCAACCGATCCTTGGCATGGTACGATTCGATGGTGAGGCTCGTCCTCACAGCGAGAGTGAAGTAGGCCTCCACGGCGGCGTCCCACTCGTCCGACGCCGCCTCCGCCACGGCCCGCTCGCCCGGCCGGCACCGCTTCAACAACTCAGGCGTGAAGAACTTCATGGCTTCCTCTTGCTCGTGACCTTCTTCGGGGGTTTGCCGTGGAGGGAGTGGGCCACCCCGACTTGGGGATGCGCCGCGCATCAGAGGCCGGCGGCGGACGTGGGGTCAAGGCCGGGAGGCCGGTATCATGCACGCCATCCGCCGCAGCTCCTCCTCACCGACCCGGATGCCGTGCGGAGGCAGCCCCGACTCGCGGTTGAGCGTTCGCGCCTGCTCCAGGGCCGATTCAAGCGCCTCCGCTTCGGACGCGGCGGACACGGTGACGCCCCACGAGATGTCACTGATCCCCAGGGCGCACCCGGTGAGGTTCGTGAACCACACCCGGAATTCGGTGCTCATCGCAAGGGCCTCCCTCGTATCCCCGCCTCCGTGCGCCCCGGGCTGGTGCGGTAAAAACTCTCTCCAGTAGTCGGGGGAGCCAGCAGACCGGACGACAAAGCGTTCCCGGCCTGGTTGATTCGTGAAGCCGAGGAAGAACCCCTTGCGTTGATCCTCCGGCTCCCACCCCTGTTCGACAACGAACCGAATTCCATCGGCGATGTCAAGCGGTGTCGGCACCCCGTACAGGTCGATCCGCAGCAGCGACCCCCGTCCGTCGGCCAGTTGCACGGTCACCCACCCGTTGTCAGGCGTCCGACCACGGGTCCAGCGGTAGCCAACGCCATCAACGACGAGGACCCGACGGTGTCGTTTCGGTAGCGTCATCCCTGCCCCTTCTCCGGACTGACACGGGCCGCGTCCCCGCAAGAACTCTTCGGCCAACGTTCGGTTCAGTTCCTCCGCGCGCACCGACATGGAGCGGCACACTGTCAGCACTTGCGGCGTTGACGAGCAGGGCGTGTGCATCCGGCCACCTCTGCCACCCCTGCGACCACCCCGGCCCGGAAGCACACGCGGCAGACAACACCACACGTTGCAAGGCGCTACAGTTGGCTGTTGGAGCCGCTTTGGTGACTGCGACTACAGCCCAGGGTGACGGCTTTGCGGGACCGGGCGAGCCGGCCCCGGAACAGGCGGGAGGCGGAATGGCTCGCGGAACTGTTCGCCGCCCCATTCTACGCCACTCGGGCCGAGGGCCGATGCCCAGAACATGCTCCTCGGGCGCTGGAAGCAAACGCCCGCCCACCCGGACAGGAAGGCCCCCCAGCTCTCCGCCATGAGGAAGCCGTTGTCCCCCGTGCCGCCGTCGAGCCAGTCGTGCTTGTGAAAGATCACGGGCGCGGAAGGGCTGCCCAGGTCGATGCAGATCGTGTCGCCGTTGCCCTCTGCCAGGACCGGGATCCAATCCCACATGCGGCCGGCAGTGCGCTTCGCCAGGGCGGGGTCCTCCGTGTGCGGGAAGCCATACGACTCGGCCTTCTCCGGCGTGTACAGCACGACATCACGCCACGCATGATAGGCCCACCCGAGGGACCTCAAGGACGGGATTTCCAACTTGGCGAAAGGCCCGTTCTCGTCCTCCCCAGGCGCCTGCCAGCGGAACGTCAGGCCGTCACCCATCTCCAGATAGAACAGCCGCAGCGTGTCCGGGATCGACCGCCCGATGGTGTCCTGGACTTCCCAGACATCCCAGCATTCGATCACAGGCCGTCCCGTGCCGAACGTCGCCTGCACCCCGAGCTCATCCAGCCTGGCGCGAACACGCCCGAAGAGATCCGCGCAACTCATGCCCCCCTCCCATCACCCGCCGGATTCTCCTTGCACCGCACGCCCCGCCCCCGTTTAATCTATCGTATCCCGCCGGCCGCCCTCCCTCCGCCTGGAGCCACCCGCCATGCATCACCCCATCGACCGCCGCTCCTGGCTCCAGGCCGGCTACGCCGGCTTCCTCGGCCTCGGCCTCCACTCCCTCGCCTCCGCCAGGACCAAGGACGCCCCCAGGGCGCCCGCGAAAGCGAAGTCCGTCATCTTCGTCTTCCTCACCGGCGCCGCCAGCCACATCGACACCTTCGACCCCAAGCCCGACGCACCCTCCGAGGTGCGCGGCGACTTCAAGGCCATCAGCACCGACGTCCCCGGCATCCACGTCGGCGAGCACCTCCCCCGCCTCGCCCGGCGGGCCGACAAGTACGCCCTCGTCCGCTCGATGGCCCACCGCGAGAACAACCACCTCGTCGCCACCCACCACGTCCTCACCGGCCACCCCCAGCCCGGCGCCTTCTTCGACAAGGTCGCCTCCCGCGACGACTGGCCCAGCTACTCCGCCGCCCTCGACCACCTCCGCCCACGTACCGACGGCGTCCCCTCCGGCGTCAACCTCCCCACCTTCCTCGTCGAGGGGCCGCTCACCTGGCCCGGCCAGCACGCCGGCTTCCTCGGCCCGAAGCACGACCCCTGGCAGATCACCCGCGACCCCAACGCCCCCGGATTCCGCATGGACGGCATGACCCTGGCACCGGGCCTGGAGATCAGCCGCCTCGACGGCCGCCGCGCCCTCCTCGATCAGGTCAACCGCCAGCAGAAGGCCCTCGCCAGACTCGCCGAAAGCAAACGCCTCACCGAGAAGCAGGACCTGGCGTTCAACGTCCTCACCTCTGCCAAGATCGCCCCCGCCTTCGACATCGCCCGCGAGCCCGCCTCCGTCCGCGAGCGCTACGGCCGCCACCCCTTCGGCCAGTCGATGCTGATGGCCCGCCGCCTCGTTGAAGCCGGCGTGCCCGTCGTTCAGGCCAACATGGGCCGCGTCCAGAACTGGGACACCCACGGCGATAACTTCAAGCGCCTCAAGTCCGACCTCCTGCCGCCCCTCGACCGCGGCGTCTCCGCCCTCCTCGACGACCTGGCCGCCCGCGGCCTGCTCGACGAGACCCTCGTCATCGTCATGGGCGAATTCGGCCGCACCCCCAAGATCGTCGGCAACGGACGCGACCACTGGGCGCAGTGCTTCACCGGTCTGTTCGCCGGCGCCGGCGTCAAGGGCGGGCAGGTGATCGGCAAGTCGGACAAGATCGGCGCCTTCCCGACGACGACGCCCTTCACCCCCGACGACTTCGGCGCGACCGTCTACACCGCGCTCGGCATCGACCCCGCGGCGGAATTGCAGGACCGCCTGGGCCGCCCCGTCCAGCTGAACCGCGGCAAGCCGATCAAGGAGCTTTACGGGGCATGAGGGAGGGCCAACCATGTTCCAGTCCCTCGTCCCCGGATCGCTCGATAGACGCGAGCTGCTGCGCATGGCCGTCCCCGCCATGCTCGGCCTCGGCGCCGCCCGCGCCGCCACCCCGAAGCCCGCCGACGAGACCTCCGTCATCCTCGTCTACTGCGTCGGCGGCGCCAGCCACCTGGAGACCTACGACCTCAAGCCCGACGGCCCCGAGATGATGCGCAGCGTCTTCAAGCCCATCGCCACGCGCGTCCCCGGCCTGAATATCTGCGAGCACCTCCCCCGCCACGCCCAGGTCGCCGACCGGTTCAGCGTCATCCGCTCGATGACCCACAAGATCAACATCCACAACGACGGGTGGATGTTTCCAAGTTCCGAGTTGGCGTCCCCTCTTCCAGCGGCAGCAGATCCACCTTCGCCAGCACCTCCCGCGTCTTCTCTGCGGACCGCATCAGCTTCCCGTAGTCCTCGTGATTCCTGGCACCCTCCGCTTCGTCCTTGATCATCCCCTTCAGCAGCCTCGCCAGCGGGGCCGACACGTCTGCCTTGCTGACCGGCAGGGCCGCCTCCGAGAACAGGTCGAACTCCTCCTCCGCGTCCCCCACCACGATCACCCCACGGACCGGCGGGTTCGGCTTCTTCATCCGCTCCTGATCCCACCACAGCCAGACCCGCTTCACCATCGACCGCACCAGCACCCGGATGTCGTCCGTCCGGCCCGAGTGGATGGCCTGCTCCAACTCGTACAGCCTGGACTCGACCAGCGCCAACTCCGTCTGGATCTTCTCCACCTCCGAGCCGGTCGGCAGGGCCTCCAGATCCTTGCGGGCCGCGTCCCTCTCCCCCTCCCACTCCCGCAGCTTGGCGATGACGCCGGGCAGCCGGTCGGACGGCAGCAGCGCCAGGTTCTCGTTCCCCTTGTCGATCTTCGCCGTCAATTCCTTGACCCTGGCCTCCAGCCTCGCGGCCACGGAGGGGTCGGCCCGCTCCTCGTCGATCCGGGCCGCCTCGCGGAGCAGCCCCTGCACGCCGTCCTCGTTGAGCATGGCCTCGCGCAGCTTCTTCAGCAGGGCCGCCAGCACGTCGGACTCGCGGACGTAGTTCGACCGCTTGCACATCAGCGGCCCCTTCTGCTGGTGCCCGGAGCAGCAATACTTCTTCACCTTCGTCCTGCCCACCCCGCTCTGCATGGTCGCCGTCATCGCGCTGTTGCAGTGCCCGCACCGCATCAGCTTCCCCAGGACGAAGGTGCCCCCGCCGACGTGGGGCGTCGTCCGCGTGCGGTTCTCGGCCAGGGCCTTCTGCACCTTGTCGAAAAGCTCATCGCTGACCAGCCTCGGGACGTGGTCCGGCACCACGATCCAGTCGGCCTCGGGGTTGCGGCGGTACTTCGTCTTCGTGCGGCTGATCTTCACCTCGCCGCCCTCGTAGGTCGCCCAATTCCCCTGGTGGTGCTGGTTCCTGATCCACAGCCCCAGGTACGTCCGCTCCTTCAGGATGTTCACCACCGTCGTCTTCGACCACAGTTCCTTGCCCCTCGGCGTCGGGCACTTCCACTGCGTCTTCAGCTTCGCGACCACCCAGCCCGCCGTCTGCCCACCGGCGACCGACTCAAACATCCACTGGAGGATCTTCGCGTGGACGGGGTGCGGCACCAGCCGCTTGACCAGTTCATCGTCCTCGACCGTGTCGTAGCCGAACGGGGCGATCCCGCCCGTCCACACCTTGTCCTTCCACTTCTTGATCATCGCCCCCATCAGGCGGCCCGCCGTGATCGGGTTCTCCTCGCTGGCCTGATGGCTGCTCACCACCTCCAGCAACTGGCCCGCGACGTTGTCCCACTCCAGCCACCCGGTCTTCACCGTGTAGACGCGCACCCCGGCCTCGCGCAGCGGGAACACCACGCGGGCCATGTACTCCACCGGGTCGGCCCGGCTCAGGCGATCCTTGCGGTCCACGAGGATCACGTCGAACTCGCCGCGCTCGCAGGCGGCCATCAGCCGCTGGAACGCGGGCCGCTTCTCGATGCTGTGCCCCGTGATCCCCGCGTCGAGGAACTCCTGCCGGACCGTCCAGCCCATCCGCTCGGCCTCGGGCTGACAGACGCCGCGCTGGGCCTCGGGCGAGTCGGCCTGCTGCGGCGTGGTCATTCGGATGTACAACGCGACCTTGACTGTTGAACGACAATAGGAATGTCCGGTCTTAGAGCGGTAGAAATGTCCTCCCT
>CAZVZK010000104.1:0-35676 GCA_964630925.1 uncultured Alcaligenaceae bacterium
ACCCCATTTTCATCATTCCGGGTGCCGCGCAGCGGCATGAGGGACTGAAACGCAAGTTGTGCCCGGAGAGGCCCGATGCCGCACGATCAGCGCTGGTCTTTCATTGCAGGGGGTTGCCTGGGGGGGTGCAATGCAATGCAATCCGACCCACCACTGGCCAGCCCCCTGTCTCCTTCCGTCCGACCTCGTCCCTGGCGGGACGGTTCCAGGAGAGGCAGATCGAAGTGACCCCTCGCGTTCCTACCGGCCGCTGGGTATGATTCCCTCGTGCGCCTGATGGGAGGGCCGGGCTTGGATACCACCGAGACGAAACAGCTCAACCAGATCGGCACGCTGTGGTCGGTCGTCCGCCGCGCCCACGCCGGGGCCGACGACGAGGCGCGGCAGGCGCGGCAGCGTCTGCTGGAGCGCTACACGGGGGCCGTGCGCCGCTACCTGCTGGGGGCGCTGCGCGACGCCGAGGCCGCCGACGACCTGGCGCAGGACTTCGCGTGCCGCTTCCTGGCGGGGTCGCTGGGGGGCGCGGACCAGTCGCGTGGGCGTTTCCGCGACTTCGTCAAGGGCGTGCTGTTCAACATGATCGCCGACTACCACAAGAAGCGGTCGCGCGGGCCGCGGCAGATGGCGGAGGACGCTCCCGAGCCGGGGGCGGACTGCGCCCAGGCCGCCGAGCGCGACGCGGCGTTCACGCGTGGGTGGCGCGAGGAGCTGCTCTCCCGCGCGTGGGAGGCGCTGCGGCGTCAGGAGCAGGACACGCGGCAGCCGTACCACACCGTGCTGCGGCTGCGGGCGGAGAAGCCGCACCTGTCCAGCACGCAGCTCGCGGAGGAGCTGACGGTCAGCCTGGGGCGCGAATTGACGGCGCCGGGCGTGCGGAAGACGCTGGAGCGGGCGCGGGACGCCTTCGGGGACCTGTTGCTGGACGAGATCGCGCAGGGGCTGGACGCGCCGACGAGAGACCTGATCGAGGAGGAGCTGGCCGACCTGGGGCTGCTGGAACAGTGCCGGGACGCCGTCGCACGCTGGAGGCCATGAGCAAGCACGATCAGCCGACGGTGATGTCGTCATCGTCGCTCCGCACGCCGGAGGGCGACGCGGGCACGGTGGCGCCGCCGCCGCTGGCCCCGCCGCCCGTGGGGGACGCGCCGCCGGCGCACCTGGCCGGCTTCCCGCGGGCCGGGCAGACGCTCGGCGACTTCCACCTGCTGCGCATCCTCGGCTCGGGGGCGTTCGCCTGCGTGTACCTCGCGTGGCAGGGGTCGCTGGGCCGGCGGGTGGCGCTCAAGGTGTCGCGCAACAGGGGGCAGGAGGCGCAGACGCTGGCCCGCATGGAGCACGGGCACGTCGTCAGCGTGTTCAGCGAGGCGGTGGACGGCGAGCGCAACCTGCACCTGCTGGCGATGCAGTACGTCCCGGGCGCCTCGCTGGAGGACGTGCTGGCCCATCTCGGGACGCTGCCGGAGGAGGCCCGCGACGGCAAGGCGATCCTGGCCTACCTCGACTCGCGGCCCGGCGACACACCGGCACTCGACATCGCCGCCCTGCGCGGGCGCGAATTGCTGGCGACGCTGGACCACGTCGAGGCGGTGTGCTGGATCGGCGCCCGGCTGGCGGAGGCGTTGGCGCACGCCCACGCGCTGGGCATCCTGCACCGCGACGTGAAGCCGGCCAACGTGCTGATCAACCGCTACGGCATGCCCCTGCTGGCCGACTTCAACGTGGCGGCGGCGGAGGGGAGCGGCGGCATGGGCGGGACGCTGGCGTACATGGCGCCGGAGCATCTGGAGGCGTTCCGCACGGGGCGGCACGGCGCCGGCGAGGGGCCTGGGCCGGCGGCGGACCTGTACTCGCTCGGGGTGCTGCTGTACCAGCTCTACACGGGGCACCTGCCGCACCCGACACGCGAGGGGGTGACGCTGCACGAGGCCATCGGGCACCTGATCGAGGCGCGGCGGCGGGCCGTGCCGCCGATGTCGCGGCACGTCCCCGCGTCGCCGGATCTCGAACGGCTGATGGCCCGCTGCCTGGCGCCGGCGCCGGAGGACCGGCACGCCGGGGCGGCGGACCTGGCGGCGGCGCTGGACAGCGCGCGGGAGATGCACCGGGCGCGGGCCGAGATGCCCGTGGGCGGCGTGCTGTCGCGCTGGGCCGTCGAGAGCCCGTTCTGGTTCACGATCCTGCTGATCCCGCTGGTCCACGTCCTGGCGACCTTCGTGAACATCGCGTACAACGGCCTGCGGATCGTCAGCGACCTGACGCCGGAGCAGCAGCGGCTGTTCCCGTGGCTGATCGCGGCGTACAACGCGGTGGCGTGGCCGGTGTGCCTGACGTTGTTCCTGCGTCCGGTGTTCCGCGTCTTCGGGGCGTACAACGCGATGGCGCGGGCGGGGCCGGTGGACGCGGGGGCGGTGGAGGCGGCGCGGCGCGAGGCGCTGACGCTGCCGGGGCTCCTGGCGCGGTACTCGTGCCTGGGCTGGCTGCCCGGCGGGGTGCTGTTCCCGCTGGCGCTCAACTTCGCCGGCCCGGTGGGGCCGATGGTGTACGGCAAGTTCGCGTTCTCGTTCCTGGTGGCGGGGCTGATCGCCATCGTGTACTCGGTGCTGCTGATGGAGCTGCTCGTGCTGCGGGTGATGTACCCGGCATTGTGGCCGGACGCGCGGGGGATGCGGCAGGCGGCGCGGGCGGAGCTGGGGCGCGAGGAGGCGCGTCTGTCGCGGCTGCAGATGCTGGCGGTGCTGATCCCGCTGGCGGGGGCGGTGCTGCTGGTGTCGGTGGGGCCGGATGAAGTTCGGGCTGGGGCTTTCACGCGCGAGGCGTACGCGGCGTTCCGCGTTCTGGTGGCGGGGCTTCTGGCAGCGGGGATGTTCGGCCTGGGGCTGGCGGTGACGGTGTCGGCGGAGCTGCGGCGGGTGGTCGCGGTGCTCACCGCCGAGGGGCGGTGACGGCCGTCTGCCCGTCCACCTTCTCCAGACGCACCGGCTCGGCGCCGCCCTTCTCGGCCAGCAGCGCCGCCAGACGCTCGGAGTGCGTCGTCACCCACACCTGCGACCGCGACGCCGCGGCGGCCAGCAGGTCGGCCAGGGCGGGCAGCAGGTCGGGGTGCAGGCTCGTCTCCGGCTCGTTGAACGCCAGCAGGCGCGGCGGACGGGGGCTCAGGAGCGCCGCGAGCAGGCAGAGGTAGTGCAGCGTGCCGTCGGACAGCTCGCGTGCCGAGAACGCCCGCCGGAACGGCGGCTGGTGCAGCGCGACGGCCAGCCGCGCCTCCTCGCCCCCGATGACGAGCACCGAGCCGGGGAACGCCGCGTCGACGGCCGCGTCGAGTGCCCGTCCGTCGCCGTTCTCGCGCACGGTCTGGAGCGCCGCCGCCAGGTCCGAACCGTCGTGGGCCAGTGCCCAGGTGCGGATGCCGGTGCGGGCCTGGCGCAGGGGCGATGCGGCGTCGGTGCGGAAGGCGTGGTAGAAGCGCCAGCCGGCGAATTCCATCGCGAGGGTGGACAGCGCCGGGAACGTGTGCGGCTCGCGGATCTGCGACAGCACCGACTCGCTCTGCGAAAGCTCCATCGGGTACAGGACGCGCCGGCCCTCGGCGTCACGCGCCCGCGCCGTGGCGTTGTCGCGCTCGAGCAGGGCGACGCGCGTCTTGCCATCCCGGAACCAGATCCGCTCCTCCTTCACCTCCGGGTCGAGGATGAACGCCGTCCGCGACGGGATCGGCACGCCGCACTGCAGCTCATACGAGAGGTCGCCCAGCCCGACGTTGACGACGAAGCGGGCGCGTTCGTTCTTCATGCGATCCCCGGCCCACAGCACGGACGGCATCCCGCCCTCCTCCGAGAGCGCCGCCGTGAACCGCCCGATGGCAGCCTGGCCGAGCAGCCACAGGGAGCGGTACAGGTTCGTCTTGCCGCAGCCGTTGGGCCCGACGACGACGTTGAGCGGCCCGGGCGTCAGGTCGAGCCGGCGGATGCTCCGGTAGCCGGCGACGTGCAGAGAGGTGATGGTCATGCCCCGTCACACCTTGCTGCCCTTCCAGCGCGGGAAAGTGCTGCTGGTGTCGAAGTCGGCCCGCTCGCCGAGGAGGCCACGCAGGGTGTCGCCCATCGCGTGGGTGCGCAGCGACTCCCACTCGCCGTCCGCCAGCACGACGTGCCCGCCGATCAGGCCGAGCCACTGCAGCCGCGGCGTGTTCGGCCCCCAGGCCAGCCGCCGCCAGCCCTCCAACGGGATGTGGCAGCATCCGAGGTCGAGGTGCGTCAGCCGCGCCCAGCGCGGCGACTCGCCCAGCCGGGCCACGGCCTCCTCGCCCAGGCGGGCGAACGGGACGTGCAGCCTCGTCAGATCGGGGAAGGCGTCGCCGGCGATGAACGCCTCGACGGTGCCCTGTGGCAGCGGGTCGTCGTGCGTGCCGAACCCCAGGCCCAGCTCGGTCAGCCCCGCCAGTGGGCCGGGATGCGTGGCCAGCGCTCGCAGCTCGGCCTCCCACTCCTCCGACGAGCCGACGTGCTCCAGCAGCAGGGAACGCAGTGACGCGGCATGCGGGACAATGCGGGTCAGCCATTTCGGTCCGAAGGAGCCGTCCATGCTCACGTCGAGCATCTCGGGGAGGATGCGCCCCGATTCGATGAGCGCCGCGACGGCATCGACCTCGGCCTCCTCCATCTCGTCGAAGCGCAGCAGCCGCAGCGGGTGCTTGCGGCTCCAACGCTCGATGGCGGCGGGGAAGCCGTCGTCGGGGCCCTCCACGTCGATGCCTTCGAGGAGGCCGCGACGGTACAGCACCTCGCCGGCGTGCCCGGCCACGTCGCCGGCCCAGAAGGCGGCGTGCAGGCCGAGCAATTCGGCCTCGCGGCGGAGCATCTCCGGCGAGGCGTGGCCGGCGGCGATGGCGATCTGCAGGCGAATGAGTTCGGCCCGCGGCTCGTCGCCGTTCTCGTCGAGCCAGTCGGCGTACACCAGGCGGGGCGCATCGTCCTCCGGATTCGCGATGATGTCGGCCAGGAATCCGGGCTCGAGGTCCATGCGCCTTCACTCGTGGCGGCGTGCCTCCTGGCCCGCCGTGATGGGGTCGACGAGCCGGGGGGCTCTCCACGGGGTCACTTCAGCAGGCTGCGCACCAGCACTTCCTTCGCCCTGTCGAACTCCGGGGCCCAGCGGATCTCCGGCTCGCCGTTGACCATGCAGTCGCGCACCTTCTCCAGGGTATTCTTCGCCATGTGCGGGCACTTGTTGCAGGCGCAGGTGATGCCCGGCACGGGGTGGAAGCGGTGGTGCGGGTTGAGCGTCTGCAGCCGCCACATCATGTTCGCCTCGGTGGCGACGAGGAAGTCCTTCGGCTCCTTCATCGCTCCGACGTATCGCACCATCGCCTCGGTGCCGCCGACGAACTCCGAATGCTCGCGGATGTTGGCGGGGCACTCGGGGTGGGCGATGGTGATGCTGCCGGGGATCTTCTTCTTCAGCGCCAGCAGGTCGCCGACGCTGAAGATCTCGTGGACGATGCACGCCCCGTCCCACAGGATCATCTTGCGGCCGGTCACCTCGGCGAGGTACTGGCCGAGGTGGCGGTCGGGGACGAAGAGGATCTCGTGGTCCTCCGGCACGCGGCGGATGATCTCCTCGGCGTTGCCGGAGGTGACGATCCAGTCCGAGAGGGCCTTCACCGCCGCGGTGGAGTTGATGTAGGTCACGGTCTGGAACTTGCGGCCGTTGATGCGGAGCATCTCCTGGAAGCGGGCCAGCTTCTCGGGCGGGGCGCTCTCGGCGAGGGAGCAGCCGGCGGCGAGGTCGGGCAGGAGGACGCGCTTGGACGGGTTGACGATCTTGGCCGTCTCGGCCATGAAGTGGACGCCGCAGAAGACGATGGTGCCGGTGGTGACCTTGGTGGCGGCGCGGGCGAGGTTGAGGCTGTCGCCGACCACGTCGGCGAGGTCCTGGACCTCGCCCTCCTGGTAGTAGTGGGCGAGGATGGTGGCGTCCTTCTCCTTCTTCAAGGAGAGAATCTCGTCTCGGAGGTCGGTCAGGACGGCGTTCATCGGCGGCGCTCCCCTTGTTTTTACCGTGGCGTAGGGTGAACCCACTTGCCTATCACTTCATTCTACGGAGAGAGGGGGAGAAGGTTACACGGCCTCACCCCCCAACCCCCTCTCCAATGCGGCATTGGTAGCGACACAAATCTGAGCCTGATGGGAGACAATAGGGGATGTCCAGAGGGGATGTCCACGGATGCGGAAAACGCTCGTGTTCAGAGGGGATGCCCGCCTGCCATCCCGGCTCTTCCCGGAACGCGGCGACATGCGAAGTTACCAATGCCGCTTCGGGGAGGGTGGCTGGGGGGTGGAGGGCACTCGCCCCCACATCAGAACCGCCCGTCGCGCGACTCGAAGTGCGTCGGCTTCTCCAACGACGACCCGCCACGCCGCACCCACTCCGCCACCCACGCCAGCATCTGCCCCACGCCCACACGCGGGTAGCCGTAGAGCCGATGGCCCATCTGGCCGTTGCTCAACACAGCGTCGGCCCCCTCCTCCCCCTCGAACGTGACGCCCCGCCCGAGCAGCCCGCCCATCTCCTCGGCGACACGGCGCACGCTCAACGTCTCCGGCCCGGCGAGGTTCACCACGAACGGCGGCGACGCCACCTGCGCGAAGGCGCACAGGGCCATCGCGTTGGCGTCGCCCTGCCACAGCGCGTTGAAGTGCCCCATCCCCAGGCCCACCGGCCGCCCCTCCCACACACGCCGCGCCACGTCCACCAGGACGCCGTACCGCATCTCCGTCGCGTAGTTCAGGCGCAGGATGGCCGTCGCCGTCCCCTGCGTGCGGCTGAGGTGTTCGAGCATGCGTTCGCGGCCCAGGCAGCTCATGGCGTACTCGCCGACGGGGCGGAGCGGGTCGTCCTCGCGCGAGCCGCCGAGGTGGACGGGCGACAGCCCGTAGACGTTCCCGGTCGAGAAGGCGACGAGCCGGCTGTCACGGTACCGCCGCGCGACGAGCGCCGGCAGGTGCGTGTTCATGGCCCAGGTCAGCGCCTCCTGGCCCGTCGAGCCGAACTTCATCCCGGTCATGAAGACGACGTTGGCGGCATCCGGCAGGGCGTCGAGCTGCCGCGGGTCGAGCAGGTCGCGGCGCACCGTCTCGACCCCGTGGGAGCGCAGCCAGGCCTCGTGCGCGGGGTTGGTGAACCGTGACACGCCGATGACCCGGCGCTTGACGCCTGCCACATCGGAGGCGCGGCGGGCCATGCGTGCCAGGGTCGGCCCCATCTTGCCGCCGACGCCGAGCAGCAGGATGTCGCCGTCCAGCCGCGACAGCGTCTCGCTGGCCAGGGCCGTCGGCTCGCTGAGGAGGCCGTCGAGCGCCTCGTCATCGAGCGAAAGCGGGAGACGTGTGGGCATGGGGCCGGCCTCGTGCGGGGGGCTGTCGGCCATTGTATGGCGGCCGCTACAATGCCATCCCCAGCCCCGCCGCCGAGTGACAACGCCATGACGCCGCCCTCCGACGCCGAATTGCTCGCCCTCCTCGCCCTCCAGCTCGCCGACGGCGTCGGGCCGCAGCGAGCCGCCGCCCTGATCGAACACTTCGGATCCGCCGAAGCCGCCCTCCGCGCCAGCGAGCCCGCCCTCGCCGACGTGCCCGGCGTCGGCCCGCGTACCGCCGCCGCCATCCGCCAGAGCGCCTCCTCCGGCGAGGCCGCCCGGGAATTGCACCTCGCCCGCAGCGCCGGCGTCGCCGTCCACGCCATCGGCCGCGCCGGCTACCCCGCGTGGCTCGCCCCACTGCCCGGCTCCCCGCGCCTGCTGTTCATGCGCGGCGAGGTCCTACCCGGCGACGAGCGCGCCGTCGCCATCGTCGGCACGCGGCACCCTACCGCGTATGGGCGGCGCATCGCCGCCCGCCTCGCCGACGGCCTCGCCCGCGCCGGCGTCATGGTCGTCTCCGGCATGGCCCGCGGCATCGACGGCATCGCCCACACGGCCGCCCTCGACGCCGGCGGACGCAGCATCGCCTGCCTCGCCGGAGGGCTCTCACGCATCTACCCGCCGGAGCACCGAGCCCTGTCTGAGCGGATCGCGGCCAACGGCGCGCTGGTGACGGAGAGCCTCATGGGCCAGGAGCCTCTCAAGGGCCTCTTCCCGGCCCGCAACCGCATCATCTCCGGGCTGTCGCGGGTGATCGTCATCGTCCAGGCCGGCGAGCAGTCCGGCGCGCTCATCACCGCCACCCACGCCGCCGAGCAGGGCCGCACGGTGATGGCCGTCCCCGGCGCGGTGGACGAGGAGCAATCCGCCGGGTGTCACCGCCTGATCCGCGACGGGGCGGGCCTGTGCCGCTCCGCCGACGACATCCTCGAAGAGATGGAGGGCATCCGCCCCAGCGCCCCGCCTCCGCCTCGTGCCGAGCCGCCCCCGACGGCCGTGACGGTGCCGCCGGACGGCCCGGAGGCGGCGGTGTGGGCGATGCTGGAGGCCGGCCCGCGCCACATGGACGAGCTGGCACGCGACTCCGGCCTCGACGTGTCCCGTCTCTCCATGCTGCTGACGATGATGGAGATGAGGCGCACGGTGCGCCGCCTGCCCGGCAACCGCTTCGAGCGTCCATGAACGTCACCCCTTCCCCGCCGGCGCCAGCGACATCAGGTCGCGCACCGTCTCACTGAACGCCACGGCGTCCACGTCGCCGACGCGCTGCCGCGCCCCGCCGCCGTAGTAGCCCTCGGCATACCCGCGCGGCGGCGGCTCCGTCCCCGCGAGGAAGAACACCGCCTCCACCGTCTGGTCCTCGTTGTCCATCATCCCGATCAGGATGCTCGGCTCGATCTCCACCACCGCCGTCACGCCGGCGGCGGCGTAGGGCTTCACGAACGCGCTGATGCCGCCGTGGTCGTGCAGCGCCCGCCGCCAGCCCCGGCCCTCCATCGTGCCACGCATCTTCGTCGCCGGGATACGCCCGGCGGGCCGCACGAACTCCGTCGCCATCGCCATACCTTCCGGCGCGAACACCTCGCGCTCCAGCTGCGGGAACGGCGGCTCCAGGTCCAGCGCGTCGAAGCACCCGCGCCACGACCCGACCTGACCGTGCGTCATCCGCAGCCGATGCGCGACGCGCACCGTCTCCACGCCCGACACCGGCCTGCCGTCGTGGTTGACGAACGCCCCGCCGTCGCCGACGCGGAACAGCCGGCCCTCCCCGCCGTCCCACACCAGCCGTCGCACCAGGTGCGTCAGGAACGGGTGCCGCACCAGGAGCGACGTGAACTCCGCCACGGGCCACGAGCGGCCCGTCACCATCGCCTCTTCGAGCCGGAACGTCTGGATCTTCAGCGCGTCGCGGAGCTGCGCCTTGAGCAACTTCCACGCGGCGGCGGCCTCCGCCGCCCTGGCCGCGTCGTCCTTCGCCCCCGGCTTCGGCAGGTCCTTCAGCGGCTTGCCCGACTCGTCGGCCAGCTCGGGCGTGAGGTCCGACGACAGCGTGAAGCGGAACCGCCGCGGACCGAAGTCGAAGACGCGGCCCCCGTCCGCGTCGAGGCCGAGGTCGGGCACGATGCGGTCCTCGAGCTGCTCGCGTGTCATGCCCCGGTCCGAGGCGATCAGGTCCATGAGCTGCCTGGCGCGGTCCTGCAGCCCCTTGAACTTGAGCTTCAGCGCCATGCCGTTGAGCGCCGTTAGCGCCGTGTCGCTCCCGATGCAGCGCAGCACCTCCAGCCCCGTGACCGCACGCTGGTGCTGGCTCTCGCCCGGCCACACGCGGATCAGCGGCGTCAGCTTCGTTACGATGCCGTCGTCCCCGAAATACCCGAGCGACAGCAGCGCCCACTTCTCCTTCGACGGGGACCCGGCGGCCATCCAGCCCTCGAACAGCTTCCAGGCGAACGCCGCCAGCGCCGCCCCGTCGCCGCCCTTCCGCAGCGCCGACACCAGCGGGTGCGGCCCGGTGAGCGTCGAGGCCTGCAGCGCCGCCAGCACACGCGACACGTCCTCGGCCCCCAGGCCGTGGATCGGCGGCAGCACCGCCGGGTCGGCGAACGCCGGCAGCGCCTTCGCCGGCTTCACCGCCGCGAGGCCCGCTTGCAGCCAGTCCGCCGACGCCGGCGCGTCGGAAGACGCGCCGAGCGCCGACCGCGCCGCCTCGCCCAGCGGCGTGCTGTCCGCAGAGAGCGGCGTCAGCCCCGCCGCCGCATGGCCGGGGTGCTTCTTCAACCACGACTCCACCCGCGCCGCCACCTCCGGCGGCTTGGCCTGGAGCTTCAGCTCCAGCAGCGTCACCGCCGCCTCGGGCGACTCGGCCAGCAGCAGCACGTCGAGCATCGCGAGCTGGTCGGCGGCCTTTCGGATGGCGAGGATGGAATCCCTGAGGATGTCCAGCCCGTCGTGCCCGGTGAGCGCCAGCCAGGACCGGGCGTCGGCGGGCGTCGCCAGACGCACCCCGAGCCGGCGCGCCTCCCTCACCATCACCGCCGCGTCACCGATGCCGAAGAGCGCGACGCCGAAGCCGGCGTTCATCCGCCCCGGCGCGATGCCGCCCTTCTTCAACCCCGCCGCCCACGCCGCAATGTCCCCCGCCATGCCGGCGTGCCGGGCGAGGACGGCGGCGGCGGGGTCGTCCTTCAGCAGCGAGCGCAGCCGCTCCCGCACCGCCTCCATGTCACCCGCGGACAGACGCGGGTACACCTCCGCCTCCAGCCAGGAGGCCACGCCCGCCGCCGACTGCGAATCGAGCCGCGTCGCCTGGTTGCTCGCGAGCGCCTCGACGAGGTCGGCGGGGGCCAGCCACGCGCGTTGGAGCTGCACCGTCGGGATGTTGATGTTCCAGTAGTGCATCTCCTCGCCGGCGGCCTTCACGTCGGCGAGCGTCAGCGGCCTGTCGAACTCGGCGGCCTTGGCCTTCTTGATCGCCTTCTCGCGCTCGTAGCTGATCATGCTCTGATACTTCGTGTGCATGATCAGCCAGAAGCGGGCCTCCTGCGCGGTGACGGGGACGTTCGGGTCGAACGGCAGCTCGTTGCGGTGGTGGTAGTCGATGGCCCGCTGCTTGAGCGCCTCCAGGTCGAACGCCCGCGGCTTCGGCAGCGGGCCCGGTTTGCCCGTGGGCGCGGCCACGGCGCGGCGGTCCTCCGCCGACAGGTTCAGCCTCCGCTCCGGCGCGGGTGGGGCCACCGGGGGTCTGGGGGACGTCTCGCCCCCCAGCTCGACGCGAGGGGCAGCCTCGGCGCGGGGCGCTGCCTTCGCCGGGGCGGCGGGCGGCGCGGCCAGAGGCGCCGCGCCGGTGCGTCGGGCGTGGTCGGCGAGCCAGGCGGCGGCGGCCTCGCCCACCTTCGTCCTCTCGGCGGCGAGCGGCGTCAGGCCGGCGACGGCGTGGGCCGTGTGCGCGTCGAACCACTTGGCGATCTTGGCGACGGCCTTGGAGTTCTTCGTCTGCGCCTTGACAGCCATGAGGGCCGCGGCTGCCTCGGGCGACTCGGCGAGCATCAGCACGTCGAGCGTCTTCAGCAGGCCATCGACGTGCAGGGCGAGGGCCGAGTCGCGCACCACGTCGAGCGCGGAATGCTCGGTGTGGGCCAGCCACGCCCGCGCCTCCTCGGGGTTGCGGAGCAGCAGCCCCAGACGCCGGAAGTGCCGCTCCACCTCCGCCGGGTCGTCCAGCGCGAACAGCGCCGCCGACGCCTCCTCGTTGAAGCGGTACTTCGCGTAGTCCTCCGGCTTCAACGCCTCGGCGTACGCCTTCAGGTCGGCCATCATGCCGGCCGTCCCCGCCAGGATCGCCGCGATCGCCGCCACCCGCTCCTCGCCCTTCATCCGCGATCGCAGCACGCCGCGGACCGCGTCCATCTCCTTGCCGGACAGGTGGGGGTAGTAATGCGCCTCCAGCCAGTCGGCCTCGGCCTGGGCGTTGAACGCGCTCGACGAGATCATCGGGTGGTGGCACGTCACGCCGATGTAGTCCGCCGGCTTCAGGTACGAGCGCTGCAGACGCAGGATCGGCAGGTTCAGCTTGTCGAACCACTTCGTCCCGAACCCCGCGATCAGGTCCGCGGCGCTGATCGGCGCGGCGAATTGCGCGGGGGCCAGCGACGCGATCCACTTCTTGCGGCCGGACGCGTGCCTGTCCCACTCCGTGTAGGCGGTGAACCAGAGGCGTGCCTCTTCCGGCGCGACGGCGTCCGGAGGCGGGGCGGCGTCCCAGATGAATTCCAGCCAGCCCCCCGCGCCGGCCGTGAGCGCCGCCTTCAGCGCGTCGATGTCGAAGGAGCGCGGCTTCGCCAGCGGGACGGCCTCGGGCCTGCCGCGCCAGCCGGCGCGGCGCCAGTCGGCGGGGGCGAGGTTGAGTCGTCGCTCGGGCGCCCCGGTTGGCGGGGCCGCCTTGGCAGGTGGAGCGGCGGGTGCGGCCTTCGCCGGGGCCGGCGCGGGTGAGGCGGCGGGGGGCGTCGCGCCGACCTCCTTGTAGCCCTTGCCGGTCTTCTCGGCGATCAGCTTCTCCGCCGCCGCGAGCGCCGCCGCCGGGCTGGCGAACGTCTTGGGCTGCGTCTGCCCGGCGGAGCCGATCCTGCCAAACTGCACCGTCATCGTCGAGTCGGAGACGCTGACGGCCCAGAACTTGCGCGAGGCGCCTTCCTCGAAGTGGAACTCACGTCGGGTCATCGTGGGGGCTTCCTTGTGTGGGCGTTGATGGCGGCATTATGCGGAGGGGCCGCCGCCGACGCCAGCCCAGCAGGCGGCCCTCATTCGGGCTTCACGCGGCGGATGCGAAAGTTTTCGCTATCCGCGATGTACACCACGCCCCTGGGGTCGATGTCCAGGCCGTGCGGCCTGCCCATGCCCGCCTTCAGGGGGTCGCCGCCGTCGCCGCCGGGGCTACGCCGCCCGCCGGCGATGGTCGTCACCTCGCCCGTCCTCGCGTCGACCCTGCGGATCGAGTGGTTCTCCGTATCGACCACGTACACGTCGCCCGTCGGCCCGCACCGCACCGCCTTGGGGCCGTTGAACCGCGCCTTCTTGCCGTCCGCGCTCCCCTTCACGCCGTCCCCGGCCAGCGTGGTGATGACGCCCTCCGCGTCCACCTTGCGGATCGAGTGGCCCTCGCGCTCGCAGATGTAGGTGTTGCCCTTGCCGTCCACGCACACCGCCCGCGCCCCGTGGATCAGCGCCCGCGTCGCCGGCCCGCCGTCGCCCTTGTCGGCCTGGGTGATCTTCCCCGCCTTGCGCCCCGTGCCGGCGAAGGTCGAGATCACCCCCGTCTTCAGGTCGAGCCGGCGGACACGCCACGCCCCCACGTCGGCGATCAGCAGCCCGCCCTTGCCGTCGAGGACGCAGTCGTTCGGCTCGCGCAGGCCGGCCTTCACCCCCGGCCCCCCATCGCCCGAGTCCTCCTTCTTCCCCGTCCCCGCCACGGTGGTGATGACGTTTGTCTTGCCGTCGATCTTGCGGATGCGCGCGTTCAGCCGGTCGGTGATGTACAGGTCGCCCTCCGGCGACACGACCACGGAATACGGCTGGTCGAACGTCGCCTCCAGCGCCGGGCCGCCGTCGCCGGATGACCCCCTCTTGCCCGTCCCGGCCACGGCGCGGATGACGCCGGTCTTGAGGTCCAGCCGGCGGATGCAGTGGTTGCGGTCCTCGGCGATGTACAGCCCGCCCTTGCCGTCCAGGCAGCAGTGGAACGGCTCGTTGAGCGTCGCCTTCAGGGCAGGGCCGCCGTCCCCGGAATGCCCGCGCTCGCCGTTGCCGGCGACGGTGTCGATGACGGGGCCGGCGGGGAGCAGCGCGAGTAGGACGGCGAGCATGGGTCGGCCTCCGGGGGCGAGGGCGTTTGTAGGGGCGGCGGGCCGCGCCGGCCACCAGCGCACGGGGCCGCCGCGGTGGGGCGTGGCGGCGGGGGGCCGCGAATCCTGTCCGATGCCCAGCCCCCCGGACGCTCTTAAGGGATAGTGAGCTCTTGTTCCTCGGTGAAAGGGGCGATCCAATGGCCTTCGTCGACCAGTCGGTCCGCGAGGCGATCACGGCGGCGCAGCGGGGCGGCCCGACGCTCAGCTATTCCGGCATCCAGAACATCATCCGCAGCACGTTCGACCAGGAGGGGATCTCCGTCCAGGAGCGGGAGGACCTGCGGGAGGTGCTGCGCACGCAGGAGATGGACGTCCGGGCCAGGCGGGCCCTGTGGAAGTTCCTCGACCACGTCGACGCCCTCTCGGGGCGGGCCGACGCCCTCGCCAAGGCGTCCGGGAACAAGAACCACGGGATGCGCCTCGAGGTGCCGGACCCGGGGACGTTCTCCAGGAGGAACACCTCCCTGGGCAAGTTCTCGCACGGCAACTTCGACGTCGAGTACGACCCGGACGAGGGCGAGCTGAACGTCATCCTCAAGGTCAAGTACGGGTTCGACAGGGCCCTCACCCCGGGCGAGCAGTCCGAGGTCAAGAGGCGGCTCCAGCAGGCGGTGGCCGCCTGGGACAACGTCCAGGCGACGTTGGAGACGTCCTCGTTCGTCCTCAACCCCGTCATCCGCATCCGCTTCATCCTGCGCGAGGTCTCCAAGGACGAGCACAAGCCGGTGGACGTGACCACCGACGGCCGCCGCGAGTGGATCGGCATGGACATCAACATCCACAAGCTCACCACCGCCAAGACCCTGACCCACGAGCTGGGCCACGTCTTCGGCAACTACGACGAGTACCGCGGCGGCGGCTTCATGGGGTGGCTCGAGGCGCGGATGTACTGGCACGACAACCGCTTCCTCTCCGACACGAACGCGCTGATGCAGTCGGGGAGCGAGTTCCGCCCCCGCTACTTCAGCCACTTCGAGCGGTTCGTCAACGACAACTTCCACAAGGTCGGGGCCTCGTACCTCGTGACCCTGTGAGTGGACGGTGCGTCCCTGCCGCGCGACGGGACGCCTGATCCGCCCCGCCCTCTCGCATTGACCCGGCCCTCCCCGGCGCTGTACCATCGCCCCGCCGATGGACGCACACCAGGGAGGGCCGCATGCACACCACGGAGGCGCCACGCCGGGTCGAATTCGCCGGCTGGATGCCCGTCTTCCGCCGCTTCGGCAACTGCGGCAACCACCCCCAGTTCGCCCATGCCGCCGACCCGCCCGCCGGCTTCCGCTTCGTCCGCTCCGGCCCCGCCCCGTCCGAAAAGAGCCCCGCGGCCTCCCCCTGGCTCGTCCGCGCCGCCTCCACCGCCGCCGCCGCCCTCGCCCCCCTCTCCTCCCTCGCGTGCAGCCCCTTCACCCACGGGCCGCTGCGCGCCGCCCGCGCGCTGGGCGGCCTCGTCTCCGCCGGCCTGCGCCTGATGACGAAGTCCGACCCGGTCAGCGTCGCCCGCTTCCTGCACTCCCGGCACTTCGCGTCGCAGGCCATGCTGCCCCCCGGCGACGACCTCCTATTCCTCACCAGCGTGCCGTACACCTACGGCCAGCGCCCCTGGGTCATCGAGGTCGAGGACGCCACCACCCTCTTCTACCCGTTCCTGCGCAACGGCGAGACCCACGACGTCGAGCCGGCCGCGTCGCCCTACTTCCCCCTCGTCCGCGCCCTCCTCGAGGCCGACAACTGCAAGGCCATCGTCACGCACATCCGCTCGACGGCGGAGTCGATGGGCAGGCTGTTCCAGAGCGAGGTCATCGCGCGGAAGACGTTCCACGTCCCGCTCGGCGTGCAGGCCCCCGCGGGCTTCCAGCGCCACGACGACCCCGACGGCCCGGTCGACCTCCTCTTCACCAACTCCTGGCACCAGGACCCCAACAGCTTCTACCTCCGCGGCGGGCTGGAGGTGCTGGACGCCTTCGACATCCTGCGGGCCAGGTACCCCCAGGTCCGCCTCACCCTGCGCTCGGGGCTGCCCGCGCTGCCGCGGCGCTACGGACGCATCGTCGAGGACGGCTGGGTGCGCGTCATCGGGCGTTTCCTGCCCGACGACGAACTGGACGAGCTGCTCCGGTCGATGCACGTCTTCCTGCTGCCCGCCGCCCGCGTCCACATCGTCTCCGTCCTCAAGGCGATGGCCTACGGCCAGGCCGTCGTCGTCTCCGATGGCTGGGGCATGGACGAGCACGTCTCCGACGGCGAGACGGGGGTCGTCGTCCCCGGCAGGCTCGGCAAGGCGTCCTGGATGTGCGAACGCACCGGCCTGCTCCGCGAGGACTACCGCGTGATGAGGCACTCCGACCCCGCCGTCGTCGAGGGCCTGGTCCACGCCGTGTCGTCGCTGGTGGAGGACATCGGCCTACGCCGCCGCCTCGGCCACGCCGCCCGGCGGCACGTCATCGAGCACCACAACGTCGGCCAGTGGAACGAGGGCCTCCGCCGGGCCTTCACGCACGCCTCGGGGGGCCAGCCATGAACGACCTCGTGCCCGTCTGCCTGGACGACCTCCGCCCCATCACCGCCCGCGAACACGAGGCGGCGCTGGAGGTCATCGCCCAGGTCAAGCGGATGATCGCCCGCCGCGACGCCGGGGCCGACGCCGTCTGGATGCCCGCCGGCAACTGGACGCGCGAGAGCGCCGACAACGACTTCATGGACGCCTTCCGCCACGTCGCCGCCGGCGGGTACGAGGCCGTCAACAACCTGCGCTATTACACCAACACGCTGAACGGCACGAAGCTGCTGCACTTCCGCCCCAACCCCGGCATGGCGTCGGTGATGCCCCTGCCCGCCGACGCGCGGGCCGCCGTCGTCGCGAACCTCCCGCGCCTCGCGCCGCTCATCGACGATTACCGCAAGCTGCGGGCGACGCTGCCGCCGCATCTGGTCATCAGCCCGCCCCGCGTGCTCGCCGAGGTCGGCGCTGATGTGGACGGCGTCGTCGTCAACCAGGACACGGTGCGGCAGCAGGCCGCCATCGCCACCCTGTGGAAGCTCGGCGTCCTGGGCCACCTGGAGCGCGTCGCCTCCGAACACGGCACCGCCCACGTCGTGGAGATCGGCGCCGGGCACGGCGGCCTGTGCCGTCACCTGAAACGCATCATCCCCCGGCTCACGTACACGATCATCGACCTGCCGGAGACGCTCCTGCACTCGGGCATCTACCTGACGCTGACGGCCCCGGAGTGGTCGCCTTCGGTGGGCGAGGTGGAGGCGCGTCCCTTCGGCGTGCATCTGGTGCCGAACTTCCTGTTCACGGAAGCGCTGGCGGCACTGCCGCGCGTCGATCTGGCCATCAACGTCTCGTCGTTCGGCGAGATGGAGCCGGCCCAGGTGAGTGAATACGCCGCGGGGCTGTCGGCGGCGATGGCCGGCGGCGGGATTCTCTACGAGTGCAACCAGTCGGGCCTGCGGCACATCAAGGCCGACGCCGCGGCACTCGTCTCGGCGCACTTCCGCGCGTCGCGCCCGGCGCGGGCCGACGGCGTGCCGGCCTACGAGGGGTCGGCACGGCTGCACGCCAACGCGCCGCTCGATACGATGCTGCTGCCGCCGCGCCCCGCGCAGGCCGCGCCCCCCAGGAACCCGCTGCGCCAGATGTGGGACCGCTTCCGGGCGCGGCCCTTGAGCGAGCTGCCGGGGCGGGTGCTGGGCAAAATGCGCCGCCTGCTGGGGGCGTGACCCCGCCGTGCCGCTCGCCCCGGCCCCCGGCCCCCTCAGCCCCCCATGTTGCGGATCGCGTAGCCGATCTGGTTCTTCAGCGAGCCCGCCGCGCGCTTCTCCGCCTCACGCAGCGCCGGCAGGGCCTCCTTCGCCCTGCCGCCCAGGTTCGACAGCGTGCTCGCCGCCCGCATCGCCACCTGCTCGTCCGGGTCGCCCAGCGCCCCCAGCAGCGGGCCGATCGCCGGCACCCCGATCCGGTAGGCGGCCTGGTGCGCCGCGTCGCGGATGGACGAGTCGCGGTGCCGCAGGTACGGGGTGATGTACGGCATCGCGTCCGCGCCGACGGCGAGCTGCTCGATGGCGTAATGGGCGTTACTGCTCCGCCGCCGCGCCTCGAGCAGCGCCGGGAGCGCCGGCAGCGCCTGCGGGCCGAGCGTCCGCAGCCGCCCCGCCGCCGTGTCCGCCCGCGGGCCGCGCAGGGCCTCGATCAGCTTGGCGAGGGCCACCTGCCCGCCCGGCGAGTCGATGCGCGGGGCCGACTTGCCGATCAGCGGCAGCAGGCGGTTCGACGCCTCCTGGTGCTGGTAGTCCGCCCCCAGGAGCAGATCGCCCACCGCCGCCCACGGCTTCTCCGACCCCGGCTCCAGCTTCCAGTACAGGATGACGGCGTCGGCCCGCAGGAGCGGGCTGGCATCGGCCAGCAGCGCCTCGACCTCCGCCAGGGCGGTCCGGCCCCGCGCCGGCGACGTGGCGAACGCCCGCAGGGCGTACTCCCGCAGCGAGTAATCCGCCGACCGGCTCAGCCCGCGGAACAGCTCGATGATCTTGTCCCCCTCCGACGGCGGCAGCTTGGGCCGGGAGAGCAGGTCGATGGCCCGGTACGCGACGGCCTGCCGCACCGTGGCGTCCTCGCCGGCCAGCAGGGCGCGCGTCTCGGCGCTGACGACGGCCAGCGTGGCGGCGTCGGCCTCCTTGTCGTTCGTGAATGCCATCAGCGTCCCGTGCCAGGCGGTACGCAGGGCCGACGTCTTCGCGGCCCGCAGGCGCTTGACCGCCGGCCAGAACGCCTCGCGGCCCTTGAGGCGCATCGCCGCCAGCCCCATGGCGGACTGCACCTCGCTCTCGCCGTCGGCGACGGCCAGCAGCGCGGCGACGGCGGCCTCGGCGGCCCCCTCCACCGTGCCGGCGCCGAAGCGGCCCACGGCGACGCAGGCGCTATTGCGCACCGGGACGGCAGTGTCGCGGAGGTACGGGAGGAAGCGTTTCAGCTCGTCCACGTCGGCGCAGGCCGGGATGAGGTACGTCAGGGCGGCCGCACGCTGCGAGTCGTTGCCGCGCCTCAGGCTGTCCTCCAGCGCGGCGCGCACGGCCGGCTCGGCGACGGGGTAGCCGAGGATGCTCAGCGCCTGGTCGCGGACGCCGAGGTCGGTGCCCATGACGGCGGCGATCAGGGCGTTGCGGCCCGGACGGCCCATCTCCCTGAGCACGTAGCCGACCTCCCAGCTCCCCCTGCCGAGGTGACGGGCCAGGATGGCGGCGCCGTCCTCGCCGCACCGGCCGAGCAGGCGGTAGGCGTAGGATTCGTAGACGCCGGGCTTGCCGATGGCCCGGCCCACCGCCGCCGCCGTGCCCGGCGGCAGCGTCTCGGCCGCCTGGAGGCGCTCGATGGCGCGCTGCCGTGCCATCTCACCGCCGATGTCGAGGGCGCGGACGACGTGCTTCATCGCCTCGGGGCTGCGCGAGATGTGTTCGGCGTACGAATGGTAATTGTCCGCCGCCAGCATCAGGGCGATGCCCTCGGGGTGATCCTTGGGATAGGCGCCGACGGCGAGGAGGGCGCCGGCGGCCTCGCGGCGCACCTCCGGCGTGACATCCTTCAGTGCCGCCAACAGCGCCGGCGCCTCGCCCGCGCCGGCACGCCCCAGCAGGGCGGCGGCGGCGGCACGCACGCGGGCGGACCCGTCCTTCAGCCGCGCCCGCAGCGCCTCCATCGGCAGGCGGGCGTCGTTGTTGTTGCGCAGGGCGAGCAGGGCGGCCAGCTTCAGCTCGGGGCGGCGGCCGGCCAAGGCGTCGGCCAGGAGGCCGGTGTCGAAGTGGCCGCTCTGGGCCAGGCGGACGGCGAGGACGGCCCTCACGTCCACGTCGGGGTTGCGCTCCAGGAGCCGGGCCACCTCGTGGCCGCGGCTGTACAGCCACGGGTGGCGGATGGCGGCGCGGAGGCGGACCTCCGGCATGGGGTGAGAGAGCAGGTCGTCGAACGCCTTGTGGTCGGCGCGGTTCCAGCCGGTGAGGTTCTGACTGGCCAGGCCGATGATCGCCCGCAGGCTGGGGATGTCGAGGCCGTTCAGCCGGTTCTGCACCTCCCACTCGCCGCCGGGGATGACGAAGCGGTCGGGCGTGCCGCCGGCCATCATGCGGGCGAGGAGCTGGCGCTCGTCGCCCAGCAGGGCCAGGGCCGTCAGGGCGCGGGCGCGGCGCGCCTCGGGGCGATCCGGAGTGGCGGCCTCGATGGCCAGGGCGGTGGCACCGGCGCCGCCCATCGCCGTCAGGGCGCGGACGACGGCGCGCTCGCGCACGCCCTCCAGGGCCAGCACGTCCAGCACGGCGGGGGCGGCGGCCTCGCCCATCTTCTCCAGGGCGAACAGGGCGCCCTCGCGCCGCGCCGGGTCGGCCAGCGCCTTGCGCAGCGCCGGCAGCGCCGCCGGGCCGATGGCCGCCAGCGTCCGCGCCGCGTCGGCCTCGTCCAGGTGCGCCAACAGCGCCTCGGCGGCGGGCTGGGCCGCCCCGCCCATGCCGGCCAACGCACGCAGGGCGTCGCCGCGTGTCGCCGCGTCCTTCAGGGCGGCGGTGAGCGTCGGCAGGGCGGCCTTGCCGATCCGCGCCAGGACGCCCGCCGCCGCCGGCCCGTCCGCCGTGCCGAGCAGGGCGGCCAGGCCGGGCATGGCCGGCTCGGCGGCCGGCCCCATCGCGCCCAGCAGGGCGAGGGAGCGCGGGCGCGACTTCTTCAGCCCCTCGACCAGCGCCGGCACGGCGGACGCGCCGAGCGCCGCCACCGCGTCGGCGGCCTCGGCGGCGGTGACGGGGTCGTCCATCGCGGCGAGGAGCGCCGGCACGATGGGGCGGGACCGTGCCACCCGGCCGAGCGCCTCGACGGCCTGGCGGCGCACGCCGGGGTCGGCGTCGCGGGCCGCCTTGATCAGCGCGTCGAAGGCGTCATCCGTGGCCGGCGGGCCGTGGCCCAGAGCCACGGCGCCGGCCCAGCGGACGTCGGCGTCGCGGCTGGCGAGCATGGGCAGGACGAGGACGTGGGCCTTCTTGCCGGCGGCGCCGAGCTGGCGGGCCAGGTGGAGCATGTCCCCGCCGGAGCCGCCCTTGAGGGCGGCCATCAGACGCATGTGCGCCTCGACGGGCGGGAGGGATGGGGGCGGGGTGGGCGGCGTGGGCGGCGCGCCGACGAGGTCGGCGAGCCTGTCGGCGGCGGGCGGGCCGAGCAGGCGCAGCAGCTCGACGGCGGAGTCGCGGTGCATCTCGAACTGCGGCGGGGAGTAGTAGGGGCTCGACCCGGGGCGCGGCACCTGGGTGGTCGCGAGGCGGTAGGCCTCGGCGGCGATGGCCCGCTCGATGCCCAGGGCGACGGCCAATTCGGCGGCGAGGTGGTGCTCCCAGCGGACCCGCTTCACCACCTCGGGCGTGTAGTCGGCGACGGCGTCGGCGGCCCGGATGGCGGCGGCGGCCTTCTTGCGCAGCGCGGGCACCGGGCCGGTGAGCGTGGCGACCATGACGGGCCGCGGGGGCAGGCCGCCGCCGGCCAGCCAGCGGCCGATGGCCGCGTCGGCCTCGGCCTGGGCCGTGTGCCAGCGGGGCGACTCGGCGAGGACGGGCAGGGCGTCGCGGCCCATCTCGCCGAGGACGAGGGCGGCACACCGGCCCAGGGGAGGGCCGGAATCGCCGCCGTAGTAGCGGCGGTAGGCCGGCCCCTCCGGCGTCGAGGTGGTGTCGCCGAGGAGGCCGGCCAGCACGCCGGGGAGCGTGCCGGCGCGGCGTTCGATGCGCCACAGGGCCTCCGCGGCGCGGAAGCGGGTGAGGGCATTGCCGCTGTCCAGCAGCGGGCGCAGCAGTGGCACGGCGGCGCGGGCGGCCGGGCCGATGCGCCCCAGGGCGCGGGCCGGCTCGGCCTCGTACCCGGAACGCAGCAGGAGGCGACACAGGGGCAGGACGGCGGGGGCGGCCTCGGGGCCGAACTCCGCCAGGGCGGTGCAAGCGGTGTAGGGGTCGTCGCCGAGGCGGGCGACGAAGTAGGGCAACAGGCCGGGGCGCGATGGGGCGAGGGCGGCCAGGATCGTGAGACGCGAGCCGAGGCCGTGGTCGGGCCAGTCATTCATCTCCAGGACGTCGGGCACGACGGCGCCGGCGGCCGGCCCGATGGCCCGCAGTAGGTTGATCGCGTTGTAACGGTCGTCGTCGATCTGCAGGGCCGCCAGCAGGGCGCGGGCGGCGCTGGCGGCCTGCTCCGGCGTCGGGGGCCGCCACGCGATACGGCCGCCGTCCCGGCCGGACGGGGCGTCGCGTCCCGTCATCAGGAAGCGCATCACCGTGATGAGGGAGTGGCGGGTGCTGCGGACGTTCCAGTCCTCGCTCATGCCGCGCTTGCGCATCTCGGCGGCGCGGGTGGCGCTCTGCTCGACGACGGCGGCGATGGCCGGCAGCGCCCCCGGCCCGGCCCGGCACAGGGCCGCGATGCCCTCGCCCTCGCCGTAGGAGGCGCGCATGGCCGCCAGGGACTCGACGATTGCGGGCCAGGCCGCCTCGTCGTCGGGGGCGAGTTTGGCCAGGACGGCGCCCTGACGCAGGCGGACGAGGTCCGGCACGGCGGCGCGGGCGGCGGGGCCGATCCGCACCAGCGCCTCGCCGGCGCGGCGGATGCGATCGCGGGCCACGTCGGCGTTGGAGCCGGCCAGGGAGCCCTCGATGATGGACAGGAGGGCGGGCACGGCGCCGGGGCCGATGGCGACGAGGGCGGCGTACTCGGGGTCGAGGCCCCAGTAGTTGTCCTCCTTGAGGACGGCGCGGGCGATGGCGGCGGCGGCGGGGCGGCCCTCCGGGCCGAAGGGGGCGAGGGCCGACAGGGCGGCGTGGTAGCGTGCCTCGCCGCGGCCGGCCTCGATGGCCTCGATCAGCACCGGCAGCGCCGCCCGCCCGAAGCGGCGGAGGATGCTCGATGCCGAGTCGCGCAAGGATCCGGAGGAGAGGACGCGGCGGATGATGTCCGCCGACTCCTCCTTCGGGACGTGGGGGCTGTTGAGGAGGACGCCGAGGGCGCCCCAGTAGTAGTTGGAAGAGTAGTTGTCGCGGCGTGTGCAGAAATCGGTCATCTCCCTGGCGGCCTTGCGGACGGCCTCCGGCGTGACGCCGGGGGCGGACAGGAGCGTGGCCAGCGCCTTCCCGCTGCGCTCGCTCCTGACGGCGAGGCCGGCGGCGAGCAGGTCGGCGAAGGGGATGGCCTCACCGTGGGCGAACAGGGCGAGGGTGGCCTCGTGGCGCGGCCCATCGGCCCGCGCCGCCACCGCACGCAGCGCCGCCACGAACCTGGGCCTCCACTTCCCCGGCATGGACGGGGCGAGGGCGGCGGACAGGTCGATGAGCTGCGGCGTGACGGGCACGTCCCTGGCGCCGAGGCGGCGGAGCAGTGCCGGGAGGACGAAGCGCGTCAGGCCCTCCTCGCGGCCGGGGAGGGTGGTGATGGCGTGCAACGTGGAGGCCTCGGCCGCCCCGCGCGTGTAAGGCTCGGGGTCCTCCAGACAACGCGCCCACGTCTCCATGGCCCACGGGGGGGTGAAGGACGCCAGTCCGTAGAAGACGGCGCGGCGGACCTCGGGCGCGTCGTCGCGGGCCAGCGCCTTGAGGCGGCCCACGGCGGCGGCCGGCAGCGGGGTGCGGTAGATCAGCCGGCTGATGGCGGCGGCGCGGACGTTGGGCAGCACGTCGTCGAGGAGGAGGACGAGGGCCTCGGTGACGCGGGGGTCGGGGGCCGTCGGCGCGGAGCCGGCGAACGCGAGGCGGACGGCGTCGTGCGGCGAGCGGGCGGCGCGGACGACGGCGGGGACGGCGTCGGCGCCCATCGAGGCCAGCAGGCGGACGAGGGCCGCCTGCCGCGCCGCGGGCGAGCGCGGGAATTGCTGCTCGATGTGCGGGATGGCGGCCTTGTCGGCGCGCTGGAGGGCGTAATAGCTGTCGTTGTGCTCGGCCACCAGCTCGGCGTGGACGCGGAGCACCTCGTCGTTGGTGGGGGAGAGGGTGGTGAGGGCGCGGCGGGCGGCGTCGCGTTCCTTGGCCTCGCCGCTGCGCAAGGCTTGAAGCAGGACGGCCTCGCCGGGCGCGCCGAGGCCCTTGAGCAGCTCCGTGAGGTTGGTGGGGTAGGGGGCGCCGTCGGCGAGGCGGCGCAGGGCGGCCTTGGCGGCCACGGTGAGGTCTGGCTTGAGGGCGTGCGGCAGGGGGTTGGAGCGGCCGGCGGCCACCTCCTCGACGAGCAGGGGGATGAGCCGCTTCGGCTCCAGGCCGAAGGCGTGCAGGGCGCGGAGTGTCTCCGCACGCTCGTCGCTGCCCAGGTCGGTGCGATCCAGGAGCGCGAGGAGGACGGGCAGGGCCTCCTCGCGGGCGCCGTCGAGGGAGGCGAGGGCCTTGATGGCGGGCAGGCGTTCCCAGGAGCTGGACGCGCGGCGGATGGCGGCGATGAGCGCCGGGAGGGCGGGCTTGCCGATGAGCTTGAGGGCGGCATCGCGGCTGAGGTAGGTGCTGAAGGCCTCGCGGGGGGCCGACGGGCCGGTCCAGTACGCGAGGGCGACGGGCGACGCCGGGGCGACGCGGACGAGGCCGGACATGGCGACGGGGTCGGTGGGGCGTTTGGCGAAGAGGACGGCCAATTCACGGGCGGTGCCGCCGGTGACGGGGCGCCTCTGGATGATACGGGCGAGGTGGTGCAGGCAGCGGGTGGCGACGGAGGGGTCCTTGCCGCCGGCGGCCTCGATGAGCGGCCACAGGGCGGGGAGTGCGACGGAGTCGGGCACCTCGGGGCTGGCGAGGAGGAAGAGCATGACCTCGGACGAGTAGGAGTCGCCGGCGACGGTGAAGTCCACCAGGGCCGGGAGGACGCGGGCGCCGACAGAGGGCCTCCGGGCCAGGCGGCGCAGGAGATCGCGGTTGACGGAGTGGGAGTAGGGGTCCTTCCGCGACATCGCCACGAGCGGGCCGACGGAGGCCCTGGTGGTCTCCTCGGTGAATGTGGCGGGGCGGTAGTTGTGGGCGTTGCTCAGCGCCTGGCAGGCGGCGGCGCGGACGGCGGGGCTGGGATCGCTCAGTGCGGCGATGAGGGCGGAGTGTCCCTCCGGGGCGAGGAGGCCCAGCGCCTCGGAGGCCTGGTGTGGGAGGGCGCCGAGGCGGGCGTCGCGCAGCACGCGGGCCAGCGGGGCGGGCGCCTTGCACGCCGCCAGGAGGGTGACGGCGTTGCGGCGCACGTCGGCCCGGCGGTCGAGGAGGTCGGCGGCGAGGAGGTCGGTGTCGGCCCACGCGGCGGGCGGCAAGGCCGCCAGGGCCGCCGTGGCGCGGGAGCGGATGGTTTCGGCGGGGTCGAGGCGGGCGGCGAGGAGCGACGGGACGCCGGCCTCGCCCATGAGGCCGAGGGCCGCGAGGCGGACGTCGAGGCGTTCGTCCTTCATGTCGGCGAGCAGCAGCGCCAGGGCGTCCTTGCCGCCCCAGCCGATGACGCCGAGGGCCGACGCGGCGCGGGAGCGGACGGCGGGGTCGGCGTCCAGGCGGGCATCGATCAGGGTGCGGCGGAGGCGGTGCTTCTGGCCGTCGTCGAGCTTGGCGTGCAAGCCGAGGAGGGCGGTGACGGCGGGGACGCGGACGGCGGGCTCGGCCTTCTCGGCGCCGTCGAGGAGGGCGGGGGCGGCGGGGAGGGCGTCGGCGCCGAGGCCGACGAGGACGCGGGCGGCGGCCTCGCGGCGGGCCGGGGTGCCGGCGGTGAAATGCTTGATGAGGTCGGGGAGGCGCTCCCTGGCGAGGCGCGGGAGTCGGCGGGCGGCGAGGTGGGCGATGAGCGGCTCGGGGTCGGCGGCGGCGTCGAGGAAGGCGGCGAGGGCGCGGGGGGTGCTCTCCGCGCCGAGGGCGTCGAGGGCGAGGATGCGGTCCTCGACGGGGCCGGCGAGGGCGGCGGTGCAGAGAATGAGTGCGGCGGCGAGGGGCTTCATCGGGGACGCTCCGCGTGTGTGGGTGGCCTCTGTATCCTCTAGGGGCGGGCGCGTGCCGATCTAAGGGACTGTCCGGAAATTAGTGTAACAGCTCGCCGGCTCGTGTGCCGTCCCATGAACCGGGACAGCGCCACGGAACACTCGATCCGCCAGCGTTGCTTCGACCTGGCGGACACCCTCGACGTGCGGCGACGCCGCCTCTGGGCCGCTGCCGAGGCCAAGGCCCTCGGCTACGGCGGCGTCTCCCCGTCGCCGACGCCACCGGCGTCTCGCGCGGGGCCACCCACTTCGCCCTCGCCGGGCCGGAGCCCGCCGACGCGCCTCCCGCCGGCAATTTCCGCTGCCCGGGCGCGGGACGCCGGCCGCTCGTGCGTCTCCAGCCCCGCCTGGCCGCCGCCTTGGAAGCCCTCGTCGAGCCGGAATCCTGCGGCCCGAGTCGCCCCTCCGCTGGGCCGGCGAGAGCGTCCGCGACCTCGCCGGGCGGCTCGGCAGGGCCAACTTCGAGATCGGGCGGCCCCTTACGAGCTGCCCTGTGCCTTCCGTGGATCGGCCGTGTTGCCCGGCCTCACGGGTTCATGATGTTGGCGTGGTCGCGGCTGATGCGGTCGTCGGTGCGGCCGGGGGACATGAGCAGATCCTGCCCCTCGGCGGAGTGCTCGTCCACGCCGAGGAAGTGGCCGACCTCGTGGGCCAGGGTGCTCTCGGCGGGGCGGGGGAGATTGTCCTCGAAGAGGATGTTGCTCTCCAGGGTGCCGGCGGCGGTGTTGTCGATGGCGGGGGTGTCGTCCTGCTCGTACTCCCAGACGAAGAAGACGTTCAGCTCGGCGGTGCGGTCGGCCTTGGCGGTGACGACGTGCCACTCGTCGTTGGCGGCGAAGTTGCCGGAGGCGTCGAGGCGGAAGCGGACGACGGGGCCGAGGTTCTGGTTGATGAGGGTGTTGAAGACGTTGTGCTTGACGATCTCGACGTTGGCCTGCGGGATGAGGATGTCGTTGGCCTTGCGGACCCACTCGTCGAGCTGGGCGGGGTTGCGGGTGGTGGCGTGGCCGACCCTGTCGCGGACGAAGTGGAAGGAGACCCTGACCCGCTTGCGTGCCTTGACGCCGACCTGGAGCTGGGTGAAGAGGCGACCGCCCTTGCGGGCCTGGATGAAGGACCGGCCGCGGAGGTCGCCCTTGAGGACGAACTCGCGGGCGCCTGGGAGGGTGTTGACGGGCGGGACCTCCGTGAGGGTGCAGACCTGCGGCTGGGTGCTGACCACGTCGAGGCCCTCGGCGTCGAGCAGGCGGATGCGTTTCTCGCCGCCGCGGGCGGGCACCATCTGCCAATGGGGGAAGACGGTGTGGTCGAACCCGTCCTTGGGCTTGATCGGGTGGAAGCGGGGGAAGCGGATCGGGAAGGCCGTCGGGGCGGGGGGCGTCGGCGTCGCGGGGAAGAGCTGGTCGAGTTTGCCGAGCGTGTCGCGGCCGACGATGCCGTCGGGGGAGAGCTTGTGCTTCGCCTGGAAGGACCGCGTGACGCCGGCGGTCTCGGTGCCGAAGATGCCGTCGGGGCTGCCGGCCTTCCTGGTCGAGACGGGCATGGGGAAGCCGAGTTCGAGGTACGCCTTCTGGATGATGCGGACGGCCTCGATGTCCTTCTCGCCGAAGCGGATGGTGGGGGCGTTGTTGGAGGCGGACTGGAGCCGGGCGTTGCCTGCGAATCGCGGTGACTTCAAGGCCATGATCGCACCTTCCCTTTCGTCCGGTCCCTCTGCCTGTCACTGCCCCGGACGCGGACGCCGGCGGCGTGTGACCGTGGGCGGGTGATTTCCGCGTGACGGTGCGTGGGGCCATAGAACAACCCGGCCCAGGAGTGCCGCCGATGGCCGAACACGTCCTCGCCGATTTGACCCACGACGCCGTGCGCTCCGCACCCTGGCAGGCCGCCGTGCTGCCGTTCGGCGCCACCGAGCCGCACAACCTGCACATGCCCTACGGCACCGACACCTTCCAGGTGGAGGAGATCGCGAGACGCGCGTGTGGCATCGCGTGGGGGAAGGGGGCCCGCGTGGCCCAGCTCCCGACGGTGCCGTTCGGCGTCAACACGAACTACCTGAAGATCCCCGGCGGCATGACGTGCAGCGTCACGCCGCTGACGCTCCTCGCCATCATCACCGACATCGCGGAGTCGATGGAGCGGCAGGGCGTGAAGAGGCTGGTCCTGCTGAACGGGCACGGCGGCAACGAGCTGAAGCCGTTGATGCGGCAGCTACACCACCGGGTGGGGATCTTTCTGTGCGTGTGCGACTGGTACCGGATGGCGGCGGACCTATACGGGTCGATCTTCGACAAGCCCGGCGAACACGCCGACGAGGTCGAGACGAGCCTGGGGCTGGCGTACTTCCCGCACCTCTTGCGGATGGAGAAGGCCGACGAGGGCAAGGCACGCCCGACGCGGTTCGAGGCGATCAACCGGGGGTGGGTGAGCATCACGCGGCCGTGGCATTTGGCGACGACGAACACGGGGATGGGCGACCCGAGGGCGGCGACGGCGGACAAGGGCCGGCGGCTGATGGAGGCGTGCGCTGAGCGTCTGGGGGGATTCCTGGCGGAGCTGGCGGCGGCGGAGGTGGGGGAGGAGTTCCCGTATTGAGGGGGGGCAGGCGAGCAGCCCCCCGTCAGGTGGCCGAGTATCCGGCTCAAGTTGGCGGCGAGAATGGCGCTGGTAACTGCTGGTAACATGGCGGCCGCGAGGGTAGACTGGGCGGGATTGGGGCGGGTGTGCGCGTGGCGATGGGCGTCGGCTCGTGACGTTGGCCGACGGCAGCCGGTGAGGACGGCAGGAGGGGGAGGCGATGATTCGTCCACTGCTGTGCGTGGTGCTGGTGGCGGGGATCGCCTGGGGGGCCGCGCCGTCGGCCCGGAAGATTCCGCTGACGCCAGCGCAGGCTAGATTGCTGCACGAGCAGATCGTCGAGCGGGCAAAGGGGCTGAAAGCGAGGAAAGACGGGAAGCCGGACATCGCCATCGCCGCGATGGAGAAGGCGTTGGCGGCCACCCTGCGGGTCTTCGGCCCCTGGCACCGCCACGTGGAGGAGATCGCGGGCGAGCTGGCGAGCCTGCACGAGAGCAACGATGCGCCAGGGCAGGTGACGAAGTACAAGCGACTGATGCTGGAGGCCCGGCGCGGGCTGTACGGGGAGCGCCACTGGAAGACAGTGAACGCGCGGCTGGGACTGGACGAGGCCCTCGCGCAGGAGAAGCGGACGCCGGCGCAGCGCGAGGCCCTGCGGCGGGCGAGAGGACTGGAGAGGCGGGCGCGTGATCTGCTCGAGCAGGCCAAGGCGGCCCGTGCCGACCGGTCCTCGAAGAAGCCCTTGATGCCGGGGGACGACAAGGACAAGGCGGCCCTGGCCCTGGTCGCCAAGGCCATCCCGCTCGGACAAGAAAGCCTGCGTGTCATGAAGGAGATTCAGGGCCACCGGCACTGGCGGGGCGACTTCGGCCTGATCACGTTGTCCGAGCTGCACAGGCTCAAGGGGGACTATCGGCAGGCACTCTCCGTGGCCCTCGAAGCGCGGGACGTCTTCAAGGAACACCTCGGGGAGAGGCACCCCGACTACCTGGTCGCCCTGCACAATCTGGCCCAGGTTCACGCGGCCACGAAGAACCATGCCGCCGCGCTGCCCCTGCTCAAGGAACACCTCCCCGGAATCAGGGAGTTGTACGGCAGGGACAGCCTGTTCTCCACCTTGGCCGCCCAGTTCCTGGCCGACATGCACATGGAGCTGGGTGATCACCGGTCGGCCCTGCCGCTGCGGGAGGAGGTGCTTCGGCTGCACCGGGACATGTTCGGGAAGCGGCACACGTTCTATCTCCAGGGCCTCAACAAGCTCGCCTTCGCCCACGCCGATCTGGGAGATCACCGCGCGGCCGCGGCCCTGTTGCTGGAAGCACTGAAGATCGTCAAGGAGCTGAGGGGGAGGAAGCACCCCGATTATGCCACCACCCTCGGCAACCTGGCCGAAATGCACGAGTCGATGGGTGATCACAAGGCGGCCTTGCCGCTCCGCACGGAGGAGCTCGGCCTCCTCAAGGAGTCCGTCGGGGAAAGGCCCGCCAAGTACTTCGCCGTGTTGCACAAGCTGTCCACGCTGGCCGAGTCGACGGGTGACTTCAGGAACGCCTTGCAACTGCGCCGGCAATGGATGGCGCTGGCCAAGAAGCATCTGAGCGAGAGGAGCCCCAAGTACGCCGCGTTGCTCAACGATCTGGCCAAGTTGCACCAACCGGTGGGGGACCACGAGGCGGCCCTGTCCCTGCACCTTCGAGCCCTAGCCATCACCAAGGAGGCACTCGGGGACAGGCACCCCGACTACGCCAGGAGCCTCATCCTTCTCGCCAGGGCGCTCAAGGACGCGGGGGATTACAAGGCGGCCCTCCGCCTCAACAGGCAGGCGCTGGCGCTGGGCGCGGTGCTGGGCGAGAGGCACCCCGTCTACGCCGACAGCCTCAACAACCTCGCCGTCCTGCACGTGGAGATGGGGGACCAGGAGGCGGCCCTGCCCCTCTTGGATAAGCTCCTCGCCATGAGCAAGGAGACGCTCGGGGAGAGGCACCCGCTCTACGCCGCGACCCTGGGGAACCTCGCCGTGGCGCGGACGGAGACGGGGGACCACAAGGAGGCCCTGTCCCTTTCCCTAAAGGCCCTCGCCATCACCAAGGAGACGCAGGGGGAGCGACACGCCGACCACGCCCTATGCCTCAACAACCTCGGGCTCCTGCTCCAGAAGATGGGGGACTACAAGGCGGCCCTGCCCCCGTCCATGCAGGCGGTGGCGATCCGCAGGGAAGTCCTGGGGGAGCGGCACCTCCACTACGCCACAAGCCTCAACAACCTCGCCATGTTGTACTCGGCGATGGGGGACCACAAGGCGGCCCTGCCCCTATACCAGAAGGCCCTCGCCATCACCAGGGAGACGCTGGCGGAGAGCCACCCCCTCCACGCCACCTTCCTCAACAACCTGGCCACCCTGTACTCATGGATGGGCGACTACAAGGCGGCCCTGCCCCTTGTCCAGAAGGCCCTCGCCATCACCAGGGAAGCACTCGGGGAGCGACACCCCGCTTACGCCACGAGCCTCAACAACCTCGCCACCCAGCTCCAGAAGATGGGGGACCACAAGGCGGCCCTGCCCCTCTTCCAGAAAGCCATCGCCCTCACCAAGGAAACACCGGGCGAGAGGCACCCCCTCCACGCCACCTGCCTCAACAACCTTGCCCTGCTGTACGCGGACATGGGGGACCACAAGGCCGGCCTGCCTGTCGCCGAGCGAGCCCTGGCCCTGCGCAAGGAGGTGTTCGGAGAGCGGGACCACGAATACGCACTCTGCCTCCACAACCTCGCCTACTTCGTCCGGCAGGCGGGTGACCACGACGCGGCCCTGTCACTGAACGCGAAGGCGACGGCACTGTTCAAGGAGGCGCTGGGGGAGAGACACCCCTCCTACGCCCACGGCCTCAACTCCCTCGCCTACATGCACGAAGTCGGGAACCGCCTCGGGACGGCCCTGTTGCTGCGAGAACAATGTCTGGCGGTCACGCGCCGCCAACTGGCCGCCAACGCTTCGGTGCAGTCCGAACGCCAACAGCTCGCCGCCGCCGACGCCCTGCGGCACCAGCTCGCCTGCCGCCTGTCGCTGCCCGACGAGTCGGCGCACTTCAGCCACACGCACGTCCTGTCCTGGAAAGGCGCGTCCTTCGCCGCCCAGCAGGCACGCCGCCTCTTCCTGCAAACCCAGACGGACCCGGAGACGCGGCAGATAGCCAGGGAGCTGATCGACGCCACGCGCTCCCTGGCCTTGCTGTCCTCACGCACCGACGAGGCGTCGAGGAAGCGGGCCGTGGAGTACACCCGCATCAAGGAGGAGAAGGAGACCCGCCTCGCCCAGCTCAGCGAGCCGTTCCGCGCCTCCCTCAAGCCGCCCTCCAGCGAGGCCTTCCGAACCGCCCTCCCTCCTGGCGTCGTCCTCGTCGATCTGCTCGCCTACTTCGGGATGGATCCCGCCAAGCCTCGCAAGGGACAGTCGCCTCAGAGCCTGCTGGCGGCCTGGGTGCTTCGTGCCGAGGCCCCCACCGTTCGCATCGACCTCGGCCCCACGCAGCCCGTCGAGGCGGCCCTCGCCGGCTGGCGCGAGGCGCTGGAAAAGGGGCATGACGCCGGCGCCGCCCCGGCCCGCCTGCGGGCGCTGGTGTGGGCGCCGCTGGAGAAGCACCTCGCCGGTGCCAAGTTCGTCCTGATCTCCCCCGACGGGGCGTTGGGCCGGCTGCCGTTCGCCGCCTTGCCGGGCGCCAAGGCCGGCACGTTCCTTCTGGAGGAGGTGCCGCTGGCCGTGCTGCCCGTCCCGCAAGTGCTGCCGCGGCTGCTCCTGCCGGCCAGGGGCAAGGCCTCCCTGCTGGCGCTGGGCGGGGTCGAGTTCGGTGACGGCGTCGGCGCCTGGGCGGCCCTGCCCGCCACCGGGCCCGAGGCCGGCGAGGTCGGCGCCCGCTTCCGCACCCTGCTCAAGAAGGAGGCGACCTCCCTCTCCGGCGCGAAGGCGACGAAGGCCGCCCTGCGCGAGGCCCTGCCGGGGCACCGCTTCGCGCACCTGGCCACGCACGGCTTCTTCGCCCCGCCCACGATGAAGTCCGCCCTCGAACACGAGAGGAAGCCCGACCCGTTCGGGCGCGAGGGCGTCACCGGCTGGCACCCCGGCCTGCTGTCCGGCGTCGTGCTGGCCGGGGCCAACAAGCCCACCGCCGAAGACGACGGCATCCTGACTGCCCTCGAGATCGCCGAGATGGACCTGTCGAACGTCGAGCTGGCCGTCCTGTCGGCCTGCCAGACGGGGCTGGGCAAGGAGGCCGCCGGGGAAGGTATGCTGGGGTTACAGCGAGCCTTCGCGGTGGCCGGCTGCAAGAGCGTGGTGTCGTCGCTGTGGTCGGTGAACGACGCGGCGACGGCGGTGCTGATGGAGCGCTTCTATCACCACCTCTGGGAGAAGAAGTTGCCCAAGATCGAATCGCTGCGGTGGGCACAGCTCGACGTCCTGCACCATCCCGAATGGGTCGAGGAGCGCGTCAAGAAGATGCGCGGCACGACCGGCCTGCGCGGGGCCGGCAAGGCCAGCGAGGCCCTCGTCGGCGGCAAGGCGGTGCGCCGATCGCCGGCGGCGTGGTGGGCGGCGTGGCAACTGTCCGGCGACTGGCGGTGACCTCACTCGCCCCGCGTCATGTGCTGGAACGCCTTGCCCGTCCGTGACTACGGAGAAAGGCCGGCGGCTGATGGAGGCGTGCGCGGAGCGTCTGGGCGCGTTCCTGCCGGAGCTGGCGGCGGCGGAGGTGGGGGAGGAGTTCCCGTATTGAGGCGGGCGGGCAAACACGGGTCGGCGGAATGGCCGATCATCGCCTGTCTCTGGGAGCAGAGCCGATGGAGTACGACGAGGATCGCGAGCTGACGCGGTACGTCTGGAATCACTTTCAGCATCTGATGACCGACTTCGAGCTCCGCTGCGGCCTCGCGATCATGGGACGCGCCAAGGCGGCCGCCTGCGAGTCGCCCGGGCTGGCCGAGAGGCTCCGCCGGACATGGGGGGCGGCGGATGATCCGGAGGTCGAGGAGGCGCTGGGCGATGACCCCGAGGCGTTTCGGCGAGGTGTCCGGGAGCGGCTGCTGTCGGCCCACGGGGCGGACGTATTCATCAACCGCTGCCGGAGTTGCTCGCGCGTACTTCGCACGCCGAAGGCCCGACAGTGCTTCTGGTGTGGGCTCGCCTGGCACGGATCGGGCCCTTGATCAGTTGGCCTGGTCAGTCGCGCCCTCATCCGAGGGCGCGAACCTTCCCCGTGGCCGTCCGTGTCCTTGAGCCGGAGGGTGCCGCCGTGGTGGACGGCAATCGGTCTTGAACACCGAGGGACGGCAACGTCAGGGGTTCGACTCCTCCGCCCTCCGCTGTCATGATTGCCGCCGTAGCTCAACGGTTAGAGCGCTCGCTTTGTAAGCGATCGGTTGCAGGTCCGACTCCTGCTGGCGGCTCCTCGCATGTGGCCGTAGCCCAACAGGTAGAGGCAGCGAGCTTAAACCTCGCTCAGAGCCGGTTCGACCCCGGCCGGCCATACCATCATGGGGAAGCGGGCGGCAGGGAAGGGGGTCAGGCGTTCCACGTCTCCACGCCGTACTGCGCCGGGCCAGCGCCGGGCCGGGCTTGCCATTCTCCCACGCCCAACGACGCCCGGAGGCCCGAGCTGACGCTGTGTGTCCGCGGTGGGCCGAACGGGCGTTTGGATCGTGGACGCCGGCACATCCTCTCGTGGGATGGCAGGGTGTGTGCGACGCAACGCAATGAAAGTAGCCCGCTTCGGGCTGCCCCTGTGTCTGATCCAGGCCCAAGAGCCCTGAAATGCGATCTCCGGGCGCAACTTGCATTTCAGGGGGGTGTGAGGGGGGGGTGCAATGCAATGCAATCCCACCCACACTGCCACAACGCCTGTCTCCTCCCGTCCCATCCCCACACCCGGCCTGAACGGTTACGGTCAGGGGGCCTGATGTGGCGTCGGCACGGTGGCTCCCTCCCTCCCGGTAGGGGCGAGCTGTCACTCGCCGCGCGTCACGTGCTTGAACGTCTTGCCGGTGCGGGCGATGGTCACCGTGTAGCTCTTCGCGTCCGGGGCGACGGACAGCACGATGTTCTCGCCGCTCTCCTTCTTGCCGCCGTCGTTGGCGATCCGGTCGGCCGTCGTGTTCTCCTCGGCCGACGCCTTCAGGTTCTTGTGCATCTGGTAGATGCCCTCGATCTTCGGGATGCGCCGGAGCGTCGCCGTGATGCTCGGGTGGCCGCCCTTGCGCGGGCCGTTGTTGTAGATCGCCACCCGCGGCGCCACGGTGCGGATCAGCACCGGGTTGTTGCTGATCTCCAGGCCGTGGTGCGTCACCTGATACACGTCCACGGGGCCGATGCGGTCATCCGGGCTGATGAGCTTGTGCTCGATGTTCCAGGTCAGGTCGCCCAGGTCGAGGAACTTCCAACCGCCGAACGACAGGACGAAGCCGAGGCTCTTCGCGTTGTCGCTCTTGTCGATGGGGTGCGCCTTGTGGTCCCGGGCGAGAGGGTTCTCCTTCGCGCCGGGCTTCGACGGGATCACCTCGCCGCTGGCGCACACGCACAGCAGCCGCACGGCGGGCGCGCCGTCGGCCTGCTTGAGCCTGATCTCGTCCCCGGCCTTCACGGTGTTCGACTTGCCGCCCGTGGCCTTCTTGTAAGCGCCGATGAGGACGGGGAAGCCGGTCCTGTCCTCGGCGAGGGATGCGGGGATGCCGCGGTCGTGGAACTGCTTGATCGGGATGAGGCGCGACAGCGGCTCGGCCCCGCCGTAATGGTCGCTGTGCCAGTGGGTGATGATCAGGTGGTCGATCTGCTTGAGGCCGGCCTTCTTGGCGGCGGCCGCGATGCGCTCGGCGTCGCGCTTGCCGGGGTTGCCGCAGTCGATCAGCACCGACTCGCCGGCGGGGGTGACGATGAGGGTGGCGGCGCCGCCCTCGGTATCGACCCAGTGGATGTCGAGGCCGCGTTTGGCGTCGGCGGCGGCGATGAGGAGGAGCGCGATGAGGCAGTGCGGCATGGCGGGGGTCTCCGGGGTAGACGGTCATCTTGCGGGCTGGGGTGCCGCGCCGCAAGGGTGCTCGATGAGCGGGCCGCAGCCGGAGAGGGTGGCCGTGAGCCCCGGCGGCGGTTTCGGGCCCTCACGCGCTCACCCCGCCTCCGCCCGCCGCCCGCCCGCCGCCCGCAGCCACGCCGCCAGCAGCACCAGCCGCGCCACCGCCCCGAACGCCGCCATCACCACCGGCACCGGCGTCGGGCCGAACGCCCACCACGCCCCCAGGCCCGCCG
>CAZVZK010000105.1:0-35029 GCA_964630925.1 uncultured Alcaligenaceae bacterium
GCCTGCTCCGGCGCCAGCCAGAGGGGGAACGCCCCGGCGAAGTGCTCGATCAGGATGCCCATGAACCGCTCCATCGACCCGAACGGCGCCCGGTGGATCATCACCGGCCGGTGCGGCTTGTTGTCCGCCCCGACGTACTCCAGCCCGAACCTCTCCGGCAGGTTGTAGTCGAGCTGCACGGTGCCGAGCTGCCACTCGCGCCCGATGCAGTCGCGCACCACGAAGTCGATCTTCGGCCCGTAGAACGCCGCCTCGCCCGGCTCGATGGTGTGGCTGATCCCCCGCCCCTGCACCAGCCTCTTCAGGATCGCCTCGGCCTTCTCCCAGTTGTCCGGGCTGCCCACGTACTTGTCGCTCGCCGGGTCGCGCAGGCTCACACGCACCTTGAAGTCGGTCAGCCCCAGGCACTTCAGCACGTACAGCACCAGGTCGATGTTCGCCTCCATCTCGTGCTCGACCTGATCCGGGGTGACGAACAGGTGGGCGTCATCCTGGGTGAACCCGCGCACGCGGGTCATGCCGTTCAGCTCGCCGGTCTGCTCGAACCGGTACACGGTCCCGAACTCCGCCAGCCGCACCGGCAGGTCGCGGTAGCTCCGCGGCTCCGCCTTGTAGATCTGGATGTGGTGCGGGCAGTTCATCGGCTTCAGCAGGTACCCCTCCTGGGTCTCCAGCCACGCCCACAGCGCCTTCGCCCGCTCCTCGTGGTTGGCCGCCTTCTCATACGCCGGCAGCTTCAGGCCGACCCCCTCCATCAGCTTGCTGACCGAGCGGTGGATCGCGTCGAGGCGGGCCTCGGTGGTGGTGGCGTCGCGGTAGCCGGGGACGGCGTACTGGGCCATGTCGATCAGCTCGAGGAACCGCTTCTCCTTGGCGTCATCGAGGTGTCCGCCGGAGAGGCGGTAGTGGGCCAGGTCGATGGCCCCGCCGACGGCGTTGAAGTACATCGGCGGGAACTGCGCGTCGCGGTAGTAGGGGAAGTGGCCGCTGGTGCGGTACATCTCCAGCCGCCCGATGTGCGGGGTGTACACCGGCTGATACCCGCGCTTCACCAGCTCGTCCTTGATGAAGGCCTCCAGCAGCCCGCGGATCACCGACCCCTTCGGCATCCACAGGATCAGGCCGCTGCCGGCCATCTGGCTGATGGTGAACAGCTTGAGCTGCTTGCCCAGCACGCGGTGGTCGCGCTTCTTCGCCTCCTCCACCTGCACGAGGTAGGCGTCCAGGTCCTTCTGGCTGAAGAACGCGGTGCCGTACAGCCGCTGCAGCTGCTTGCGCGAGGTGTCGGCCTTCCAGTACGCCCCGGCGATGCTGAGGAGCTTGAACGCCCCGACCTTGCCGGCGTGCGGGATGTGCGGCCCGCGGCACAGGTCGATGAACTCCCCCTGCCGGTAGAAGCTCACCGACGGGTGCCCCAGGTCGCCGATGTGCTCGACCTTGTAGCCCTGCCCCATATCGGCGCACAGGCCCTTGGCCTCCTCGGACTTCTGCTCGAACCGCTCGAACGGCTCCGAGGCGGCGACGATCTTCTTCATCTCCGCCTCGATGCGCGGGAAGTCCTCCTCGCGGACCGGCGGGTCGGAGTCGATGTCGTAATAGAAGCCGGCGTCGGTGGTGGGGCCGAAGGCGAGTTTGGCGCCGGGGAAGAGGCGGAGGACGGCGCGGGCCATGATGTGGGCGGTGGAGTGGCGGAGGACGTCCAGGGCCTCCTTGTCCCTGTCGGTGAGGAGCTGGAAGGAGTGCTCGCCCTCGGGCAATTCGCGGGTCAGGTCGAGGATGCCGTCATCGACCTTGGCGGCGACGGCGGCGGCCGCGAGCCGCTTGCCGATGGCCTCGGCCACGTCGAGGGACCGGGTGCCTGGCGGGACCTGGCGGGACGAGCCGTCGGGGAGCTTCAGGGTGATCATCGCGATATTCCTCCGTCCGATGCGTGCGTCGCCCTTACGATTGGGCGGCGCCGACATGCAGACACATTGACGCCGTGCTAGGTGATGGGGGAGCCTTCGGCCAATCCCCCATGCCCCCCCCATTGGGGCTCATTGTGAGGGGTGGGCGCATGATAGCGGCTGTGCGGCGGGATGGCGAGGCGAGGTGCGACGTGGCGGCAGGCGGCCGCCGGGCCGGATCCTGATTCCGCCCCCTCGGATCCCCTGCGGCGGGAGAAGATGGAGGGGATGGGCGTGCGGCCCGTGGGGTTGACCCACCACCCCTCGTGCTGTATCCCCGCCGTCCGCGGGGCGGCCCGGCCCCGACGCCTGGAGGTCGGCATGGCCCTCAACCCCCCGCCGTCGAAGCATCCGCTGCTCCGCCTTCTCGCCGAGCAGGCCCTGGCGCTCGCCCTCAGCCTCGCGGCCCTCGCCTGGCTCTACGGCCTGCCCTCGCGTGACCTGCGCGCACCCCTCGCCTACGGCGGCGACGCCTACGACGGGCCCCTCCACGCCAAACTCATCATCGACCGAGGCTGGCCCCTGCACCACCCCTCCCTCGGCGCGCCCCACGGCCTTACCATGCACGACTACCAGCGCGGCATGACCCTCCAGCTCGCCGCCATGTGGCTGCTCTCCTGGGTCGCCCGCGAGCCCTTCCTCCTCGCCAACCTCTACTTCCTCGCCACCTTCCCCCTCGCCGCCATGGCCTGCCTCGCCGTCCTCCGCCACCTCGGCGTGCGGCCCATCCCCGCCCTGTCTGCCTCCCTGCTCTTCGCCTTCCTCCCCTACCACCACCTCCGCGGGATGTCCCACATCTTCCTCTCCGGCTACTTCCTCGTCCCCGTCGGGGCCCTCCTCGCCGTCTGGGTCCTCCTCGAGGCGCCCCTCTTCGGCGCCCAGGCCGAGGGCCCGCGCGCCGGCCGCGCCTGGGCCGCCCTCGCCCTGGCCGCCCTCGTCGGCGTCGCCGACATCTACTACGCCTACTTCACCTGCTTCTTCCTCGCCGTCGCCGGCCTCGCCGTCGCCTGGCGCCGCGGCAGCCCCCGCGCCGCCGGCGCCGCCGCACTGCTCGTCGGCGTCATCACGGCCTGCGCCCTCGTCAACCTGTGGCCCGCCTTCCTCCACCGCATCGAGCATGGCCGCAACCCCGAGGCCGGCGAGCGCTCCCCCTGGGAGGCCCAGGCATACGACCTCCGCCTCTTCCAGATGCTCCTCCCCGTGACCGGTCACCGGTGCGGGCCCATCGCCGGCATGAAGGCCGCCATCAACCGCCAGCTCCAGGGCGTCAACGAGAACGACTTCGTCAGCCTCGGGGCCGCCGGCACCGCCGGCCTCCTCTTCCTCCTGGCCTGGTCCCTGCTCCGGCCCGGCACGCCCGGGGGCGCCGGCCCCGACGAGGGCCGACGACGCCGGCTGGAGGGGGTGGGCCTGCTCAACCTCGCCGGCCTCCTCCTCGCCACCAAGGGCGGCCTGGGGATGCTCGCCGCCTTCGTCCTCCCGTCCATCCGCTGCTACAACCGCATCAGCGTCTTCCTGGCCTTCTTCGCCCTCTTCGCCCTCGCCCACCTCCTCGAGGCCCTCCTCCGCGCCTTCGGCGACGGGCGCCTCGGGCGGGCCGCCGGCGTGTCCGCCGTCCTCGCCCTCACCGCCGCCGGCATCTGGGACCAGGCCCCCGCTGACATCGGGCGCACCCCCGAGGGCGAGCTCGCCCTGTATCGGGAGGACCGCGACTTCGCCCGCCGCGTCGAGGAGGCCGCCGGGGACGGGGCCACGATCCTCCAGCTCCCCCACTGCGCCTACCCCGAGTGCCGCACCTACGGCCACCTCGGCCAGTCCCTCCACTCCGCCCGCGCGTCCTGGAGCTACCCCGCCATGCAGGGCCGCTACCCCGAGCTGTGGCAGCGCCAGACCAGCCGGATGGACGTGGCCGACATGGCCGGCCGCCTCTCCTGGGCCGGGCTCGCCGGCATCGTCTGGAGCCGACGCCTGGCCACGCCGGAGGAGGCCGCCCGCGAGGAGGCCCTCCGCCGCCTCCTCGGCGAGCCGGCGCTCGTCAGCGCCTCCGGGCGGCTGGCCTACTACCCCCTGGCGGCACACGCCGCCCGCCTCCGGGCGGGCCTGTCGCCGGACGAGGCCGAGCGCCGCCGCCGCGAGGCCCTGTACCCGATCCTCGTCCGCTGGGCCGCCGGCTTCCAGCAGACGTTCGATGACCCCGGCGGGCGCTGGGGCAACGCCCGCGCCGAGATCCACCTGCTGAACCAGTCCGGCGAGCCGGCGCACGCCACCCTGGAGCTGGGCGTCCACGCCAGCCCCGGGGGGCCGGGGCCCCTCCGCATCGTCGGCCCCGGCGTGGACCAGGAGGAGCGGCTCACCGAGGAGCCGCGCACGATCCTCGTCCGCCTGGAGGTGCCCGCCGGCCGCTCGACGCTCCGCCTGCACTGCGGCACCCCGGCCCACCCAGGACACGCGCGGCGGCACTTCCACGTCGTCGGCTACCGCATCCACCAGGGCGGGGACGGAGGCCCCCTGGCGGCCGGCACGAGGCCACCCAGGTGAGGCGTCCTGACCGGTTGGCGAGACTCCCGAGCAGGACGCACGCCAGCGCCGACAGGTGCCGCGCCAATTCCTGCGCCACGACGCCGCCGAACGACGCGCCCCCGATGATGCACGGCACTCCGGGGGCCGCCAGCGGCGCGAGCCGGGCCGCGTAGGGCCGCGCCGACTCGCCCGGTATCGGCTCGATCCAAGGCTGGACACGCAGTTGGGGGAATGCGGCCATCTGCGCGGCGAAGAGGCGCTCGTCCGCCGCCATCACCGACAGGAGCATGCTGGGGACGCCCGCATCCGACTTCAAGCATCCTCCGCGAACACCGGCGGCCCCTCCGGCCCGTAGCGCACCAGCCGCACCTCGTCCCGATCGAGCAGGAACATCCGCCGCCCCCAGACGAACACCGTCCCGTCCGGCGACAGGTGCCGCCGGCTGAGCCGCACCCTCCCGCCGTCCAGCACGATCACCCCGTGCTTCCGCAGGACGTGGGCCTCCTGCCCGCCCGGCGTGCCGAACCACGCCGCAAGCTCCTCGAATGTCGGGGCGTGGACGTGGACGAAGCACAACAACGCCCGCGACAGCAGCGCATCAGGCGTGGTGTGACGCACGCGGCACCTCCTGATTCCTTCTCTCCTGTATCCTACCAACAACCAACAGCCCGCATGGCGAGGCCGGCCGGGTCGTGGTAGCATGGGGTGAGTGAGAGGGCCGTGTCATGTCACTCGCGGAATTGCTGCCGGCGGTAAGGGCGCTGACGCGCGACGAGAAGCAAGAGCTTGTGCGTGTCGTGACCGAGGACCTGGCGAAGGACGGCCCCTTGTGGTGGTTCAAGCCGGGAGAGGTGTACCACACGGGATACGGGCTGCACGACGCCGACGAGGCCGCCGCCATCCTCCAGAAGTACCTCGAAGAGCAGAAAGAGCAGGCATGAGCCGGCCCGGCCTTGCAGTGGCGTTGCGGGCGGCCGAATCGGCTGTCGTGAGCTGGGCATTCATGCGACGGAGGTCAGAACCATGCTGCGACTCATGGGCCTCGGCCTGGTAATCCTGACCGTGGCGGGCTGCGGCGACACGTCCGGCCGGGTGGGGAAGCCCTCACAGGTCACGGTCTACGCGCTCGATTACCGCAAGGGCGACGGCCGTGAGGACGCCAGCGGTCTGGAGCTCTTCTTCGGCTTCGCCGTCATCGGCAAGGCCGAGGTCACGAGCGCGGAGAGGCGGCAGGAGATCGCCGACGCCCTCAACGAGATGGTGGCCCAGAAGGAGAAAGAGTCGGCGAAATGCTTCAACCCCCGCCACGGCGTCCGCGTGGTGGAGGGGGGCCGCACAACGGAGTACGCCATCTGTTTCCAGTGCGGGAACTACCGGGTCAAGAGCGGGGGTTCAGAGAGGTTCGGAAACGGCCGGCCGCCTGACGTGTTCACCGAACCCCTTCGCGATGCGGGGATCTCCCTCGCCCCGTGACCGTGATCACTTCTCCTTCTCCGCCGGCTCCTCGCCGCGCTGGTAGATCGGCAGGTACCGGTACTCCACCGTCAGCGCCAGGACGCTCAAGGCCGTGCAGTAGTTCGGGCCGTAGGTCGAATCCGTCCCCTCTCCGAGCCACGAACCCGTCCGCCCCTGATACCGCAGCAGCGTCTTGTGCAGCGTCGAGCGGTACGTCGTCCAGTAGTTGCCCCCCACCTGGAACGTCGCCTGCGCCCCGTAATAGATGCCGTAGAAGAAGTACTGCCCGCCCCACCGCGGCAGGTTGTCCCGCCGGATCAGGTAGTCCGCCCCCTTTAGCACCATGTCGCTCCGGTGCTCCTTCTTCCCGCACAATTCCAGCGCCAGCACCGCCGTCCCCGTGCAGGCCACCGTCGTGAACGAGTACGGCATGTAGCGGAAGCCGCCCGTCCGCGGCTCCGCGCAGCGCTTCACGTAGTCCACCGCCTTGTCGATCACGTCCGCCGGCACGTCGCAGCCGACGTTCCGCGCCGCCCGCAGCGCCATGATCTGCCACCCCGAGACGCTCAGGTCGCTGCCCTCCGAGTGGTCGATCCGGTAGCGCCACCCGCCACCCGCCTCGCCCTTCGTCCGCTGCGCCTTGAGGATCACCGCCACCGCCTTCTCCAGCGCCTTGCGGCACTCCGCCCCGAGCTTCTTGTCGGCCATCCCCGACACCTCCGCCAGCAGGAGCGTGGCGATGCCGTGGTGGTACATCTCGACGTTGCCCTCCGGCGACAGCAGGCCGTTGGGCCGCTGCTGCGTCAGCACCCAGCGCACGCCCTTCTCGATGACCTTGCCGTACTTCCCCTCGCCGGGGACGTGCCCCGCCGACAGGAACGCCATCACCGCCAGGCCCGTGACGGCGAGGTTGCGTCCGGTGCGGCCCGCCGTCCAGCACCCCTCCTCCTTGATCTGCGTGTTGGCGAGGAACTCCAGGGCCGCGTCCACCGCCTTATCGACGGGCGTCTTCTTCAGCAGCGGCCGGTCCGCGCCGACGCCGGACGCGGCGATGATCAGGACGGCGAGGATGGTCCGCATGTTGGCTTCTCCGGCTCGGGCTTCCTCCCGTGGCGACAAGTTCCCGACTTGTCGTCCGCTGTTTCCTGGGAAGCGGTCAGCGGGGGTGGGAATTAGACAGAAATAGACGTGTGGTGTGGCCTGTGTGGGGCGGATTGCATTGCACCCCCCAGGCACCCCCCCTGCAACGCAAATCCTCGGCGGAATTTGCATTTCAGGGCAAGTGGTCAGACCGCCGACACCACCGCCGCCGCCCACCCCGTCTCATTTTGTCCAGCTCCAGATGTCGGGTCAACGGGCCCGTTCGCCGCCCGACAGGTTGGAAGCCCGTCGCCACGGAAGTACTAACGCTTCTTCTTCGTGTCCGCCAACTGCTCGAAGTACAGCTTGATCATCCGCGCGTAGTCGTCGCCGTACTTCGCACGCATCTCCTGCGTGATCTTCGTCTTCAGCTCGCCCGGCAGCTCGCCCCACTTCCTCGGGTCGAACGGCAGCTTCGGCATCGCCACCGCCCGGTCGTCCGGCTTCCCGCCGCCCACCGCCCCGCCCAGCTCGTTGGGCGGCGTGTCCGTCGGCCTGCCCTCCTGCCCCTGCGGCTGCATCGCCCGCGCCAGGGCCTCCGCCGCCCGCTGCAGGGCGTCGCCGGCCTGGGCCATCGCCTTCGAGGCGTCGCGCGGGCCGCCCCTGGCCATCTCGCGCCCCGCCTCTTCCATCCGCCGGCCCGCGTCGCCCAGCTCCTTGCCCGCCTTGCCGTCCACGGGCTCGTTCACGCCCTTGCCCGATGACCTGTCGGCCATCGCCGCCGCCCGTTCCAGCGCCTTCGCCGCACGCTCGCGCGCCTCCGCCGCCGGGTCGCCGCGCTTCGCCATCTCGCCGGCCTGGCGCATCGCCTCCTTCGCGCCCCGCGCCGCGTCGGCGCCCTGGCGGGCCGCGTCCTCCGCCCCCGGCGTCGGCGACGGGCGCTCCGCCATCCTGTCGAGCCGCTTCGCCAGCTCGCCCGCCTGCTTCTCCAGCTCGGCCTGACGCTCCGCCTGGGCCGCCCGCTGCGCCGCCGGGTCCTTCGCCATCGGCGCGAGCTGCTTGTTCACCTCCGCCTGCCGCCGCGCCAGCTTGCGTGCCTCCTCGAACGTGTCGCCGTCCTTCGTCGCCCGCGGCGTGTCCTTGAGCGACTTCGCCAATTCACGCAGCGCCTTCTCGCTCTGCTCGCCGCCCTTGGATGCCTCCTCCAGCGCCCCGCTCGACAGCCCGCGCGCCGCCTCGCCGGCCGCCTTGCTGGCGGCGTCGGCCTGCTTGCGGGCCGCCGACTTCTCGCCCTGCTCGCCCTTCACGGCGCCGGCCAGCTTCTCCGCCTCCTTCGCGATCTCGGCCTGCTCCTTCGCCAGCTTGCCCGCCTCACTCTTGCCCGGCGCCTCGCCCTTGCCGTCCTCCATCTTGCGCTTCGTCTCGTCGCGCAGCTCACGCTGCTCCTTCGCCAGCTTCCGCGCCTCGTCCGCCATCTTCCTGTCGCCCAGCGGGCCTTCCTTCTTCGCCTCCGCCGTCTTCGGCGCCTCCGCCGGCCCCAGCTTGTCGGCCAGCTTCTTCAACGCCTCGGCGGCCTCGCCCTCGGCCTTGGCCCTCTCCTCCGGCTTCGCCTTCTCGGCCTTCGCCACGGCGTCCCTCGCCGCCTTCTTCTCCTTCGCCGCGTCGCCGCCCCGCAGGTTCTTCAGCTCCTCCGCCAACGCCTCCAATCGCTGCCGGTCATCCGCCTTCGGGCCGTCGCGTTTCGCCTTCTCGGCGGCCTCCGCCTGCGACTTGGCCAGCCGCTGCGCCTTCCGCGCGTCGCCCTCGTCCTTGAGCGCCTCGGCCAGCGCCTCCAGTTTCTTCGCCGCCTCCTCCATCTTCGCGCGGCCGCCGGACGCCGCCTCTTTGACCGCCCGCTCGGCCTCCCGGCGCGCCGCCGGGGCGTCCTTCGTCCCCAATTTCTCCAGCTCCGCGGCCAGGTCGCGCTGCCTCCGCTTCACCTCATCCTTCGCCGTGTCCTTCTCGGCCAGCAGCTCGCGCTGACGGCGGGCCAGCTCGGCGGCCTTCTCGTCGGCGGGCGTCTTCCCGGCCAGCGCCTGGGCCAGCCGATCCAGCTCCTTCCTCGCCCGCGCCTGATCGACGCGGGCGTCGTCGGCCCGCCTGTCGCGCAGGTCACGCGCCGCCTCGGCCATCTCCTCCCGCGCCCGCTCGCGCCGCGCCTCCTCGCCGGGCGCATCGAGCGAACGCATCTTCTCGGCCAGCGCCTCCTGCTTGCGGCGCACCTCATTGAGCCGCGCCTCGGGCTTCGCCGACCTCAGGGCGTCGTCCAGCTCGCGGGCCAATTCCTCCTGCTGGCGGCGCACGCGGTCCACCTCCGCGAGCGCCGACTTCTTCCGCCCCTCCAGCGACGGCAACAAGCCGGTCAGCTTGCGCAGCGCGTCGCGGGCCGACTCCATCGCCTTCGCCGCCTCGTCCTGCTTGCCGGCCATCAGCGCCTTCTCGGCCTCGTCCATCTGTTGCCGCGCCCGCGACCACGCCCCGAGGGCGGCACGGTCCGCCGGCGGCAGGCTGATCCCCTCCAGCGCCTCGCGCAGCGCCTTCTGCTCGGCGACGAGGCCCTTCTTCGCCGCGTCGTCGAGTTTCGCACCCTTCGTGCGCTTCGCCAGCCCCTCCTGCATCAGCGCCAACTGCCGGGCCGCCTCGCGCCCGTCCTTCGACGACGCCGCCAGACAGTCCAGGTGCCGGGCCAGACTGTCCAACGCACGCGCCGCATTCTCCTGCTCCGCCTGGGCGCGCTCGGCCTCGCCTCCCGCCAGCGCCTCGGCGGCCTTCTTCGCCACCGCGTCGTCGAACGGCAGGGCACGATCCGCCTCCAGCCGCCGGGCCGTCTCCTCGCTCAGCTTCTTCGCCCGCGCGGCCAGCTCCTCCTGCCGCGTCGCCAGCTCGGCCAGACGCTCGCGCTCGCGCCGCCTCTCCGTCTCCGCCGCCGCCTTCGCCAGCGCCCGCTGCTCCTTCGCCAGCTCGGCGGCCTTCTCTGCCTCGCGCCGGGCCTGCTCCGCACGCTCCTCCTCGAACGCCTTCTTCAGCAGCTCGCTCTTCTCGGCCAGCTTCGCCAGCTCCTCCTCCGTCTTCCTCTGCTCGCGCTTGATGTCCTCCGCCGCCGCCTTCCCCTCCGGCGTGTCCGTGTCCAGCTCGGCGGCCTTCTCCGCGAGCTGCTTCTGCTTGTCCGCCAGCTCCTCCACCTTCGCCTGATCGACCCTGTCCCGGGCGACGCGCGCGTTGTCGGCCTTGAGGTCATCCAGCCTGTTCAGCGCCTGGTGCAGCTCGCGCTCCGCGGCCCGGAACCGCTCCTCGCGCGCCGCCGGCGCCGCCTTCTCCTCCAGCGTCCGCGCCAGCTCGTCGCCGGCCTTCTTCATCTCCTCGTTGCCGATCTGCTTCGCCTTGTCACCCAGGATCGCCGTCTCCGGCTCGCGCCGCGCCAGCGCGGCGAGGTCGTCGAGCGACGACTGCACGTCGCGGTTGAGCTGCCGCACACGCTCCACCTGCTGCCTTTGCGCCGGCGTCAGATCCTGCTTGCCGCGCGTCTCCGCACGCACCTTGTCGCCGGCGCGCATCTCCTGCTTGATGGCCGCCTGCACCTCGGCGATCTTCCCGTCGATCTCGTCACGCCGCGCCAGGATCTCCTCCTCGCGCGGCGACTTGCCCTCGCTCACCACCTCCAGCTTCAGCGTCCCGTTCTCCGGGTGATGCACGACGTTCGGCCCGCCGTACCTCTCGGGCCGCGTGTCGCGGAAGCGCAGGCGGTAGTGCAGCGTCTCGCCCGGCCTCGCCTTGCCGGCGATCTGGAATAGGTGCCGCGCCGACACCTCACGCCGCGCCGCCCCGTCCAGCCTGATCGGCTCCTCCCGCTCGGCGCCGTCGCCGACGCGCCACAACAGGTCCGCCGCGCCCACGGCCACGTCGTCGGCGAAACGCAGCTCCAGCGGCAGGCGGTCATACGCCCGTACCTTGCGGCCGTCGAGCAGCCCGGCCGACTTGAGCAACGCCGGCGGCTGGTCCGGGCGGATGGCGAGTTTACCCCCCTCGCGCACCGTCCGCACCCCATGCTCCGCCTCCAACACGACGCGATACCCGCCCGGCTCCGTCGCCGTCATCCGCGCCGCCAGCTTCGCGTCGAGTGGGAGCTTCGTCACGGCGGCGCCGTCGCGTGCCGGGGTGAATTCGATCCACGCCGCGACGGCCGGGCGCGTCAGCGCGAGCTTGAACGCCGCCTCGCTGTTGGCGAACGCCGACAGGTCGCCGACGCCGGGGTAATGGTCCGTCTCCATCGTGACGCGGGCGTACTCCGGCGGCGTGACCGTGACCCCCGTCCCCTCCAGCGCCAGCTCGACGGGCGTCACCGCCGTCAGGCGGAACGCCTCGCTCACTGCGTCGCCCGCCTCGGCCCGGTACTCCACGTCGCCGGGGATCTTCACCCCGCCCGCGAACAACAGCGCGTCGGCCCTGTCCTGCGTCAACGCGTGCCGCGTCACCGCCCCGTCCGACGCGGTGAACGCGAGCCGCACCACTCTGGGGGCCGTGACTCGTTCGTCGCGTGGCGTCAGACGCACGGTGAACGCCACGACGCTCCCCCTGGCGACGTACCCGTCCCCCGGCGTGACCTCGAACGTGAATTCGGGCTGCGTGGTCGGCCCGCGCCACGGGAACAGGAAGCGCGTCGCCAGCGTGGCGTAGGTGCGTGGGAAGAACGCCGCCGGCCCGAAAAGAGCCAGCAACGCCACGCACGCCGCCGCCAGCAGCGCCGCGGGCGGGCGTCCGGCGGCGCGGTTGAAATCCAGGGGGCGCGAGCGGGCGTCCGCCTCCTCGGCCAGCACGCGAGCCAGAGCCGGCGACGACACGCGGCCGTCCGCCGCCAGCTCCACGGTCGTGATGAGGCGCTCGCCCAGATGCGGGTACACCTCCTCGACGGCTGCGGCGAGGTCGGCCTGATCCAGCCGCGCGGCCAGCGGCGCGACGAGCGAGCGCAGCAGCACCGTCACGCCCACGACGGCCCAGGCGGCGAGGAGGGCGACGCGGACGCCCGCGGGCAGCGCGAAGCCGCACAGGGCGTCGGCGAGGAGGGCGGCGCCGGCGACGAGGGACAGGCACAGGACGAGCAGCCCGGCCCCGCGCAGGCCACGCAGGAAGCGGACGCGGCGTGCCAGGCCGGCGAGTCGGCCACGCAGGGCGGGCGGCACCGGGACGGTCGTTGACATGGCTCAGCCCTCGGCAGGCGCGTTCGGCGGGAGGGGCGCCATGATGGCCCCCTCGGCGGGTGTCCTGATTGATTCTACTGGTGTGGCCGCCACCTCCACAACCCTCGGCCTGCCGGAATCGAGCGGCACCGGCAAGAGGCGGATCAGGAACAGCGACGCCACCCCGAACAGGCACGACACCACGGCCACCTGGAAGTAACCCCGCAGCGGCTCCTTGTTCTCCTCCCCACTCAGAAACATCCCTGCCAGCAGCGGCCCGATGGCCATCGCCGTCTGTGCCACCGCCGAGTTCATGCTCAGGAACGCCCCACGCATCCGGTCCGACGGCACCGCCGTCAGCAGGGCGAACGCCGGCACGCCGCGCCCGCTCGTCAGCACCATCATCAGCGTGGTCACGACGAGGACGAGGGGCAGCGGGGCGCCCGCCGGCAGCAGCGGCAGCAAGAGCAGCGGCACCAGGGCCAGCCCGCACACCACCTGGAAGACGATGACGCGCGGGAATCGGTCCGACAGCCGCCCGACGACGTTCATGCTGACCAGCGTGGCGGCCCCGCCGACGGCGTACATGAGCTGCAGGTGCCCGTCGCTGAGGCCGACGTTGCGCTGGAGGAACCACGCCAGGAACGGCATCATCACCCAGCCACCCAGGTTCAGCACGAACATGAACGCGAAGGCGCGCAGATGGGCCGGCTCCGACAGCACCTCGATCAAGGTGACGCGGCGCTCCCCGTCCGTGATGTGTCCGCGCAAGGAGGGCACCGAGAGCCACAGCGCGGGCAAGAGGGCTGCCGACAGCAGGCCCAGCACGAGGAACGGCTGCCGCCAGCCCGACGGCTCGCTGCCCGACAGGGCGATTCCCGCCGGGATGCCCACGATGGTCGCCACCGAGAACGCCGAGAACACCGCGCCGGTCGCCGTGCCGCGCCGCGACAGGGGGATGGCGTCGCCGATGATCGACAGGATCACCGCGCCGGCCACCCCGCCGAACGCCCCGGCGGCGATGCGTCCGGTCAGGAGCCACGGGTAATCCGGCGCCCACGCGCACAGCAGCGTGGCGGCGGTGAAGCCGGCGAACAGGACGAGCAGGGCGTGCCGGCGGTCGAAGAGGTCGAGGAGCCAGGCGAGGACCAGCGCGGCGACGCCGGCGGCGATGCTGTACGACGAGATGACCAGCCCGAAGCGCGCGGGGTCGAGGCCGAGGTCCGCCGACAGCTTGGCGGCCAGCGGCATGACGAGCATGAAATCGACGATGTGGGTGAACTGCACCGCCGCCAGCGCCGCGATGAGCGCCCAGTGCGACGCCGTCAATTCATCCAGCCGCGACGGCTCCGGCTCCGGCGTCATGCGTCGCTCCCCGAGGCGAGAAGCGATTCATGGTAGACGACCGCGGCCCGGCGTGCGAGGCGAAGAAATGGCGTTTACTGATGGCGCGGAAAATGCGGGCGGGCCCTTGACGCTTGATGCGCGGGCCGGTACAGTAACACGTGATGGATCAGGTGGCGACGGGTTGACACCATCCGACCACCGAATGGGGAACCAACTCTTTCTGACCCGTCATCAGAATCCCCGCCGTGACCATCCAGCCAGGCGGAGCCTGCTGCGTCCTACCAAACCAGACCCCACCGCGCGGCCTCCCGCACCGGAACGGATTTCTGGCTTGCCTACGAGGGATCGGATCAGGACCGTGAGATGGCCCCCTGAATGGCTTCTGGGCACAAGGATACGCACCGATGCTGGTACTGTCCAGGAAAAAAAACGAGAGCATCGTCATCAACAACGACATCACCATCACGGTGGTGGAGATCCGCGGTGACAAGGTCCGCCTCGGCATCGTCGCCCCCAAGGACGTCCCCGTCCACCGCCAGGAGGTGTACGAGGCCATCCACGGCAAGGGCCCGGCCATCCCGGCCCCCGCGCCCGTGGTCGTCCCCACGCCCCCCGAGGGGCCGCGGCCCGTCTGACGGCGCTCACTCGTCGCCCTCGCGCTGGATCCCGTAGTGCTTCAACTTCGCGTGCAGCGTGCTGCGGTGCAGGCCCAGCACCTTCGCCGCTTGCAGCACGTTCCCCCCCGTCCGCCTCATCGCCTGGCGGATCGCCCACTCCTCCAGCCGCACCAGGTTGAGCGTCGCCGGCGCCTCCGGCAGGGGCCCCTCCCCCTCGTCCTGCAGGCACAGGTCCCCCGCCTGGATCACGTCCCGCTCCCCCAGCGCCAGCGCCCCCTCCAGCACCGACCGCAGCTGCCGCACGTTCCCAGGCCACGCGTAAGCCAGCAGCCGCTCCGTCGCCGCAGGCGACAGATCCACCAGTCGCCCGTACTCGCGTGACAGCCCCTCCAGGAAGTGCCGCGCCAGCTCGGGGATGTCCTCGGGGTGTTCGCGCAACGGCGGCACGTGCAGCGTCGCCGTCAGCCGGAAGTACAGGTCGCGCCGGAACCTCCCCTCGCGCACCTCCGCCTGCAGGTCGCGGTTGGACGCCGCGATGACACGCACGTCGGCCCGCGCGTCGGCAGACGCCCCCACCGGCCTGAAGCACCGCGTCTCGAGCACGCGTAACAATTTGGCCTGCATGTCCAGAGACAGCTCGCCCACCTCGTCGAGGAACAGCGTCCCCATGTCGGCCTGGGCGAAGTACCCCGGGCGGCCCTCCGGCGGGCAGCCGGTGTACGCCCCACGCGCCGTCCCGAACAGCTCAGCCTCGGCCAGGCCCCCCGCGATCGCCGCGCAGTTCACCGTCACCAGCGGCCCGCGGTGCCGCTGCGACTGCCGGTGCAGCCCCAGCGCCACCAGCTCCTTCCCCACCCCCGTCTCCCCCGTGATCAGCACCGAGCAGGGCGCGTCGGCCAGCCGCCGCACCTGCTCGCGCACCCGCGTGATCGCCGCGCTGGCGCCGATGATCTCGTCCGCCAGTGCCGCCGCGTGCGTCCGCAGCCGCTCGTTGTCGGCCTCCAGGGCGCGGCGGGCACGCAGCACCTCCAGCGCGTTGGCCAGGTTGGCCGCCAGCAGCTCGCAGAACCGCACCTGCCGCTCGTTGAACGGCAGGCCGGTGCGGTAGGCGTGCAGCGCGCCCAGCGGGGGATCGCCGGCCCGGCCGCCGTTGGCCCCGCCGCGCAGGGGCACGCACACCGCGTCGCGGTACCGCGCCAGGCTGTCGCCCTCGGGCAGGCCGCCCCTGCCCGCCGCGAGCCAGACGAGGCCGCCCTGCCGCAGCACCGCCTGTGTCAGACGCCGGCTCAGGGTGGGGTCCACGTCGGCGGCCTGCGGCCTGACCACGCGCGACTCCGGCGTGTCGGCGTCCAGGCTCAGGAACCCGGCCAGCGCCGCCCCCGTCTGACGCAGGACCGCGTCGAGGGCGCGGACGATGAGGCCCTGCGGCGTCTGCTCCCACTGGGCGGCGTTCGTGAACCGCAAGAGCGCGGTGAGGTCGTCGGCCTCGAAGTGCGTCGAGTCGCTGCCGTCGAGCGGGTCGGCGGGCGCCAGGTACGGCTCCTCGACGGGGGCGCCGGCCTCCCGCACCACGCGGAACCGCAGCCGCACCGCCCCGACGGAGATCACCTGCCCGTCGCAGAGGGCGGCCGAATCGATGAGGCGGCCCTCGACTCGCGTGCCGTTGGTGGTGTTGAGGTCGGTGAGACGCCAGGCCGACCCGTCGTGGTGCAGGCGTGCGTGGGCACGGGAGGCGTGCTTGTCTTGCAGGAACACCGAGCAGTCGCGGTTGCGTCCGAGGGTCGCCTCGGAGCCGTCGGGCAGGTCCAGGGAGGCCGGCGTGGCCATCCCCTCTTCGACGCTGAGGCGTGCCGGCATCGTTCTCGCTCCGCTCTTCCCGACTCTTGAATCGCTCCACGATACCGGATCGGGGCGGGGGAGTCCAGCGCGGGCCCGTAACGCGGCGGGCGGCGGGGCATCCGCCCCGCCGCCCGCCGCGTCGCCGCCCTGGCCGGTCATACCGTTTCGCGTTGATTGGTCGCGTAGGGCAGGCTGCCAGCCTGCCGCCGGGCCGCAGGCCCGGCCAGAATGCGCGTCGCCCGGAGGGAACGATTCAACCCGATCCGGTATCAGTCGTTGCTGCGGATCTTGGCCAGCAGACGCAGGATCTCCAGGTACAGCCAGACGATGGTCAGCAGCAGGCCGAAGCCGAGGTACCACTCGAACCAGCGCGGCGCGCCGGCGTCCCGCGCGTCGACGATGGCCTGGAAGTCGAGGGCGAAGTTCAGCGTCGCCACGATGCAGATCACGACGCTGATCCCGATGCCGACCCAGCCGGTCTCGTAAAGGAACGGCACGCGCCCGCCGAACGCCATCACCACGAGGGCCACGAGGTAGACCAGCGCGATGGCGCAGGTGGCGCCGATGACGACGGCCTTGAAGGTCTCCGTCACCTTGATGATGCCGGTGCCGTACAGGGCGAGGATGGCGAGCAGCGCGGCGAACGTGCCGCCCATCGCCTGCAGCGCGATGCCGGGGAACATCGCCTCGAAGAACGTCGTGATGCCGCCGAGGGCCAGGCCCTCGAGGACGGCGTAGATCGGCGCGGTGACGGGGGCGTGGCGGGGGACGAAGATCGTCCACAGCGCCATGACCAGCCCGCCGATGCATCCGGCGATCATGCACACGATGAGGCCATCGGGGGCCTGCCGCGTGGACAGGATCGTCGGGAGGTAGATGGCCATCACCGTGATGGCGGACGCCATCAGGACGCCGAGGAGGATCAATGACTTGAGCGCCGCCCCCGGGATGGTGACGGTGTCGGGCGTGCGTTCCGAGGGGCCGAGGCGGCTGAGGCCGCCGAAGTTGAACGCCGGGTTACTGGTGCGGCTCTTGGCCGGCGGGTTTTGCAGCGCGGTGGACATGGGGATCGCTCCGAGGTGAGGTGCGGGGCGCGGCGCGCCCTCCATGTTGCTATTCTATCGGGGTGGCCGGTGATTTCATACGAGCATCCGGCCGGGATGCGAGGTTCCCCGATGGATGGTTCGTGGTCGAGCGAGGTGATCGCCGGCCGCCCCGCCGACGTGTACGCCCCGCCGGGCCGGCCCCGGTTCGGCGTCCTGTTCCTTCACCCCGTGGGCCTGGAGACGCTCGCCGGCAACGCCGCGTACACGGCGGCCCTGGCCGCCGGCGGCCTGGCCTGCGTCTGCCCGCACGCGGGGCCGTCGTGGTGGGCCGACCGCGTCTGCCCGGCCTTCGACCCGGTGCTGACGCCCGAACGCCACCTCCTCGACAACGTGCTGCCTTACTTGGCGTCGCACTTGGGCCTGCGTCCGCCGGGGATCGGCCTGCTGGGCATCAGCATGGGCGGGCAGGGGGCGCTGCGGCTTGCGTTCAAGCACCCGGCGACGTTCCCCGTCGCCGCCGGCGTGGCGTCGGCCATCGACTACCACGAGCGGTACGGACGGGGCACGCCGCTGGATGACATGTACGACAGCAAGGAGCAGGCGCGGCAGGACACGGCGACCCTGCACATCCACCCCGCGCACCACCCGCCGCACCTGTTCTTCTGCGTCGACCCGCTGGACCGCGAATGCTGGCGCGGCAACGACCGCCTGCACGAGAAGCTGGCGGCGCTGGGCGTGGAGCACGAGTGCGACCTGGCGACGCGGGCGGGCGGCCACTCGTGGGCGTACTTCGACGCGATGGCGGGCCGGGCGGTGCGTTTCGTGACGGCGGGGCTGGAGCAGCAAGCGCGGAGGCTGTTGTGAGGGCGTCGCTTCTGGTGACCTGTCTGGGCGACGTGCTGTTCCCGCGCGTCGGCGTGGCGACGGTCAACCTCCTCCGCCGCCTGGGCGTCGAGGTCGATTTCCCGGCGGCGCAGACGTGCTGCGGCCAGCCCCACTTCAACAGCGGCTTCCACGACGAGGCACGCGCTCTGGCGCGGCACACCATCACCGCGTTCGCGAAGAGTGAACGGGTCGTGGTGCCGTCGGGTAGCTGCGCCGCGATGGTGAAGCTCGAATTCCCCGAGCTGTTCCACGGCGACCCGACGTGGCATGCGCGGGCGCTGGACCTCGCGCGGCGGACGCACGAGCTGTCGGACTTCCTCCTCAACGTGCTAAAGGTGGAGGACGTGGGCGCCAACTACCCCATCCGCGCGACGTACCACATGGCCTGCCACCTGCGCGGCCTGGGGCTGATGCAGGAGCCGCTGCGTCTGCTGCGGCGGGTGCGTGGGCTGACGCTGCTGGATCTGGAGAGGGCCGACGAGTGCTGCGGCTTCGGCGGCTCGTTCTCGGTGCGTTACCCGCTCATCAGCGGGGCGATGGTGGAGGACAAGTGCCGCTTCATCGAACAGACGGGCGCCGAGGCGGTGATCGCGACGGACGCCGGCTGCCTGATGAACATGGGCGGGTGCCTGCGTCGGCGGTCGCCGGCGGTGCGGACGCTGCACCTGGCGGAGGTGCTGGAGCGGACCGATTGACCGGGGCCGGGGTTGGGTAGGATGAGGCCATCGGACGACACGAGGAGGTGCCCCATGCGTGCGGCCTGGATCTGCGGCGTGGCGCTGCTGGTGGCCGGGTGCGATCCACCCGGCGGAAAGGTTGGCGAAGCAAAGTCACGTGCACTGGACATCGCGCGCTACACGGAGAGGTTCCGCGTCAAGTACGGCCGCTATCCCGCATCCCTCGACGACCTCACCAGGTCGCAAGCCGAGGACGACCTCCCGTTCATGGCGCCCGAGCACATCCGCGACCCGTGGGGCAAGAAGTTCATGTTCAGGGTCGAAGAGGACAACGGCGGCGAGCATGTCGTCGTCTACACCATCTCCCCGCGCGGCCATGCGATCAGCGGCACGGCGGGCAAGAGATGAGCCGCGCCGCGAAGGTGTCCTGCCGATTGACTGCCCTCCGGCGTGCGGTAGGATGAGGCCATCCTCCGCCCCCGAGGCCTCTCCCATGAAACCGTCGTATCTCTGCTTGTTGCTCTCCGCCGGCCTGGCTCACGCCGCCGATGAGCCGACGAAGCTCGGGGACGAGCTGGCCGCGTTCTCTGAGAAACTGCTCGCGGCCGTCAAGCCGATCAAGGACGAGAAGACGGCGAAGGCGGCGCTGCCGACGCTGGACGAGCTGGCCCCGGCCCAGGCCAAACTCATGAAGGCGCTGCGGGCGCTGCCCAGGGAGAAGGCCCTCGGCGTGGCGAAGAAGGCGGAGGCGGCCATGAAGGCCGCCGGCGAGGAGATGACGCGCGTCGAGCGCCTGCCCGCGGCCTACGCCGTCCTCAAGGGCAACGCCATCGTCAAGGCCCGCCGCGAGGCCAACGAGGCCGTCGCGCGGATCCGGGCGAAGGACCTCGCGGCGAAGGCCGAGATCTACTACATCAAGCACGCCAGCTACCCGGCCTCCATCGACGCCCTTGCCGAGAAGCAGCCCGACGGCGGCGAGCCGCTGGTGCCGAGGGAGGCGCTCCTCGACCCGTGGGGCGCGAAGTACAAGTTCGCCGTCGAGGTGGACGGCAAGGGCGTGGAGCGGGTCGTGGTGTCCACGACGCCGCCCGGCGGGAAGAGGGTCACGAACCTGGACGCGGTCGGCCCGGCGAAGATCCTCCCGCCGAAGGATTGACCGCGTCGGAGGAACGCACGGGCGGGCCGACGGACGCGGGCCGGTGATGGCGGCGTCAGTAGACGGCGGGCAGCTCGCCGCGGGAGCGGCGTGCGTGGTGGGAGGTGTGGAGGCCGGCGGGCAGCGCGTTGCCGCCCGGCGGGCGGAGGGCCGCCAGGTCGGGCAGGTCGTCGGGGTAGCCGAACCACGCCGACAGGTCCGCCTCACGGTCCTTGCGGGCGCGGAGGAGGCGTTCCAACTGCCGGACCATCGTGACGCGGATCCTCACCTGGGCTGTGCTGTTGAGGGCGAGCGCCTTGATGACCTCCTTGCCTTCGGCGGTGACCCCCTCGACCAGGCCGTCGTCACCCGCCCTGAGCAGCGTCCCGTAGGCGACGGCGCACGGGTCCGGTACCTTCTCCGCTCGGCGGGCCGAGTTGCACCCGACGCAGGCGTAGACGAGGTTCGTGTAGTCGCACACCCGGCCTGGCGCGGCCGACACCGGGGCAAGATGATCGACGGAGAAGGCCGCGTCGCGCAATGGATGCCACGACTCGCGCACGAGGCAATAGACGCAGCGGAAGCCGAACTCATCCCGCAGCCACGGCTTGTACGAGCCGTAGTCCGTGTAGCCCGCCGGGGCGTGCCGGCGGGTGTGCGGTGTCCCGGGGTGGGCGAAGAGGTTGCTGGCGGTCAGGGTCACTTGGGCTGGCCCTCGGCCTCCCACTCGTCGGCGAGCTTCTCCAGCGCGGCGAGCATTGCCTCGGGCACCGGGAAGAGCTTGTCTCGGATCGCCTCGAATTCCGCTTGAAGGCCGGCCAGCTCCTCCTCCTCCGCGCGGGACAGGCCCCCGCCGTGGAACTCCTTCTTGATCAGCTCATGACGGCGGCGGTTGCGTGCGTCGAGGTCGAGCGCGTCATCGGCTTCCGGGCCGGGCGCGGGCGTGTCCTCGCGGCCGCCGGCGTCCGCGCCCTTGTCGTCGCGGCCAAACTTGAGCAGCGGGATGTCGTGCCTTCCGCGCATGTGCCACCTCCACGTCCGGCGCAGCCCCATCCTACCACGCGGCGGACGCCGCCGCAATTGACGCCACCCCGGCGTGCGGTAGGATGAGGCCATCCTTCGCCCCGAAGAGGCGGCCCCATGCGTGCGGCCTGGATCTGCGGCGTGACGCTGCTCGTGATCGGGTGCGAAACCGGTCCGGGTGGGAATGTGGGCTTCGCCATCACCAGGGCCAAAGACATCGCCGTCAAGGTCGAGGCCTTCCGTCTAACTCAGGGCCGCTACCCTGCTTCCATCGAAGACCTCATCAAGGAGAAACCCGACGGCAGCCAGCCCCTGCTGCCCGACGAGGCGGTCCGCGACCCGTGGGGCAAGACATTCCAGCTCAAGATCGAGAAGGACGCCAACGGGGTCGAGCGTGTCGAGGTCTTCACGCTCGGCCCGCGCGGCCAGCGGATCAGCAATCTGACGGGCGCGGGATGAGCCTTGGCGTCAGTAGACGGCGGGCAGCTCGCCGCGGGAGCGGCGTGCGTGGTGGGAGGTGTCGATGCCTGCGGGCAGCGTGTTGCCGCCCGGCGGGCGGAGGGACGCCAGGTCGGGCAGGTCGTCGGGGTAGCCGAACCACGCCGACAGGTCCACCTCCCTGTCCTTGCGGGCGCGGAGGAGCCGTGCGAGAAGCAACGGCATCCGGACCCGCATCTCCACCAGCTCCGGACGGTTGAGCGCGGCTGCCTCGATCAGGCGTGCCCCCGGCGGGCGTCAGCCCCTCGACGAGGCCGCCAGAAATGGGACGCAGGTGGTCGGCGTAGGCGGCCGCGCAGGGGTCGGGGATCGGGCGGTCCTTGCGGCAGCCGTTGCACAGGACGCAGGCGTAAATCAGATTGCTGTACTCGCAGATACGGTGGGGAGAGGTTGACCGCGGATCGACGTGATCTACCGAGAAGGCGGCCTCCCCGGAGGGGTACCAGCGTTCGCGCATGAGACAGTACACGCACCGGAAGCCGAACTCATCACGCAGCCACGGCTTGTACGAGGTGTAGTCCGTATAGCCCTCCGGGCCGTGCCGGCGGACGTGTGGCCTGTTCGGATAGGCGAAGAGGGAGTCGGGCGCGAATGTCACCGTGGCACGCCCTCCTCATCCAACCTCCGCTCGAACTCCGTCAGCCGGGCGAGCATCTCCCGTTCATATGGGTGCCGTGCCTGCAACAGCTCGTCCACACGCACTTGCAGGGTCGCCAGCTCGGCCTCCTCCGCGGCCGAGAGCGTCCCTTCCCGGTACCGCTTGTCGATTAGATCCAGCCGCCGGGAGTTCACCGAGTCGAATTGGTCATCCGGCGTCGGCGCGTCGGCGCGTGGCCCCGCGTCCGCGCCCTTGTCGTCGCGGCCGAGTTTGAGCGGCGGGATGTCGTGCCTTCCGCGCATGTGCCACCTCCACGTCCGGCGCAGCCCCATCCTACCACGCGGCGGACGCCGCCGCAATTGACGCCACCCCGGCGTGCGGTAGGATGACGCCATCCCTCGCCCCGAGGAGGCGGCCCGTGCGTGCGGCCTGTGTCTGCGGCGTGACGGTGGCCTTCACCGGCCGTGACAGCTACACGGGCGCCAGATGAATCACGCCTCCTGGATGCTCGTCGCCGTCACCGCCCTGTGGGGCTTCTCCTTCACCTGGACGAAGGCCTGGCAGGACGCCGCCGAGAAGACCCTCCCCTGCCCCGGCGGCGAGCTGCTCTCCGCCCTCACCCTCATCGCCCTCCGCATGCCCCTCGCCCTGCTCATGCTCGGCGTCGCCCGGCCTTCCCTCGTCCTCAACCCCACACGCAAGGAGCTGTCCGGCGGCGTCGTCCTCGGCCTCGTCTTCCTCTCCGGCTTCATCCTCCAGACGTGGGCCCTCGCCGGCACCACGCCCGCCCTGTCCGGCTTCTTCACCTCCCTGTGCAGCGTCTGGGTGCCGTTCCTCGCCCTCGCCCTCGGGGATCGCGTCCGCCTGCCGACCGTCGTCGGCCTCGCCGTGGCCGCCGCCGGCTGCGCCGCCCTCGTCTGGACCGACGACAAGGGCTGGAAGTTCGGCTGGGGTGAGTGGCTCACCGCCGCCGCCTCCGTCATCTTCGCCGTCCAGCTGATGATGCTCGACCGCATCGGCAAGGGGCTCGAGCCGGCCCACCTCTCCGCCGGCTTCTTCGCCGCCATCGGCGGCGGCGCCTTCGTCGGCGCGGTGCTGGTGGCGGCGGCCGGCCCCGGCCTCGGGGCTTGGCTCGCCTGGGCTGGGCGGATGCTGGCCTTGCCGTGGATGGCCGTCTACGTCCTGAGCCTGGCGTCTTTCCCGACCGTGCTGGCCTTCCACTGGATGAATGAGTTCCAGCCCAAGGTGGACCCCTCCAGGGCCGCCCTGATCTACCTCCTGGAGCCCGTCTTCACCGCCGTCGTGAGCGTCATCTCCGGCTACGACGAGATTACATATCCCCTTGTCTTGGGCGGACTTCTGATCCTCGCCGGGAACGCCGTCGTCGCCCTCGGCGAGGCCAGGAGCGGACGCATCCCTCACCCGCCGGACGCCCCTCCTGCGGGGGGGTGATCTTCCAGGTTGTCCAACGATTCACACCTCGGTTCACCGTTTTCCCTGCACGAGCACCGCACGGCCGGCGGTGGGCGTCAAGGACACGTCGATCCGGCCGCTCGACGTTTGAGGTATCCGAAGACGAGGGCCCGGAGGAAGCCGGGGGAGGTGACGTCGCCCTTGTGCTTGAGGAAGAGGGCCGCATGTGGGAAGGGAATCGGCGGTCTGGCCGAAGAGGGAGTTGAGGGTGGCGGCCTGGGCCGGTACATTGACCATCGGAGGCCCCGTGCCGTGGCTGAAGTCGTTCGAGAACATCAGCTTACGAACGGAGCCTCCTTCGCTTGACGTACAGACGCTCACGTAACCCCGCTCGTCGGGAGACATCCATGCCCTTCCTCCTCCTCGCCGCGTTCTCCGCCGCCCCCCCCGTCGCGGTCCCCGAAATCTCGTTCAAGGACATCCGCTTCCTCACGCGGTCCCTCGACGACTTCCCCAGGGCGAAGGCGTTCGCCCTCGTCTTCACCACCGCCTCCTGCCCGCTCGTCGGGCGCTACCTCCCCGCCCTGAACCGCATGGAGAAGGAGTTCCGGGCGAAGGGCGTGCAGTTCCTCGCCGTCAACGTCGGCGAGGACGACACCATCACCGCGATGGCCGCCCACGCGGTCGAGCACGGCGTCGTCTTCCCGGCTGTGAAGGACTTCGACGCCAGGGTGGCCGGCCTCCTCGGCGTCACGCGCACGCCCACCGTCGTCGTCCTCGACGCGGCCCGCAAGGTGCGTTACCGTGGCCGCGTCGATGACCAGTACCGCATCGGCGGCGCCAGGCCGAGGCCGACACGCCACGACCTCAAGGAGGCGCTCGACGAGCTGCTCGCCGGCAAGGCGGTCAGCGTGGCCTCCACGCCCGTGGACGGCTGCCCCCTGACGGAGCCCCGCAAGGTCCATCTGAGGCCGGGGGACGCGCCGACCTTCGCCGAGCACGTCGCGCCGATCCTGTACAGGCACTGCGTCGAGTGCCACCGCCCCGGCACCGCCGCCCCGTTCGCGCTCCTCACCTACGAGCAGGCGTCGTCCAAGGCGCGGGCCATCGCCCAGGTGGTGCGCGACGGCAACATGCCGCCGTGGTACGGCGCGCCCAGGCACACCGAGTTCACCAACCACCGCGGCCTGTCACCCAGGGAGAAGGAGACGATCCAGCTGTGGGCGAATTACGGCCGGGAGAAGGGCGACCTGGCGAAGATGCCCAAGACGCCTCCGCCCGCGCCGGAGTGGCGCATCGGCAAGCCGGACCTGATCGTCCACGCTCCGACGCACGACCTGCCGGCGGAGGGGGTGATCGATTACAAGTACGTCGTGCTGCCGCACGTCTTCCTGAACGACACCTGGGTGCAGGGCGTGGAGATCAAGCCCGACAACGCGCGGGTGCTGCACCACTGCAACATGGCCCACATCGGCGTCGGCGGCAAGTTCAGCATCGAGAACTTCATCACCGGCACCGTCCCCGGCGGCGAGGCCATGACGCTCGAAAAGGGCGTCGCCTACAAGATCCCCGCCGGCTCGATGCTCGTCCTGCAGATCCATTACGTCACGACGGGCAAGAAGGAGAAGTGTCGCATCTCCGTCGGCTTCAAATTCGCCGAGGGGCGCATCGACAAGCACCTGCGCTTCCATTACATCGTGGACACGCGCTTCACCATCCCGCCGGGCGAGCCGGCGCACAAGGTGACCGCGGCCCGCACGTTCAAGGCCGACTCCGTCGGCGTGGGCATGTTCGCCCACATGCACGTCCGCGGCCGCGACATGACGTTCAAGGCCCACTACCCCGACGGCAAGGCCGAGGACCTGCTCCTCATCCCGAACTACAGCTTCGACTGGCAGCAGGCGTACCGCTGGAAGGCGGGGGCGAAGCGTTTCCCGAAGGGCACGCGGGTGGAGGCCGTCGCGCACTTCGACAACTCGGCGTTCAACCCGTTCAACCCGGACCCGACTGCCGCCGTGCGCAACGGCCAGCAGACGTTCCAGGAGATGCACAACGGCTTCTTGTTCTTCGTGGAGGAGGGCGAGAAGTTGGGCCTGGACATCGACGGCAAGACGGGCCGTCCGAGGCCGAAGAAGAAGTGATCGGGCGGGGGCCCGTGGCCGGCCGTGTGTGGAGGGAGAAAAAGGGCCGGCGGCAATCCCCTCACTGCCGCCGGCCCACGAGGTCCTCTTCGTCTCCCCAACGTCGAGGACACCTCCAACGTAGGCCACGCCGCGCGCCGATGCAAACGCCGCTGCCCCGTTCCCCACGGATTTCCCACTTCTCCCACAGCGGATTCCGCCACGGCGGGAATCGTTCCTGCCGCGCGTGATCTCGTGGCGGCGAGCGCCCCGGCTTGCCGTGAGCGCCTGGGTGCAAGCCAGGAGGCGCAGGAGGCTCGCCGGGAGGCTCGCCGCCACGGCCTCGCCACGGCACCGCCGGCACGCCCCGCATGTCCGGCAAACCCTGCACTTCACGATCAACCTTCCGGGGCCGCCCCGCTTTACACCTCGACACGTCTCTTGATAAGCTGGGAAATCCGCCGCCCGCGTGGATTCCGTGAAGCCGGGTCGTCCTTACAATCAAGGCAGGGACGCCGCACGCCCACACCACCACCGAGACACTTCACCATGCCGCACTCCCGCGCCTTCGTGCTGACGGGCATCCTGGCCCTTCTCGCCGCCGGCCCGGCGCCCGCCTCCGAGCCCATCCGCTTCGGCCGCGCCCCCGACATCTCCCCCGACGGCAAGGTCGTCGCCTTCTCCTACCTCGGGGACATCTACACCGTGGAGGCCATCGGCGGCGTCGCCCGCTCCGTCACCTCCCACCCCGCCCACGACATCAACCCCGTCTTCTCCCCCGACGGCCAGCACATCGCCTTCTCCAGCAACCGCCACGGCGGCTACGACGTCTTCGTCACCCCCACCCGCGGCGGCAAGCCCACACGCCTCACCTTCGACTCCGCCCCCGACATGGTCTGCGGCTGGTCCCCCGACGGCAAGAGCGTCCTCTTCGCCTCCCTCCGCACCACCGAGTACCCAGGCGGCTTCGAGCTGTACACCGTCCCCGTCACCGGCGGACGCGAACGCCGCGTCACCCCCGCCGAGGGCAAGGAGGGCGCCTTCTCCCCCAAGGGCGACACCATCGCCTACACGCGTGGCCCCGGCTCCTGGTACCGCAAGAATTACCGCGGCTCGTCCAACGACGACATCTGGCTCATGAACGCCGACGGCTCCAACAACCGCCGCCTCACCACGTTCAACGGCCAGGACCACTCCCCCATGTGGGCCAACGACACCTCCCTCTTCTACGTCAGCGAGCACTTCGGCACCGCGAACGTCGTCCGCCAGCCCATCAGCTCCGCCGCCAAGCCCGTGCAGATCACCGACCACAGGGACGAGGCCGTCCGCCGCGCCCGCATCAGCAAGAACGGCGAGTACATCGTCTACGAGTGCGGGGCGGACCTGTGGATCACCTCCACCCGCGAGGGCTCGAAGCCGCGCAAGCTCGCCATCGAGGTCAACGCCGACGACAAGTCCAACGTCGAGAAGGTCGTCACCCGCTCCGGCGGCGCGACGGAGTTCGCCGTCAGCGCCGACGAGAAGTTCATCGCCTTCGCGGTCCACGGCAAGCTGTTCCGCATCAAGCTCGGCGCCGAGCCCGGCAAGCCGGTGCAGATGACCGACGGCCCGTCGATGGACCACGGCGCCGCCTGGGCCCCCGACGCCAACAAGATCATCTTCCTCTCCGACCGCAACGACGGGCAGGAGGACCTCTACGCCCTCGAGGCCGACGACCCCGACCACCCCAAGCTCACCGAGGCGCACCGCTTCAAGGTCACCCGCCTGACCTCCACCAAGGAGGCCGAGAGCGCCGTCAGCTTCTCGCCCGACGGCAAGCGTGTCGCCTTCCTGCGCGCCGGCAAGCTGTGCACGATGGCGCCGGACGGCAAGGACATCAAGACCGTCGTGGACGCCGTCCAGGTGTTCGACTACGAGTGGTCGCCGGATAGCAAGTGGATCGTGTTCGCCCGCCGCGACGGCTCCTTCGCCAACGACCTGTACATCGTCCCGGCCACCGGCGCCTCCGCCGCCGACCCCATCCGCAACGTGACGAAGTACGCGACGTACAACGCCGGCGTGACCTGGAGCGCCGACGGCAAGAAGCTGGCGTTCCTGAGCGAGCGCCGCGGCTCCGCCAGCGTCCACGTCATGAACCTTGAGAAGCCCTCCGCCACGCCGCCGGCGTCGGGCGGGTTCAGCCTGGGCTGGGGCGGCAAGCCGCCGCTGACCATCGACTGGGACGACATCCACACGCGCGTCAAGTCGGTCATCCCCATCCCGACGGACGAGGCCGCCATCTCGCCCGACGGCAGCAAGGTGGCCTTCCGCGACGCCATCAACCGCGACCTGTGGGTCGCCTCCACCTCCGGCAGCTCGCTGACGCGCCTGACCGGCGGCGGCCTTGCCCCGCGGCAGATCCAGTGGTCGAAGCGCAAGAGCATCATCGGCGGCGCCGTCGAGCTGATCTACTTCGTGGACCGCGACGGGCAGATCCGCCTGGCCAACGCCGGCACGTCCAGCCCCACGACGCCCGCCGCCGGCGCCGACCGCGCCCCCGCCCTGCCGTTCAAGGTGCGCATGACCGTCCGCTCGGACGAGCTGCACCAGGAGATGTTCGACCAGGGCTGGCGCTTCCTGGCCGACAACTTCTACGACGACAAGTTCCACGGCGCCAACTGGGCCGACGTACGCAAGCGCTACCGCCCGCTCGTGCAGCACGTCGCCATGAAGGAAGACCTCTACGCCCTCATGTACCTCATGATGGGCGAGCTGAACGCCTCGCACCTGGGCGTGGGCGGCTTCGTGTCGGCCCCGGAGGAGGACACCGCCGACCTGGGCCTGGTCTTCGACGAGGCGTACAAGGGCAAGGGCCTGAAGGTCGCCGAGATCCTCAAGGGCGGCCCGGCGGACAAGAAGGGCATCGCCCTCAAGCCCGGCGAGTACATCGTCGCCATCGAGGGCAAGGAGCTGGACGACACCGCCAACCTGTCGCGCCTGCTCAACGGCAAGGCCGGCGAGCCGGTGATCGTCCACGTCACCGACACGCCGGCGGACCCCAAGGCGAAGCGCCGCCGGGTCGAGCTGACCGCCATCGGGCGGAACCGCACGGGCCGCGACACGCCGGGGGCGACGGACCTGATGTATGACCGATGGGTGGCGAAGAACGCCGCCAAGGTGTCCGAGCTGTCGAAGGGCAAGCTGGGGTACATCCACATCCCGAGCATGGACGAGGCGGGCCTGGATGCGTTCGTGAAGTCGCTCTACAGCGACAACTACGACAAGGACGCCATCGTCCTCGACGTGCGGTTCAACGGGGGCGGCTACACGCACGACCAGGTGTTGAACTACCTGGGCAGCAAGGAGCACACGCGGTTCGTGAACCGCGACGGCGGCTCGGGCTGGGTGCTGCGTTCGGGCGACCGTAAGTGGCACAAGCCGATGGTGCTGCTGATCAACAACCGCAGCTATTCGGACGCCGAGATCTTCCCCAACGCCTTCAAGACGCTCGGCCTGGGCAGGCTGGTCGGCGAGGCCACGGGCGGCTTCGTCATCGGCACGATGGGCGTGCGTCTGATCGACGGCTCGCAGTTCCGCATCCCGCGGATCGGCGTCTACACCCTCTCGAACGTCAACATGGACAAGGAGGGCGTCAAGCCGGACGTGGAGGTGATCCCGCACCCCGACCAGCTCGCGAAGGGCAACGACGAGCAGCTCGCGAAGGCGGTCGAGGTGCTGCGGACGGACGTGCTGGTGTGGCGGCGCAAGAAGGGCCTGGACGCGCCCCCGGCCACCACCTCGGGCGGCGGCGGCACGCCGGTGGCGACGCCGATGGGCAAGTAACAGGCCGGATGGGCCGGATGGGGCCGATAGGGCGAATGTGCCCCATCGGCCCTCTCCGTCGCCTCGGTCCCATCCGTCACACGAACAAACCATGCAGCGCCGCGAATTCCTCCTGCCGGCCCTGGCACCGCCGCCCGACGCCGCCCTCGTGCGCCTTGGCTGGCGCGCCATGGCCACCGGCTGGGAGATCGCTGTGCCGGTCGGCCGAGCTGGGGGGCGAGACGCCCCCCAGACCCCCCTGCGTGACCCGCTGCCGGCCGGGCGCGACGCCTTCGCCCTGCTCGACAGGCTGGAGGACCAGCTCACCGTCTACCGCGACGCCAGCGAGGTCAGCCGCCTGAACCGCTCCGCTCCGACCCGCGCCGTCCGCGTCGAGCAGCGTCTGTTCGCCCTGTTGAAACTCGCCGGCGAGCTGCACGCCGCCACGGGCGGCGCGTTCGACGCGGCCACGGGACGGCTCATCAAGGCGTGGGGCTTCTTCAAGGGCCCGAAGCGCGTCCCCGGTCCGGAGGAGCTTGCGGCGGCCATGAACGCGAGCGGTTGGCACCAGGTGTCCCTCGACGAGGCGGCCCGCACGGTGCGCTTCTCGGCCCCCGTGGAGATCAACCTCGGCAGCGTCGGCAAGGGCTACGCGCTGGACCGCCTCGCCGAACGCCTCTTCTCGCGGTGGAAAATCCACGCCGCGTTGTTGCACGGCGGGTCGAGCAGCGTGTACGCTAGGGGGTGTCCTCACGGCGCCGGGTGGGGCTGGGCCATCGACATCCGCCAACCGTGGCACCATCAACGGCGGCTGGCGCGCGTGCGGCTGTTGAACCGGGCGATGGGCACGTCGGCGGCGACGTTCCAACACCTGGAGCACGAGGGCAGGAGGCTGGGGCACGTCCTGGACCCGCGCACGGGCTGGCCGGCGTCGGGGGTGGCCAGCGCGTCGGCCCTGGCGCCGACGGCGGCGGAGGCCGACGCCCTCTCGACGGCGTTCTTCGTGGGGGGCGTGGCGTTGGCGGAACGCATCTGCCGGGATAGACAAGACATAGGGGCGGTGATCCTGCCGGACGGCGCGGACACGCCCCTGACCATCGGCAACGTCGTGACCGAGGCGTGAGACCATGAACCGCGCTGCCGCCATCTCCCTCGTCCTGCTGCGGCTGTGCATCGGCTGGCACTTCCTCTTCGAGGGCATCCAGAAGGTCCACTCGCACTACACCGGCGAGACCGTCACCTCGCGCCCGTTCTCCAGCGCCGGCTATTTCCGCGAGGCCCCCGGCCCCGCCGGCACCGCCTGGCGCTGGGCCAACGGCGACCCCGACGCCGAGGCCCTCGCCCGCCTCGTGCCGGCGCCGCTGGAGGGCGAGCCCGCCGCCGACAGGCCGTTCACGCGCATGCCGCCGGGGTTGCTGCGCGACTGGAAGTCGCTGGCGGCGCGGTACGCCGAGCATTACAAGATCGACCGCGAGAAGGCCGACACGCTGATCGAGCAGCTCGGCAACGAGGCGGTGCGCTGGCTGGAGTGGCAGCCCGACCCCATCCTCGACGAGGTGCGGGCACGCTTCGGGCGATTGGAGAGCGTCGATCTGACGCTGCTGGGCGAGCGCGAGAAGGCGGCGTACCAGGCGTTCACCGACAACACGGCCGAGCAGAAGCGGGCCTTCCCCTCGGGCGAGGTCACGCGGCGCATGTCGATGGCCGAGCGAGTCGCCGAGTACCGCCAGAAGCTGGAGGATCTGGCGGACATCTCGGGCCGCAAGGCGTGGCGGTTCGGCAAGGACGTGGAGAAGGGCCGGCTCGTGGCGGCCAGGCAGGAGGTGGCCCGGCTGCGGGCGGGCCTTCTAGACGACCTGAATCGGACGCAGACGGCGGCGCTGATGCAGGCGCTGAACAACATGGCCGCCGGAGGCATCGCCGACCCCGTCGGCGTGCTGGCCGGGCTGGTACGCGAGGCCGGCCAGGAGGCCGACAAACGCCAGAAGGACGTGGACGCCGCCACAAAGGCGAAGGAGTCCGCCGACGACACGGCGGCGCGGAAGGGCGCGGAGGCGGACGAGCCCGAGCTGGCCGAGCGGACGCGCCTCGCGGCGGCCCTCGAAGACGCCAAGAAGAAGCACGCCGAGGCGAAGAAGTGGGCCGAGGCCCTGGGAAAACGTCTGTCTAAGGCGGTGTCGGTCAACAAGGACCTCGCGCCGCTGCGCCCCGCCGACGCCGCGAAGCAGGCCGTGGCGCCGATCAACCTGAAGGACGCCCATGCGTCGGTGACGGAGCTGGCGGGCGAGCTGCCCGACGCCGTGAAGGCGTCCCAGAAGGAGGCCTCCGCCCTCGCCGACGGGGAGCTGCGCAAGTCGGCGTCGGAGCAGGTGCTGCGGATGAAGAACGCGGCCACCCCGCTGACGGAGGGCCTGGCCGGGTTGGAGCCGCTGCCGCCGCTGCCGCCGCCGAAGCCGGACCGCCTCCTGTGGTGGGTGGACTTCCTGACGCGCTGGGGCCTGACGGTGATCGGCGCGTGCATCCTCGTCGGCTTCCTGACGCGGACGGCGTGCTGGCTGGCCGCCCTGTTTCTTCTGACGACGTACCTGGCGGTGCCGGCGTTCCCGTGGCTGCCCGCCGTCGGCCCGAGCGAGGGCAACTACCTGTTCGTCAACAAGAACGTCATCGAGATGTTCGCCCTGTGCGCCCTGGGCTGCCTGCCGACGGGCCGCTGGTTCGGCGCCGACGGCCTGCTGCGATCGATGTGGCTGTGGATGACCGGCGGCGTCGATGACTCAAAGGAGGGATGAGGGGACAACTAGTGCTTCCTTTCATCCCTCATCCCTCATCCCTCATCCCTCATCCGAATCCCTCCTGGTGACACATGGCTATCGACGTGACCGCTGAACAGAGGGCCGCCGGCGAGGCCAACTTCGACAAGGCCAAGGACGCGCTCGGCCTGAACCGGCGCAACTTCCTCAAGGCCGGCGTCCTCGGCGCCGGGGCGATGGCCGGCAGCGCCGCCGCCGTGTACTTCGGCTACCAGTCCGTGCAGGGCAACCCCGTCAAGGCGGCCCTGATCGGCGGCGGCGACGAGGGCGGCGTCCTCGTCGGCGAGCACAACCCGGACTTCTTGCAGTTCGTCGCGGTGTGCGACATCCGCCCGTCGAACATGGAGCGCATCTTCAAGGGCGACCCCAAGGTGGCCCTGCGCAAGGGCTTCAACAAGGTCTACGGCGAGCAGGTGGCGAAGAAGCAGATCAAGAAGTTCGGCGACTACGAGTCGTTCCTCAAGCACCTGCGCGAGAACAAGGACATCGAGGCCGTGGTCATCGCCACGCCGCTGTTCCTGCACGCCAAGCACGCCATCGACTGCATGCTCGTCGGCAAGGAGCGCGGCAAGCCGGTGCACGTGCTGTGCGAGAAACTGATGGCGTGGAACGTCAAGCAGTGCAAGCAGATGATCAAGGTGGCCAAGGAGACTGGTAGCCTGCTGAGCATCGGCCACCAGCGGCACTACAGCATGCTGTACTCGCACGCCCTGGAGGTGGTGAAGTCGGGCATCCTGGGCGACGTGAAGCACATCCGCGCCCTGTGGCACCGCAACTTCTCGTGGCCGTACAAGCACGACGAGAAGGCCGGCAAGCAGGTGCCGGGGATCAACCCGCCGCAGATCCGCGACGGCTGGTACCCGCCCGTGCTGGAGGGCGATTACGCCCTCCTCAAGGACTCCGTCAAGCAGTACGGCTACGACAACGTCGAGCAGCTCATCCGCTGGCGCCTGCACGCGGAGACCGGCGGCGGCCTGATGGCCGAGCTGGGCAGCCACCAGCTCGACGCCTGCAGCATCTTCCTGGGCAAGGTGAGGCCGCTGGCGGTCCACGGCACGGGGTGCCGGGCGTTCTTCGACGGCCCCGGCGGCAAGAAGAACCCGCGCAACATCGACGACCACGTCTACGTCACCTACGAGTTCCCCGGCAAGAACTACAACCCGAAGACCAACCCCGACGACATCGTCGTCGTGACCTACTCGTCGATCAGCACCAACGGCTTCGAGCAGTACGGCGAGTGCCTGATGGGCACGCGGGGCACGATGATCGTCGAGGCCGAGCAGCGCGTCATGCTGTACACGGAGAAGGAGCCCGGCAAGCCCGGCGACCAGCGGTCGATGACGGTCAACGTCACCGGCCTGAAGCCGGGGGCGGCGGCGGCGGACGCCTCGTCCACGTGGGGCGGGCCGTCGGCCACGGTGACGGCGGCGTCGGCGACGGCGGGCACGCCGGGGGCGCCGATCAGCCGCGGCTACCGTGAGGAGATGGAGGACTTCGCCTATTGCGTGCGTGTCTGGAACGCGGCGCAGGGCTACGAGGAGAAGGACGGCAAGTACGTGCAGCGTCTGCCGAGGTGCCACGGCGAGGTGGCGATGGCGGACGCGGTGATCGCGCTGACGGCGAACCGGGCGATGCGCGACCGGACGCGGATCGACTTCAAGAAGGAGTGGTTCGAGGCCGATTCGGACCTCGTGCCGGACGACCCGAGCCAGAAGCCGAAGGTCGAGGTGAAGGCGTGATGGCGTGGGTGTGGCTGGGCCTGGCCGGGCTGCTCGAGGTGGGCTGGGCCGTCGGCCTGGCCTACACCGAGGGCTTCACGAAGCCGTGGGCGACGGCGTGGACGGTGCTGGGGATGATCGCCAGCGTGTTCTTCCTGTCGCTGGCGGTGCGTCCTGGGAGCGGCATCCCGCTCAGCACGGGCTACGCCGTGTGGACGGGGATCGGCGCGGTGGGGACGGCCATCCTGGGGATGATGTTCCTGGGCGACCCCGTCAACGGGGTGCGTCTCATCTTCATCGCCATCATCGTGCTTGGCATCGTCGGCCTGAAACTGTCCTCGGGGCATTGAAGCGCCATGTCAGCCGCCGACCTGCCGGACCGGCTCGGCGTCCCCGCCGAGCGGCTCCGCCTGTTCCCGCCGCCGGGCACGGCGACGGTGCAGGACGTGATCGCCCTCGACGCCCATGAGGGCCGCGTGTACGAGCTGGTCGAGGGCACGCTGATCGAGAAGCTCGGCGGGATGGCCCACGGCCGGTTGTCGATGGTCCTGGGGGCGGCGCTGGTGGCGTTCGTGCGGGCGGGCAACCTGGGCGTGGTCACCGGGTTCGCGGGGACGATCCAACTCCGCCCCGGCCTCGTCCGCATCCCCGACGCCGCCTTCACGAGCTGGGATCGCATCCCCGGACGGCGGTGGCCTGACGAGCCGGTCCCTCACCTCGTCCCCGACCTCGCCGTGGAGGTGTTGAGCGAGAGCAACTCGCCCGGCGAGATGCTCGCGAAGCGCAACGACTCCTTCACCGCTGGCGTCCGGCTCGTCTGGGAGATCGATCCACGGCAACGGGCCATCGCCGTCTACACGTCGCCTCCGGCGCCCGACGCCGTCCTCGTCGTCGGCCGACGTGCTGGATGGCGGGGTGGTCCTGCCGGGCTTCGTGCTGCCCCTCGCGGACCTGTTCGGCGAGCTGGACCGGCACGGGTGAGCCGGCCGAGATCGGGCTGAGCCGGTGCCCGCGTGACGGACGACGGCGTGCGGGCGTTGCTCGCCGACGGCAGGCGGTGGGAGGACGTGAGGCTGTACCGCACCTCCATATCCGAGGCCGTCCAGGACGAGGTGACCAGGCGGTGCGCCGGCAGGTGACGCCCGGATTCTGTTGGGCTTTCTCCGGGGCGGCGGCGCCCGGTAAAATGCTGTCGGCCCAGGAGGGCGCGTCATGTCGAGCGTGTTACCGGGAGCGATGGAGGAGGCGTTCGAGGAGGCGGCGCGGCGCTACGAGGCGGCGCAGACGC
>CAZVZK010000106.1:0-34769 GCA_964630925.1 uncultured Alcaligenaceae bacterium
AGCCGCCGCCGGGGTACAGGCTTCCGCTTCAGCGGCAGTCTGCAAGGACGAGGTCGAGAGCCCAGCATCCACGGACGTGCGGCCCCGGCGAGCGCAGATGAGACAGGATATCGGGGTCGGTACATCCCGCCTCCTCCAGCGCATCCGACAGCACCGCCAGCCGGGCAGGGTCGAGGTGGCCCGAGGGTAGGATGCGTTCGCCGTAGGCGGCTGCGGCGAGAGATGAGAGTTGGCTGCCGCCGTATTCCAACCGGCGCGCTCGCCTTGTCCGCTCGTGCGGGGATGGGATGAGATCGCGTAAGACCTCGGCCTGCTCACGCAGCTCGTCCTCTCTTGCCGAGGCCCCCGAAGCCAGCAGGGCCGAGTCGTCCGCGCCCGCGACAATGGCAATCGCTTCCGCCAAGGACTGCACGGCACTCGCCGCGCACCCGCTCGCGTGCTCCGCCCGAGGGATGGCCTCGAACACGTAGCAGATCCCGTACGCCGCAGATCCCTCGGCCTCGGCCGCGGCGTAGAGCCCCGCAGCGGATTGGTCCTCCGAATACAGAGCGTCGGCTTTACAGCAGGCGTCATTGGCGTCGTCAGTTGCGGCATTCGCATCCACTTCACCAGCGGCGAATTCACTCTCCGTCGCCGATCCATCCACGAAGCTCTCGGCGATTTCTACAGCTCTGCGGCTTCTGTTGTCGGAGAGCAACCCCCACACGCGGCGGAAACACGCGCAGGCAAAGAGGATGAGTTTCCTGCGGCCGACGAAGCCGGCCACAACCCCCAGCATCGGTTCCGGGTCGTCGCACCCCAGCCACTCCGCCCCCGTCATGGTCCGGCCCTCCCGCCCGCCGTTGAGTCTATCCCCCACCCGCTTCCCTACAATGTCCGTTCACCCCCACCACCCACCGACAAAGGCGTCGCCATGCCCATCGAATTCCCCTGCCCCGAGTGCGAGCGCAAGCTCCGCGTCAAGGACGAGCTGGCCGGCAGACGCGTCAAGTGCCCCGGCTGCTCCGCTTCGATCACCATCCCCGACGCGGACGCCCAGCCCCCCGCGCCGAAGAAGGCCGCCGTCAAACCCGGCAAGCCCGCCCCCGCACCCGCCCGCCGCCCGCGCGACGAGGAAGACGAGGACGAGGCCCCGCGCCGCCCCGCCCGCGGCCGTGCCGACGACGAGGACGAGGAGCGCCCCCGCAAGAAGCCGCGTCCACGCGATGACGATGAGGACGACGAGCCACGCAAGAAGGGCGGTAAGAAGGCCGGCGGCTCCTCGATGCCGCTCGTCCTCGGCATCGGCGGCGGCGTCCTCGCCCTCCTCCTCGTCGGCGGCGGCATCTGGTGGATGATGAGCGGCCAGGCGGGGCCGGGTGGCCCCGTCGCCGGGAAGGACGCGGGCAAGGACGGCGTCAAGGACGGCGCCAAGGGCGGGCCGCCGAGCGGGACGGAGAAACTGGCCGAGTGGGCCCCCGGCGACGCCCTCACCGTCACCAGCATCCGCGTCGCCGACATCCACGCCTCCGCCCACGGCAAGAAACTGCTCGCCGCCATCACCAGCCGGGAGCCGAAACTCGACCTGGAGGCCGAGCTCCAGAAGTACACCGGCTTCAAGTTCCAGGACATCGAGCGCGTGACCCTCGTCGTGGAGAACGGAGAGGTCGGCTGGGGGTGGGCCGTCATCGAGACGACGGCCCCGTACACCCAGGCTTCGGTCCGCTCGAAGTTCCGCTCCCCGTCCGATCAGACCTTCAAGGGCAAATCCTACATCCGCGGCGAATTCGCCGGCTTCCACCCCGGCGCCCCGCCGATGTGCGCCCACTTCGCCACCGACAGGATGCTGGTGGTCGGCCCGGAGGAGGCCATCCAGCTCGCGATCAACGCCGGCGCCCCGCGCAAGGCCGGCCCGCAGGACGACGCCGTCGCCCTGATCGGCAAGGGCCGGCACGCCGTCCTGGGCGTGGCCGTCACCCCGCTGCTGAAGCTGCAGATGGGCCACATGACGCGCGAGAAGCCGTTCGACGAGTACGTCCCGCTCACCTCGGTCACATCGGGGCACCTGGGGGTGACCGTCGCCGAGAAGATCGACACGGAGGTCACCGCCCGCTACCCTAACGACGCCGAGGCGGCCAGGGCCAAGCCCGCCGCCGACAAGGGCCTCAAGGCGCTCCTCGGCCTGGTGACGGCCGTCAAACTCAAGGGCGGGGCGATGGGCTCCACCGAGATGGAGATGTTCCTCGCCCTGTACGACCTCCTCGTGGAGGGCATGACCGCCGAGCAGCAGGGCCCGGCGCTGGTGGGCAAGGCCCGGAACGACTTCGACCCCGCCCCCCTCGTCAGCCTCGCCTTCAGCCCCGGCGGCATCCTCTGGGGCTTCACCACCCCGCCGAAGATGGACTGGCCAAAGGACGTGCGTCCGAAGGACGGCCCGTACAAGGACGGCCCGCCGAAGGACGGCGGCAAGCCGACTCAGCCGGCGATCCGGCTGACCGCCGAGGCGTACGCCCAGGAGTGGGCGAAGGACGAGGCCGCGGCCGGGGCGAAGTACAAGGGGAGGACGGTCGAGCTATCCGGCACTGTCGCGGTTATGCACGCCGACGCACTCGGCCTGGCCGTCCTGACCTTCGTCGTCCCCCCGGGCTCCAAAGAAATCCGTTGCGCCATGAATGACAAGGCCTCCTGGCTGCGCGCCTCCAAAGGGTCGAAGGTGACAGTGCGGGGCACCGCCTACGACGGGGGCCTGGACCCTTGCGTCTTCGTCGAGGTCGGGCCGAACCCGGCCATCACCATCACGAGTGAGGCGCTCGCCGCCGAGCTGGTCAAGGACCGCGAAGCCACCCTGGCGAGGTACAAGGACAAGACGCTCAACCTCACCGGCCAGATCACCGCCAAGACGAAGGACGCCGACGGCCACGTCAAGGTGGAGCTGAAGGGCGCCGGGGGCCTTACGGTCATCTGCTGGTTCCCGGCGTTCATGGCCCGCGAGGCCGAACCGCTCAAGGTCGGCCAGACCATCACCGTCGTGGACGACTTCGCGTCCTCGTTCCTGAAAGACAAGGAAATGGCCTTCCACGGCTTCCGCGTCCTGGCCGGGGGCGCCGCGCCGAAGGACGGCCCCCCAAAGGACGGCCCGCCGAAGGACATCCCGCCGAAGATCCTGCCCGATGAGCCCACGGGCATCGCGACGGAGCGGATGAAGGCCATCCTCAAGGCCCAGCTCGACTGCCAGAAGAAGTTCGGCGGCCTGGCCAACGACATCCTCGACCCGTCCGGCAAGCCCCTCCTGAGCTGGCGCGTCACCCTGCTACAGTTCATGGGGCCAGACGAGGTGGCCCTGTTCAAACAGTTCAGCCTCCGCCAGCCGTGGAACAGCCCCCACAACCTCAAGTTGATGGAGAGGATGCCGAGCGTGTATGCGCCGCCGGGCGGCGCCGGGACGAAGACGCCCTACATGGTCTTCCGCAGCGCCAACACGGCGTTCCCCGACTTCAAGGCGTCGCTCAAGCCGGCAGACTTCAAGGACGGCGCGGGCCGCACGATCCTCCTCACGGAGTCCACCGTGCCGCGCGACTGGACGCAGCCCATCGACCTCACGTTCACCGCCGAACGCAACCCGATCAGCTTCTGCAAGCCGCGCGGGAGGTGCATCCTCCTCGGGATGGCCGACGGCAACGTCCTCCGGATCCCCGAGCGGGTGAGCCAGAAGAGCTTCCTCGCCGCCCTCACGCCGGCGGCGGGCGACGCCATCGGCCCGGACTTCGCGCCCGAATGACATCGGCCAGATGTGGGGCGCCGGCACGCCTCACTCCTTCGGCGCGCCCTTGAAGCGGAACGGCTCCTTGCCCGTGATGTCGGCGCTCGTGAACGTCGGGCACCAGTGCCTCTCGACGTGCTCCACCACCAGCTCCGTCCCCGCGAAATGCGTCACGCCCGGCGGACGCTCCGGGTTGTACATCGTGTCCGTCATGTCGCGCATCAGGGCCACGTTCTTCCCGAGCTTCACCATCTGGCGGATGCCGAACGGGCGGCCCAGCACGCACATGTTGAGGTGCACGCCGCACAGGATCACGTTGTCGATCTTCCGCGCCTGCAGCAGGTTCCATGCCTCCTGGCCGTTGTCGGTGAGGGCGTCGCCGTCGGCGATCTTGATCGCCGCCGCCTGCCGCTTCCACGCCTCGCGGATCTCGCACTTCTTCTCCCCGCAGTCGCACCCCATGTCGGAGTCGTCAATCGGGAGGACCCCCTCGCGCTTGCCGTCCGTCCAGCACCACGCCGTCCCCCACCGCGGCGACGTGGACAGCGCGATCGGCGTCTTCGCGAACGGCGCGTCGATGGCCCGCTTCCGCTGAGGCGTGTCCTTGTAGAACGCCGTCACGCTGCTCGGCGCGTGGACGATGAACACGCCCCTGTCACGCAGCTTCGACACCACGTCATTCAGCGGCCCCGCCATCTCGCCGACGCGGGCCGCGGCGCTCTTGCACCAGTGGTCGTCCCACATGTCGCAGATGAACAGGGCGGTCTTCTTCGGATCCCACGTCGCCGGCTTGACGGTGTGCCCGCCCTTGCCACGCTTGCGGAGGTTCAATCTCAGGCCGGCGTCGGCCTCGGCCGCCAGCAGCCAGCACGTCCCGGCGGCCAGGCCGCCGGCGATCAGAATCAGCGTGATGCGGATCATGTTCATGGTCGCCCCCCGGCCAGCTCGGCCAACAGCTCCTTCGCCCCGTACAGCTTGCGTAGAGCCTCCAGCACGGCCCTCGAGTGGACGCTGATGTGCCGCGCCTGCACGTCGGTGTAGACGAAGTTGCGCACCAGCCCGTGGCGGTTGCGGTCGAAATTCACCCCCACCAGCTCGCCCGCCGCGTTCAGCACCGGCGAGCCGCTGTTGCCGTTGATCGTGTCCGCCGTCGAGGTGAAGTTGAACGGCGTCTTCAGGTCGAGCTTCTCCTTGCCGTCCAGCCACCGCCGCGGCAGGTTGAACGGCTCGCGGCCCTTCTGCCGCGCCTCCTTCTCGAACGCACCGGCGAACGTCGTCGTGTACGGCAGCGTCTCCCCGTCCACCTCATACCCGCGCACGGTGCCGAAGGCGAGGCGGAGGGTGAACGTCGCGTCCGGCGGGACCGCCGTGCCGAGGAGCTTGAAGCGTGCCGCCGCGACCTTCGCCTGCGACTGCTTCACCGGCTCCTCGACCTCCGACTCGTAACGCTTGCGGACGGCGCGGGCCTCCTCATCGACCTGCGCCGCCAGCGTGATGAGGGGGTCCTTGACCTCCGCGCCGCCGGCGATGGTCTTGCGGGCAGACACGTCGCGCAGGCCCGTCCCGCCGATCAATTCGGCGGCGCGGTCCGCCGGCGCCTTGCCGGCGAGGATCTTCTTGACCAGCGGGTGCTCCCCGCCGAGCTTCTCCGCCAGGAAGGTGAGGCTGCCCGCCAGCTTGACACGCTCCAGCTCCTCATGGATGGGGGCGGGGGAGAAGAGGCGCAGCTTCAGCGATGGCAGGCGGGTGTCGCTGTACTCCGGCAGGCGCTCCGTGTTGGGCTTGCCCAGCTCGGCGTTCATCCGCAGGAGCATGCGGGCGTGGGCGAACGACTCGCTCTCGAACGTGTCGCCTCGCTCGATCAGGGCGTACAGGAGCTCGACGCCCGACAACGCCTTCATGGCCCCGGCGATGCGTTTGTACGGCTCGGCGTCGCCCATCGACTTCTTGAACGCCGCCTCGTCCTTCTCCTTGCCGGCCATGATGCCGGGGTTGAGGAGGGCGGCGTACTGCCCCGCGTACACCTTGCGTCGGTTGGCGATGCGGGCCAGGTCCTTGGCCGCCATGCGGGCCTCTGCCTCGCCGCGGGCGCTGAACTGGATGAGGAGCGACTCGAGCTGCCGGGCGTGGGCGAGGAGGTAGGGCAGGGTCACGTCGCGGCGATGCCGGAGCTGGGCGAGCGTGTCCTGGCGGTTCGTGACGCCGGGGTGGCCGGTGACGACGACGACCTTGCCCTCCTCGGGGCCGGTCTTGCTCCATGGGAAGAAGTGGTCTGGCTTCACCGGCTTGCCATCCTCGTAGGCGCGGAAGAAGCACACGTCGAGGTTGAAGCGCGGGTACTCGAAGTTGTCCACGTCGCCGCCGAACGAGGCGATATCCTTCTCCGGCGCGAAGACGAGGCGGACGTCGGTGTACTTCTTGTACTTGTAGAGGTGATACGCGCCGCCCTGGTAGAGCGTGACCACGTCGCAGCGCAGGCCGGTCTTCTCGTTGGCCTCCTTCTCGATCCGGGAGATGACGGCCCGGCGGGCCAGCGCCGCCTCGGCGTCGCTCAGGCCGTCCTTGACGGCCTTGTTGACGCGGGCGGTCACGTCGGTGATCTCCTGGAGGATGTTGATCTCCAGGTCGGGGCACTTCAGCTCGTCGGCGTGTTTGCGGGCGAGGAAGCCTTCTTTCAGCAGATCCCTGTCCTTGGGGCTGACCTTCTGGATGAGGTCGGCGCCGACGTGGTGATTCGTGACGATCAGCCCGTCGGCGGAGACGAACCCGCCGGAGCCGCCGTTGTTGAGGCGGACCGAGCCGAGCATGGCACGCCGGACCCAATCCTCAGTCAGGTCGAGGCCGTGACGCTTCTTGACCTGCTCGCGTGGCGGGGCGCTGAGCAGCCACATCCCCTCATCGGCCTGCAATGTCGTCCCTCCGAGGCTGAATGCCAGTAGGAGCAGGAGTCGCTTCATGGCGGGAACCTCTACCTCACCCCCCAACCCCCTCTCCGAAGCGGAGAGGGGGAGTCGTCAGAGTATCAGTTCAACGGAGGGGAAGGCCCAGCGTCCCCCGATTGACGGAACCTTTCCGGTGGCCCACCCCGGCCCCCTCCGTGGAAATCGACACTCTTCTGATCCCCCCTCTCCGCCCATCGGGGGTCTGGGGGCGTTTCGCCCCCAGCTCGAAGCGGGAGGGGGCCGGGGGGTGGGGTCGTACCGTCGCCGTCCAGCATGCACGTCACCGCCATGTCGCCCATCACGTTGATGGCGGTGCGGCAGCGGTCGAGGAACCAGTCCACCGTCAATAGTAGGGGGATGTACTCGATCGGCAGATCCACCGACTTGAAAACCGCCAGCATCGTCACGAGGCCGGCCTCCGGGATGCCCGCCGCCCCGACCGACGCCACCACCGACATCACCACCACCAGCACCTGCTCCGAGAAGCCGAGGTGCCGCCCGATCACCTGCGAGATGAACAACGCGGCCATCGCCTCGTACAGCGCCGTGCCGTCGTGGTTGAACGTGCCGCCCACGAAGATCCCCAGGCCGGCCGGCTCCTCGCGCACGCCCAGCTTCTCCCGGGCGCAGGAGTAGGAGACCGGCATCGTCGCCGCCGACGACGCCGTCGAGAACGCCAGCATCAGCGCGTCGGCGGCCCCGCGCAGGAAGACGAGCGGGTGGAATCGCGACCAGAAGGCGAGGCGGAAGAGGTAGTACACCGCCTGGATCGACAGGGCGATCAGCACGGCCAGGACGAACCACAGCATCGACTGGAAGCCGGCGATCCCCTTGACCCCGACCAGGCCGGCGACGACGCCGAACACCGCCAGCGGCACAACGGCGATGACCCAGTGCAGCACGATCATCACGACGCGCATCGACGTGTCGAGGATGTCTTCCAGGGCCTGGTGGCGCTGCGTGCCCTCGGCCACGTACTGCTCGCGAACGATCCGCAGGGCCATGCCGACGGCCAGGGCCAGGAAGATGACGCCGAGGATGTCGTTGTCCGCGAACGGCTTGACGACGCTGGACGGCAGCTTGCCCAGGAGGTCATCCACGAGGTTGTACGGGCGGCGGTCCTTGGGGGCCTCCTCGGCCTTCGGCGGCGCCAGCCCGGCGCCCTCGCCGGGGCGCAAAAGGTTGGCCACCGTGATGCCGACGAGGATGGCCACCACCGTGTTGAACATCAACAGCCAGAGCATCCTCCCCGCCAGCGCCCCGCGCACCTCGGTCTTCACCAGGGCGTTGACGACGGCCAGGAAGATCAGCGGCGTGGCCAGCGCGCCGAGCAGGCGGAGGATGATCTTGTAGAACGGCTCGAGCCGCTCGGCCTCCTTGCCCATCGCGTAGCCGGCGACAATGCCGAGGAGGAGCGCGACGATGATCTTGATGACGAGCGGGACGCGGCCGTACTCGTACAGCGCCCGCCCGAGGGCGTCCTGCGGTGGCTCCGGCGCGGGCCCGGCGGGTGCGGCGGGATGCATCATGAAGACTTCTCCACGGGACGGCGGCGGATCCAGAGCCAGGCGATGAGGCCGAGGGCGATTGTGAGCGACAGGGGCAGCCAGCGGGCCGGCGGGAGCAGGCCCATCGGCCACGGGAGCGGATGGCGTGTGACGGCGACATAGCGGGTGTCACCGACGCGGACGGCGTCGAGGACGTCGCCGCCGTCGAGGCGTGATCCTGACCCAAGCCCTTCCATCGCGTCGAGCAGGCGCGCGGCTTCCCCGGAGACCGGGACGCCTTCAAGCCCCGGCACGACGTGGGCGCGGCTCAGGGCGACGGCCCAGCGCCAGACCGGGCCGTCGTAGGTGGGGTCAGAGGGTCCCGCGACGAACGCGCCCTCCGGGTGGTCAGCCAGGTCCAGGCCGAGCAGACGCGCCGACACCGGGACGGAGGCGGCCAGCACGCCGACGACGCGCCGCTGTTCGTCGAGGACGGGCGCCGCGACGGCGAACTTGAACAACTTGTCCTGCCCCGAGCGGAAGACGGCCGCCACGTCGGGCCCATCTGGCCCATCGCCCTCCCCGGGGTCGAGGAGGCGGGCGTAGTCGCGGTCACGCCACGGTTGGTCCACGACGCGCGAGTCTTTGCGCGAGTCGGCGACGATCGTGCCGGCCCTGTCGAGGACGAACCAGTTGACCACCGGCTCGTGCGCAGACCAGGTGAACCACTGGTTGAAGCTCGTGCGCGTCTCGTCGAGGAACTTCTGCAGCTCGGCACGACGCTTCTCTCCCGCCGGCTGTGCGAGCAGCTCGGCGACGCGGGGGCGTTCTGCGGTGATACGGACGGCGTGGCCCAGCAGGCGGAACCGCTCCTCCGTCGAGCGGGCCAGCTCGCGGGCGCGCTCGGCCTGACGCGACCGTGCGTCCACGGCCCAGCGCCACGACAGCGCCAGCAGGGCGGCGAGGGCCAGGCCCAGCCCGGCCAGGGCCGCCCGCGCCGGCGAGCGCCGCGCCCACCGCCACAGCCTCTCCGCGACGCCCGCCGGACGCGCCTTGACCTCGTCGCCGCGCAGCCAGCGATCCAGGTCGTCGGCCAGCTCATCGGCGGAGGGATAGCGGCGGGCCGGGTCCTTCTCCAGGCACTTCAGGCAGATCGTGTCCAGGTCGCGCGGCACTGCGAGGTTGAGCGACGACGGCGGGGCAGGGGGGTGCGAACGCACCAGCTCCAGCGCGGCGAACACGTCGGCGGCGTGGAACGGCGGCCGCCCCGTGAGCAGGGCGTAGAGCAGCGCCCCCAGCCCGTGGACGTCGGCCGAGGTCGTGGCTGTCGCGCCGCCGAGCTGCTCGGGCGCCATGTACGCCGGCGTCCCCATGATGGCGCCGGGGCCGGTGAGGGCCACGCCGCCCTCGACGAAGGCGAGGCCGAAGTCGGTGACGTACGGCCGCCCCTCGGCGTCGATAAGGACGTTGGAAGGCTTGATGTCTCGGTGCAGCACGCCGCGCTCGTGCGCGTGATGCACGGCGCGGGCTACCCGCGCCACCAGCGCCGCCGCCCCACGCGGGTCGGCGCGGAATCGCGGCAGGTGTTCGGCGAGGCTCTCCCCGCCGACGAGCTTCATCGTGAAGTACGGCAGCCCGTCGTGCTCCCCGGCCTCCAGCACCGGCACGATGTCCGGGTGGTCCAGGCGGGCGGCGGCCTCGGCCTCGCGGCGCAGCCGGCCGGCGTCGGCGGCCGCCACGCCGCCCAGGAGCATCTTGAGGGCGACGCGCCGCCCCAGCACGCGGTGCCGCGCCTCGAACACCACGCCCATCCCGCCTCGCCCCAGCTCGCGCAGCAGGTCGTACTCGCCGACCGAGGACAGCGCCGGGGCGTCGCCGCCGGCCGCGATGGTCTCCTCCGGCGTGGGCCCCAGCCAGGCCGAGCGGAGTGGGGCGAAGGCCTCCTCCACGTCGTCGAGGGCGGCGAAATAGTCGGCCAGCTCGGCGGCGAGGTGCGGGTGGGCCGCCAGCCATTCGGCGCGCGGCAGGCCGGAGCGGTGGAAGGCGGCGACGGCCTCGTCCAGCTCCGAGCTCATGCGACTCCCCCCGCCAGGGTGGCACGCAGGGCCGCCACGCCGCGACGCAAGAGGCCGCCCACGGCCTGCTCGGTACGGCCCATCTCGGCGGCGACCTCGGCCACGCTCAGGCCGCGTAGGTGCTTCGCCTCGACGGCGTGGCGCTGGTCCTCGGGCAGGGCGGCCAGGGCGTCCGCCAGCCGCAGCAGGGACTCCTCGCGCTCGGCGCGCTCGCCCGGAGAGGATGCGTCGTCGGCCAGCCACGCCTCCAGTCGCAGCGAAGACGCCTCCAGGGCGTGTTCGCGGCCCGCGTCGCGGGCTGCAGCGGAGAAGCGCCGCCGGGCGTCGGCGAGGTTGTTGGCCAGCGCCTTGCGGAGGAACGCGCCGAGGCCGCCGCGCAGGCCGGGCAGGGCGGCGTGCGCCTCGATCAGCGTCTGCTGGACGATGTCGGAGGCGCCCACCTTGGCCTGGAGGCGTGGGCCGAGGTGTAGGCGGGCCAGTAGCATCAGGTGGCTCCTGTAGCGTTCGAGCCGGCCGGCGGCCTCGTCGGTCGAGTCGGGCATGGCGGCCTCCCAGGGAAGGGGCGTCGCCGGGGCGGGGATCGGGCGCGCCGGGCGGGGTTTTTTCTCTACATTACCGCTCAGCGCCCGCGCCGCGCCCCTCACCAAGAGTAGAGGATTGCCGATGCCCCGCCATTGCATCGCCGTGTTGTCCCTGCTGCTGCTGCTCGGCCCGGCGCTGACGCAGGACAAGGACGACACCCCCGCCGCCCCCGAGGGGACGTGGAAGATCATGCTGCCCATGCTGCGCGAGGCCGCCGGCAACCCCATCTGGCTCGTCAAGTTCGACAGGAAGGGCGACGGCTGGGAGGGCGCCGTCCTCGCCACCGCCGACCGCTGGCCCAAGGCCACCATCTCCGGCGTCAAGGCCGCCAAGGGCGTCCTCAAGTTCACCCTCGGCACCGACAAGCTCTCGTTCCCCTGCGAGATCCGCATCGACGACACCAAGGCCGAGAAGCTGCGTGGCATCACCACCCTGAGCCGCAGCCCGACGCCCGTCGAGCTGGTGCGCACGGCGGTGACCTCGCTCGACCCGTATGACCTGACGAAGGATGAATTGGCGAAGATGCCGCCGAGCGTCGAGGCGGTGGGGCGGGCGATCCGGCTCCTGTCGCAGGCGGAGGCGAAGAAGGCCAAGCCGGCCGAGGTGCGGGCCTGGGCGGAGAAGGCGGTCAAGTCCGCCGAGCTGTACGGGGCGGCGTGGCAGCGCGACATCCTCGTCACGGTGGCCGAGGTGCTGGCCGACGAGAAGGGGTACGAGAAGATCGCGCTGAATTACGCCCAGCGCGCCGAGCGCATGCTCGACGCGAAGGAATCGCCCGCCGCCCAGAAGAAGGTGCTGGAGGTGCTGGCCGCCCTGCTCAACAAGGCAGGCAAGGACGACGAGGCCAAGGACGTGCTCGTGCGGATCAAGAAGCTCGACTTCCGCGTCAAGCCGTCGGCGTTCAAGGGCCGCAAGGGCAAGAGCGATCGCGTCGTGCTGGTCGAGCTGTTCACGGGGGCACAGTGCCCGCCGTGCGTGGCCGCCGACCTCGGCTTCGACGCCCTGGCCCGGACGTACAAGCCCGGGGAGGTCGTCCTGCTGCAATATCACGTCCACGTCCCGCGTCCGGACCCCCTGACCAGCCCGGACGGCGAGGCGCGCATGAGCTTCTACGACGACGCCATCAAGGGCACGCCGACCATCCTGTTCAACGGCAAGCCCGGCGCGGGCGGGGGCGGCGACGCCGACGACGCCCAGGAGAAATACGAGGAGTATCAGAACGTCATCAACCCGCTGTTGGAGAAGGACGCCGAGGGCGCGATCAAGCTGACGGCGACGCGCAAGGGCGACAAGATCAAGATCGAGGCCGAGGTGAGCGGGCTGGCCCGGACGGGCGACGACGTGCGTCTGCGCGTGGTGCTGACCGAGGACGTGGTGGAGTACAAGGGCAGCAACGGCCTGCCGAAGCATCATCACGTCGTGCGCTTCATGCCGGGCGGCGACGGCGGCACGGTGATGAAGAAGAAGGACGGCAAGTTCACCTTCGACGTGGACGTGGCCGACGTGAAGAAGAAGCTCGGCAAGTACCTGACCGACTTCAACGAGAAGCGCCCCTTCCCCGACAAGGAGCGTCCGCTGGACCTGAAGGCGCTCAAGGTGGTGGCGTTCGTGCAGGACGACAAGACGCTGGACGTGTTGCAGGCCGCCCAGGCCGACATCACCGCCGGGAAGGAGTGAGGCCGTGGCGACGCCCGTAGTCCTGATCCCCGGCGACGGCATCGGCCCCGAGGTGACTCTGGCGATGCAGAGGGTGCTGGCCGCCGCCGGGGCCGCCGTCTCGTGGGTGGAGGAGCACGCCGGCCTGCCGGCCATCGAGCGCTTCGGCGAGCCCCTCCCCGACGCCACACTCGACCAGATCCGCCGCTACAGGGTGGCGCTCAAGGGCCCCTGCACGACGCCGGTCGGCAAGGGGTTCCGCTCGATCAACGTGCGGATGCGCAAGGACCTCGACCTCTACGCCAGCGTGCGCCCGGTGAACACGCTGCCCGGCATCGACGTGCCATACACGGGCGTTGACCTCGTTGTGGTGCGCGAGAACACGGAGGGGCTGTACTCCGGGCAGGAGCACGTCGTCGTCCCCGGCGTGGTCGAGAGCCTGCGCGTGGTCACGCGGGCGGCGTGCGACCGCATCGTGCGGTACGCCTTCGAGCTGGCCCGGCGGCAGGGCCGCCGCAAGGTGACCTTCTGCCACAAGGCCGACGTGATGCCGCTGTCGGACGGGCTATTCCTGAGCGTGGCCCGCGAGGTGGCCGACGAGTACCCGTTCGTCGGCTTCGAGGAGATGCACGTCGATCGGCTGTGCCTGGGGCTGGCGCTGGAGCCGGACCGCTACGACGTGCTGGTGATGGAGAACCTGTTCGGCGACGTGCTGAGCGACCTGTGCGCCGGGCTGGTCGGCGGGCTGGGCGTGGTGCCGGGCGCGAACATCGGCACGCGCTGCGCCGTGTTCGAGGCCGTCCACGGTTCGGCCCCGGACATCGCCGGCAAGGGGCTGGCGAACCCCATCGCGCTGATCCGCTCGGCGGCGCTGATGCTGGAGCACATCGGACAGCGTGGGGTGGCGTCGCGCGTGGAGGTGGCGGTGCGGAACACGCTGCAGATGCGTCACGGCCTGACACGCGACCTGGGCGGCGACGGCAACACGGACACGATCACACGCGAGATCATCAGCCACCTGACGTAGGGCCGGGGGTGAGGTGGACACGCTCGCACGCCTCCGGGCCGTCGCCGCCGCCCAGCCGTACCCGCTGCTGTTCGCCACGGTCAGCGGCGCGCACCTGTACGGCTTCCCGTCGCCGGACTCCGATTACGACCTGCGCGGCGTCCACGTCCTGCCGCCGCGCGAGGTCGTCGGCCTCGACCCCGGCCCCGAGACGCTCGAGATCTCGCGGAAAGAGGACGGGCTGGAGCTGGACCTCGTCACGCACGACGCCCGCAAGTTCTTCTCGCTCATGCTCAGGAAGAACGGGTACGTGCTGGAGCAGCTCCACTCGCCGCTCGTCGTCCACACGACGCCGACCCACGACGAGTTGAAGGCCATCGCGCGCGGCTGCGTCACGCGGCACCATGCCCACCACTACCTCGGCTTCTTCGCGACGCAGTGGCGGCTCTTCGACAAGGAGCGGCCCCGCCGCGTCAAGCCGCTGCTGTACGCCTACCGCGTCCTCCTCACCGGCATCCACCTGATGCGTACCGGCGAGGTGCAGGCCGACCTCGTCACCCTCAACGACGGCTTCCGCCTGCCGGCGATCCCCGACCTCATCGCCCGCAAGACCGGCGGCCCGGAGCGTTCGACGCTCGATGACACCGACGTTTCGTTCCACGAGGCGGAGTGTGCCCGGCTGCGCGAGATGCTGGAGCGGGCGTCGGCGGACAGCGCCCTTCCGGAGGCGCCATCCGCCCGTCCGGCGCTGCACGACCTGCTGGTGCGGCTACGTCTCGGCCACGCCTGACGGCCGCCTTCACGCGATCTTCACTTCCCCTTCGCCGATCACACTCGTCGCTCGGCTACGATCTTCTTTCCTCTACCCCTCATCCCCGAAGAGGCCCTCAATGCCGCTCCGAGTTCACCGCCGCGCTTTTACCCTCATCGAATTGCTCGTCGTGATCGCCATCATCGCCATCCTGATCGGGCTGCTCCTCCCCGCCGTCCAGAAGGTCCGCGACGCCGCCGCACGCATGAGCTGCCAGAACAACCTCAAGCAATTCGGCCTCGCCATGCACAACTACGCCCTGGCGAACAACAACAGCTTCCCCTCGACACGGGTCAACACGCCGTCGAGCAAGTGGGCGTCGTGGACGGTGCTGGCGCTGGCCTACGTCGAGCAGGATACGGTGGCCCGGCTGTACGACAGGAACGTCAAGTGGAATGCCGGGACGAACCTCACGCTGGGCCAGACCAACTTCAAACTCTTCCTGTGCCCCTCGGCGCCTGCCGGGCGCCGGACCGCCCCGTCCGGGGCGACAGCGGGCATGGTGATGGGCGGCCTGGACTACCTCGTCCCCCACCAGGTGCGCAACCGCTTCTACCTGGCCAACGGCCTCACCAACCCCTTCGGCACCACGGACAACCCCGGCGCCCTGGCCAACGGCACCGACACCCCGATCACCCACATCACCGACGGCACCTCGAACACCATCATGTTCATCGAGTCGGCCGCCCGCCCCAACCACTACGTCCTCGCCAGGGACCAGGGCACCACCTGCCCGTCCGGCGAAGGCTTCGGCTGGATGGACCCCGACAGCGGCTCAGGCAGCGTCGACGGCTCCCACCCCACCACGGGCGCGATCAACACCAACTCCGCCTACACCGGCGGGACGTGCATCATGAATTGCAACAACGACTCGGAGCCTTACTCGTTCCACACCGGCGGCATGAACGTGTGCCTCGCCGACGGCAGTGTCCGCTTCATCCAGCGTGGCGTCACCGCGGCCGTGTTCGCCGGCCTCATCACCCTCAACGGCGGCGAGGTCCCGGGCAACTTCTGACCGCCCGGCCGGGGTGTTCCGCGGCCCGCGGCCCTGACCGCTCACGGCTCGGGCTTCGCCGCCATCCCCCTCCCCTCGTGATACACGAGCAGCGAGAGCAGCGCGAAGGAGGTCGCCCCGAGGCGGCCCCCGACCTGATCGTCGCCGCGCCAGCTCCCGGCGTTACCTGCCCTCTTCGTGCCGTCGTCCTGCCCCTTCACGAGCTGGTCGCGGTAGCCGGCCCGTCCCTCGTTCCACCCCGTCCAGGCGTCGCCGCCCGCCTCGTACAGCGCCAGCGTCGCGTGGAAGGCGAAGTGGAGCTGGCCGGGGTCGTAGGCCGCCGTGCGATGCCCGCCGATGGCCTTGGCGGCGCCCTGGATGGCCGCGTCGCGTGACGGCGTGCCGAGGAGGAGGCGCCCGTGGGCGGCGGCGGCGGTGATGGCCGGCGTGCTCTCCTGCTCGGCGATGATCTCCGCGATCTTCGTCCGCGCCACGGCGGCGTCGAGGAAGCGCGCGGCGCGCTCGCCCGCCTTCTTCGGCACCGTCAGGCCGGCGCGTCTGGCCGCCGCGAGGGCACGCAGCACGACGACGGTGCCGGAGACCTCGCCGGCGAAGTGCGGGGGGCAGCGCCAGCCGCCGTCGGCCAACTGGGCGGCGACGAGGTAATCCGCCCCGAGCTGTGCCGGGGCCTTGAACGCGGGATCCTTCGTGAGCCGGTAGGCGTCGGCGAGCGCATTCAGTGACAGGGCGTGGGCGTACAGGTCGTTGCCGAGATGGCCCTTCTCGCCCCCGGCCTGCACCTGGCGTTTGAGGAGGAAGTTCAGCCCGGCCTGCACCGGCTTCTGATAGGCGCCGGCCTTGTGCGTGTGGCCGGCGGCGAGGAAAGGCAGCAGGGCGAACGCCGTCGCGCCGGTCAGGTTGTGCCGGCCGATCTCCGGCGTGCTGTCGTCGGCCTTGACGCGACCCTTGGGCAGGAGGTCCGTGCGGGCGTGGCGATTGAATCGGTCGAGGGACCAGGAGCCGTCGGCGCACTGGTGGAGGGCCAGCCAGCGCAGGCCCTTCGCCACGGCGGCCTCGGACTCCTTGGTGGCGCCGCGCAGGAGGGGGCTCTTCTTCGGCTCCACCTCCTGGCCGGGGAGCGTGGCGGCACAGGCGAGCATCAGGACGAGGGCACGCATGGGGGGCCTCCGCCGGGCGGGCTGAAGGGTACGCTACGTGGAACAGGAGTGGACGCCCAGCCTGTTGGCGTCTGGCTCGCGTGCCGATGCGGACAATCACCGATACTCGGGCGCCGGCGGCGGCGTGTCCGTGCCATCTCCAGGCCTACCCCAACCGCCCCAGCAACCCCTGGCACTCGCGCAGCAGATGCTCCCGCTGCGCCTCGTCCGTCACCCACGCCGCACGCCCCGACAGCCGCGCCAGCTTCTCCTTCAGCCGCGCCGCCGCCAGCAGCGACGCCGGCCGCGACTCCGCCTCCGCCCGCAGCGCCTCCAGCTCCCGCGCCAGCGCCTCCCCGTCCGCCTCGTCCGCCCGCGCCGCCAGCGGATGCGCCCGCTCCCCCGCCGGCTGCCGCCCGATCATCTCCTGCACCAGCCCGCCCAGAGGCCCGATCTGCTCCGGCCTGTCCCACACGTGCCGCATCACCCACAGGTCCGACGCCTCCGCCGCACCCCGCCCGCACAGCACCGCCGACGCCGCCATCAGCTTCTGCACCTTCACCGCACGCCGGTCCGACAGCGCCACCCCCAGGTCACGCACCTTGTGCACCGCCTCCGTGTACAGCTCACGCACCCCCGCCACCTCCACCGCATGCACGCGCCCCGCCAGCTCGCGTAGGCCATCGATGGACAGCGCCGACCCCGACACCTCGCCACGCTCCAGCTCCCACCCCGCCGCCAGCAGCGCCGGCGTCGATTCCCGCGGCAGGTCGGCCACCCGCACCCGCAGCAGGAAGCGGTCGAACAGCGCCCGCAGCGTCTCCTCCTCCGGCAGATGGTTCGACGCCGAGAACAGCGACAGCAGCGGCAGCCGGTGCACCTCCAGGCCGCGCCGGTACGTCCGCTCGTTCAGCACCGTCAGCAGGTTGTTGAGGATCGCCGAGTTCGCGTTGAACAGCTCGTCCAGGAACGCCAGCTCGGCCTCCGGCAGCATCCCGCTCGTCACCGCCGCCACCACCCCCTCGCGCAGCCGCGCGATGTCCACCGGCCCGAACAGCTCGCCCGGCTCCGAGAACCGCGTCAGCATGTACTCAAAGTACCGCCCGCGCACCGCCATCGCGAAGTGCCGGATCAACGCCGACTTCGCCGTCCCCGGCGGCCCGAACAGGAACAGATGCTCCCCCGCCACCAGCGCCAGCGCGATCAGGTCGATCACCTCGTCGCGCCCCACGAAGCGGCGTTTCAGGGGCGTCACGACGGCGTCATTCAGCAGGGCGAGGGGGTCACTCACGTTCCGGCTCCATTGATTCGGGCAGGGGCAGCCCACGCCTCCCGAACACCAGCTCAATATACGGCCACGCCGGCCCTGCGACGGCCCACGCGGGCCGCGGCGCCGCCGCCAGCCGTTCAGCATACAGCAACAACAGCCCGGGGTGCCCCCCCAGCTCCACCGGCCCCAACGGCCCCTCCGGGATGTCCGCCAGCACCCCCGACAGCGGCCACCGCCGCAACACCGCCTCCAGCCCCGCCGCCAGCGGATCGCCACGCGAGATCAGCCGCGCCCGCCGCAGCACCAGCGGCAGCCGCGACAGCACCAGATCCGCCGACGCCGGCTCCCCCGGCGTCAGCGTCAGACGCCTCGCCACCTCGCCCGCCGGCTCGTCCCGGCTTACCAGGAACCAGCACGCCCACCCGGCCACCTCCAGCGCCCGCCGCGCCGTCCCCAGATCGAATCCCACCTCCGGCCCCGGCAGCGACAGCGCATACCGCCACCACGCCCTCCGCAGCACGGCGTCGGCGTCCCCACCGGCGGGCGGGGCCGCCAGGCGCACCTCCCCACCCTCCAGAAGCCCTTCCGCGAAGTCGACCAGGTCCGCCATTGTCCACCCACCCCACCCACCCCATCATAGGCGCGCACCGCCCACCCCGTCTTGACCCCGCCCCGCCCCCCGCCGTACAACCGCCGACGCCCTCGCCCGGAGGCGTCCACCGTGCCGACCCGCCTGTCCGACCGCGCCTGCATCCTCCTCGCCGCCCTCACCATCCTCGGCGTGGCCGCCCTGCGCGTGGCGTATCTGCTGCACGGCCCCCTCGACCTCGCCCCGGACGAGGCCCATTACTGGGACTGGTCACGCAACCTCGACTGGAACTACTACAGCAAGGGCCCCCTCGTCGCCTGGATCATCCGCGCCTCCTGCGAGCTGCTCGGCCCCTTCTCCGCATCCTACACAGGCAGCCTCACCTTCGCCGTCCGCGCCCCCGCCGTCCTCTTCGGCTCCCTCCTCCTCGCCGCCGTCTACACCCTCACCGTCCAGACCGCCCGGAGCCACCGCCTCGCCCTCCTCACCGTCCTGGCCTTCCTCACCTCCCCGGCCATCTCCGCCGGCTCCACCCTCATGACCATCGATTCGCCCTACACCTGCGCCTGGGCCTGGGCCCTCGTCCTCACCCTCCACGCCGTCCGCACCGACGCCCTGTGGGCCTGGCTCGCCGCCGGCGCCGTCATCTGCCTCGGCGTCCTCGCCAAGTACACGATGGCCGTCTTCGTCCCCTCCCTCGCCCTCTTCCTCCTGTGCAGCCCCACGCGCCGCGCCCTCTTCCTCCGCCCCGGCCCCTGGCTCCTCGTCCTCGTCGCCGCCACGAGCGCCATCCCCGTCCTCCTCTGGAACGCCTCCCACGGATGGGTGACCTTCAAGCACGTCGCCGACATCGCCGGCGCCAACAAGGAGGGCGGCCTGAAGTGGTTCGGCCCCCTCCAGTTCCTCGGCGGCCAGGCCGCCCTGATGCTCGGCGTCTGGTTCATCCTCTGGCTCCTGGCCCTCGCCGCCTACCGCCCGACGAGCGACGAGGATGAGGGACGGCAATACCTGTGGTGGCTGTCGGTGCCGGTCTTCGTGCTTTTCCTCGGCGCCAGCCTGAAGAAGGGCGGCGGCGAGATCAACTGGCCGGTGACCGCCTACCTCTCCGGCGGCGTCCTCGCGGCCATCTGGGCCGCCGGCGTCATGGAGCGTGGCGGCCCCTGGGCCCGCCGCGCTCTCGGCGCCGCCGTGGCGGTGGGCGTCCTGCTCGGCCTGGCCGGCGTGGCCATGATGCACGCCTCCGTGTCGCTGTACCCCGTGCTGACGCGGCTCGTCGGCGCGCCGGGGCCGACGCAGCCGTTCCCCCTCCGCAAGATCGACCCGACGAGCCGCCTGCGCGGCTGGCGCGAGCTGGCCGCCGAGGTGGACCGCGTCCGGGGCGAGATGGACGAGGACGTCGTCCTCGCCGGCTCGGGGTGGACCATCCCCGGCATGCTGGGCGTCTACTGCCAGGGCCACCCCAAGGTCTACTGCGTGGGCCGCGCCCTCGGCGAGCGCCACAGCCAGTACGACATGTGGGAGAACCCGATCGAGCACGCCTCGAAGTTCATGGGCAAGACCTTCGTGGTCGTGGGCGTCCCGTCGTCGGCGTTGCAGCCGGCGTTCGACAGCGTCGAGATGCGTCCGCCGCTCGTGGTGAAGGTCGCCGGCCAGCCCATCGTCGCCCACTACGTCTGGGTGTGCCGCGGCTTCAAGGGCTTCCCCATAGTCGAGCACGAACGTCACTGACGCCGTCACGGCACCAGACGCACGCCGGGCGGCATCGGCCCGGACCAGCGTGGCTTCGTGAAGGCGTCGCCCCGGTCCACGAAATCCGGGGCCAGGAAGTACGGCCCGCCCGCGTCCAGCAGCCGCATCAGCAGCTCCGAGAGCGACCACGCAACCACGCGGTAGGCATTCCGCGCGTCGGGCTCCGTCGGGCGGCAATGGACGACGAGGAACACCTCGCGCTCGAACAGCTCGGGCAAGTCGAGGTCATGGCCCACCTCGTTCGCATACTCGCCGCGGAGTGAGAGGGCGAGGAAGGAGCCGTCCGGAAGGTCGACGAGGCGGCGCCAGTGGCAGGTGGGGACATAGCCCTCGACCCCGAGGTCATGCTCTCGATAGATCTCCGACCCTTTGGGGATGGGCACCTCGATGGCCTCCAGCCCCGTCAGCGGCCGGAAGGAGCAGCCGGACAGTTCACCGCCGTCGCACGCCTTGTAGAAGGACAGGAAGTCACCCGAGAGCGTCATCGTCCGGATGCCCTGAATGGCCGCGTCGAATTCGGGCGGCGCGAGCGGCGGCCGCATCGCGTGCCCCCGCAGCCGCAGGAGCAGTTGATCCAGCGCGGAACGTCCGCGGGCCGCCCAGCCAAGTTTGGGGCGCAAGGCCAGCGTATCCGCATCCTGCGTCACACCGACGAAGCCGCCGAGGAACTCCATCGCCAGCGGCTCCGGGCAACGTGGCCCTTCCAGAATAAATGGCGCCGCCGAAAGGCCCGTCGGGAGCTGATTCGTCCACACCCCGGAATCGGCAGCGGTGAAGCGGCCGCCTCCGGATGTCGGCTTCGGCACCGCCGGGGCCTTCGGATACGGCTTGAACGGCCCGTCGAGAAGCTCGTTGCGAACCGAGATGTTGCCGGTCTGAAAGGACTTCAGATACGGCACCAGCTTCAGCAGCCAGCCGTTGAGGAGGGCGCCGCCATAGGCGTCGAGCCGCTTGAACAGGTTGCGCCAGTGGTTGAGGTCGATGTCGCCGCGCACCGCCCGACAGAATTGGCCGAGGATCGGCCGCAGGTGTTCCAGCCACCAGCCCAGCCCGAAGTCGTCAAGGCGTTCAACCCGCTCGGCCAGTGAATCCCAGTCCGCCGGCGTCCCCTCCAGCCTCACGGACGGGATGCCACAGACCGCGTAGACGCGGTACTCGAAGTAGAACTGCATCGCGTCGAGAAGCGCGATGTGCGCCGCCGCACGCTCGGCCGGCCCCGTGGTGCTGAACTCCGCCGACAGCCAGTCGTTGCCCGCCCTCACCTTCGTCCGCACCCCCTCGATGAATCCGCCTACGACGGCCGCCCAGTCGTTCTCCGGCGAGCCGGGGACGACGTCCGCCTCCACCGTCAGCGTCTCGCGCTCGGCGTGGGCGACGAGCCGGCCCCGGTGACGCTCGGGGTCCTGCTTGACGTGCTGGGCGAAGCCCTGGAGGACCGTCACCCAGATCATGTCCGGCGACAGGACGAGCGGGAAATGATGGCTCCAGGCGAGCTGCGCCGCCGCGATGAGCGGGTGAAACCCCACCCCGCCGAGACAGTGGGTGGTGTAATCGACGCATGCCTCGACGCGGCCCCCGAGGAGGGCAGCGACGGACTCCTGCGTCTTGACCGTGGCGAGCCGTTCGGTGCCGGGCGTGACATCGTGGACGGCGAACGCGGCGCTGTGCGTGGCGGCTTGCATAGGTGGTCCCGTTGGGAGTGTCGTACAAGGACACGGTGCGGCGTGACCGGGCTCACGGCTCATCGTATCGAGCGGTGCCCGATCTCACCGCACGTCCACGAGCGTGATGTCCACCCCCGGCACGGCGGCGAGCAGCCGGTCCAGCGCCGACCGCCCGAACCACCGCAGGTACCACGGCCGCAGCGATCGCCCCATCACCACGTGCGTGATCCGGTACTCTACCACGAACGCCGCCACGGCCTCCTCGAACGTCGGCCCGGTGAACGGCATCGGGATCCCGTCGAGCTGCTGCGCCAGCGCCAGCGAGTCGCTGATCTTCCGCTGGGTGGCCGCGTCGATCTTCTCCAGCCGTTCGCCGGGGGTCTGGACGTACACCGCGTACCACGGCGCGTGGAAGCGGTCGGCCAGCCGCGCCGCCTTGCGCAGCAGCCGGTGGACGTTCGGCCCATTCGAGCTGAGGCAGGCCATGACGCGGTCGGAGCCGTTATCCTGCGTCCCGCCCTTCCGCTGCCGCTGCTTGTCCAACGCCGAGGCGATCTCCTCCAGGGCCAGCTCGCGCAGCCGGCTCAGGTTGTCGCCCGTGAAGAAGTTCGTCAGCGCCCGCTCGACGCGCTCGGCGGGGTACACCTTGCCCATCCGCAGGCGGTCCTGCAGGTCCTCCGCGGACACGTCCACGTTGACGATCTGGTCGGCGCCCGCGATGACGTGGTCCGGCACGCGCTCCTTGACCTTCACCCCCGCGAAACGCTCGATGATGTCGTACAGGCTCTCCAGGTGCTGGATGTTCATCGTCGTGATGACGTTGATCCCCGCCCGCAGCATCCCCTCCACGTCCTGATACCGCTTCGCGTTCCTGCCCCCCGGCGCGTTGGTGTGCGCCAGCTCATCCACCAGCGCCACGGTCGGGCGGCGGCCGAGGACGGCGTCGAGGTCCATCTCCTCGAGCACCACCCCGCGGTACTCGATGCGCCGCCGCGGCACCCGCTCCAGACCCTCCATCAGCGCCGCCGTCTCCGCCCGGCCGTGCGACTCGGCCACGGCGACGACCACGTCCACCCCCTGCTGCTTCAGCCGCTGCCCCTCCTGCAACATCTCGTAGGTCTTGCCCACCCCCGGCGCGAAGCCGAGGTACACCTTCAGCCGCCCGCGCTGCTGGTCGCGGATCAGCGACAGGAACTTCTCCGGCGCCGGCCTCGACGCCTCGCCCGTCATGACGCACCCCCCGCCGCCGGCAGCCGGATGATGAACGTCGTCCCCTCGCCCTCCGCGCTCTCACACCGGATCTCCCCCCCGTGCGCCGCCACGATCTCGCGCACGATCGCCAACCCCAGCCCCGTCCCCGGCGTCCGCTCCCGCCCCGGCACCCGGAAGAAGCGGTCGAAGACGTGCGGCACGTGCTCCGCCGGGATGCCGATCCCCGTGTCGCTCACCGTCAGACGCACCCCGCCCCCCGCCGGCGGCGCCGGGCGCGGCCCCATGCCCCCCGCCCCCGGGGGCGGGGTGGGGGGGGGCCGGGGGGTGGGGGGCGCGGGCCCGGGCCGCACCTCGTCCGCCATCACCCGCGGCAGGCCCGGCTCGTCCTCGATCCTCACCTCGATGCGCTTGTCCTCCGCCCGCGTCGCCACCGTGTCCGCCGCCGCTCGCAGCAGCGACACCGCCTCCACGGGGTACAGGTTCAACTGCTCCCGCCCGTCCTCCAGCTTCGCCAGCGCCAGCAGATGCTCGATCAGCTTCAACAGCCGCTCCGTGCTATCCCGAGCCTCCATCAGCAGCTCGATCTGCTTCGGCTCCAGCGGCCCCACCACCTCCTCCAGCAGCACGTGCACCGCCAGACGCACGCTCGTCAGCGGCGTCTTCAGCTCGTGGCTCACCGTCGCCACCCAGTCCGACTTCAGCCGGTCCAGCAGGCGGAACCGCGTCACGTCGTTGAGGACGGCGGCGGCCCCCAGGGTCTCACCCTCCGTCGAGCGGATCGGACGCACCTGCGGCAGGTACTGCCGCTCGTCGCCGTCGAGCCGGAACGTCAGCGCCTTGTCGAAACTCTCCGTCAGCGTCGGCCTCTGAAGCCGCAGGGCGTCCGTGATGGCCTGCGCCAGCGACTCCGGCGGCTGCCACGGCAGCGGCGTCCCCGACGGGTCCGGCGGCCGCACCCCGAGGACACGTTGGGCCGCCGGGTTCGCCGACTCCACCCGCCCGAGCAGGTCCAGCACGATCACCGGGTCCGGGAACGAGTCGATCGTCGCCTGACCCGTCTGCCGGGCCCGCAGCAGGCGCTGCGAATTCGACTCCCGGTACCCCCGCAGCTTCTCCGTCATCCGGTTGAAGGCGTGCGCCAGCCGCCCCAGCTCGTCCCCCCCGTACACCGGCACCAGCAGATGCAGCTGCCCACCGCCGATGGCCTGGGCCGCCTCCGTCATCGCACGGATCGGCGCGAGGATCGCCCACAGGAGCCACCAGACCGCCGCCCCGGACAGGAGCAGCGACACCGCCAGGCCGATCAGCAGCCCGATCACCGACAGCCGGGCCGCCTCCTGCGCCTGCCGGCTCGCGTCATGCATGTGCTCCTCGTTCAGCTCGTGGATCGCCCGCACCACGCCCTTCAGCCCCCGGAACCGCTCCAGCAGCCCGCCCGCCCCGAAGTACCCCTCGTGCGCCGGCGCCTTCAGGAACGCCTCGCCCGACGCACGGTAGGCGTCCGCCTGCTCGACCAGCCGGGCCACCAGGATCGGCTCGTCGGGGTAGATCGTGACGTTCGCCTGCTCGACGGCGATCTGGTCACGCGCTTCAGCCCACCGCGCCTCGAACGCCTTCCGGGCGTCCCCCACCTTGCCGGCCAGCGCGAGCTGGAACGCCGAGTCGATGCGTTCCAGCGCCTCGTTGAGCCGGTTCATCGCCCGCACGCTGTCGTAGTTCTCACGCAGGATCGCCTCGCTCTGCCGCCCGAGGCGCACCAGCAACAGCGCACCCGCCGCCCCCATCCCCACGATCAGCAGGAGGAGCGGTGCCGCGATCAGCAGGATGCGCACACGCAGGGTCATGGCCGTCCCTCACAGGCCGAGTTTCTCTCTCTTCCTGTATAGGGTACTCGGGTCGATGCCGAGGACGGCCGCCGCGTCCTTCAGCGACCCCGACGACGCCAGCACCCGCTTGATGTGTTCCTTCTCCAGCGCCTCCAGCGTCACCGGACCGCCCACCTCCATCCGCGCCGTGGGCGCGCCGGCGCTCAACTGGGCCGGCAGTTGGGCCAGACCCACCTCCGGGCCGGCGGCCAGGATGACGCCGCGCTCGACGGCATTCCGCAGCTCGCGCAGATTTCCCGGCCAGGAGTGCCGGGCCAGCGCCTCCGCCGCCTCGGCCGTGAAGGCACGCACGTCGCGCCCCGTCTGCCGCGCGAAGAACCGCAGCAGATGGTTCGCCAGCGTCGGCAGGTCACGCCTCCGCTCCCGCAGCGGCGGCAGCGCCACCTCGATCACGTTGAGCCGGTACAGCAGGTCCTCGCGGAAGCGCCCGGCGGCCACCTCCCGCTCCAGGGGCCGGTTGGTCGCCGCCAGGATGCGCACGTCGCCGGTGCGCGTCCTCGTCTCGCCGACACGCTCGTACGCCTTCTCCTGCAGGAACCGCAGGAGCTTCGGCTGCAGCGCCAGCGGCAGGTCGCCGATCTCGTCGAGGAACAGCGTCCCGCCCTCGGCCGCCGCCACCTTCCCCTCCGTCGCCTCGACCGCCCCGGTGAACGCCCCCCGCGCGTGGCCGAACAGCTCGCTCTCCAGCAATTCCGCCGACAGGCTCGGGCAGTGCACCGTCACGAACGGCCTGCCCGCCCGCCTGCTCTTCGCGTGGATCGCCCGCGCCAGCACGCCCTTGCCGGTGCCGGACTCGCCACGCAGCAGCACCGCGGCGTCCGTCGGCGCCACGCGGAACGCCACGTCGAGCGCCGCCAGCACCGCCGGCTCCTCGCTGGCCAGGTCCACCTCCGGCACCGCGGAACGCACCTGCTCGCGCAGATCGCTCACCTGCGTGCGTAAACCGCACACCTGCTCCCAGCGCGTCAGCAATAATCGCAACTGTTCAGGAGTGAATGGCTTGGGGAGATAATCGAACGCCCCGCGGCGCATCGCCTCGACGGCGGTATCGACGGCGGCGAAGGCCGTCATCACCACCACCCCCACGCCATTCGCCGCGAGCTTCTGCAGCAGGTCCATCCCCGAATCGCGTCCGAGACGCAGGTCGAGGAAGATCAGGTCGAAATGCTCGTTCTCCGCGGCGGCGAGCGCGGCGGGGCCCGAGGCGGCCTCGGCCACCTTGTGCTTCATGCTCTCCAGCGTCAGCCGCAGCGTCCGCCGCAGGCCCGCCTCGTCATCCACCACGAGTAGGTTCACCGGGCCGTCCCCCACACGACGGGGTGCAACGGCCGTGCCGATCGAATCCCGTGGTCCAGGCATCCTCGGCCGCCCTCGAATTCCGCAGCCCGGAGGCCTGTCTCCACGAAGGGGCCAACCCGGGCCACATTGCATTCTGCAATGCCCCCCGGCATTATGCCCGACGCGCCGGGCGTTGCCAAGTGCGGCCCCTTCGCCGCAACTTCTTTTTCCACATCATGTTGAGACGCGACACGGCCCGGCGGCATGGCTTCTGCCTTGTGTCAGCCAACCCGAACGATAGGAGTCGGCCCGTGGATGCCTGGTACTTCTCTTCCGGCGCGATGCTCGCCCTGGGCCTGCTGGCCCTGGCCCTGATGGCCGCCTTCGTCTACTTCTGCGACCAGGTTTGAGGGCGCACCTATGATCTGGCTCACCGCCGCCGTGGCGGCATTCCTGCTCGTCTACCTCATCGTGGCCCTGTTGCGGCCCGAGTGGTTCTGATCATCCCCGTGTCCCGGCCCTCCCTGGCCGGACATTCTTCCGAATATCACCTTCCCAGGCTTGATAAGCCGGAGCCCGCGCGCATGTGGTTCCTTCCGCTGTTGATCCTCGCCCTGGCCGTGGCCCTGTCCGTGCCGCTCGGCGTGTACATGGCCCGGATGCTTGACCCCCGCGAGGCGCCCTCCGATGGTTCGCCGCCGCCGCGAGCCGGGGGCGAGACGCCCCCAGACCCCCGGCTCGCCCGGAACGGCGTGGAGTCGCTCCTCGACTCCGGCCCGATGGAGTGGAAGGGGTACTGCCTCTCCCTCCTGACGTTCAACGTCCTGGCGTTCGTCATCGGCTTCTTCATCCTCGCCTTCCAGGCCTCCCTGCCGCTCAACCCCGACAACAAGGGGCCGCTCGCGCCGACGACGATCTTCAACACCTGCGCCTCCTTCCTCTGCAACACCAACCTCCAGCACTACGCCGGCGAGCAGCACCTCTCCTACTTCAGCCAGCTCTTCTTCATCTGCTGGAAGCAGTTCATCACGCCGGCCATCGGCCTCGCCGCCCTCCTCGCGATCATCCGCGGCCTGCGCGGCGACCCCCACCTCGGCAACTTCTACCTCGACCTGTGGCGCGGCGTCGTGTACGTCCTGCTGCCACTGTCGTTCGTCGTCGCCGTCCTGCTCGTCGCGGGCGGCATGCCGATGACGCTGGACGGCGCGGCCAGGGTGACCACGCTGGAGGGCGGCGAGCAGACGGTCTCGCGTGGCCCCGTGGCCGCCGTCGTCGCGATCAAGCAGCTCGGCACCAACGGCGGCGGCTTCTTCGGCGCCAACTCGACCCACCCCTACGAGAACCCCAACGCCTGGACGAACATCCTCGAGTGCGTGTGCATCATCCTCATCCCGATGGCCTGCGTCGTGATGTTCGGGGTCATGCTGAAGGCCCACCGGCACGCCGTCATCGTCTACGGCGTGATGCTGGCGTTCCTGATCACGTTCATCGCCTTCGGCATCGTCACCGACACGATGGCGCCCAACCCCGGCCTCGCCGGGCTGCCGCTCGACCAGAAGACGGGCAACCTGGAGGGCAAGGAGCTGCGGTTTGGCCCGTCGGCCGGCATGACCTGGGCCGCCTTCACCACCTGCACGTCCAACGGCTCCGTCAACTGCATGCACGACAGCCTCAACCCGCTGGCGCAGCTGGTCCCCCTCTCGGGCATGTGGCTCAACTGCATCTTCGGCGGCATCGGCGTGGGCCTGATCAACTTCCTCGTCTACCTCATCGTGGCCGTGTTCTTCGCCGGCCTGATGGTGGGCCGGACGCCGGAGTACCTCGGCAAGAAGGTCGAGGCCCGCGAGATGAAGCTCGCCATGCTCGCCCTGCTCATCCACCCGCTGATGGTGCTGGGGCCGACCGCCGTGGCCGCGATCAGCGACTGGGGGACCAAGGCGGCGAGCAACCCCGGCCCGCACGGCCTGACGCAGATGCTCTACGAGTTCACGTCGGCGTCCGCGAACAACGGCTCCGGCATGGAAGGGTTGGGCGACACGGTGGATACCTCCAAGGAGGAGGACCCGGTGAAGGCCGCCGAGAAGGCCGAGTCGAACGGCCGGGCCGCCATCTGGGACGTCCTCACCGGCCTCGTGATGATCATCAGCCGGTTCATCCCGATCATCGCCCCCATCGCCCTGGCGGCGTCGCTGTCGAAGAAGAAGCCGACGCCGTTCACCGCCGGGACGCTGCGCACCGACACGCTGACGTTCGGCGCCGTCGTCCTGGGCACGATCGTCCTGGTGGGCGCCCTGCTGTTCCTGCCGGCGGCGGCGCTCGGCCCCGTGGCCGAACACCTCGGCCCCATGCCCGGCGCGAAGTGAGTGCGATGTCGGGCCTCGGGCCGACCGCCTCTACACGACCTACGAAGATCCAAGGATCACCAATGTCTTCCTCGACACAGACGCCTTCCTCGGCACCGGCGCCGGCCTCCGCGGCCGAAGCCAAGCTCGCCCGGCGGCAGAGCCGGACCCAGGGGCTGCTGGCGCCGGACCTCCTCCGGGCCGCCGCTTGGCGGGCCCTGGTGATGCTCCGCCCCGACATCCTGTGGAAGAATCCGGTCATGTTCGTGGTGGAGGTCGGCACCGTCCTGTCGATCCTCTACACGTTCGTCAAGGTGTTCGACCCGGCGTCCACGCAGGCGACGCTCCTCTACCTCATCGCCCTTGACTTCTGGCTGGTCGCCACGGTCCTGTTCGCGAACTTCGCCGAGGCCCTGGCCGAGGCCCGCGGCAAGGCCCAGGCCGACGCCCTGCGCAAGGCCAAGCAGACCACCCCCGCCTTCCGCCGCAAGCCGTCCGGCCAGATCGAGGAGGCCGCCTCGACCGACCTGAACGAGGGCGACGAGGTCGTCATCGAGGCCGGGCAGATGATCCCCGCCGACGGCGAGATCATCGAGGGCGTCGCCTCCGTGGACGAGTCCGCCATCACCGGCGAGTCGGCCCCCGTCGTGCGCGAGGCCGGCGGCGACCGCTCCGGCGTCACCGGCGGCACGCGCGTCCTCTCCGACCGCATCGTCGTGCGGGTGACCGTCAAGCAGGGCGAGTCGTTCCTCGACCGCATGATCGCCCTCGTCGAGGGCGCCGTCCGTCAGAGGACGCCCAACGAGATCGCGCTGTCCATCGTCTTGTCCGCCTTCACCCTCATCTTCCTCATCGTGACGGCGACCCTGTGGCCGCTCGCCCGCCACGCCGAGAACTACACCGGCAACGCCGGCCTGGGCACCGACGTGCCCACCCTCGTCGCCCTGCTCGTCTGCCTCATCCCGACCACCATCGGCGCGCTCCTGGCGGCCATCGGCATCGCCGGCATGGACCGGGCACTGCGGGCCAACATCATCGCCAAGAGCGGCAAGGCCGTCGAGGTGGCCGGCGACATCGACACGCTCCTGCTCGACAAGACGGGGACCATCACCATCGGCAACCGGCGGGCGACGCGCTTCGTGCCCGTGGGGGACTACAGCGCCGCCGAGGTGGGCCGTCTGGCGGCGATGGCGTCCTCGTCGGACGAGACCCCGGAGGGCAAGAGCATCGTCGAGCTGCACCGCAAGCACGACCCGGGCGTGGGCCGCTGGCTTGTGCCGGACGGGGCCAAGTTCGTCCCGTTCTCGGCGCAGACGCGCATGAGCGGCGTGGACCTGCCCCACGGCGAGAGCATCCGCAAGGGGGCGTCGGACGCCATCACGAAGCACGTCCGCCAGCAGGGCGGCGTGATCCCGGCGGGCACGCAGGAGCAGGTCGACGCCGTCGCCGCCCAGGGATCGACGCCGCTGCTGGTGTGCGAGGGCGGCCGCATCGCCGGGCTGGTGGTGCTGGAGGACATCCTCAAGCCGGGCATCAGCGAGCGGTTCGCTCGCCTCCGGGCGATGGGCCTGCGCACGGTCATGGTGACGGGCGATAACCCGCTGACGGCGAAGAGCATCGCCCAGCAGGCCGGCGTGGACGACTTCATCGCCGAGGCCACGCCGGAGGCGAAACTCGCCTACATCCGCAAGGAGCAGGCCGGCGGCAAGCTGGTGGCGATGATGGGCGACGGCACGAACGACGCCCCGGCGCTGGCCCAGGCCGACGTGGGCGTCGCGATGAACAGCGGCACGCAGGCGGCCAAGGAGGCCGGCAACATGGTCGATCTCGACAGCGACCCGACCAAGCTGATCGAGGTCGTCGAGGTCGGCAAGCAGCTCCTCATGACGCGGGGTGCATTAACGACTTTTAGTATTGCTAACGACGTGGCGAAGTATTTCGCCATCGTCCCGGCCTTGTTCGCCGGGACGTTGCCCTGGCTGAAGGCGCTGGACTTCATGCGCCTGGCCTCTCCCACATCAGCGATCCTGTCGGCGGTGATCTTCAACGCCGTCATCATCCTGTGTCTGATCCCGGTGGCGCTCAAGGGCGTCGCCTACCGCCCGGTCGGGGCTGACGCCCTGTTGCGGCGGAACCTGTTCGTTTGGGGCCTCGGAGGGGTGATCGCGCCGTTCCTCGGCATCAAGGCGATCGATCTCATTCTGGCGTGGCTCGGGCTCGCGTGACCGGAGGCGGGGACATGATGGCTCATCTGCGTGCGAATCTGGTGCTGCTGGGGCTGACCCTGGTGATCTGCGCCGTGCTGTACCCCCTGGCCCTCCTGGCGGTGGGGCAGGGCCTGTTCCCCGGCAACGCCAACGGCGGGCTGCGGAAAGGCCCCGACGGCGAGATCGTCGGCGCCTCACTCATCGCCCAGGAATTCAAGGGGCCGCAGTGGTTCCACCCGCGCCCGTCGGCGGCGGACTACAAGGGCGACGCGTCCTCCGGGTCGAACCTCGGCGCCAACAACCCCAAGTTACGCGAGCGCGTCGAGGAGGCGTTGAAGGCGCGGGGCGACAAGGGCCAGGTGCCCGCCGACGCGGTGACGGCGTCCGGCTCCGGCCTGGACCCGCACATCACGCTCCGCAACGCCCAGGGGCAGACGGCGCGCGTCGTGGCGGCCTGGGAGGCCAAGGGCAAGACGGACGTCCGGGCGGCCGTGGAGGGCGTGTTGAAGCAGGCCGCGTTCGAGCCCCTGGCCGGCCTCGCCGGCGGCGAGGCCCTCGTCAACGTCCTGGAGGTGAATCTCGAGCTGGCGGAGCACTTCAGGAAGCGCTGAGGCGCCGCGCCGCCCGCCCGCACGGCAACCCTTGCCAAGGGGGAGCGGGAGTGGGGGAGGTTCGGCTCAGGGCGGGGCCGGGTGTGGCCGATCCTTGGAGAAGGCCGATCCTTCCCCGATCCCACACCGAGGCCGACCATGAAGCGGATCCTGATCGCGTGCGCCCTCCTCCTCACCGCCGTGCCCGCACAGGCGCACCCGTGCTTCGAGGGGTCGTACACCGCCGTACTGCCGTGCCCCGGCGTGGGGATCTACGACTTCGGGCCGGCACGCTTCGTCGGCGCCGGCATGTGGTACGGCTGCGTGAACGTCATCATCGGCGGCCGGCACGTCTCGACGGGCACGTACGAGCTGCGCATGTACAACGATACGCAGGGCACCGTGAGCATCCGCGAGGGCGAGATGATCACCACCGCCGTCGGCACCGTCGATCTCAAGGCCAGGACGGTCGATTACATCGGCACCGTCTACAAGAAGTGATCGCCGGTCACTCCGACAGGTACCACGGGACGTTGACCGCCGCCACGCGGCGGAAGCCGCTGAACAGCAGCACCGCCTTGATGACCACCGCCGTCTGGTTGTGCAGGAAGTAGTGGTACCAGCGGCTCGGCACCAGCTCGGGCACCACGACCACGATGTCCCGCTCGGGATGTGACTGCTGCAGGTCCGTGATGACCTGCGTCAGCGGCCCCGTCAGCTTCCGGTACGGCGAGTAGATCACGATCAGCTTCGGCGCCGGCCGGCCCGCCGCCAGGGCCGGCGCGCGGACCCGCTCCTCCCACGTCTCCTCCAATTCGTCCATCGTCTTCTCGCTGTCGGCGACGTGCAGGCAGTAGATGTCCTGCGACAGCTTCATGGCGTACCGCAGCGCCTTGCGTGTGATGGCGCTCCACCCGCCGACCGGCAGCAGCACCACAGGCGGCTCCAGGCCCGTCGCGTCCAGCGGCTCCTTCGTGGCGATCTCGCAGGCCACGTGCTGGTAGTGGGCGCGGACGCCCAGGAAGATCACCACCAGGGAGGGGATGATCAGCGCCGTGATCCAGGCCCCGTCGGTGAACTTCGAGATCAGCACGATGACCAGCGCCACGCCGGTGCAGGCCGCCCCGAAGCCGTTGATCAGCATCGACGTCCTGGCCCCGGCCCCGCCCTCCTTGTAACAGTGGGCCACCATGCCGAGCTGCGACAGCGTGAACGCCAGGAACGCGCCGACGGCGAACAGCGGGATCAGGTGGTCCGTGATGCCGCCGTAGGCGATGAGGATGATCGCCGACAGGACGGCCAACACCCAAATCCCGGAGGAGTACACGAGGCGGTGGTTGCGGTGGGCGAACCCGCGCGGCAGGAACCCGTCCAGCGCGATGGCCCGGCACAGGCGCGGGAAGTCGGCGAAGCCGGTGTTCGCCGAAAGCGCCAGCACCGCCAGGACCGAGCCGATGGTGAGGTAGTAGAACCAGCCACGGCCGACGACCGCCGCCGTGATCTGCGACAGGGTGCTTTGATAGCTCGCGCTGTCCTGCTCGACGGCGCCGATGCCGTAGGCCCCGCACAGGTAGGCGATCCCGGCGAGCATGACGGCCAGCAGGACGATGATGGCCGTCAGCGTGCGCCGCGCGTACAGGACCGACGGCTCCTTGAACGCGCTGACGCCGTTGCTGACCGCCTCGACGCCTGTCATGGCCGTGCAGCCGCTGGCGAACGCGCGCATCAGCGCCCACACCGTGACGGCCGTCGTCCCCTCCAGGTGGACCGGGGCCTCCATAGGCTCCGGCCTGCCGCCGGCCAGGATGGCCTTGACGACACCGATGACGATGACCGTCAGGAGGGTGAAGATGAACATGTACGTGGGGACGACGAACGCCAGGCCCGACTCCTTGACGCCCCGCAGATTGACGATCGTGATGATGGCCAGGATGGCGATGCACAGCCACAGGGTGTACGGCTTGATCTGGGGGGCCGCCGAGATGAGCGCCCCGACGCCGGCGGAGATGCCGACGGCCACGACGAGGACGTAGTCGAGGAGGAGGGCGGAGGCGGCGACCAGCCCCGAGGCCGTGCCGAGGTTCTCCTTGGCGACGGTGTACGACCCGCCGCCGTGCGGGTAGGCGGCGATGGTCTGGCGGTACGAGAAGTAGACGACCAGGAGCAGGCCGATGATGACGGCGGTGATGGGGCCGACGTAGGCGAGGCCGGCGACGCCGAGGGGGATGAGGAGGGTGAGGGCGGCCTCGGGGCCGTAGGCGGCGGACCCGAGGGCGTCGAGGCCGAGCATGGGGATGCCGGCGACGACGCCGACGCGCTGCTCGCCCTCCTCGTCGGTGGCCAGCGCCCTGCCGAACAGCCAGTCCATGATCGCCATGAGGGGCCACCCAGGTGAGCGGTTCCTGCCAGGCCCGGCGGCCCTGTGGGCGTTGCGGGCTTGGGGACATTCTGGGCGGCGTGGCGAGAAGTTCAAGCCTGGGGCGGGCTGTCGGGGTGTTGCCTTCGGGCTTTCATGGATCCCGCCCCTGATGATACAGTACCTGGGTGCCCGTATCGGGTGACGGTTCAGGATCGCTTCAGGGGGATACCATGCGCAAGTGGCTGTTGGCCGGCTTCGGGGCTGGCGTGGTGGGCGTCCTGGCGGCACTGGCGGTGTTGAACGGGGCCGCGCGTGCGGCGAAGGGCGACGAGGATGGCCCCCGGAGCGTGCAACTGCCCGTGACGCGCGTCGTGCTGTTCAGCTCGGGCGTGGGGCACTTCCTGCGCGAGGGCAAGGTGGACGGCAACGCGCGCATCGACCTGTCGTTCCCGGTGGCGGACATCAACGACCTCATCAAGAGCATGGTCGTCCGCGACCTCGACGACGGCCACATCAGCACCGTCTCCTACGACTCCCTGGCCCCCATCGACCGCACCCTCAAGTCGTTCTCCGTCAACCTGACGGGCAACCCGACCTTCGAGCAGATCCTCAACCAGGCGCGCGGCGAGAAGGCCGAGGTCGCTTTGGCGAACGCCGCCCCGGGGACTCCGGGGATGAGCGGGACCATCGTGGGCGTGGAGAGGCAGAAGGTGGCGGCCGGCAAGGACACGATCGACGTGGCCGTCCTCAACCTGTGGTGCGCCGACGGCGTGCGCAGCGTGAGGCTCAACGAGGTGGCCCGCGTGCGCTTCCTGTCGCCGACGCTGGAGAGCGAGTTCAAGAAGGCGCTGGAGACGCTGGCGCTGTCGCACGACACGCAGAAGAAGGCGGTGGCGATCCGGTGTGTCGGCGAGGGGCAGCGCCGGGTGCAGGTGGGCTACGTCGTTGAGAACCCCATCTGGAAGACCTCCTACCGCCTCGTCATGGGCAACAAGGCCGACAAGAAGCCGCCCTACCTGCAGGGCTGGTCCGTCGTCGAGAACAGCACCGACGAGGACTGGAAGGACGTGAGGATGGCGTTGATCTCGGGCAGGCCCATCTCCTTCCAGATGGACCTCTACCAGCCCCTCTTCGTCAACAGACCCACCATGCAGCTCGAGCTCTTCGCCTCCCT
>CAZVZK010000107.1:0-34526 GCA_964630925.1 uncultured Alcaligenaceae bacterium
CATGGAGGTCAAGGCGCGGCGCGGCCCCGTCATCGCCGTCACCACCGAGGGCGACACCGAGGCGGCCCACGTCGCGGACGAGGTGATACATGTGCCGGACGTGCCGGAGTACCTCCAGCCGCTGGTCACGGTGATCCCGTTGCAGTTGTTGGCGTATCACATCGCGCTGCTGCGCGGCTGTGACGTGGACAAGCCGCGGAACCTCGCCAAGTCGGTCACGGTCGAGTGAATCCCATGGGCCTCATGCGGCCCTGAGGCGGATCCGAGAGAGACACCGATGAAGATCCTCATCTACGAAGACGCCGCCGTGTCGCGGCTGGGGCCGCTCGCTCAGACGCGGCCCGTGTTCGAGCTGCGGTGCGGCGCCCTGACGCTCGCCCAAAGGCAGGCCCGCTGCCTCGGGCCGGCGTCGGTGGGTGGCCTGGTGCGGCCCGAGCTGGAGCCGTTCGCCGGCCGCCCGGCCGACGGCGGCGAGGACGTGATCCTCGTCAACGGCCGCTGGCTGGCGCCGCCGGCGCTGGCAGGCGGGCTAGACGGCCCGGCGGCCGGCATCGTGGACGGCGAGGTCGCCTGGGTGGCGGTGCCGCGCGGCGAGGCGGACGGCCTGACCGCCGGTTCGCTGCCCAGGAAGCTCGCCCGCTGGCGCGAGACGTTGGCGCACCGCGCCGCCGGGGGCGAGATGATCGAGTACCCGTGGGACCTGGTCGAGCACAACGCCCGCGTGCTGGAGGACGACGAGCGCCACTGGGCGACGCACAGCGAGATCCGCCCCGTGGGCGGGCTGCACGTCCAGGGGCCGGCGTCGCGCGTGCTGATCGACCCGTCGGCGAAGGTCGAGGCGCTGGCGTTCATCGACACGACCAACGGGCCGGTGATGATCGACGCCGGGGCCGTGGTGAAGGCGTTCTCGCGCATCGAGGGGCCGTGCTACATCGGGCCGGGGACGCACGTGAACTTCGGGCGCGTGGCCGGCAGCAGCGTCGGCCCCCACTGCCGCGTCGGCGGCGAGGTGGAGGAGAGCATCATCCACGGGTACAGCAATAAGGCGCACGACGGGTTCCTCGGGCACAGTTACGTCGGCGAGTGGGTGAACCTGGGCGCGGGGACGCAGACGAGCGACCTGCGCAACGATTACGCCAAGGTCGTGATGACGGTGTCGGGCCAGCGGGTGGAGTCGGGCCGGCTGAAGGTTGGGTCGTTCATCGGGGACCACACGAAGTCGAGCATCGGCACGCTGCTGAACACGGGCAGCGTCCTGGGGCCGTTCGCCATGCTGGTGGACGCGGGCGGGCTGCTGCCGCGGAACGTGCCGGCGTTCAGCATGGTGAAGGGCGGGCAGGTGACGGAGCGGACGGACCTGCGCGAGATGTTCGCGACGGCGCGGACGATGATGGCGCGGCGTGGCGTGGAATGGACCGACGCGCACGCCGACTTCTACCTGGACCTGTACGAGCGGACGGCCGGGGAGCGTGAGAAGCTGGTGCGTGACAGCGAGCGCCGGCTCAAGCGGGTCGTCTGATCCGCCCGGCCCACACCCCCGCCACCTCCTCGGGGCGCACCAGGCGGCAGCCGTCGAGGTGGCGGAACCACGTCATCTGCCGCTTGGCGAACTGCCGGCTCCGCGCCTGCAGCTCGGCGACGGCCCGCTCGCGCGTCGCGTGCCCGTCGAGGTAGGGGAACAGCTCCTTGTACCCCAGCGCCTGGGCCGCCTCGCGTCCGAGCGGCGGGGTGAGGGCGCGGAGGCGGCGCGCCTCGTCGGGCAGGCCCTCGTCCATCATGCGCAGCACCCGCGCGTCGATGCGGCGGTGCAGCTCGGCCCGCGACAGGTCGATGCACAGGCAGCGGTCCGGCGGGCCGGACGCGGCCCCATCCCACTGGGTCTGATGCGCGCTCATCGGCTTGCCGGTCAGCGTCAGCACCTCCAGGGCGCGGATGACGCGGCGGACGTTGTTGGGGTGGATGCCCGCCGCGCCGGCGGGGTCCGCCTCGGCGAGGCGCGCGTGCAGCGACTCCGGGCCATTCGCGCGGGCCTCCTCCTCAAGGCGGGCGCGGAGGGGGAGGTCGGCAGGCGGGCCGTCGAACAGGCCGTGCAGCAGGGCCTTGAGGTACAGGGCCGTCCCGCCGACGAAGAGGGCCTGCTTGCCGCGCGAGGTGATCTCTTCGACGCAAGTCGCGGCACGGGCTAGCCACCACGCCACGCTGGCCGGCTCGTGGGGGTCGAGCACGTCGAGGAGGTGGTGCGGGACGTGGGCGCGGTCGGCGGCGGTGGGCTTGGCGGTGCCGATGTCCATGCCGCGGTACAGCGTCATGGAGTCCATGCACACGATCTCGGCGTCGAGCGGGCCGGCGAGGTCGAGGGCGAGGGCGCTCTTGCCGCTGCCGGTCGGCCCGGTCAGGATGAGGGCGTCGCGGAACGCCTCGCTCATGTCATCCGCCCCACCGCCTCGGCGAACGTGGGCCAGGGGGTGTGCGGGAAGGCCGAGCGCCAGCGCGAGGAGTCCAGCGACAGGTCGCGTGGCCTGTCGTCCGGGCGTTTCGTCGGCACGCACAGCGACTCGTCGGCCTTCAGGGCGCGGGCCAGGGTGAGGCCCATGTCCATGCGTGTGAGGCGCTCCGGGCCGCCCAGGTGCCAGATGCCGTCGGCCCTTGCGATGGCGAGGGCGACGAGCGCCTCGGCGGCGGAGGCGAGGTCGAGGGGGGTGCGCCACTCGTCCTCGAAGAGGTTGACGGGGCGGCCCTCGCGGAAGGCCTGCATCTGCGAGCCGAAGTAGGACGGCTTGCCGTCCAGGGACGGCCCGAGGAGCAGGGCCATGCGAGCCACGGCGCCTCCGTACCCGAGGACGGCGGGCTCGCCCTCGGCCTTCATGGCGCCGTAATGGGAGGTGGGGCGCGTCGGGGCGTCGACGGCGTAGGGGGCCTCCTCGCCGGAGAAGACCATCTCGGTGGAGACGTGGACGAAGTGGGCGCCGAGGCGGCGGCAGACCTCGGCCATCTGGGCGGGGACCTCGGCGTTGACGCGGTGGGCGAGGCCGGGCTGGCGGCGGCACTCGTCGATGCGTGCGACGGCGGCGGCGTGGACGACGAGGCGTGGCTTGCAGGCGACCAGGGCGACGGCGGGGGCGCCGATGTCGCCGAGGTTGACGTCGGCGCGCCCGTTCCACGTCACCACGGCCAGGTCTTGCCGCCGGGCCGCCGCGACGAGGTAGCCGCCGAGGAGGCCGCCCGCCCCCGTGATCAGGATCCGCTCCATCGCTACTCCGCCCAGATGAACCAGCGCTCCGCGTGATAGACCCAGTGCCCGCCCTTGAGGCCGGTGTGGGCGTAATAGCTGTTGAGGTCGCAGAAGCCGAAGTCGTTCAGCGCCCCGTAGGTGCGGGCGTCCTGCGGGCAGTACAGGACGTGGTGCAGACGCCTGTACTTGCCCTTGATGGACGCCTCCTTGAGGACGTCGGCCGCCTTGAGCTTGCCCAGGCCGCTGCCCAAACCCATCGACTCGACGAGGGCCATCGCGTTGTGGGTGGCGTCGGCCTCCGCCTTCTTGCCGACCTTCGCCGCCGCCTCCGAACGCTTCTTCAGGCCGGCGATCAGGGCCTTGCGGTGGCGCTCCAGCTCCTCGGCCTTCTTCGCCGCCTCCTTGTCGAAGCGCTCGATGGCCTTGATCGGGTCGGGGTCCGGCTCGGGGTCGGGGTCTTCTGCATACACCGCGAACGCGAGGAGCGCGAGCGTGAGCATGATGGGCCTCCGGGGGGCTGCGCCATGATCCCGGCGCGCGGCCAGGTTGTCAAGCCGCCGCCCGGCGATTGGCGCCCGCCATGCCGGCGACGAAGGTGGCTAGCTCGCGCTCGTACCGCGGCAGGGCGAAGCGCTCGGCCTGGCGGCGTGCGACCCGCGGGTCGAAGGTATCTTCCACGGACTCGAAGCGCGACAGGGCGTCGATGAGGCAGTCCGCCGTCTGCTCGGCGAACCACAGGCCGGTGCGGCCGTCGATGACGGTCTCCGTCGCGCCGCCCTTGCCGAAGGCGATGACCGGGGAGCCGCACGCCATCGCCTCGACCGGCACGATGCCGAAGTCCTCCTCGCCGGGGAACAGCAGGGCTCGGCAGCGGCGCAGGTGATCGCGGATGGCGGCGTCGGACTGCCAGCCGAGGAAGGTGACGCCGTCGGCCTTCTGGCCCTTGAGGCGCGCCTCGTCCTGCCCCGCGCCGATGACGACGAGCTTGCGGCCCGTGCGGGCGCAGGCCTCGATGGCGAGGTCGAGCCGCTTGTACGGCGCGAATGCCGACAGGACGAGGTAGTGGTCCCCGCGCGGCCCGTGGTCCGGGGTGTAGAAGTCGGTATCGGCCGGCGGGTAGATGACGACGCTGTCGCGGCCGTAGCACTCGCGGATGCGGCCGCGGACGGCCTCGCTGATGGCGATGAAGTCGTGGACGCGCGAGGCGGAGGCCCGGTCCCAGTCGCGGATGCGGTCGAGGAGGGCGTCGAGGGCGCGGGCGGCGAGGCCCTTGACGCGGCCGCCGAAGTAGGCGTGGCGCATGTGCCAGACGTAGCGCATGGGCGTGAAGCAGTAGCAGACGTGGCGTGCGGGGCCTGGATCGACGGCCTTGGCGACGCAGTGGCTGAAGCTGAGGACGAGGTCGGCGGCCGGGAGGCGCAGGGAGCCGACGGCGAAGGGCATGAGGGGGAGCATGTGGCGGTAGTGCGTCTGCGCGAACGGGACGTGCTGCAGCCAGGATGTGCGCGGGCGGAGGCGTTCGATGGCGGGCGAGACGGCGCCGCGTTTGTGGAGGAGGGTGAAGAGGGGGGAGTCGGGCCAGAGGCGTGCGGCCACCTCCAGGCACTTCTCGCCGCCGCGCATGCCGTTGAGCCAATCGTGGACGAGAACGACGCGAGCCATGCCGCACCTCCGGGCCGCATTGGACGCGAAGGTGCGGCATGGCGTCAAGGGCAGTCAGCGTGGGAGGCCCTCGCCGAAGCGGAGGCGGTACTCGTCGCTGTCGGCCAGGGCGGCGGCCAGGTCGGCGTGTGTGCGCGGGCGTGAGCCGGCCTCGACGCGGCGCGTCTCGAAACGCAGCACGCCGACGCGGACGCGGCGCTCCTCGAACACCGGCTCGCGCCCGGCCAGGTACCTGGCCCACGCGGCCACCTCCGCCGGGGCGGGATCGCGGCGCAGGACGGTCCGCCACAACGCACCCACGACATCCTCAGGCTTCCTGCCGTCGAGGCGCGCCTTGTGATACTCCGGGGACGACGCCAGCGTGACGAACAGCCGGCGCGGCGTCTCCGTCTCTAGCAGAGTGCCCCAGGCTCGGAGCGCCTCGGGCTCGGGCGCACGGCCGAGGGCGCCCTGGTACGCGGCCTCGGCCAGGCGGGCGCGGCTGGGGCCGCCGCCCAGCTTCTCGATCTCGCCGCGGTAGGAGCGGGCGGCGGCGGCGCCCACGCGGTTGATGAGATTCTCCACGACGCGGCGGACGACGCGGAACGGGGCGGCGCCGGCCTCGAAGCCGGTCACCGTGGGCTCGAGCAGATAGACGTTGCAGCCGCCCGGCTTGCCGCCCTTCAGCTCGATGTCGCCGCCGAAGCGGACGCGGACGGTCGCGGAGAAGTCGGTGAGGCCGGTCACGATGTCGGGCACGGTGAGGCGGCAGTTGCCACGCACGGGGCTCTGTACCTCGCCGCCGACGTAGAGGACGCCGGCCTGGAGGTCGATGGTATCGACGGTGACCTTGAGCTGCCGGGTGGGGTCGTGCAGCCAGACGGAGCCGGCCGCCTCGACGGAGGGCAGCTTCTCCTCCAGGGCCAGGCCCGACTTCTCATCACCGTACTGCGAGAGCCGGGAGGCGATGAGCGAGGCGGCGTACTGGCGCAGCACCTTGTTGGCGTTGTCGCCGGCCGCGGCGATGGTGGATGTGGGGCGCGGCAATTCGACATCGACGAGGGCCTCGCGGAAGGTCTTGAGGGCCTGGGTCTTCTGGGCCTTCCACAGGGCCGTGACCACGCCCGGCAGGACGGCCCTGGCGCCGAAGAACGGCTCGGGGGTGAGCGAGACGATCTCCAGCGACACGAGGTCGGCGTCGGCGACGGCGGGGCGGGCGAAGAACCCGCGATTCGACACGATGGCGGCGCTGGCCTTGATGCTCACCGTGGCCTTGACACGGACGGAGAGGTCGGACGGCGGCGTGTCGCCGAGCTTCATCTTGCCCTTGAACAGCCACTCGCCGGTGACGGCGAGGTCCGCCGAGAGGGTGTCCCTGGCCAGCGTCACCTTGCTCGCCTTGACGGTGAGCTTCTTCGGGGCGTCGATGGGCGTAACGGTGCCCGTGAACGTCGGTGACTTGATGTCGAGGACTTTCTTGCGCTCCAGGGCGGCGAGCAGCTCCTGGCGCAACAGAGTGGAGGCCGTGGTGTCGATCTCGTCCGTGGGGGCGGCCAGGATCAGGAGCAGCGCGAGCATGGATCAGGCCTTCCTCTGCAAGACGGCGGGGGCGGAGCCCTTCGAGTGGTCGTGGCCGCGGTAGACGCCGAAGTCGTTGAACAGGAAGTACTTGGCGATGCGGTACAGCCAGCTCTTCTCGGGCACCTCGTTGCCGGGGTTGTACTGCGAGGTGCGCGTCTCCATCGAACGCAGCTCCTTCATGGCGGTTCCGCGGACGGTGCCGTCCTTCGCCCCGTGGCGTTCGACGAGGTCGGCGAGGAGGTCCGGCCTCTCGAGGACGATGCAGCCACGCGTGGTTTGCGCCGCCAATTCGCGGAACTCGCGGAGGTAGGCGGAGCGCATGAGCCTCTCGCGCAGGGGGCGGGGGTCGTCGGGGGAGTCGTGGATGGACTCGCGCGTGAACTGGATGATGGGGCACGGCTCGATGCCGCCCCACGGGTTGATGTGGTGGGTGATGCCGGTGGCGGCGGGGCACAGGGCTCGGCCCTCGCCGTCGTGGTAGGCGTCCACGAAGAGGATGGGCTTTTTGGCCCGCATCTCGACGACGAACTTGCGCACGCGGAGCTGCTCCTCGGGCGTCAGGCAGAGGTCGAAGCAGGCGTCCGGCCCCATCGGCCGGTAGACGTGGAACCATGCATACATCGCGCCCAATTCGATGAGCTTGTCGATCCACCTCTCGGTGAGGAGGTCGTCGATGTTCGTCTTGCACACGCTGGTGCAGACGCCGGTCATGAGGTTCTCGGCGAGGCAGTTTTTCAGGCCCTCCATCGTCTTCGAGAGGACGTTGGGCCGGCCGCGGCGCTCGTCGCTGACGATCTCGGTGCCTTCGACGGAGACGAGGGGCGTGATGTTGCCCAGCTCGCGCATCCGCCTCGCACGCTGGGGTGTGATGAACTGGCCGTTGGTGAAGACCTGGAAGTAGGCGTCGGGGTGGCGGGCGAGCATGTCGAGGAGGTGGGGGTGCATGAACGGCTCCCCGCCGACGATGCCGAAGAAGCTGTTGCCCATCGCCTTGGCTTCGTTGAGGAGCTTGTCGAAGGCCTCGGGGGAGATGGTCTGCTGCTTGGCGGAGACATCGACCCAGCAGCCCTGGCAGCGGAGGTTGCAGGAGTTGATGACGGAGATGTAGAGGAATGGGGGGAAGAACTGGCCGCGCTTCATGCGCGACTTGTGGTTGAGGACGGAGATGGCGCCCTTGACGCCCATGTTCCAGGCGAGCTTCCAGAGGAGGCGGAGGTCGGTCCGCGAGAACATCCGCCACGCCAGCCGGGCCGTCAGGAACATGATTTCGTATCTCCTCCGTTCGCGCGGTGCCGCCCTCCCGGTATCATATCGGGGAGGAGGGCACATGATCGAGCTAACACCAGAACAGCGGCCTGGGTTGATGGGCTCGGGGCCGATCCAGGTCCGTGACCCCGTGACGAACGAGGCGTACGTCCTGCTGCGCAAGGACGAGTATGAGCGCCTCGCGGGGGAGGAGTACGAATACGGCCCGATGACCGACGAGGAGCGGGACGTGCTACTCGCCGAGATGGACGAGATGCTCGATGACGACCTCGCCGTTGAGGACGACGCATGATCGTCAAACGCGGGGATGTCGTCCTGACGCGGGTGCCGCACGCGTCCGGCGGACGCGGCAAGAAGCGTCCCGCCGTGGTCGTACAGGCCGATGTCTACAACGCCACGCTGCGCCACGCTGTGGTCGCGGAGGTGACCACCAACGCCCGCTGGATGGCCGACCCTGCCTGCCTGCCAATCGATGTCTCCACGCCGGAGGGCAAGGCGACGGGCCTGGATCGAGACGCCGCTGTCTCCTGCCTCCACCTGGCGATGATGAGCGAGGATCGGCTGGGGACGCCCATCGGGGCGCTATCGCCGGCGCTCCTTTCGCGCCTTGACGCCTGCCTGAAGATGGCGCTCGGGCTGCCCTGATTTCGCCTGCATCAGCCCGAAGGCCCGCCGGATGGGGGCGGCGCGATGTCTTCCTTGCTCCGTGGCAGGGGCACGATTCGGTGCCGCCCGGAGAATGCAGGGTTGGCAGCGAGCCACTCCCGCCACATTGCGCCGTCGTGCCCGAAATCCTGGCCCGTCATCTCGCGCATGAACCTCAACGCGAGCTCCCGTGGCATGTAATGCATGGCATCCGCGGAGACTCGGCCTTCGAGGTTTAACAGGTATCGATCCAAAGACAACAGGAGAGACATCTCTTCACCCTCACTCAGGCCGACGCGCCCGCTCGCTGAACCGCAGCGACGCCTTGCCGATCTCGATCAGGTCGCCGTCCTTCAGCGGGTGCGGGGCCTGCACCTCCACGCCGTTCACGAACGTGCCCTCCTTCGTGCCGTTGTCCTCGACGTAGTAGCGGCCCCCCTTCTGCACGATCTTCAGGTGCAACTTCTCGATGGCCGGGTCGCCGAACAGGCCAATGTCGCACGCCTCGCCCCGGCCCACCGTCGTCTCGGCCCGAGTCAGGATCAGCTCGCGGCCCGCGCGGAAGCCCGCCTCCACCTTGACCCAGGCGTCCTTCAGGATCACCTGCGTCAGGCCCATCAGCAGGCCGATGCACATCCCCAGCACCACGAAGCCCGTCGCCGCCGGGCTCCAGAACTCATCGACGCGCTCGGCCAGGGCCTTGGCCCACACCGCCTGCATCCACAGGAAGAAGCCGCCGCCGAGGAGGCCGCCCAGGACGCCGCCGATCACGCCGTTGCGGACCTTGCGTGCGGCGCCGCTGGCGTCCTCGTCGGCGGCCAGGCGCGACAGCCATTCGTACATGCCCGGCGCCGCGCCGATCAGGAAGCCCGTCAGCGCCCAGCCCAGGAGGAGGAACGGCGCCCACTGCGTCGAGCCGTAGAGGATCTGGCCGAGCATGCCGCCGACGAAGCCGCCGAGGGCGCCGACGCAGCCGCCGACGACGGGGCGGAGGACGGAGCCGCAGCCCTCGCGGCCCGAGGCGTTGAAGGCGAGATCGACCAGGACGAGGAGGAGGGCGACGAGGAGGCCGAGGAAGGTGCCCTTGACGGCGGCGTTGAAGACGGGCTGGTCGAGGGGGGACATCTTGCCCAGGGCCCAGCCGATGAGGCCGGCGAAGGCCCCCCAGACGGCGCAATAGTAGACGAACCAACGGAGAGACATGGCGGCGTCAGCTCCCGAAGATTCCCCTCACCTTGATCGCCACGTTCTGCGTCGCGCTGACGCCGGTGCTGCTGGTGACCTTGAGCGGGAAGGAGCCGGCGGACGGGCCGGCCTTGACGCGCCACGTCACCGGGCTGATCTGGCCGGCGGCGTCGGCGGCCAGGGGCGGCACGCGGGCCGTCTCGTCGCCGCCGATGCGCTCGAAGCCCTCGGGCAATTGCAGCTTGAGTGTCTGACCGGGGGCGGGGTTGCGGACGTAGGCGGTGAGGGTGAACTCGCCGCGGGGCGTGAAGGAGCCGCCGGCGGTGAGGGCGAGCCGGCCCTGGGTGTCGCCGGAGGAGACGCTGCCCAGGCCGTAGGCGAAGGCGACCTCGCGGGAGCCGCCGGGCATGATCTTCTTGTCGCCCCAGTACATGGCCACGGCGGAGTCGTTGAGGGCCCTGCCGGAGGGGAGCATGGATTTCATGGAGACGAGGGGGACGAGCCAGAGGGTCTTCTCCTGGCGTGCGCCCTGGACGCCGAGCTGGGGGTTGGGCCAGGCGCCGAGGGTGACGCGGGAGGGGGGCTCCATTCCTGCGAGCTTGAGCTGGAGCTGGGCGATGGTGCCGGGGTTGGCGAGGTCCTCGCGTTCGCAGGCCTGGATGAAGTCGGGCACGTCGCGCGGGTCGTTGAAGGCGAGCTGGGTCGAGCAGAGCTGGTCGTGTCCGGGGATGAGGAAGGGGACGCCGTCGTTCTGGCCGATGAAGGTGTCGAGGAGGAAGCGGATGCCGACGTCGTGGGCGACGCCGTCCTTGTTATCGATGCGGTAGTGGACGAGGCAGGTATCGACGCGGCCGGTCTGCTCGCCGATGACGAGGCCGACGGTCTGCGTGATCTCGACCTTCTGGGCGTCGTAGCGCCAGACGGACTTGCGGCCGTCCTTGAGGGGGCGGTCCATGCGGGCCTCGCGCTCGACCCAGCGGCCGGGCCAGTCGCCGTAGAGGTTGCCGGACTGCCTGTCGCGGAAGGGGCGTTCGCCGAAGATCACCTCGCGGCCGTCGAGGCGGACGACGCAGTTGTTGGTCAGGCCGAGGGCGTCGAAGGTGAGGCGGCGGCCCTCGGGGCGGGCGGCGGCCTCCATCGACAGGCCGAAGCGCATGCTGGGCTCCCAGACGGCGGCGCGCTGGCCCTTGCCGGGGGCCTCACCCGGCTTGGCGCTGCCGCCGATGGCCAGGGTGACCTCGCGCTCGCGGTCGTGGAAGGAGAGGAAGACGGCCTGCTCCTTGTTCTTGAACTCCTCGGCGCCAGGCCCTTCGGGGGGCTTGCCGCCCATCCATGTCCCGAGGTCGCGGCCCAGGGTGACGCCGAGGCCGAGCAGGACGAGCAACACGGGGGCCAGGGCCAGGAGGGGACGCCCGGCGCCACCTGTCGGGATGGGTGCGGGGTCGGAGGTTTCACGGCGGCGGGCCGGACGCTCGGTGATCGGCGACGGCGGGGGCGGTGGGGGCGGCGGCGGGACGGGAGGGGCGAGGACCGGCGCGGGCGGCAGGCGGGGGATCTCGGGCCTGGGGATCTCGCGGACGGGCAGGGCCTGGGTGATGTCGATGGGGCGCTGGCCACGCACCTTGAGGCGGACGGTGACGGCGTGCTTGACGCGGCCGTTGGTGGTGATGACGACGCGCGCGGTGCCGGACTCGCCGGGCTGGTCGGGGGCGCGGGTGACGCCGAGGCGGACGCAGGTGGATTTGCGTTCGACGATGACCTCGCGGACGTCGAGCCAGGGGGACGAGCATTCGACGAGCGCCCACACGGGCTGTTTGGTGTCGGCGGTGAGGGCGACGACCTCGGAGGCGGGGCCGGCGGGGTCGGCCTCGAGGAAGATCTCGGACCTGTCGGCGGTGACCTTGGGGGGCCTGGACAAGCCCAGGGCCTCGAAGAACTGCTGGATGGCGGCGACGGGGGCGGCGGCGGCCTCCTTGACGGGGTAGGCCCAGCCGTTGGAGGCGAACCAGCGGGCGACGGCGCCTGAGGAGAACGACTCGCCGACCTCGCGGGGGAGGGCGAGGGCCTTCTCGGCGATCTGGCGGGGGGTGGTGCAGCCGGCGAGGGGGCCGTCGGGGAAGGGGAGGATGGGGACGTCGACGCTGACGGGGACGACGACCTGTCCGCCGTTGGTCTCGAAGGTGATGTTGCCGGTGAGGGGCTTCTTCCCGGCCTGGAGGGAGCGGCCCTCGACGAGGACGGGGAGGGCCTGGTCGTGGAGGAGCTGGAAGACCTTCTTCTTTGAGGCGGCGCCGGGCTTGCCGAGGAAGAGCCAGGGGGTGGCGGAGCAGTCGGCGGTGCCGGTGAGGAGGCCGAGGCCGGCGTTCTGGAGGCGGAGGGTGAGGGTGATGTCCTTGCCGGGGCGGACGGTGCCGAGGTTGAGCTGTGCGGGGTCGGCCTGGAGCCTGGGGGGGACGAGGACGGAGGACGGCAGGCGGTTGATGAGGCCGTCGAGGGCCATGTCGGCGTCACGTTCGCGGGCGGCCTCGCGTGCGAAGCGGGCGAGGTCGGCGCGGCCGAGGCCGGCGAGGAAGGCGGTGAAGGAGTTGTCCTTGAGGAGGGAGCAGGCGCCCTTCCAGTCGTTGAAGCAGGCGAGGACGAGCTCGTCGAAGGAGTGGCAGGCCTGTCCGGAGGGGAAGACGAAGGGGCGGGGGAAGCGTGCGCGTGCGGGGTCGGCGAGGGCGCGGTGCTGGCCTGAGGCGCCGAGGGCGGCGCCGTCGGCGAAGCAGAAGAGCGCGTCCGCGGGGTTGGCGCGGGAGCAGCGCGGGCAGGTGGTCGGCATCGGCGGCATGGCGTGTGGTCCGGGTGGCCACCGGCTATTATGGCGACGAGGTGGCCGATACGGAAGGGGCCACGTCCGTAGATTGGGGCGGGCGGGCCCGACCTGTCATCCGAAGGAAGGCCGCCGCACGACTCGGGGCGCTGACGTTCAACGATGCGCTGACGCACCACTCGGGGCGCTGACGCAACCCCGCTCGCCAACAGCCAAGAGCCGCTCACGCTCCACGAATCGAGATCCGCTGACGCTCCACTCGGGGCGCTGACGCATCCCCGCTCGCCCGATCCGGATGCGCTCACGCTCCAGCGGGTCGGTGGGGCCGGTCACTTGTTCGGGTAGGGCTTCTGCCAGAAGTTCTCGCCGTCCCAGTTGAAGGACGGCTGGGTCTCGATGGTGCAATCGCCGTTGACGATCACCTGACACGCCAGGCGTAACTCCTCCTCGTGGCCGATGCGCGAGAGCATGGTGAGGGGGTGGGCGCGGGTGTTGATGGTCTCCATGAGGGGGGGCTTGCCGAGGTTCTCCATGCCCTTCTTGACGAGGACCTTGCAGGTGCCGCACAGGCCGAAGCCGCGGCAGTTGAGGAAGGACTCGATCCACCCGTGGATCGGGACGCCGGCCTTGAGCGCCTCGGTGCGGAGGACCGACCCGGCGGGGACCTCGATTTCCTGCTTCTCGTTGACGAAGATGACCTTGGGCATGAATCTAAGCCCCTGGATGGTTGTCCGCCGCACAAGCACGGCCGGGGGGTATTGTAGGGCGGGGCGTGTGCCCGGCCATCCCGCCGGATCGGGTCCGAGGGCCGCCTCGAATGAGCCAGCCGACCCAGGCCCGGATCGTTCACGTCAGCGACGTGCATCTGACGGTGCCGCGCGTCTCCTGGCGGCGCGAGGACTGGTTCAACAAACGCCTCGCGGCCTGGATGAACCTCCACCTCCTGGGGCGTGGGTTCCGATTCCGCCACGCGGAGGAGGTGCTGGGGGCCTGGTTGCGCGACCAGGTGGCACGGGGGCCGGCGCATGTCGTGTTCACCGGCGACGCCACGGCGATGGGCTTCTGCGAGGAGGTGGAGCGGGCCGCCGAATTGATGAACGTCACCGGGCTGCCGGGGATGGCGACGCCGGGGAACCACGACTACTGCACGAAGACGGCGCAGCGCGAGGCCCACTTCGAGCGTGTGTACGCGCCCTGGCAGGTGGGCGAGCGCGTGGACGGGGAGGTCTACCCGTTCGCCCAGCGCGTGGGGCATGCGTGGCTGGTGGCGGTCAACTCCTCGACGGCGAACCGCTGGCCGTGGGACGCCACGGGCAAGGTGGGCAAGGAGCAGATGGGGCGGCTGGAGGCGTTGCTGGGGCGGCTGGAGGGCGGACCGAAGGTGCTGGTGACGCACTACCCGGTGGTGCGGCCGAGCGGGTGGCCGGAGCCGTTCGGGCGTCGTCTGCGCGACCTGACGGGGCTGTTGCGGGTGGCGGAGGAGGGGGGCGTGGCGCTGTGGCTGCACGGTCACATCCACAAGCCGTACCACTTCGCGGCGGGGCGGTACGCGCCGTTCCCGGTGATCTGCGCCGGGAGCGGCACACAGACGGGGTACTGGTCCTACGGCGACTACACGATCACGGGACACACGCTGACGGGGCGGCGGCGGGTGTACCATCAGGAGTCGAACGAGTTCCGCGACGGCGAGGCGTTCGAGCTGGAGCTGGCGGGGGGGGGCGGTTGACATTGGGCGAGGATGCCCCGGCGGCCCGTCCTGCGTCGCCCCCGGATGACGATGAGGGCGGGTGAGACGAGAACGGGCGGAGGCGCTGACGCACCACTCGGGGCGCTGACGCGGCCCCGCCCGCCGAGAGCCGCTCACGCCTCACCCGTTGCCTTGGATGTCCCGGGAGGGTATCCTGCGTCTATGGGGGAGGACCCTTGGAGGACGCATCCATGCGCCGCACGCTGTCCCTGGCCGCCGTCCTGATCGTGCCGCTGATGCTGTGCACCGGCGACCTCGCGAACGCGCAGAAGTCCAAGGACAAGATGAAGGACAAGGACGACGACATCCCGAAGAACACCGAGAAGACGGTGAAGGCCGGCTCGCTCGTGGGGCGGGTCGTCGGCATCGAGGAGGACAAGCGGAAGATCCGCCTGAGTGTCAGCTACCCGGTCACGACGATCGACCAGGGGCAGGTGCAGGCGGTGGCCAACGCGCAGAACCAGATGGCGCGGGCGCAGTACGACCTGCGCGTCGCCCGCGACGTGAACGCCGCCAACCAGGCGCGGCAGCAGATGGCGCAGGCGCAGCAGCAGATGGCCCAGGCCCAGGCCCGCCTCTACAAGACCGAGATGAAGACCAAGGATGACATCTACGTCAAGGCGGGCGACGACGTGGCCGTCCGCACGGCGCGGCCGAAGGAAGATTTCGATGACAAGGGCAAGATCAAGAAGTACACCAAGGCGGAGCTGAAGGAGCTGAAGGGCGACGGCAAGCTGCCGGGCTACAAGGCAGAGTTCGGCGACCTGGCCGTGGACCAGTACGTGCAGATCACGCTGGTCCGCAAGAAGGGGGCCCCCGCGCCGAAGCCGGTCCCGAAGAAGGGGAAGAAGGACGCCGACGCCATCGGCGACGCCATCGGGGACGACGGTCAGATGGCCAGCGTGATCCTGATCGTCCGGCAGCCGGCGCCGTCGGGGAAGTGACTGGCCGTTCGGAGCCTCCCCCTCGGGCCCCTGACGGGGCCCGCTCGCCTATCCAGAAGACACGGCACGCTTACGCCGTGCCGCTCGCCGGATCAGATCAGAGGCAGCTCTAAATGTCACCCTCGATGTTGCTCCTGGCCGCGTTGTCGGCCCCCACGCCGTCGGTGATCCTGATCGTGGCGGACGATCTGGGGTGGGGCGAGGTGGGGTGTTACGGGCAGAAGAAGATCCGCACGCCGTCGCTGGACCGCATGGCCCGCGAGGGGACGCGCCTCACGAACTTCTATGCCGGCTCGCCGGTGTGCGCGCCGTCGCGGTGCTGCCTGATGACCGGCAAGCACGGCGGGCACGCCTGGGTGCGCAACAACCTGGCGGTCAAGCCGGAGGGGCAGACGCCCGTGCCGGCGTCGGAGGTGATGCTCACCGAGCTGCTGGCGGCGCACGGGCTGGAGACCGCGGCGATGGGCAAGTGGGGCCTCGGGCCGCCCGGGTCGGCGGGCGACCCGCTCAAGCGCGGCTTCAAGCACTTCTTCGGCTACAACTGCCAGGCGCACGCCCACAGCCACTATCCAACGTGGGTGTACCGCGACGCGGAGAAGATCAAGCTCGACAACGACGGGAAGAAGGGGAAGCAGCACACGCACGACCTGTTCGAGAAGGAGGCGTTGTCCTTCCTGGAGAAGAACAAGGGGAAGCCGTTCTTCCTGTTCCTGCCGTTCACGATCCCGCACGTCGCCCTGCAGGCCGATGACGCCTGGATGAAGGAGTACACGGCGCTCAAGTGGGAGGACCCGCCGTACACCGGGAAGGGCTACCTGCCGCACCCAACGCCGCGTGCCGCCTACGCCGCGATGATCACGCGGATGGATGCCACGGTGGGGAAGATCCTCGACAGGCTCAAGACGCTGGGGCGGGACAGGGACACGCTGGTGCTGTTCTCGTCGGACAACGGGGCGACGCACGACGCGGGCGGGGCGGACACGAAGTTCTTCGACTCCGTCGGCCACCTGCGGGGCCGCAAGGGGTCGGTGTACGAGGGCGGGCTGCGCGTGCCGATGATCGCGTGGCAGCCTGGGACGGTGAAGGCCGGGGCGGTGAGTGACCACCCGGCGTACTTCCCCGACTTCATGCCGACGGTGCTGGAGTCCGTAGGGGCGTCGGGGCGACTCCCCAAGGGGCTGGACGGCATCAGCTTCCTGCCGCTGTTGAAGGGAGAGGCGCAGAAGGCGCACGAGCACCTGTTCTGGGAGTTCCACGGCTACGGCGGGCAGCAGGCGGTGCGGCAGGGCCAATGGAAGGCGTTGCGGCGCGACCTGCACAAGGGCAAGAAGGTGCTGGAGCTGTACGACCTGAAGGCCGACCCGTCAGAGACGAAGAACGTGGCGGCGGAGAACGCCGACGTGGCGAAGCGGTTGGAGAAGGTCCTCGACACGGGGCGGACGCCGTCGAAGCTGTTCCCGATCAAGGCGGTGGACGGGTGAGGGTGGCTGACCGGCGTCGGTCACGCCCCGTCGCCGGCCTTCCGGGCCTTCCCGAAGGGGTCGTCCTTCTCGGCCGGGATATCCTTGGCGGCCTCCTCACCTGCGTACTCTTGCCAGAGCGCCTTCCGTACCCGGAACAGCATCTCGCAGAGCGACTCGATCTGTTCCGGGGAGAGGGTAATTCTGGCGGCGGCCTCGCCGGGACGGGCCTGCATCAGATGGACCTCGCCGTTCGCCGCCTCGACGGTGATGGGGTGGATCTCGAATTTCATCGACACGCCTCCTCGGGCCGCGGACGCCCGGGCCGGGGAGGCCCGGCCCCCGGCCCGCAAGTCCTCCGACACGATCAATTGCCGGTCCAGCGCGAGATGGTCTGCCCGACGTAGCCGCCGGTGCCACCCCCGCCCCCGGTCAGCGAGCCGAGGGCCGACCCGAGGTTCGCCAGGCCTGAGCCGACGCGGTTGAGCGTGTTCGTCACGGTGCTTGCCGCCGCCCCCGCCCCGTTCCGGAGGGCGCTGGCGATCTGGCGGGCGTCGTTCGTGACCGAACGCAGGCCGCGGGCCACGTCGTCGTAGCTCGTCCAACTGATGGCGCGGTACATCGCGTCGGCGATCGTGTTGAACGAAGCCCCGAGCTGGTTCCGCAAGGCGCTGGCGATGGCGCCGGCGTCGCGGGTCAGGCCGCCCAGCCCCCTGGCCACGTCCTGGTAGCTCGTCCAACTGATCCCGTTGTACAGGGCGTCGCTGATGGTGTTGAGCGACAGGTTGAGCTGGGACCGCAGCGCCCCGGCGATGACGCCCACGTCGCGGGTGATGGCCCCCAGCCCCTTGGCCACGTCGCGGTAGCCGGTCCAGCTGATGCCGTTGTACAGCGCCGAGGCGATGGTGTTGAACGAGGCGCTCAACTGGCCCCGCATGGCGGAGGCGATGGCGCCCACGTCCCGCGTCAGGCTGCCGAGGCCCCTGGCCACGTCGTTGTACTTCGTCCAGCTGATCCCGTTGTACAGCGCGTCGGCCACCGTATTGAGCGACGCCCCGAGCTGGTTCTTCAGCGCGCCGGCGATGGCCGACACGTCGCTGGTGATCGAGGCCAAGCCCTTGGCCACGTCCCGGTAGCCGGTCCAGCTGATGCCCCGGTAAAGCGCCTCGGCGATGGTGTTGACCGAGGCGCTCAACTGGCCCCGCATGGCGGAGGCGATGGCGCCCACGTCGCGTGTCAGGCTCCCCAGGCCCCTGGCCACGTCGTTGTAGCCCGTCCAGCTGATGCCGCGGTACAGCGCGTCGGCCACGCTGTTCATCGACGCGCCCAGTTTGTTCTTCAGCGCCCCGGCGATGACGCCCACGTCACGGGTGATGGCCCCCAGCCCCTTGGCCACGTCCCGGTAACCCGTCCAGCTGATGCCGTTGTACAGGGCGTCCGCCACCGTGTCAAAGCCCGCCCCGAGGCGGTCCCGCAGCGCCCCGGCGATGACGCCCAAGTCGCTGGTGATCGAGGCGAGGCCCTTGGCCACGTCGCGGTAGCCGGTCCAGGTGATGTTCTTGTACAGCACCTCGGCGATCGTGCCGGCCGACACGCCCAACTTCGACTTGAGGGCGCCGGCGATGGCGCCGGCGTCGCGGGTGAGGCTACCCAGGCCCTTGGCCACGTCTCCGTAGCCCGTCCAGGCGATCCCGTTATACAAGGCATCCGCGACGCCCTCCAGGGGCACGCCGAGGCTCGTCTTGAGGGCGCCGGCGATGGCGGCGGCGTCGCGGCTGATGGACCCCAGCGCGCCGGCGACGGCCCGCGTCCCCGCTTTCAGGGTGCCGCCGAGGATGCCGGCCACCTCGTCCAGCCCCGCCCCCAGCTTGTCCTTCAGCACGCCGGCGATGGTGTTCAGGTCGGCCTTGAGGTCGCGGCTGAGCACCTTGGCGATCTCGGCCTTGGTCGCGCCGAAGCCCTTCTGCAAGAGCACGGCGACACCGCCGGGCGGCAGGGACAGGTTGTTCAGGCGCACGCTGGCGATGCTGTCGAAGGAGACCTTCCGCCCGCCCCAGAACAGCCCCGCGTCCTTGCCGAACAGCGACACACGCAGCGGGCCGAGGTCCACGTCGAGGCGGGTCTCCTTGGGGCCGATGATGACCTGCCCCGCCACGTTGACGGGCGAGTAGCCGGGGCCGTTGATCCCCACCACCAGGCCCTGGTCGGAGAACGACGCCGCCGCGTTGCCGTACGCCGTCACGCCCCCGCCGATGTTCAGGCCGGACTTGCCGATGGTGAACGAGGCCGATCCGATCCCGAGGACGCTGATGTAGCCGACGGCGTCGCCGTTGCGGTTGGGGTCGAAGCCGATGTCGAAGACGTAGTTGAATCCGTCGGCGGGCGGCGACGTGATCACCAGCTCCCAGCCGGCCCGCGCGTCGTAGGTGAAGGCGCCGGCGGACCGCGTCTTGCGTGCCAGGAGCCAGTCGAGGTCGCGGTGGAAGGTGAGGTCGGGGTTGCCGGGGCCGCCGTCGCGCGGGTCCTCGTAGCCGGCGTAGTACGACGGCAGACGCATGTGGCTGGGGGTGGACTGGAACCGGCCGACGCCGGGCACGGTGACGCGGCGGTACTCCGCCCCCGAGATGGCCTGCCCCTCGCGCGTCCCGCCGAGCGGGTACAGCGTCAGGCCGTCGTCGTAGGCCACCGCGTGATCCACGGCGTTGGGCTTGCGCGTCGGGTACTGGTCATTCATCGACACGGCGGCGGTCGCGTCGAGCAGGATGAGCTGGAGCTGGTCCATCGTGTGCCCGCGCAGCAGGTCGGCCACCTCGGAGCTGAAGACGCCGCCGCGGCTGTGCCCGATCAGGCTCACGTCCCAGGCGCCCTGACGCCCCTCGAGGAAGGACTTGATGTGTCCGGCGACGTGCTCCGTGGCGCTCGTGTTGGGCGACTGCGAGGCCCAGTCCACGAACATGACGTGCACCATCGAGCCGGCGGCGTTCAGCTCGCGGGCCATGTTGGCCCCCAGCTCGAGCGTCCAGTCCGCGGAGGAGGTGCTGCGCAACTTCTCGCCCTCCCACGAGTAGCCCCGCGCCTTCTCCGACGCGATCCCGCCGTCGAGCCCGTGCGTGATCACCAGCAGCGTCGGACGCAGGTCGTAGGCCGCCCGGTAGTTCATGAATTCCGACTTGTAGTACTCCAGCTCCGACGTGCCGTACACGGAGACGGCCCCGCCGTTGATACCGAACTTCCTGATCCCCTGCTCGCCGGCGATGTAGACCTCGCCCGAAGAGCCGTTGAGGCGGATGTCGCCGAACTGGAACTGCTGCACGGTGCCCTTGTTGGTGTCGCGGTGGGCCGTCTCGTTGGTCAACGCCGCCCCGAGGTTCAGCCCCATCTCCTGCAGCCGGCGGTGCACGCGGGCCATGTCGCCGGCCGCCACCACGTCGGAGGCGTCGGAGCCGGCTACGGCCCGCGCCAGCGACGTGAAGACGGCGTCGCGGCCCGCCCCGCCGTCGATGCTCACCGCCGCCCGCCCGAAGTCGCCGAAGACGCTGATGTGGTCCGCCTCGCCCAGGCCCTGGACGATCAGGCGCGACACGTCGGTGAGGCGGAACGAGGCGGTCTGCACCACGCCGTCCTTCACCACGTTATCGACCAGTACCTGGTCCCCCTCGCGCCGCACGACGATGCTGTCCGCCTGCTCGGTCCCCGTCACGGCCAGGACGCCCGCCGAGAGCGAGGCGGAGAGGCCGGCGGCCATCACCTCGCGGCTCTCCAACGTCTCGATCCCGAACCGGGGCTTGCTACGGGTCATGGCACCTCTCCAAAGTGTCGTTCGCCTGAGTCTCCCGTACCCAGCGAAAGGCCAGGCGAGGAACGGACAGAAAAACCGGCGCACCAGTTCTGCTCGCTCCCTCCTCACATCGCCGCCGCATCCCCAGCGGGGCGATAGACTGTCCGTCGAATCGCCGGCGGATTCTCTCTTGACTTCGGTCTACATACCCGAAGAATACATACAGAGTATGCATGGGCGGCCCGGAGGGAGGCGCGATGCGGACCAGCGGTTGGATCGTGGGGGGGCTTCTGCTGGCTGCGGCGGCCACCGGCCTGGGCTTCTACTGGCCGTGGGGCGGCGGGCCGAAGGTGCTGCGGCTGCCGGGCACGGTTGAGATCCACGAGGTGCGCCTCGGGGCACGCGTGGCCGGCCGCGTCGAGGAGATCCTCGTCAAGGAGGGTGAGGTGGTGGCGAAGGGGCGGCCGCTGGTGGTGCTGAGGGCGCGCGAGTTGGAGACGCGCGTCAAGGCGCTGGAGGCGAAGCTGGCCCAGGCGAAGGCAGAGCATCGCAAGCTCGTCTCCGGGGCGCGGGCCGAGCAGGCGTCGGCGGACGAGATGGCGAACGCGGCGCGGGCGAGGTGGGAAAAGCTCAGGAACGGGTACCGCGAGGAGGAGAAGCGGCAGGCGCGCGGCGACCACGAGGTGGCATCGGCGGACCTGCGTCACGCGCAGGATGAATACGCCCGCGTCAGCAGGCTTTCGCGTGACCGGGCCAGCGCGGCGTCGGAGGTGGACATGGCGCGGGCGGTGCTGGACCGGGCGCGGGCGCGGATGAACGCGGCCGAGGCGCGGGTCGATTGGATGAAGGCGGGCCCGCGGCCTGAGGAGATCGAGGAGGCGCGTGCCGAGTACCGCCGGCTCGAACACTCGCGGGACCTGCTCAAGGCGACGAAGCCGGGGGACATCGCGGCGGCCAAGGGCCGCGAGGACGAGGCGGTTGCGGCCCTGGAGGAGGCGCGGATCAACCTGGCCGAGATGACGGTTTCGGCCCAGGAGGACTGCCTCGTGGAGATCGTGGCGGTGCGACCCGGCGACGTGGTGCAGGCCGGGCAGCCCGTTGTACGCGCCCTGCGCACGTCCGACCTGTGGGTGAAGACGTACGTCCCCGAGACGGAGCTGGGCAGGCTGACGCTGAACCAGGAGGTCGAGGTGACGATGGACAGCTTCCCGGGGCGGCGGCTCAAGGGGAGGATCGTTCAGATCGGGGCGGAGAGTGAGTTCACGCCGCGCAACGTCCAGACGGTGGACGAGCGCAGGCACCAGATGTTCGGCATCCGGGTGCGGGTGGACGACCCGCAGGGGCACTTCAAGAGTGGAATGGCCGCCTCCGTCCTCGTTCCGCTCGTTGAATGATGATCGGCTTCAGTTTTCAGTTTTCAGTTTTCAGTTTTCAGTTTTCAGTTTTCAGCAAGCGGGGCGGCGATGCGTGACAACGTGATCGATATCCGAGGGGCGGTGGTGCGCTTCGGGGCGTTCACGGCGGTCGCCGGCGTCGATCTGGAGGTGCCGCGCGGCGAGGTGTTCGGGCTGCTCGGCCCCAACGGCTCCGGCAAGACGACGCTGATCCGCGCCCTGTGCGGCCTCGTGCCCCTCGCCGACGGTGCGGCCACGGTCCTGGGGCATGACGTGACACGCGACTCCGAACGCATCCGCGAGGGGATCGGGTACATGTCGCAGAAGTTCGCCCTGTACGAGGATTTGTCGTCGCAGGAGAACATCGACTTCTACGCCGGGATCTACGGCCTCTCGGCGGCGGAGGCGAAGGCGCGGCAGGCCGAGCTGTCCGATCTCCTCGGCCTGGGGCCGTACCTGGAGCGGCGGGCCGGGAAGCTGTCGGGCGGGTGGAAGCAGCGTCTGGCGCTGGCCTGCTCGATCCTGCACCGGCCGCGGCTGGTGTTCCTCGACGAGCCGACCGCCGGCATCGACCCCGTCGCCCGCCGCGACCTGTGGGACCTGCTGTTCCGCCTGTCCGCCGAGGGGGTGACCCTGTTCGTGACGACGCATTACATGGACGAGGCGGAGCGGTGCAGCCGCATCGGCTACATTTACGCGGGCCGGCTCCTGGCTTGCGGGTCGCCGGCGGAGCTGAAGTCGCTGCCGCGCGTCACGCCGGCGGGGACGCGGCGTCTGGAGATCGTGCCGCAGGGCGCGAGGCAGGGCGAGGCGTTCGCCGTGGCGCGGCTGATGGAAGAGCTGCGTCGGCGGCCCGGCGTGCGTCAGGCGACTCTCTTCGGACAGACCATCCACGCCCTGGTCGAGGACCCGCACACGCCGGCGGGTCTGGGCCTCGACGGCTATCTGGTGCGCGACGCGCTGCCCTCGCTGGAGGACGTGTTCGTCGCGCTGGCCCGGAACACCGAGACACCGGCCCCGTGAGGGGGGATTCGACATGGCTTCCACACCCGCGCAACGGACCTGGTCGGTCGCCCGCAAGGAGATCCTCCATCTGCTGCGCGACCCGCAGACGCTCCTCATGGTGCTGTTCTTCCCCGTGATCGAGCTGGTGATGCTCGGCTACGCCATCGACACGAACGTCCGCCGCATCCCCACCGTGGTCATGGACCACGCCCGGACGCAGGAGAGCCGGGCGCTCATCGATCGCTACAAGATGTCGGGAGACTTCCACGTCCTCGCGGAGGTCCAGAGCGAAGGCGAGATGACGGCGTGGATCAGGCAGGGCCGCGCCCGCGTCGGCATCAAGATCCCGGAGTCGTACTCGCGGCGCCTGGAGGCGGGGGCGGCGGCCCAGGTTCAGGTGCTGGTGGACGGGACGGTGTCCGCCGTCGCCGGGCAGGCCGTCGGGACCGCCAACGCCATCGCGCTGCGCGACTCTTTGGGGAAGGCGCTGGGGGGCAAGCAGCTCCCGATGGAGAGCCGGCCCCGCATCCTCTACAACCCGGACATGAAGTCGGCGAGCTTCTTCGTCCCGGGGCTGATGGTCATCCTGTGCCAGATGATGGCCGTCACGCTGTCGGCCAACGCCATCGTGCGCGAGAAGGAGAAGGGCACGTTGGAGCAGATGTTCATGACGCCGGTCCGCCCGTCGGAGCTGATCGTGGGCAAGCTGCTGCCGTACCTGGTGCTGACGTTCCTGGAGTTCATCGGCATCGCCGTGCTGGCCCGCATCGTGTTCGGCGTGCCGATGAACGGGCCGTTCTGGGTGCTGCTGGCGATCGCGATGCCGTTCGTGCTGTCGATGCTGGCGTGGGGGCTGTGGGTCTCGACGAAGGTGGAGACGCGCGACGCGGCGATGCAGACGGCGATGGCGTCGATGATGCCGTGCATCTTCCTGTCGGGGTACGTCTTCCCGCTGGACACGATGCCGCTGCCGTTCTGGGTCCTGGCCCAATTCATCCCGACGACGTGGCTGGTGGATGCGGCGCGCGGGGTGATCCTGCGCGGGGCCGGCTGGGCCGAGCTGTGGCCGCACGCCCTGGTGCTGACCTCGATGTCGGCGGCGGTGTTGATTTACACGGCGACGATCTTCAAGAAGCGCGTCGGCTGATCGTGAGCTACGCTTGCCGGAGACCCCATTCTCCGGAGGCCCGCAGATGTCGCTCGAGAACGACCCGAACGGGGCCGGCGAGGAGGCGATGAGCCTCGGAGGCGCCGCGGTGCTGCTGACCATCGCCGGCTACCTCGTCTACGGGAGCTGGGATTACTTCGTGGCCGGCTTCAACGGGCCGCGGCCGACCCAGCTCGCCGACCTCGACAAGGCCCGCAAGGTGTCGGACCTGCCGAGCCCGTCCGTGAAGATCGTGGCCCAGTCCACGCCGTTCGAGACGGGGCTGGCCCGCGTGTCGAAGAGGTACAACGTCCGCACGACGCAGGCCCACTACCTCGTCGTCCGCACCGGCGAGATGTACATGCTCGTCGAGGCCAGGCCGCGCGAGAAGGGGCCGGTCTTCGAGGGCGAATTGACCGTGTGGGACCGCGGCATGGACTCGGAGGCCCGCGCGAAGATCGAGGCGAAGTACCCTGAGGTGCGCGGGAAGCTTCTGCCGTTCGGGCTGACCGACTCGGACATCGGCGGCGGGTTGACGAAGGCGGCGATCCTGCCGGGCCTCCTGGTGGCCATCGCGCTCGTCCTGGGGGCGTCCGGGCTCACGGCGCGGTCACGGGCGGCGGCCCACCGGGCGGCGCTGGAGCGTGCGAGCATCGGCGCGCTTTGACATCGGTGGGGCACGCTGGAGGCGTGCTCGACGGGGAATCCATCGGACGATCCTTGGAGTCTGACCACGGGGGAGGTGTGAATGGGCAGAACGAATGGGGTGAGCCCCGCCACGCAGGCGCTCCTGTGCCAGGCTGGCGCGGCGGCGTTGTTCCTGGGGGCCGTCGGCCTGCTGACGCTCAACTTCGGGCGCATCCTCGACGGCATGAAGGGGCCGAAGAACGTCCAGCTCGCGGAGATCGACAAGGCGCGGAAGGCGTCCGAGCTGCCGTCCGACACGATCCGCATCGTGTACACGTCGGCGATCGACCCGGACATCGTCCGGTCGTGCATCGACGACGACGATTGCGGACGCACGGAGTGGCAGTTCCTGGCGGTGAAGACGGGCAGCAACTACATGCTCGCCGAGGTGCCGGAGGGGCACAGCGGGGTGGTCATCGAGGGGGGGCTGTCCGAGTGGAAGGACGGCGTCGAGGGCAAGGTGCGGCAGGTCATCGAGTCCGAACACCCCGAGGTGCGTGGCAGGCTGCTGCCGTTCGGCCTGTCGGCGCGGAACAAGCCGGTGGGCGAGTGGGCGGGCGTCGTCGCCCTGTGCGGCGTGCTGGCGGCGGCGGCCGTTGGGCTGTGGGTGTGCGGTGCGATGATGCAGGCGAAGGCGGGCCGGCACGAGGCGGCATGACGCTCAGAACAGCTCGGCGATGGGCTTATGATCCTCGACCAGCTTCACCAGCGGCGAGGGGGCGCTCCGCGTGACGCGCAGCGTGCCCACGTCGAAGAGGTGGTGCATGAGCGTCGAGAGCAGGTTCCTCGCGTCGTAGGGGGTCGAGTCGGGCTTGGCGTTCTGGCGGTCGCTGCGGCCGATCACCTGGCCCATCTTCAGCCCGCCGCCCCAGAAGGCGAGCGTGCAGAGGTTCGCCCAGTGGTCGCGGCCGCCGTTCTTGTTGATGCGCGGCGTCCGCCCGAAGTCGCCCGTGAGCACGACCAGCGTCTTGTCCGACAGCCCGCGATCTTTGAGGTCGGTGAGCAGGGCCGAGAGCGCCTTGTCGAGGGGGCGGCCCAGCATCTCCATGCCGGCCTTGATGCCGGGGTTGTTGCCGTCGGCGTGCATGTCCCAGCCGGCGGACTGCACCGTGACGAAGCCGGCGCCGGCCTCGACGAGGCGGCGGGCCAGGAGCATCTGCCGGCCGATGTTCGACGGCTCGAACGTCTTCTTCCCCGTCTTGAACTCACGCGTGTCGTACGCCTCCAGGGTCGCCTTCTTCTCGCGGGAGAGGTCGAACGCCTGGGCCGCCCCGCCGAGGAGTAGCTCGGCGGCCTGGCGCTCGAACGGCGACAGGCCCGTCGCGTCGTCCAGCCCGCGCCGGAGCGAGTCGAGCTTGCCGACGAGGGCGCGGCGGTCGGTGAGGCGTTCGGCGGGGATGCGGAGCTTGAGGTTCTCCATCGCGGCGCCCTTGCCGGCGGGGATGAAGGGGGCGAAGCCGGGGCCGAGCGGGCCGGGGCGCGACCCGGCGGAGACGCGGTTCAATTCGCGGCTGTACTGCGGGTCCTTGTGCGGGTCGGTGAGGAGGTGGTAGGTGGGCAGGCCGGTCGCGGGGTGGTTGGGCCCGCGGAGGCGGGCGTACATGGCGCCCATGCCGAAGCCCAGCTCCTTCTGGCCGGTGGGGTCGGTGCCGCCGGTGAGGACGTGGCTGATGGCCTGGTCGTGGTTGCCGATGGGGTGGCGGAAGTTGCGGACGATGGCCATGTCGCCGGCGTGGGCGGCGAGCTTCTCGAAGGTGCCGCCGAGGGTGACGCCGGCGAGGGGCGTCTTGACCTCTCCGGTGACGCTGCGCGCCTGCTCGGGGCCGTCCATGTTGGGGTTGAACGTCTCGATGTGGCTGGCGCCGCCGGCGAGGAAGACCAGGATCACCGACCGATCGCGCACGAAGGGCGCCTCGGAGGAGGCGGCGCGGGCGCCGGCGAGCAAGGGCAGGCCGAGGCCGCCGAGGAGGCCGGCGCGGACGAAGTCGCGGCGGGAGAGGCCGGAGCAGTCGCGGGAGCCGGCGGAGGTGGTGAGGGTGAGCATGGGGGTGGGCCCTGGTCGGTGTTAGGGGTGGGGTGGGAGCGCTCCTCTGCGCTCGCTGGCGCTCGCTCCGAGTCGCGGCTACCCGAAGAGGGGCCGCGACGATCAATGATTGAACAGGAACTCCTTGGTGTTGATGAGCGCCCAGACGATGTCCTCGTAGCCGGCCTGGTCGCCCTTCTTCTTGATATGTGCAGCGAGCGCCTCCAGCTCCTCCTTTTCCGGCTCGCGCGACAGGGCGAGGAGGTACAGCCCACGCAGACGCTCCGCGTGCGGGCGCTTGTCCTTCGCCAGGTCCTTGGAGCGGGTGCCGTTGACCTTGGCCTGGATCTCGGCGGAGTTGATGAGGTGCAGGGCCTGGGCGAGTGACGAATCGCCGGAGCGCTCGCACTCGCAGGCGCTGGCGGCGTCGGGGCGGCCGAACACCGAGAGGAAGTAGGAGTCGAACAGGTTGTCGGGCAGCTGCACCGCCCGCGTGCCGGCCGGCATGCCCTTGAAGCTGGTCTTCGAGCCCGTCACCGTGTCGATGGCGTCGAGGAGCACCTCGGCGTGCAGGCGGCGCGGGAGGAAGCGCGAGTGGCTCTGGCGGTCGCCGGTGTTGTGGGCGTTCGGCTCGGCGCTCAGGCGGTACGCCGTCGAGAGGCAGATGGTGCGGAGGAGCTTGCGGACGTTGTAGCCGCTGTCGGTGAACGACTTCGTGAGGGCGTCGAGCAGCTCGGGGTTGCTGGCGGGGTTGGTGGCCCGCATGTCGTCCTCGGGGTCCACGATGCCGCGGCCCATGAAGTGCTTCCAGTAGCGGTTCACCAGCGTCCGAGCGAAGAACGGGTTGTCCCTGGCGGTCATCCACTCGGCGAACTTGATGCGCGGGTCCTCGTCCTTGGCCACGTGCACGGCGGCGGCGCCGAGGCCGGCGGGGCGGACCGGCTTGCGCGTGCGCGGGTTGGTCGGGTCGGACCAGCGGGCCATCATCTCGACGCTCGCGCCCTTGACCACCTCGGGCGGCGCGTCGTCCTTCTTCTTGCCGCCCTTCTTCTTTGGGGGCGGCGGGATCGTGACCTGTACACGGCTGAAGAAGGACACCATGCCGTAGTAGTCCTCCTGGCTCCATTTCTCCAGGGGGTGGTGGTGGCACTTGGCGCAGCCGATGCGCTGGCCGAGGAAGAGCTGGGCGGCGTCCTCGGCCATGTTGCCGGCCTCCTTCAGCTCGCGGAACCAGACGACGGGGGGGACGGCCACCTCCTCGCCGGTGGCGGTCATGACCTCGCGGGCGAAGACGTCGTACCGCTTGTTCTTGGCGATGCTTTCGCGGATCCAGGCGTGGAACGTGAACGTCGGCTTCGTGCTCTCGTTGGCCGCCGCGCGGCGGTTGCGCAGGAGGTGGCCCCACTTGCTGGCGAAGTAGTCGGCGTGGTCGCCGCTCTCCAGGAGCCTGTCGATCAGCTTCTCGTGCCTGTCGGCGGCCTTGTCGGCGCGGAAGGCGGTGACCTCGGCGACGGTGGGGAGGCGGCCGCAGAGGTCGATGGTGACGCGGCGGAGGAAGGTGGCGTCGTCGGCCTCGGCGGACGGCGGCAGGCCGAGGGCCTTCCACTGATTGAAGACGTGCCTGTCGATGAAGGTCCGCTCGGGGGGGAGCTTGCCGACCTCGGCGCCCATCGGCACGGTGGCGCGGAAGACGGCGACGTGCGACTGGAAGCGGACCATGACGGCGGCCAGGCCGGGGAGGCGCTTGATCGAGACGAGGCCGGTCTCGGACACGTCGGCCATGTCGGGCTGGTTGGCCTCGAGCTGGGCCATGCGGGTCACGTCGCGGGTGGAGCCGTCGCTGAGCCTGGCGACGACGGCGAGCTGCTGTCCCCCGCCGCGTTCGACGGTGCGTTCGGCGGGGTGCACCTCGATGGCGGTGACGGCGGGATCGCCCTTCGTGCCGTAGGGCATGCCCTGAGCGATCCAGCGTGTCAGCAGGCGGTAGTAGGGGGATGAGGCGTCGAGCTTCTTGCCGCCGCCGTGGGGGACCTGGCCGGCGGCCTTGCGCAGGAGGAGGGAGTGTTCGGGGGCGGCGGGGAAGACGCGGCGTCCTCGGGCCTCCTTGACGAGGTACTCGTGATCCTCGTCCGGCTCGAAGCCGAGGAGGGAGAGCTTGAAGCCGTTCTGGCCGGACGCCTTGCCGTGACAGCCGCCCGAGTTACAGCCGAACTTGGTGAAGATCGGGACGACCTCGTTGGGGAAGCTGACGGGGAGGTCGGTCTCGATGTGGGTGACCGACACCGCGAGGGAGGCCGACGCGCCGGCGTGGGTCGCGGTGATCGTCGTCTTGCCTTCCTTCAGGGGCGTGACGAGGCCGGTGGCGTCGATGGCCACGACGCCGGCCGGGGCGGAGGTGTATCTGGCGGCGTGGGTCGCGTCCTTCCCTTTGGCCGTGGCGACGAGCTGCTGGGAGGAGTCGCGGCCGGCGAGGGTGAAGGCGCCGTCCTTATCGCGCCCGGTGGAGAGCGTGAGGTCGGCGGAGGCGAGGAGCAGGAGGACGGGGAGCATGTTTGGTTTCTACCTCACCCCCAACCCCCTCTCCGAAGCGGAGAGGGGGTCCGGAAGAGTGTCGATTGTTACGGGTCGGGGCGCTTTCACATCAGGCCGTCGATGGACTTGCCGTCGGTGACGAGGGCGGCGACGTTCTTCGGCGCGTCCGCCGCGAGGCGCAATTCGCCGGTGTCGAAGACGCTCTGGAGGACCGTGGCCATCAGGTGTGCCGGCGTGTACCTCGTCGTCGCGGGCTGCGAGGCGTTCTTGTCGGACTTGCCGATCACCTGGCCGGGCCTGATGCCGCCGCCGGCGAGGAGGAGGGAGGTGAGGTTGCCCCAGTGGTCGCGGCCGCCGTTCTTGTTGATCTTGGGTGTGCGGCCCATCTCGCCGGTGACCACGACGAGGATCTTGTCCTCGAGGCCCCTGTCGCGGATGTCATCGAGCAGGGCGGAGACGGCGTGGTCCACCTGGCGCGACATGGCCGGGAGGGCGGTCATGTTGGCGGGGCTGTTCTTGTTGGCGTGCATGTCCCAGCCGCAGTCGCTGACGGTGACGAAGCCGCAGCCGGCCTCGCAGAGGCGGCGGGCCAGCAGGAGCTGATGGCCGAGGAGGTTGCTGGCGCGCTTCATGTCGTGCCACTTCGTGATCTCCTCCATCTTGAAGTAGTGCGTCGTGTCGTACTTCGCGACGGTGGCCCTGTCCTCCTTCGCGAGGTCGAAGGCCGACGCGATGCCCCGGACCAGCACGTCGAACGCGCGCTGCTCGATGGCGCTGGCGGTGTCCAGCTCGCGGGTCTTCTCGACCTTGCGCTTGAACGTGTCGAGCCGCCCGAGGAGGGCCTTGCGGTCCCCGAAGCGTTCGGAGGAGAGGCGGAGCTTGAGGGTGTCGAGGAGGTGGCCGCCGCCGGAGGGGTCGAAAGCGGCGTAGGCGGCGCCGAGGTCGCCGGGCTGGGTCAAGGTGGGGAGGGCGCCGGTCTCGAAGTTCGACTGCCACTTGTGGCCGGGCTTGATGGCCTCGGGCTTGATGAGGACGTTGGAGGGCATGCCGGTGGCCGCGTTGGCGGAGCCGGCGAGGCGGGCGTAGATGGCGCTCATGGCCGCCTTGAGCGGGTTCCTGGCGCTGACCACGTCGCCGTAGGTGTGTCCGCCGTTGCCGGAGGCGTAGGAGCGGACGATGCTGAAGCGGTCCGCGCGGGCGGCGAGCTTCTCGAAGGTGCCGCCGAAGGTGATGCCGGGGAGTTTGGTCCGCAGCTCGCCGGTGATGCTGCGGACCTCCTTGGGGGCGTCCATCTTGGGGTCGAAGAATTCGATGTGCGACGGGCCGCCCTGGAGGAAGAGGAGGATGACGGAGCGGTCCTTGACGTACTTGTTGGCCCTGGCGGCGGAGGCGCGGGCGGCGAGGAGGCCGGGCAGGGTGAGGCCGCCGAGGGCCAGGGTGCCGACGTTGAGGAATTCGCGGCGGCTGGGCCCGGCGCAGGTCCAACTGGCGGAGCGGTCTTCGATGCGGAACATGAACGTGCCCCCCCGGCGCGTGTCACTTGGGCTTGGCTTCGACCTCGCGGCCCGCGGCCCAGAATAGCGCCCGCGCCGTCATGAGGCGACAGCCCTCGTCCTTCTCCAGATCCTTGGGGTCGTAGCGCGAGTAGAAGACGCGGGTCTTGGTCTTTGGGTTGACGCGGGCCCACACCTGGGGGACCATCTTACCCGGCGGGCCGCCGGAAATCAAAACCTCGATCTCAGGGGCCAGCTCGGTGTAGCGGTACAGGCCGCCGCCGGGGAGGAATGGCTTGAATTCGCCGACGAGGGGGCTCTTCTTGCCGGCCGGCTCGACGGTCATGACCTGGGCCTTCCTGTCGTCGAAGTAGTGCCCGCCGTACTTCGCCCCGAAGAGCTCCCTGTCCACGGCGAGCCAATTCTGGAAGGCGTGGCTGGCCTTGCGGAGGCCGACGACGCCCTTGCCGGACGCGAAGAACTTCTTCGCGTGGGCGAGCTGCTCGTCGGACGGCGAGACGCGGTACAGGTTGAGGAGCATGACGTCGGCCTTGTCGCACTGCTCGAGGCCTGTCACCGGCTTGCCGCCCTTGTCGGCCTTCTTGTTGTCGTCGCCGGCCCAGAGGCAGACGGCGTTGTAGTTCCTGGTGAGCCACGCCTCGTAGTGGGCGAGCTGGCCCTTGGTGCAGGCGACGAGGACGCGCAGAGGCGGCTTCGCCTCTGGCATCTGGGCGAGGAGGGCGGACGCACAGGCGGCGAGGAGGAGGGGTGCGGCGAGGGGTCTCATTCCAGCCCCCCCGACGCGAGGGCCCACATCTTGACGGTGCGGTCCCAGCCGGCGGTGGCGAGGGCGCGGCCGCCGTCGAGGTAGGCGAGGGCGGTGACGGCGAACTGGTGGGCCTTGAGCACCGTCTGCTGGCGGCCGGAGTCGGCGTCCCACAGGATGACGGCGCCGCCGTGGCCGCTGGCCAGGGTGCGTCCGTCCGGGGAGAAGGCGAGGCAGCGGACCTCGCCGAACCTGGCGCCCTTGCCGCCGAGGACGCGGACGGTCTCGCCGGAGGCCGGGTCCCAGAGGCGGATGGTGCCGTCGCGGCTGCCTGTGGCGAGGATCTTGCCGCCGGGGCGGTAGGCGACGGCCTGCACGTCGCGGGCGTGGCCGCGGAGGGTGCGGAGGGCGCGTCCGGCGGTGAGGTCGCAGAGGAGGACGCGGCCGTCGCGGCAGCCGACGGCGGCGGAGGCGCCGTCGGGGCTGACGGCGACGGGGCCGAGGCGTTCGCCTTCGGCGATGTGGAGGCGCTCGCGGGCGTCGCCGAGGTCCCAGACGCACAGGCCACGGGCGGGGGTGGTGAAGGCGACGGACTTGCCGTCCGGGAGCCAGGCGAGGGAGAGGGCGCGGCGTGCGGAGAGGCGTCCGAGGACGGTGCCGCGAGCGGGATCGAGGACGGCGAGGCCGGCGGGCAACACCTTGCGGAGGGGCTCGAATCCGGCGGCGAGGGACTTGCCATCGGGGCCGTAGGCGAGGGCGGAAACTCTGCCGTCCCCCGAGGGGAGGGAGGCGGTGAAGCGGCGTGCGGGGACGTCCCAGAGGCGGATCTCACCGGGGGCGGGGATGGCGAGGGTGCGGCCGTCGGGGGAGGCGGCGAGGGCGGTGACGGGGGCGGCGGCCTCCTCAATGAGATGGAGGGGCTGGCCCGGGGCGGGGAGGGGTGGGGAGGGCTCGTAGACCTCGGTGTCGGGTGCGGCGGCGAGGGCGAAGGTGCCGACGAAGAGGTCGATGCCCTGGGCGGCGCCGGGGCGTCTGAGGGTGGCCTTGCCCTCCTCCATCTCGATGCGGGACTCGCCGTCCTGGGCGGCCCAGCGGAAGCGTGCGCCGCCGGCGTGGAGGTCGCCCTGGTCGGTGCGGACGACCATCTTCTTGCCCTTCGGCTGGGGAGCGACCCTGGCCTTGACCTCGCCCTTGACGAGGAAGACGCGTTTGCGGCCGTCGCGGGGCTGCTCGTCGTCCTGGTCGAGGAGGCGGATGGTGGTGTCGGGGCCGAGGTGGATGTGCGAGGAGTCGGGGTAAGCCATCAGGGCGGAGCCGCCCTCGCCGGTGCGGACCTCGGTGCCGGGGCTGACGCGCATGCCGGGGAGGGCCTTGAGGAGGCTGTCGCCGATGAGGAGCTGGACGTCGCCGTGCAATTCGGAGAGGGTGGCGAGGGAGTCGCGGGCGTCGCGGGCGGGGGCGGGGGAGAGGAGCCACCACGCGGCGGCCGCGGCGGTGAGGAACAGGCAGGCGGCGGCGGCCCAGGCGGCGAGGCGGGGGCGCGGGCGGAGGGGCAGGGGCGCGGACTCGTCGTCGGCGAGCTTGCGGCCGGCGCCCTCGGCGACCAGCTCGGAGAGGAGGGCGTGGGTGTGGGCGGACTCCCAGAAGCGGCGGCAGGCCTCGGGGGAGCGTGCCAGGGCGGCGGACAGCTCGGCGGCCTCCTCTGGGGAGAGCCGGCCATCGAGGTGGCGGTCGATCAGCTCGAGGAGGCGGGCGTCATTCACGGGCATGATCCTCCTGGGCGAGCCGGCGTCGTGTACACTCTTGCAGGAACTTGCGTGCCCTGGAGAGGGCGACGTTGACGGCGTTAACGGTCCAGCGGATGCGTCCGGCGATGGCGGGTGGGGCGAGGTGGTCGTCGGAGTAACGGAGGTCGATGATCTCACGGGCCCTGGGGGCGAGCTGTTCGAGGCACCTGGCGAGGGCCTCGCGGCGTTCCTCCCACTCGTCCTCGACCTCGGGGGCGGCCTCGATGAGGGCCTCCAGGGCGTCCTGGCCGAGGAGGGAGGCGGAGCCGCGGATGGCGCGGCAGGCCTCGAGGACCTTGAGGCGGGCGACGCTGCGGGCCCAGGCGAGGAAGTTGGAGCCGGGTGTGAACTCCGTGGCCTTGCGAGTGAGGGTGAGGAAGGTCTCCTGGAAGACATCCTCGGCGCGGCCCCGGTCGGCCATCAGGCCGAGGATGAAGCCGCGCAAGACGCCGGCGTGGCGCAGGAAGAGGCGCTGCACCTCCTCGACGGCCCGTGCTGAGGTGTCACCGTCTACCATCGAAAGTCCATGACACGGGGCCGCGGGGACTTAGCAGGGCGGCGCCGTGTTGTCGGCGGACGGGGCACCGGCAGGGGGAGGGCTGCCCGCGCAGGCCCGGGGACGATGATCCGGGGCTGGCTGGTCAGCCGGGCGTCGGGGGCTGGACGGTGTCGCGGAGGAGGTCGGCCTGCCAGGCCTTGGCGGCGTCGCGTTCGGGGCCCTCGGGGGGGAGGGCGTTGCGTGTGGCCCAGCGTGCGAGGACGTAGCCGTTGCCGGGGCCGCGGGCCGGCTCCTTGGAGACGGGGTTGCGTGGGGGGTGCTGTTTGATGCAGGCGATGCCGAAGCGGATGAGGGCGTCGTCGTAGCGTGGGTTGTTTCCGAGGTACTCGACCATCTTCTCGGCGTCGGTGGACGTCAGCCAGGCTCTCTCGTCCATAGGTGGGCCTCCAGGGGGCGTGGGTGATTGTATGCCGGGGCGGGCGCGGCGGAGCGATCTCAAGTGCTGACCAGGCGGCCGGGTGGGAGGGATGGGGCCGATGGTGCCGAGGGGGGCTGTGTTGGTTGAGTGGGACGCGGCGGACGCCGACCCGGCGGTGTAACGCAGGCGTGCCGCGCGCCGTCCAGGTGCGCATGGGGGAATCTGGATGATTATGGGCGACAGCGTTCATTGACGCTCAAACTGCGATAGGAACTTGCCGTGCCGCAGGCGAGGATGCGCTGTGCTGGAGGCTTCCCGGCCTCTCCGGCGAGAGCGAAGAAGGTGGCGAAGAGATGAGCGTGAAGATGAATGGCCTGGGCCGGAACGGCCAGGCCAACGGCGTGGCGGACAACGGCCAAGCCGACGGCACGGCGACGGACGACGTGGCCAGGGTGCACACGAATGGCACGCCGGACGGCCCCGC
>CAZVZK010000108.1:0-34039 GCA_964630925.1 uncultured Alcaligenaceae bacterium
CACGGGGTCGAGGAGGTGGTGATCTGCGGGGCGATGAGCCACATGTGCGTGGACGCCGGGACGCGCGCGGCCAGCGACCTCGGGTACAAGTGCGTCGTCGTGCATGACGCCTGCGCCACGCGCGACCAGGAGTTCGAGGGCGTCACCGTGCCGGCCGCCGAGGTCCACGCCGCGTTCATGGCCGCCCTGCGCTTCGGCTACGCCCGTCTCGTCTCGGCCGAGGAGTACCTGGCCGGGAAATAGGCTCACGCGGGGCCGCCCTTCTCCGGCGGGACCAGCTCGATGTCCCAGAACACGTCCTCGCGCGGCCAGCACCACCACAGGGCGACGCCCGCCGCGAAGAGCAACGGGGCCGTCCACAGCCACCAGGGCAGGGAGAGGAGGGCGTTCACCGCGTGCCAGTACCCGCTGAACTCGGCGCCCATCTGGGCGTCGAGATCGAGCTTCAGGTACTTCAGCAGGGCCGGGACGGCGACGGACGCGCAGGCGAGGGCGTAGGCGAGCGTCGGCTTGCCGACGTTGATCGTGAGCGCCACCCGCGCCAGCTCGCGGCCCGCCTGGCGGATCACCACGCAGGCGCCCTCGACGGCCCCGCCCTGGACGTGCGCCAGGATCTGGAATCGCGCCTCCGTCGGGCCGTCGTGGCTCAGGGTGACCTCCTGGCGCGGCGGGTAGACGGAGCATCCCGGCAACATCGGCTCGACCTCGACGGGCTCCAGCAAGCGCGCCCGGAAGTCCTTGCCGGCCGCCTGCCCGACCTCGGCCTCGGCCAGCTGGCGTACCTCCTGCTCGGAGAGCACCACCAGGAGGCGGTAGAGCTGGCCGGGGTACATCCGGGTGAAGTAGCGCACCGTGGCCTGGCGTCGGACCGTGGGCGGCGTGGCGGTGCCGGCTGGGGTTGGTGACGGGGCCGGCCCGATCAGGCCCGCGGCGGCCACCTTGATGCCCTTGAATGCCATCTTGAGCTTCTCGGGCTGGGGCGCCCACTCCAGGGCCGTCGCCCTGTCGATGTCCCCCTCGTCGGTCAGGCGCTTCAGGTCCTCGGTGAAATCGCACATCCCCTCCTGGTAGAAGAGCCTGATGGCGTCACCGAGTTTGCGGTCCTCGCCCGCCCCGATGAGCTTCCTGATCGTCGGGTTGACGAGCATGATCTCCGTGGCCGGGGTGAGCGGCTTCTTCAAGCCCTTCACCAGCATCCGGGCGATGACGCCCTTGAGGCTGTTCGCCAGCGCCTTGCGGACGGCGGGGTGCCCCTCCGGCGGGAACCGTGTCAGGATCTGGCGGATGGCCGAAGGCGCGTCCAGGGCGGTGACGGTGGCGAACACGAGGCGTCCGCTCTCGGCGGCGCGGATGGCCGCCTCGGCGTCCCCGGCGTCCGTCAGCTCACCCACGGAGAGGACGTCCGGGCCCTGGCGGATCGCGTCGTCGAGCGCCTTGTGCCGATCGCGGTAATCGCTGCCGGCCTCGCGCTGGTGGACGCAGGCGCGCTTGTCGGTGAGGTCGAGCTGGATGTGGTCTTCGACGGTCAGGATATGGACCGAGCGGGCCGCGTTGATGTGGTCGAGCATGGCGGCGATGGCCGTCCTCCTGCCTGAGCCCGCCGGGCCTGCGACGAGGATCAGGCCCGCCGTCGCGTCGCACAGCTTGGCGACGGTATCGGGGAGCCCCAGCCCCTTGATGGTCGGGACGACGTTGCCGATGCGGCGGGCCACGAGGGACAGGTCGCCGCGCTGCCGGAACACGCTCAGGCGGAAGCGGCACCCGTCGGGGGCGAAGTGCGACAGCTCGACCACCCCGTCCTCCGCCAGCGCCTTCTGCTGCCGGGGCGACAGCAAAGACACGAGCCCCTCCATGTCTTCCCCACGGAGCGGCGGGCCGTCCAGCGGACGGAACACCCCGTGGACGCGCACCGACGGGGGGCTCCCCACCTTGAGATGCAGGGACGACGCGTCGAGCCGCAGGGCCGCCAGGAGCAGGCCGTCGATCTCCTGCGCCGGGGCGCGCAGGCCAGAACACGCCTCGCCGTTCGCGGCGTGGGCCTTGGGATGGCTCATGGGTGTCCTCCGGGCGTGCCGACGAAATGACCGTCGGGAGGGAGATGGCCCGTGGCCGCGTCATCTGTCAACCATCATCCCCCCGTCTTCGGGGCCGGGACGGCGATCATGTCGAGGGCCAGGGAGCCGGCCCGCCCGGTCCCGGCGACCTTGGCCTTCGACGCCGCGGGTGGGCGGCGCGCGTCATAGTACTTCGGCCGCAGCTCGTTCAGCGCCCGGCTCACGGGGTCGTCCGTGACGTAGTACGTCGCCTTGGCGAGGTGGCGGAGGTCGCCGCCGGCGTCGCCCACCACCCGCTTCAACGCCGCGAAGGCGTCCGCGACCTCGGCGGCGGGCGTGTCGGCCTTGCCGCCGATGCCGCCGACGTAGATCGTCGGGCCGTGGTTGATGCGGGCCACCCGGCTGAACACGGGCGAGGCCGCCATCTTCGGCGGCGTGATGTATTCGAGCGCCGCGCCGGGCCGCGCCTTGCCGGCGGCCACCACAAGCTCGATCTCGACGGGCAGGGACGACTCCCACTCCACGAAGGCGAGCGCCGGCGGGCGGCCCCCGAAGAAGCCCGCCAGCTCCTTGCGGGCGGCGGCCACGTCCTTCATGGGGGTGAGGAACGCCTTGGCCTGGACCACGTCGGCGGGCTTGAGGCCGAGGTGTTCCAACGTCGCCCGCAGGCCGGCGAGGGTCTTGCGTGTGGCGTCGGCCAGGCCGTCGCCCTTCTCCGCCTGGCCCGAGACGTACACGCGCGCCCCGGCGGGCAGCACCGCCCACCGCCGCCCGCGCCCTTCGGACTTCGCGCCGCCCAGGGCCACGGCGTCGAGGGCGACGAGGGCGTCGGGGTGCGGCGGCCGCGTGACGACGAACGTGACGGCGGGGCGGTGCGGGCCCTTGAAGCGTCCCGCCGACGCCTTCTCGAAGTCGGCCACGGCCTCGGGATTGGCGGCGTAGACGTTGAGCTTGGCCACGCGGCCCAGGCCGGAGCCCGCCTCGCGCAGGGCGGCGTCGAGGTCGTCGAGGAGCCGGGCGGCCTGCTCGGCGGCCTTGCCCTTGCCGACGACGCGGCCCTCCGTGTCGAGGGGCAGGAGCTGGGCGGTGTGGACCTGGGGGGCGTCATCGGCCAGGACGGCGGCCGATGTCCCGGTGCGGGCGTCGGGGCCGAAACACTTCAGGTCGGCGGCGCGGGCCTGGAGGCCGAGCAGGAGGGTGGCGACGAGGGCGGCGTGGGTGGGTCGCATGGCAGGTGGCCTCAGGTACAAGACTTCGGGTAGCGTCCATTGTCGGCGGCACTTCGCTGCCGAGCAACCGACGTCGCATTTCGCGGGACGGGGGGCCGGGCGGCGCGTAGAACGTCGATGCCGCCGGCCGCCTCACCCCACGCACCCGCCTCTCCCGCCGTCCGTGAAAGGATCAGCCGATGCTGACGATCCCCGGAACGAGCCCCGTGCGCCTCTGCGACGGCCTGCCCCGCCGCGACTTCCTCCGCATCGGCGCCCTCGGCCTGGGCGGCATGGCCCTGGCGGACCTGCTCCGCCGGCAGGCGCGCGGCGGGGCGCGGACCGGCCCGAAGGCGGTGATCTACGTCTACCTGTGGGGCGGCCCCAGCCACATCGACACCTATGACATGAAGCCGGACGCCCCCGTCGAGTACCGCGGCGAGTTCAAGCCCATCCGCACCAACGTCCCCGGCTTCGACATCTGCGAGCTGATGCCCCTCCAGGCCAAGATCGCCGACAAGCTGGCGCTGGTCCGCAACCTGAAGTTCAACCCCAACTTCCACGACCCCGTCGAGCTGTTCTCCGGCTACCGCAAGCCCGCCGAGTCCGGAAGCGCCGCCCGCCCCGACTTCGGCTCCGTGGTCAGCAAACTGCGCGGCGGGCGCGGGCATGCACTGCCGGCCTACGTGGCCCTCGACAAGACGGCGGGGTTCGAGTTCCGCAACGGCCCCGCCTACCTGGGGCTGGCCCACAAGGCGTTCGTCCCCGGCGAGAAGCTGGAGAGCCTCACCCTGCGGCGCGGCTTCACGCTCGACCGACTGCACGACCGCCAGATGCTCTTGCGCAGCTTCGACCAGATGCGCCGCGACCTCGACGCCGGCCAGGGCGTCATGGACGGCATGGACTCGTTCACGGCCAAGGCCTTCGAGATGGTCACCAGCCCGCGGGTGCGCGACGCCTTCGACGTGGGCCGCGAGCCCGAGCGGCTGCGGGCGAGGTACGGCGAGGGCGAGGCGCTGCGCCTGCTCCAGGCGCGGCGGCTGGTGGAGGCCGGCGTCCCCGTCGTCACCCTGACCTTCGGCGGCGTGGTGCCCAACGAGGCGTGCAAGAAGGACAACATCAGCGCGACGAGCTGGGACACGCACAACCACGGGTTCCCCTGCCTGCGCGCCAAGCTGCCCCGCCTCGACCGGGCGGTGTACGCCCTCATCACCGACCTGCACGCGCGCGGCATGGGCCGGGACGTGACCGTGATGATCGGCGGCGAGATGGGCCGCTACCCCGTCGTCGGCAAGGGCGGCTGCGGCGCGACGCCGGACGGGCGCGGGCACTGGACGCACGCCGGCTTCAGCCTGATCTCGGGCGGCGGGATGCGGATGGGGCAGGTCATCGGGCGGACCGACAAGCGCGGCGAGCGTCCCGTGGGCAAGCCCTACACCCCGCAGAACCTGCTGGCGACGCTGTACAAGGCGCTGGGGGTCGATCTGACGACGACGCTGCCGGACCACTCGGGCCGTCCGATGCCGCTGCTGGACGACTTCGAGCCGATCAAGGAGCTGCTGTAACGGGGAAGGGGGCAGGCCCTGACGTCCCAGCCCGCCCGTCTCACGCCATGCCGTCGAGGGCCATCTGGTGGAAGCAGTGCGTCACCGACGCCTGGTTCTTCAGGAGCCAGTCGATGCCCGGCTCGTTGTTCATCGCCTTCTTGATCGCCTTGGCCGTCGCCTCGCGGTGCGTCTTGAATAGCACCTCCGGATCGACCTTCTCCGTCAGAACCGCCGGGTCGAGCCAGACGCTGACGATGATGCCCAGGTCGTTCACCTTCGACTTCGGCAGGTCGCCGGCGCGGACGGCGTCGAGGACGCCGTTGGCGATGCCGGCCTGGACGGTGCCCATGAGGACGTTCGTGTACCGGGTGGACGTGACGGTCACCTTGCTGACCATGACGGTGACGGGGCGGACCTGCACGTCGCAGTCGAGCAGCGCGTAGACGCGAGAGTGCCCCTGCGACTGGCTGCCCATGAGCTGGGCGATGGCGTAGCCGACGGGACCGTCCAGCTCGCCGATGACCACCTCCGGCTCGGCGGCGGACCACCCCGGCCCCGCCTCCACGAGCGCCTCGCCTGTGCGGAGGACGATGCGGGACGGGGCCTTCTTCTTGACCGTCTTCTTCTTCGCCATGACCGTGCTCCTCGGGGCAGATGAGAGCATGGTATGGAACGCGCCCCCGCCCGCCCGGCGCGGCGGGAGAGGCGTCAGGCTGAGCCCCATGTACGTCAAGCGGAGGAGGTTCCGTTCCATAAGCTGGAGTTTGTCAAGGACTTCAGCACCGGCACGGATTCCGTCGCCGTAACATTGTTGCAATGAGATTGAGATTCTTGCGACGATCATCCCGAGTCACATGGCAGATGGCAACACACGCAGGCCCCGGCCCCGTGGCGGCCAATCAGGCGGCGGGAGGCCGGCACCGTCGCCCGCCGGGCGCCACCCGCAGCGAGCGCCTGGCCCCTTGGCCCACCCGTGAGCGACACACGGATACGGACACGCGTACACCGCACATTCACGGCGGCGGCCGTTGCTCGGCCGGACCGGAGGCTGTATCATGATCCCGTCGATCCAACCCACCCGGCCAGGGCCGTCCCGACCTCCGGAGGCTCCCATGTTCCGCGCCGCCATGCTCGTCGTCTTCACCGTGGCCACCGCGGCCGTCGTGTTCCTCGCGCTCGGCCCCGCCGCCCCCGCCTCCTCGTCCTCCACGCAGAAGGGCAAGCCCGGCACCCGGACCTCGAAGTCACACGCCCACGGCTCGGACTGCAACACCTGCCCCATGCCTTCCAACTGAGGCCCGATGGCCGGCAAGCTCCTCGCCTGGCGCCTCGTCGCCCTGGCCGGCGTCGCCCTGTCCGCCCTCAGCCTGGCGGAGTCCTGGCGTGACGACCCCCTGTTCTGCCCGCTCGACGGCGGCTGCGGCGCCGTCACGCGCTCGGCCTGGGGCCGGCCCCTCGGGATCCCCCTCCCCTACTTCGGCGTGGCCGGCTTCGGCCTGGCGGCCGTGCTCTCGCTGTACCCCGGCGCGGCGCGGGGGCTGGGGGTCGTCTGCCTCCTCGGCGGGGCGGCGGGCCTCGGCCTGGCCGCCGTCCAGGCCTCCGTCCTCCGTCAATACTGCCGCCTCTGCCTGCTCATCGACGGGGCGGCCATGCTGCTGGCCCTGATCGAGCTGGGCTGGCCGGCCACCGGGGAGACGCCAGCGCCGCGACGCTGGCCGTGGCTGGCGGCGCTGGGGGTTGCCGCCGCCGGGCCGCTGCTGCTCAGCCGCTTCGCCTTCGCCGAGCCCGGCGTGCCGGCGGAGGTGCTGGCGATCCAGGCGGAGACGCCGGGCCGGCTCACCGCCGTCTTCGTCACCGACTTCCAGTGCGAGCAGTGCCGCCTGACCCACCCCGTCCTGCGGCGGCTGGCCGAGGAGCATTCGCCCCCCGTGCGGCTTGTGCTCCTCGTATTCCCGCTGCCGGCCCACGAACATTCACGCGACGCCGCCCGCGCCTACTTCGCGGCGGAGGGGATGGGGAAGGGGCCGGAGATGGCCGAGGCCCTGCTGGCGGCGGACGACCTGACGCCGGCGGGGTGCGAGAAGTTGGCGGCCCGTCTGGGCCTGGACGTGATCCGTTACCGGGAGGCGGCGGCGTCGGAGGCGGCGAGGGCGCGGCTGGACGAGACGGCGTGGATGCGCGGGGCCGGCGTGCCGGGGCTGCCGGCCATCTGGATCGGCTCGAGGAGGTTGACCGGGTCGCAGACGGAGGAGTCGCTTCGGTCGGCCATCGAGGGGCGTCCGCCCGCGGGGGGTGGGGGATGAGCGCCGGCGACGGGCCGCGGGTGCTGATCGGCCTGGCCACCTACAAGGAGCGCGAGAACCTGGAGCGCCTCATCCCCGAGATCCGCCGGGCGGCGCCCGAGGCCGATATCCTGGTGGTGGACGACAATTCGCCCGACGGGACGGCGGAGCTGGTGCGGGGGATGATGGCGGCCGACCCGCACGTGAGGCTGATGCTGCGGGCCGGGAAGCTGGGGCTGGGGACGGCGGTCCTGGCGGCGATGCGGCACGCGATGGAGCACGGGTATGACTATTACCTGAACATGGACGCCGACTTCAGCCATCACCCCCGGCACCTGCCGGCGATCCTGGCGGGGATGGACAGGAACGACGTGATGATCGGGTCGCGGTACGTGCCCGGCGGCGGGACGGTGAACTGGCCGATGAGCCGGTGGATGATCAGCCGGTCGGTGAACCTGCTGACGCGGATGCTGTTCCGGCTCCGGGCGAAGGACCTGAGCGGGGCGTACCGGTGCTACCGGGTGAGCAAGCTGCGGGAGGCGCATCTGGAGCGGACGCGGTCGCGGGGGTACTCGTTCATGCAGGAGGTGCTGTACCGCTGCAAGAAGGCGGGGTGCCGGATCGGGGAGACGCCGATCGTGTTCGAGGAGCGGGCGGCGGGGGCGAGCAAGGTGGACGTGTGGGAGTCGGTGCGGTCGCTGAGCCTGTTGCTGGCGTTGGGGGTGCCGGAGTTCTTCGGGGTGGGGTGAGGCCATGTGGGGGCGGCTGTGGGCGGCGGTGCGTGGGGAGGCGGCGGGCAACCTCATGGGGCTGCTGGCCTGCACGGCCGTGTCGCAGGCGTGCGGCCTGGGGATCGTGTTGCTGGCGGCGCGGCACCTGGGGCAGGCGGGGCTGGGGATGTTCCTGTTCGCGCTGACGGTGACGGGGTATCTGGCGCTGTTCGGGGCGGCGGGGGCGGGGCAGGTGCTGATCCGGGAGGTGGCGAAGGACAGGGGCGGGACGGACCGGCACGTGACGGCGTACCTGCTGGTGACGGGGGGCGTGGCCCTGGCGGTGACGGCGCTGGGCGGGCTGGTGGTGGCGCTGTTCGGGGCCGGCGAGGAGCGGGCGCTGTGGGGCTGGCTGCTGGCGGGGAACGTGGCCGGGTCGGTGAGCCTGCTGCCGCTGTTCGACGCGCAGCACCGGCAGGCGCGGGCGGCGGCCGTGGCGGCGTGCGTGGACGCGGCGACGGTGGCGGCGTGCGCGTGGCTGGCGTGGGCCGGTGCGTTGACGGTGCCGCTGGCGGGGGTGCTGATGGCGGGGAAGTGGGTGCTGATCTTCGCGGGGCAGTTGGCGGTGTATCACTGGACGGTGCGGCCGCTGCGGTGGGAGCGCGAGGGGGCGGACGTGTGGCTGTTCGCGTGGTCGGGGGTGAAGCTGGCGGCGGCGTTCGCGCTACTGGTGGTGCCGCTGAACGGCGGGGTGGTGCTGGTGCGGATCTTGCGTACGCCGGAGGAGACGGCGGTGATCGGGTTGGCGACGCAGGTGGCGGCGGTGTACTTCCTGCTGTGCTGGCAGGCGATCCGGGTGGCGCAGCCGCACATCGCGGGGCCGCACGGCGAGGAGGCGTGGTTCGTGCGGCGGCTGGTGTTGGGGTTGGGCGGGGTGTTCGTGGGGGGCGGGGTGGCGGTGGTGGGGGGGGCCGCCGTGCTGCTGTGGAGGGTTCTCCCCCTCTACTGGGGCGCAATAACGCCGACGGTCTTGCTGGTATTGGCTGCGGCAACGGCGTCAGGAGGCCTGGTCGTGGCTGGGTACCTCCTCCGCCAAGGGAGGGAGCGGCTGGTGGTTGCAGGGCACGTGGCGGGGCTGGGGCTGTACCTGACTGTCGGGTTTTGGCTCACGGGGGTCCTGGGGCTGGGAGGGGTGGTTGTCACCTCCTTCGCGGCGGCGATCGTTTCCACTGTGGGGTTGACGGTGGCTCTGTTCGCAAAGAGGCAAACCGTCATTGAAGTGGCGTAAGGGGCAGGTCATGGGGTTATTCCAATCGATCCGGCGTGGGGTCCGTTCGTTGGCCCGTTGGGCGGGTGTCGATCTCGTACCCTACCCTGCGCCCGATTTAGGTCCGTGGGAAGTCGATTTGCTCCGCAAGGTGGGCCGCTACACCATGACGGAGCAGGATCGCATCATCGCACTCGCACAGGCGACGCGCTATGTGGTTCGGCGGAAGATCCCCGGATGCATCGTGGAATGCGGTGTCTGGAAGGGCGGCAGCATGATGGCCGTCGCCTACACCCTGATTGACGAGAAAGATACGATTAGAGATCTGTATTTGTATGACACGTTTGAAGGCATGGTGGCGCCTGGGCAAAATGACAGGTCGTTTGACGGGAGGAGCGCGGAGTCACAACTTGCGGCGGCCTCGAAAGGGACCGAGAGGTGGTGTGAGGCGAGTTTGAATGAGGTCCGAGCAAATCTCAGACGTACTGGATATCCGGCTGAACTGATCCACTATGCACAAGGGCCCGTCGAGGCCACACTGCCGGCCCAGTCACCCCCTGGGCCGATCGCTCTTCTCCGCCTTGATACGGACTGGTATCAATCGACCCTCCACGAGCTAACGCATTTGTTTCCCTTGCTCCAGCCGGGCGGGATCTTGCTGATCGACGATTACGGCCATTGGGAGGGGGCGAGGAAAGCGACCGACGAATACCTGGCGACCTTGCCACAGGCCTATCTGCTTCACCGCATCGACTACACCGGCAGGATGCTGGTCAAGTAGGCCTCTGGGTCAGCAACTGGATGAATCTTGAAGCCCACTCCATGGGCGAGGGAAGAAGTGGTTTGCGCTGGCGGACGAGCCGCAGTTTGGCGAATAGCAACTGATCCAAGACGGCAGCCACTTGCATGTTGGCGGCTGGGCTCGCGTGCCGAGGTTCTGGTATCACGGCACGGGTCGAGACATCGTGACTTGCCAATACCATCACTGAATTGGCTTTCTGGCGAGAACGACGCCAAGTGATGGGGATCGGAAGACGTAGTTCTCGACAAGACAATACGGGATCGACGACACCATGACGATAGCTCCGAGTCCCCTCAAGAGAAGTGGGAGCAATCGGCTCTTCCCATAAGCATGCGTTAATGCCCCGCCCGGGACCAAGGATAGTGCGAATTGGCCCGCGCAGTTCAAGGCCGAGTCGGGTTGGATTTTCACATCCCGGAAGCCAGCAGATCGATACGCTGCAATCATCCCTGCCTGAGTCGGCAGAGAGAGGTGCCGGGGGGCCTCGGTGACCTGGAGCCAACTCGAACCGAGCCAACCGGCCTGGAACGAGTCAACGAGTGGGACCGCGGCAGCAAGCCACCCTCCCGGCTTTAGTAGCGTGTACATGTTGCGAATCGCAGTGCGCACATCCGGTATGTGCTCAATCATATAATAAGTTGTTATTAAATCAAAGCTTGATGGAGCAAACAGGCCAACCATTCCTGTTACGTCTGAGCAATGAGCAGGTATATGCAACTCCGAGCGGAGATACCTGACCACATCCTCCTGAACATCCATACCCGCCACGTCGAACCCTCTGTTGCGGAACTCAACTAGTCGCAGTCCGCGCCCACAACCGATGTCAAGCAGTCGCTTGCCGGCACCACTCCTCCATCCGCAAGCCCTCATCACCCCGTGTACCTGAGCGCTGTACTGGGGGCGGAATACGAGGTTGTACTCCAGCCAAGTGAGTACTTGTCGCAATTTGCCTTGTCCGCTTGTTTCCAATGTGAAGCTATATACCGGTGGGTAGAAATCTGGAAGTTGACTGGTAGTTGGAAGTGGGTCAAGTACTGCTGAGCCGCATTTGACGCAGCGGACAAATGCCCGCACGCCTGGGACGAAGCCCAATCGGTCCTGAACACCGGAATAGAGGGGCTCGGTAACGGTGCCCGCACAATACAAGCAAATCGGGCTCTCGCCCTGTCCGTGGGTTTCAGTTGTGCCCTGTGGAGTTGTTGTGGGTGACATTTTGAATAGATCCGTTCCGGGAGTGGGACACAAAAACGAATGCTCGGGCTTGAAGGCTGGTACGTTGCGTGCTGGCAAGTGATCCGAGTGCCTGAACGATTACCGCCGCCCAAAGAGCCGAACTAATTGTGCCCCCCAAGAATCTTGCGAAGGGAAAAACTCATCCTGCCGAGAAGCCCTCTTCATTCCCAATCCCATCGCGCGATGAATCGACTCTTGTATTGACTTCGGGCTCCGTCTGCAAAAAAAGAGTAGCGGCAACTGTCGGTACGGTTCGAATCCGGGGTCGTATCCGAGAACGACCGGCAGCCCGCAGCTCGTCGCCTCTTGAACGACCAGCGGGAAACCTTCCCTTACGTCGGCCGGGAGGGCAAGAACATCGGCGGCCTGATACAGGCGCACAACGTCTCTTTGAGGGCGGGGCGGCAAGTACTCGATTCCAGGTCGAGGCATTGGCCCGAGGATTGAAGTATCGCCAGGCCCGCAGAAGACCAGATCGAACGTGGGATCGGCGCTCTCCAGGAGCAGCGGGACGCCCTTGGCGGCGATGAGGCGGCCGACGAACAGGACCTTTGGCCTGTCGGCGGGCCAGCCCAGCTCGCGGCGGAGATTGCCGCGTTCCTCGGCACTCACCGGGTGGAACAGGACACGGTCCACGGGGTTAGGGAGGAACTCCACGGGGCGGCCGGACAGGCGTTTCAGGTCGCCGCTGACGCGGCTGTTGTACGAGACGCGTGTCGTGGCCAGCCAGGCGGTCATTCTTCCCACCGTCTCGGCCCCAAGGCGGGCAAGGAAGGTCACAAGTGCGGAAGAGAACCGTTGGATGCCACCGTGGTCCGTCAAGACGCATGGCTTCCCCCGGAGGTGAGCCAGCAAGGCGGACAGCGCCGAATTCTGGAACATGAAACCGTGCGCGTGGACGGCATCGCACCAGTCGATGCCCCGCCACAAGGCGGACAGCAGCCGAGGGCCGAACAGGGGATACGGCACGCCGAATCGACGCTCGAGTACGTGCCAGGCGGGGACCCGCTCGACACGCACTGTGGGAGGATATGCGGGATCATGGCCGGCCCCGCCCCCGTCGCTGGTGAGCAGCAACACCTCATGCCCGAGGGCGGCCAACCCCCGCACTTCAAGATCGACAAGGTTCTCCACGCCACCGACATGCGGTAACGCGAGATGAGAGACCACCAGGATTCTCATCGCCGCTCCGAACTACTGTTTTTGCAGAACGATGCAGGTCTGGGTGAATGTCTTCCAGGTCCAAGGGAGCCATTGCCAAAGTGATAACCCGTCCTGCGTCTGGTGTACGGCCTGTTCTCGGCGGCGATACAGCATCCGGAATGTCATGGACGGGTCAGCCGCCACGCGGGCGGCGAGGTAAGTCAGGAGGTTTCCACACTCGACGACCTGGCTCGTGACGAGTCGAGTGCCTGGGAACAAGTCAGCCAACTCGCGGGGGGTCGGGCGGTACATCGTATCAATCGGGTCCGGGTGATACGGGAAACTGAATGGGCACGAGACGAACAAATAGCCGCCGGGCTCGACGGCAGCAAGGACCCCGTGGACGATCGGCTCGCGCACCTGCAAGTGTTCCAGCAGGTTGTTGCACATGACAGAGCGGAAACGCCGTGAAGCCAGATCCGCCACGAATACGGGGTCCGTCAGGTCGCCGACCAGATCGACTCCGGGGGCGGAGCGCAAGTCCGTGTGGACAACGGGCAGCCGACGCCGCCTGGCGCGGGCGAAGAGATGGCGGTCGATCCAGGGCTGCTCCCGAACGCGGAACGCCTCGGTGTGGCTGCCGACATTCAGCATCGGGTAGAGAGCAGCGTCCCCCATGTTCGCGAACTGCCTTGCGAACCAACGGGCCTCCGCAAGCAACATCGAACTGTCTCTCCTCGCTACAAGGAAGCATCACGGGCCGCAGAAACGCTCATGCCTGCTTCTTCGCCTCGCTGATCGCGATGTGGCGCACGAGGTCGGTCAGCTGCCGCTCCAGCCGCACCGAGCGCGAGTAGAAGTAGAAGCTGACCCCCAGGAAGGCCAGGACGAACAGGTACAGCACCAGGTCCGTGCCGCGGTCCACCCCGGCCAGCCTGGCGGCCCACACCGTCAGGCCCGGATTCCAGATGGCCAGGCCGGCCAGCAGCCACACGGCGGCGCGGAGCAGGCGGTCGGCCCGAAACAGGGGCCGGCGGAACAGCAGGCGGGCCACCTCCATCAGGAAGAGCAGCGCGAAGACGGGCACCGTGACCCACTGGAAGGCCGTCATTTCACCATCCTCCCCATGAGGAGCTGCCCGACGATGCGGAGGGCGTTCCAGCTGCTCTGGCCCTTGGCGAGGGTGTCGTCGGTGTAGCGGATGGTCACGGGCACCTCCACGAACTTCAGGCCGTGGGCCTGGATCTCGTCGTAGATCTCGGAGGCGTGGGCCATGCGGTTCTGGCGCAGGCGGATCATCTCGGCGGCCTTGCGGGACAGGGCACGGAAGCCGTTGTGCGTGTCGGTGACGCTGACGCCGGACACCAGCCGGGTGAACAGGACGCCGCCCTTGAGGATCAGCCAGCGGGAGAAGGGGACGTTCTCGGCCTTGCCGAGGAAGCGCGAGCCGAGGGCGAGGTCGGCCTCGCCGGCCAGCACGGGGCGGATGACGCGGGGGATCTCGTCGGCCTGGTGCTGGCCGTCGGCGTCGAAGGTGACGATGACGGCGGCGCCTTTCTTGAGGGCGAACTGGATGCCGGTCTGCAACGCGGCGCCCTGGCCGAGGTTGATGACGTGGCGGAGTGTCCAGGCGCCGGCGTCGAGGGCGTGCTGGTAGGTGTCGTCACGCGAGCCGTCGTCGGTGACGACGATGTTGGTGTAGCCGCACTCGCGCAGGCCGCGGAGGGTGGCGGCGATGCGCGGCCCCTCGTTGTAGGCGGCGATCACGATCCAGACGTCGGCCTCGGGCGCGTCGCTCATGGCTTCTGCGCGCTGTCTCGGCGTGGACAGGCAATCTGTTTCCCCCTATCTTACTCGCACATCCCCCCGAAGCCAGGACAAAATCCTCCACGATCCCACCGGACCGACCATGACCGGCCAGCCCGAAGACCCCCCGCGCACCTGGCCAGCCGTCGCCCTCCTGCTGCTGGCCGGGTTGTTCGCTTACTGCAACTGTTTCACCAAGGCATTCGTCTTCGACGACGGCATCTGGATCCTGACCAACTCGGCCCTGGAGGACCCCGTCGCTTTCATGCGGAGCGAGTGGGCCTATACTCGCCCCCTCATCTCCTGGTCGCTGCTCCTCAACTACCAGCTGGGCGGCCTCCACCCGTTCGGCTACCACCTCCTCAACGTGGCCATCCACCTCACGGCAGGCGTCCTCCTCTTCGCCGTCATCCGCCGGGCCGTGGCGGGCCCCTGGCCGGAGGCGGCCCTCGACATCGCCTTCGCGGCCTCCCTCCTGTGGCTCGTCCACCCCTTGCAGACGCAGAGCGTCACCTACATCATCCAGCGGTGCGAGTCGATGATGGGGATGTTCTTCCTCCTCTCCGTCTATTGCGCCCTGCGCGGCCTCGACTCCGCACGCCCCCGGACCTGGCACCTCGGTGCCGTCCTGTCGGCCCTCGCCAGCGGCTCGTGCAAGGAGGTCGCCCCCGCCATCCCCCTCGTCGTCCTCGCGTACGACTGGGTCTTCGTGCCGGGGCCCTTCCTCCCCACGCTGCGGCGCCGATGGCCGCTGTACCTCGGCCTGTTCGCCGCCACCTGGGGCGTCCTCATCGGCCTGAACCTGCTGCCGTCCTCGACGCCGGTCTCCGCCGGGTTCGCCTACAAGGGCATCTCCTCCCGAGATTACCTGTTCACCCAGCCCGGTGTCCTCCTCCACTACCTCCGCCTGAGCGTCTGGCCGTACCCCCAGGCCCTCGACTATATCGGCTGGCCCCTCGCGAAGTCCCCCGCCGAATGGGCGCCCCAGGGCCTGGCCATCGTGGCGTTGCTGGTCTTCACGTTCTGGGCCCTGTGGCGGCGGTGGTGGCCCGGCTTCCTCGGCGCCTGGTTCTTCTTCATCCTCGGCCCGACCTCCAGCATCGTCCCCATCGCCGACGTGGCGTTCGAACACCGAATGTACCTGTCCCTCGCCTCGTTGACCGTGCTGGCCGCCGTCGCCGGCCGCGCCCTCCTCCCCCCCGGGTATCGCGAGATGGCCCTGATCGTGGTGGCCGCGGCGCTGACGGCGGCCACCCTCCTCCGCAACGAGGCCTACCGCGCCGCCTACGACCTCTGGGTCGATAACGCCCGCGTGACGCCGCGGAATACCCGTGTCCTGACCAACGTCGCCGCCGAGGCGCGGCAGCTCGGCCGGCTCGACGAGGCGCTCCGCTGGCTCGACGAGGCCGAGCGGGTCAACCCGAACGACCGGTGGCTGCCCCGGCAGCGCGGGCTCGTCTACCTGCACCTGGGCCGATTCGCCGAGGCGGCCGCCGGGGCTGACCTCGCCCGTGATCGGGCCCGCTATCACACCCAGACGCAGGCCGCCATCCGCCGTCTGTCCGGCCAGGCCGCCCTGCTCATGGGGCCGCACGGACTGCCCGCCGCGGAGGAGGCGTTCCGCGAGGCCGTCCGCCTGACCCCGCTCGACCCCCGCCTCCGCCTCCCGCTGGCGCTCACCCTGGCCGCCCGCGGACAGGCCGACGAGGCCGAGACGCATCGGGCCGAGGCGGTCCGCCTTGAGCCCGGCATCGCCGAAGTCCACGAGCGGGCATCCCGCCTGTCCTCGTTGGCCAGGCCGCCTGAGGACGCCGGCCGTTTGCGTTCCGTCCGGGCCACGGCCATCCTCGACGCCCGCCTCGCCGTCCTGGCCACCCGTGAGCGGGAGGCCCGGCCCCTCGACACCCTGGGCATCGCCCTGGCCGCCGACGGCCGCTTCAAGGAGGCCGCCGACGCCGCCGCCAGGGCCATCGCCCTGTCCCCCGCCGACGCCGGCGTGGCCCTGCGTCTGGGCCTCTACCGCCAGGGCAAGCCGTACACCAGGGAGAACGCCCGCGCCGCGGGGGGGAAGAAGCCATGACCGATGCCCCCGAGGCCGACACGCCCGCCGATGGCCAGGTGGCGTCGATCCCCCCCGCGGAAGAGGCCCCGCCGCCGTGGTGGTGCCTCAACGCCGGCCACCTCGCGGCGCTGGGCCTGACCCTGCTCGTCGTCTTCTACGGGCGCCTCCTCCCCCTCGGCCCCGGCTCCACCTGGCAGGCCCTCGCCCCGACCTTCGACGGCGTCCAACCGCCCGCCGCCGGCTGGCTGGGCCGCGCCCTCTTCCGCGCCGCCCACGCCTGGGGGGCCTCGTGGCCCGGCGGCACGTCCTTCGTCTCCGCCCAGGCCGGCGGCGCCGAGGCGGTGCGTGGGCTCTTCGGCCTGATCGCCCTCGCGCTCTGCCCGCTCGCCGTCTGGGCCTACGCCCGCCGGGCCGGCGGCGTCTCCGCGGGGGCCTTCGGCCTCTTCCTCCTCATCCCCGCCGTCCCCATGCTGCTCGGCGCCATCCAGCCCGAGGCCCTCGGCCCCCTCTGCTTCCTCGCCCTCCTGGCCCTCCTCGCCGGACGCCGGCCCGGCGCAGCGTCCCTCGTCGCCGCCCCCCTCCTCATCGCCCTCTGGGTCAACCTCGACGTGTCCTTTCTTGTCGGCCTGCTGCTCCTCGGGGCCTCCGCACTCGGCCGGCTGCTCGACGCCCGGTCCGAGGGCGGCGAGTGGGCCCCGGCCCTCGGGCCACTCGCCTCGCTCCTGGGCGCCCTGGCCCTCGTCGCCGTCGCCACCCCCGACGGCCCCGGGCTGCTCGCTTCGCTCCGGGCCTACGCCGCCTCCCCCGCCCTGGCGACGATGTCCTTCGCCCAGCCCCTCGACTTCAGCGACGCCCGCCCCGCCCACTGGCTGTTCCTCGGCTCGCTGGGCGTTCTAGTGCTCGCCCAGGCCGCCTCGCGGGAGGGCTTCACCCCCGGCGAGCTGCTCGTCCTGTCCGCCTTCGCCGTGCTGGCCCTCGCGCGGCAGGGCACGGTGAGCTACTGGCTGCTTCTCTTCCCCTGGCTGTTGCTGCCCCGGCTGGCCGAACGCTTCGGCTCCCTGCCCGCCCCCGAGGCGAACCCCCGCTACACGGCGGTGGGGGTCGTCATGGCAGGGCTGATCCTGATGCTGGCGGCCCCCTGGGGCTGGCTGGCGCGGCGCGAGGCCCGGCCCCTGTCGCAGCTCCTCGCCCCCGGCGTCCCGTGGGCGCTGGCCCGGCAGCTCCGGGCGGGCCCGGACGACCTCGCCCCCGTGTCGCGCCCCCTCGCCGACCTGTTGAAGGAGGCGTACCCCAGCGGGCGCCTCACCGGCACGGTGTTCGCCACGGGCTCGTCCGCCGACTTCCTGGCGGCCACGCTGCCGGAGGGGACGCCGGTGTTCCTGTGGGGCGACCCGCTGCTGGCCCCGGGGGCCCGCTGGCGGGAGTACGTGGCGGTCTTGACCGTGCGGTCCGACTGGTGGGAGATCATCGACGCCGCCGGCATCAACCTCTTCGTGCTGGACGCCCACCGCGACACCGCCCTGGCCGAGGCCCTCAAGGAGGACGACGACTGGCTGATCACCCCCGCCGGCGAGGGCGTTCTGGCCGCATTACGCCGCGTCCCCCGGCGCTGACGCCACCCCGTCCCGGCCGGGACGCATCCGGATCCGTGGCCCGTGCATGCCAGGGGAAAATCTCAAAAAACCTCCTTGACTCTTCCCGACTCGTCAGATTCAAAGAGAGGTGGGTTAGCAGCATGAGGCCATTCAGTCAACCCGGCCACGCCGTCCCGACCGTCGGCGAAGGTTCGGTGGCTGATGTTCCGTGCTGCCGGCTCGGGCCAGCCCGGCTCTGCATTCTGGCGGTGCCGTGCCGCCGGCGGGGTGGGTGGCACGGGCCGGTGTGTTAGGGACATCCAATGAACCACAACATGACCAGGGTCACGGCCCTGGCGTTCCTGCTCCTGGCGCTGATCGCGCCGGCGACGCGGGCCGCGCCGTTCACGAACGGGAGTTTCGAATCTGGGACGTCGAATGACTCCGGCGGCTTCACCAACCTGGGCACGGGGTCGACGTCGATCACCGGCTGGACCGTGAGCGTCGGGAACATTGACTGGATCGGCAGTTACTGGAATGCCTCAGACGGCGTCCGCAGCATCGACCTCGCTGGCACCAACTCGTCCGGCACGATCTCTCAGATTTTCGACACGACGCCCGGACAGTCCTACTTGGTGACGTTCGACCTGTCGGGCAACCCGGAAGGGCCCCCAATCAGCAAGACCCTCGAGGCGCTGATTGACGGGAACCTCGCGGGGTCGTTCGGATTCGACACGACAGGTCAGGCGATCCCCAATATCAACTGGTCCTCGCAGTCGTTCACGTTCACGGCCACCGGCGCCAGCACGACCATCGCGTTCCGCGACGCTTCCGGAGGGACCTCCTTCGGCGCCGCCCTCGACAACGTCGCCGTCACCGCCGTCCCCGAGCCGATGACGCTGACCCTGTTCGGGCTGTGCGCCGCCGGCGCGGGCGTCTACGGCTGGCGCCGCCGTCAGCAGCCCGCCGCCTGACCGGGCGCTCAGCGAGATCACAAGAGGCCAGGCGCCGACCCGCCTGGCTTTTTTCCGTCTCCCCCCCACGGATTCTCGCCCGACAGGATTCAGATGGGAGATCCTTCAATCTCCACGGAATGGGAATTGACAACCCCCGGCGCCCGATGATAACGTCTCACCACACTCCTTCTCCCCGGCGGTACGGATTCGGCCAGGGCGCTCCCCTCGTCCTTCGATCCACCGCCCGGAGAAGTCCCATGCCCCGACCCACCAGTAATTGCCTTGCCCTGTCCCTCGCCGCCCTCTGCCTGCTCGCGGGCCAGGGCCGCGCCGGCCCTGTCATCACCGTCACCGCAGCCACCGAGGACGCCGCCCTGCCGGGCTTCTTCACCACCCCCTTACCGCAGGGCGGCTCGGCCACCGTGTCCGGCTACGCCCGACTGGTCAACGGGCAGCCCTACGACGGCGAGGGCTACCTCATCGGCGGGCGCAACCTCACGAGCTACAACGGGCTGCCCTTCCTCATCAACGACAGGTTCGGCTCTGGGTCAGACAGGATCACCGTCCAGCTCAGCTTCCCCGTCTACTCGATCTCCTTCGACTACGAGATCTTCCCCAACGCCAACATGGCCGACGGGCGCGGCAAGGACCCCTCCTCGCCGGGCTGGCCCGACTTCACCTTCAAGGCCGACGGCCAGACCGTCCTGCACGCCTTCGCGGTGCTGCCGGGGCCCACGGATCAGTCGCCGAACAGCCAGAAGAACAAGAACGACCCCTACGAGCACGCCCCGCAGCTCCTCGCCTCCAGCGGGACCTTCTTCTTCCCCGACGGCGTGACCAAGCTGGAGTTCATCGACTGGCCGCCGGTCATCGGCGTCAACAACCTCCAGCTCGGAACCAGCCCGCCCTCCCACCTGCCCGAGCCGGCCACCCTCACGGCGTTCGGCCTGTGCGCCGCCGGGGCGGGCGTCTACGCCCTGCGGCGCCGCAAGCAGCACCACGGCCACCCCGCCGCAAGGTGACGCCGAAGCGGCCGCATCAGCCCCGGCTCCGCATGAGCTGGGCGCGTTCGATGTCCTGCTCGGCCAGGCCTCGGTAGGCCCGCGCCCGGCCCTCGTGCAGGTCCGCCGAGGGGGTGGTCTCGATGGCCCGCGTGAACGCCTCGATGGCCTTCTCGTACTCGCCCTGGGCCAGGTGCATCTCGCCGACCAGGCAGCCCATGTCGGCGGCGCTCTCCTCCAGCGGGTCCGGCCCCGACTGGGTCAGGAAACGCTCGTGCGCCTGCCGCAGACCCTTCAGGTGCCGGTGATACTCCGGCGAGGAGCGTTTGAGGGCCTTGGCCGCCGCCTCGTCGCCGCGCATGGCGGCGAAGAGCTGATGCAGGGCGGCGTTGCGCCCCTCCAGCAGGCGGGCCACGTCGTCGTTATCGACCATCTCGAACAGGTCGTCCATCTTGCCGGGGGCGCCGTTCGTCATGCGTGACAGGACGGAGGCGTCGCCGGCCAGCAGCCGGGCGAGCATGGCCGTGCCGGGGCTATTCGCGTCCAGCCAGGATTGGGCGCGCCCGTCGCCGTCGAGGGCGTGCAGGAGGTGCCGCGCCTGCGGGAACGCCTGCTCGATGATGTTCGCCGGCTCGTCGGCAATGGCCTTCTTCATGTTTCCGCTCCCCACGCCGCCCGGTGATCGTGTATCCTGATGGCACCCATCCTGACAGGAAACGGGCGTCTCGGCAAGGGGAGGACGGCGGCGGTGGCGGAAGATGAGCCGAAGGGGGACGACAAGGGCGGATGGGCGCCGTACGGCTGGATGCTGTGCGGCTGCCTCGCCTTCGCGTGGATGGGTGAATTCGCCAACCAGTTGCGGGCCGCCCACTGTGACTGGCGTCTGGTGGCCCTGGCCAGGGCGGCGCTGGCGTTCGTCTTCGCCCTGTCACTCGCGATGATGGCCCGCGCCCCCATGGTCCTGGCCGACCCGCCCGTCCTGTGGCTGCGGAGCATCGCCGGCAGCGTCAGCCTTCTGTGTACCTTCTACGCCCTCTCGCTGTTGCGCACCAGCGAGGTGCTGACCCTCACCAACACCTTCCCGATCTGGGTGGCCCTCCTGTCCTGGCCGCTCCTGCGCCAGAGGCCGACCGGGGCCGTGTGGACGGCGGCGGGGTGCGGGGTGGCGGGCGTGTGGATGATCAACGGCGCCACGGCTTCAACGGGGTCGGCCGCGGCGGTGACGCTCGCCCTGGTGGCCGCTGTCACGTCGTCGGTGGCGATGCTGGGGCTGAACCAGTTGAAGGGGCTGCACCCGTGGGCGGTGGTGGCCCACTTCTCCGGCGTGGCGACGGTGTTCGTCCTGGGGGCGTGGCTGGTGGGCGGGGCGCCGGACCTGAGCCCGCTGGCCTCCGTCTGGGTGATGGGCATGCTGCTGGGCGTGGGGGCGTCGGCGACGCTCGGCCAGCTCTGCCTGACGCGGGCCTTCACGGCCGGCGAGCCGTCGCGTGTGTCGGTCGTCGGCCTGGTGCAGATCGTCTTCGCGATGGGCCTCGACCTGATGTTCGGCGGCCCCATGTTCAACACCATGACCCTGGCCGGCATCGGCCTGGTGATGCTGCCGACCGCGTGGGTGATGACCTCGCGGGCCGGGGAGTGATCTTGGGTCGGGTGGAATCGCTCGGCAAGGCCGCGGCGGCCGCCGGCGTCTGCCTCCGGTAGACGCGCGGCCCCTTCGGGCGCCGAGACACCTGCCCACTTTTTCCCAGGGTGGGCAGGTGACTCGGCGTCAACAGACGCCTCGTGTCACGGACCGGCCCCGAGTGCGCGAGTCACCTGGCCACATGCCCACTTGCACACTTCGCGATCACCCCCCTTGGCGGGAGGCCTCGCCCGAGGAGCCTTCCTGCATCCTTCCTGCGCCCGGTGGTCAGACCTGCCACCGCCTCAGACGGGACTCGCCGCAGAGCCGGCGGCAGTCTTCGGGCATGGACTTGCTGGCGTGGATGGCGAGGGGGCCGCGGTGGGACGTGGGCCAGGAACGGGTCTCGATGCGATTCTCGCCCAGGACGGTCAGGGACGCCCACGGCTGGATCAGGGACAGGGCCTTCACGGGGTGCGTCGGTGCAAGGGGGGGCGGCGGCAGGGGGCCTCTGCCGGGGGCAGTTTGCGAGGAGAGGGTGGAGGCGGGCCTGCGTGGATGGCTCTTGACACCTCGGCGGCCGTGGTGTGTGATTGGTGCATCGTTGAAGGGGGCTTGCGATGCAGCTCAGCATGGAGCAACTGGTCAGGGCCGTCGTCGGCAAGTGCGAGACGGACCCAGAATGCGCCGACCAGGAGGTGGCTGACCTCCTGCAGCGGTCCGGCTGCACGCCCGAGCAGGCGACGGAGGCAGTCGCCTTCACGGCGCTGGCGATCGGCCACGTCCTCCTGCGGAGGGACTTCGGCATCGTGCCCCCCGGGTCGTACGTTAGGGCCTACCCGAGCGGCAGGACCGAGACCCTCCCGCTGAGTGAACACCCGGTCTACGTCGCCGCGGCCAAGGAAGCTGACCTGGTGTTGAGGGCTGGAGGCTCAGACGAGGGGCTGCTCCAGGCCGCCTCAAGAAGCGGGGAGTTCCGGGCCGCGGTACACATCCTGCAGAGTGGGGAGAAGCCCGCGGGCACCTGCACGTTGATCCGGGCGAAGAGTGACGCGCCGGTCTTCTCAAAGCCCCGAAGGCCCTGGTGGCAGTTCTGGTGAGGCGTTGCCCGACACCGGGACCGTCCGGCTGCTACCGGTCACCGCTCGGCCTCGCCTTGACGAACAGAAACGCCCCGAGTGGAGCGTCAGCGGATCCTCACCGCTTCGGGTTGAAGTGGTCGTAGGCCGCCCGCGCCACCTTCGCACACAGGACATTGCCGGCGTTGTCGCGCGCCCACCGCCTGTCGGCGTTGCCGTCCGTCAGCACCACCACGACGAACGCCGCGCCGGGCGAGAAGATGACGCCCGCGTCGGTCCGCGACGCCGTCACCGACCCGTCCTTGTGGGCGATGGCCGTCCCCGCCGGCAGCAGGGCGGGGAACTTGTCCCTGTCGTCGTTCTTGCGCAGGTGGCCGAGGATCGACTGCTTCAGCGCCGGGCGCACCTTGTCGGTCAGCATCAGCAGCGCCCACAGGCCGGCCATCTCGCGGGCCGTGGTGCTGCCCAGGCCGTACTTCTTCGTCCGCGCCGGATCGACGCTCGTCGTGCTACCCCGGAAGACCTTGGCGTTGAGGCGTGTCTCCGGGAAGCCCCAGTCACTCATCCGCTTGTTCACCGCGGCGATGCCGACCTTGTCGATGACGAGGTTCGTCGCCGTGTTGTCGCTGACGGCGGTCATCAGCCGGCACGCGTCGCGCACCGAGAACGTGGCGCCGTCGCTGAAGTGCGGCGTGAGGATGCCGGAGCCGGGCACCTTGTCGGCGTCCCGGAGCGTCACCGTGTCGCGGAGCGAGAACCGGCCGGCGTCGGCCTGGAGGTACGCCTCGACGAGGACCGGGAGCTTGATGAGGCTGGCGGTGGGCATGACGCGGTCCGCGTCGTGGTAGAACGACTCGTCGCTTTCCAGGCTCCGGACGGCGACGGCCGCGGTGCCCTTGTGCGCCTTGATGAGCGGCGTGAGACGCCCGGCCAGCGTGGGCTCGGCGGCGAACAGCAGCAGCAGTGGGATCATGACGACGTGCCTCAAGCGGGGCCGGCGTCCTGCGGCTCGTCCCGCAGGGCGAAGATGTCCGCCAGGGGGAGGCGGTAGCCAGGCAGCACCGGGTCGCCGGTGAGCGTACCTGACCGGGGCACGCGTCGGCGTTCATCAGGCGCCGTGTACACCTCCCCCGTCTGGGTCCTGGGGTAGATCATCCAGACGAGGCGCGTGCCGGCGAAGAACAGGTCGCGGACCTTGCGGGCCATCTCCCGTTTCGTGTTGGAGGGGCTGATCACCTCGACGGCCAGGTCGGGAGCGACGCCGGTCACCAGGGCGTCCCGGTGCGTCCTCCACCTCGCCCACGTCAGGAACGAGACATCGGGCATGCGGATGAGCCGCTCCCCCAGGCGGAACATGCCGTCCGGGCCGAGCAGGACGCCGAGCCTGTGGGCATCGACGTGATGCCCGAGCATGCGGAGGATGATCGACGCCAGCAAGGATTGAGGGCTGCCCACGGCCTTCTCCACCAGGACACCGTCGATCAGCTCGATGAGCTTCCTCGGCCCCTCGCGTATCGCTTGCAACAGGTCCGTCTCGGTCGCGGTCCCCAACGGCGGCGACATCAGGATGCGCTCCATCGGGATGCCGCCGAGACGCTCGTGGAACTCGGCCAGCGTCTCCACCGGCTCCGGCTCTCTCGTCCTGCCCATGCCGACACCTCCCTGCACGCGGACTGCCTTGAGATTGTGCTGATGGGGGCGACGGGTGGCCACGGGGCGTGACGGCGGCGCCCGCGACAGGGTGGAAACCTGCCCGGCCTTCGCCCGTACAATGAAGCAGGGCGGCAGGAGCGCCCCGAGGTCGAGCTGCCGGCCTTGTCCGGACGGCCCTCCCCTTCCACGACCCATGACCCCGGCGGCCCCATGTGCACGTTGACCGCCATCGCGTGGGCCGGCGGCGCCCGGCTGGCCTTCAACCGCGACGAGGCCCGTTCGCGCCCCGCCGCCCTGCCGCCCGCCATTCATCGCGTCGGCCCGAGGACGTGCGCCTTCCCCACCGACCCGGCGGGCGGCGGCACCTGGTTCGCCGTGAGCGACGCCGGCCTGGCGTTCGCCGTCCTCAACGCCACCCCCCGCCGGGCCGGGACCGCCAGCCGAGGGGCCGTCATCCCCGCCCTCTTGCCGTCCGCGTCGCTCGACGAGGCCGTCGAGGCGGCGCTGGCGCTCGACACGTCGCGCATGGGGGCGTTCCGGCTCGTCGTCGCCGACGGGGGCCGGCTGGCCGAGCTGCGCTCCGACGGGGATCACCCGCGCCTCGTCGGACACGCCCCGCTCGACGCGCCGCGCATGTTCACCTCGTCGGGGCTGGGCGACGAGCTCGTGCAGGGGCCGCGTGCCGAGCTGTTCGCCGAGATGCTCGCTGTGCCGTCGCCCGAGGCGCAGGACGAGCTCCACCGCCACTCCTGGCCGGACCGACGGCGCCTGAGCGTGTGCATGAGCCGGCCCGACGCCCGCACGGTGAGCTTCTCCGTCGCCACCATCACGCCCGCCGGCGTGTCGCTCGCCTACCACGGCGACGCCCCGGACGTGGCCGCCCCGCGCAGCGAGGTGCGTCTGGAGAGGGGCGGGTGACACCTCCCTGTCAGTCGTCGCGCTCCGGCGGCGCGGTCAGGTAGAAGAACGCCACCACGGCCCCGCCCAGCACCAGCGCGCCGAGCAGGGCCAGGATGGCGATCTCCACGAAGCCCAGTCCGAGAGCCATCTCAGCACCCGTGCTTGCGTTTCAGGGCCTCCAGGTACGTCTTGCTCTGCGCCGTCACCTCCCAGGCGTTCGGCCAGAAGCACAGGTCCACCGCCCACCAGTCGTGCGGCACGCCCGAGGCGTTCATCGCCGGCACCAGCTTGTCGAAGTCCAGGTGCCCGGTCCCGAACGGGTTGTGCGTGCTCGTGTTGTGCTCGTTCAGCGTCCCGTCGCTGTCGATCAGGTGGACGTGCGTGATCTTCCCCGACAGCTTCTGCAGCAGCTCGACGGCCCCGCCGGGCAGCAGCTCCTTACCCCCCTGGTGGTTCGCCCCGATGGCCGCGACCATGTGGGCGTGGCAGGTGTCGTACAGCACCCCGAAGTTCTTGTTGCCCAGCGCACGCACGCCGTCCACGATCTTCACGATCTCCGACGGCTTGTTGAACAGGAAGCCGGGCTCGAACTCCCAGCACACGTTCAGGCCGTAGTCGGCCGCCATCTTGCTGCACTTGTCCCACACCTTGATGACCCGGTCAATCGCCGTGTCATAGGGCAGGTCCTTGCCGGTGGTGGTGAAGAAGTCGGGCGGCTCGACACTATCGACCCGGATCGTCTTCGCCCCCACGTCGGCCCCGAACGCCGTGAAGCCCAGGAACGCCGCCATGTACGCCACCGGCGTCTCGTCCAGGATGGACGGGCCCGGCTTCTTGAAGCCCCACAGATCGACGGCGATGCCGGATAGCTCCATCCCGTGGTCGGCGATCTCCTTCTTCAGGGCCAGGCGGCTGGCCTTCGTCGGGTGGGTGGCCGGCGACGGGTGCGGGCCGAAGCTGCCCAGCTCGACGCCCTGGTAGCCGAGGTGCTGGAGCTTGTGCAGGATCTCGTGGAAGTCGGTGGTCGGCTTCTCCTGGTTGAAGATGTACGCCCAGGTGCCGATGGAGAGTTTCTTGCCCATGTTCACATACCCCTCGGTTGGTCACTTCTTCTTCTTGTGATCGCCCACGCCCGGCGCGCCGACGCCCATCTCCGGCCCGAAGTAGCGCAGCGTGACCAGCGGCTCGGCGCCCGTGTTGGTGTAGGTCACGCCTTCGCGGGCCGCGTCCTGCGTCACGAAGTACTCGTCCTCGGTGAGCGCGCCGTAGCGGATCATCGCCGGCGTGTCCAGCGGGTGCGGGCCGATCTTGCCCGTCCCCTGCACCGCCACCACGCCGTACGCCCCGTGGTCCTTGACCGTCACCGACCGGCCCGGATGCACCGTCAGCTCCTTCGCCGAGAAGAGCTGCTCGCCGTCCACCTTGCCGTAGACGATCCAGCGGTCCTCGTACCCCTCCTCGGCGGAGCCGGCGGCCAGGATCGGCTCCAGGTAGTGCGAGTCCTTGAACGACGGGTTGACGTTGGCCGCCCAGTCGAGCTGGTCGACGATGAACTCGAAGTTGGCGGCCTTCTTCGCCTGCTTGTCGCGCGGCATGTCCTTGACGAGCAGCTCCCAGGGGACCACCCGGCCCTCGACCATCGACTGGTACATGGCGAACACGTCGGAGCCCCACTGCGGCTCGTAGGTGACCAGCGAGCCGGGGGCGTGCAGCACGCACGGCGGCACGAGCCAGCCCGTGCCCGGCTGGAGGCGGTACGCCTTGGAGTAGTTCAGGATGCCGTTGTCGCCCTCGTCCCACCTCGCCAGGCACCGGACGATGTCGTCCTTCGTCGTTCCGGGCTCCAGCCCGAAGAACGTGTAGGGGAAGGCGTTGCCCAGGTTGTTCATCTGGGGTGGAAAATAATACGACTCGGGCTTACCCTCCTGCCCGACCTTGGCGGCCTGGGCCTTGCTCTGGTGCATGTGGTGGGGGATCGGGCCGAGGTTGTCGAAGAACTTGCTGTAGACCGGCCACTTCTCGTACTTCTTCCACAGCTCGTTGCCGATGAACGCCGCCCCCTCGACCTCGACAGCCTCGCGCAGCGTGCAGAGGCGCTTGTTCTTGTGGACGATGTAACTGAGGCCCTCGTCGATCTCGCGGTTGTCGTTGGCCGCCGGCGTGGTGGAGGCGAACCAGCGCTCGTCGATGCCGCCTCGGTGCGCCCCGAGGCAGTAGGTGTCCTGGGGGGCGAGCTTGATGCGGCGGCCGGGCATGAGGAAGCTGCGGGGCACCCAGGTGGGCGCCAGACGCAGGATGCCGCCGGAGGCGTCCAACGCCTCCTTGACCTTCGCGGGGTTGAGCTTCGCGTCGATCGGCGGCTTGGAGTGCAAGGCGTTCGTCTTCTTCGCCATCGTGGTCTCGTGAGGCGGGAGAGGGGTGGGATCATGGCCGATGGCGTAATTCTTGAATCCGAGGCGGGTTTCGGCAAGGAGCAACTCCCGGCGTGGAGGCCCTGCGCGGTCGTGGCCGCGGCTCGTCCGGCCCACGAGGTGACGCGGCCCCTGCGCCGCGCGGGCTGGGACGTGTACGAGGCCGAGAACGGCCCGCAGTTGCGCCGGCTGGTGCGTCTGCTGGACGCCGACCTCGCCGTCCTCGACACCTCCATCGGCGAGGAGGACATCCTGCGCACCTGCATCAAGCTGCGGGCGCAGTGGGCCGGCGGGCGCATCGTCCTGCTGGGCGAGGATGGGCTGCGTCGCCGTCGCGCGGCGGCGCTGGCCGGCGCCGACGTGCTGGTGCCGCGGGCGATGGTGGTGGAGGCGGCGGTGCCGACGCGGGCGGCGGCGTGACGGGGCGACAGCGTGGGCCGCGTCGCCCACCTTCCCCCTCGAGAGAGGGTGGCCATGAGCAAATCGCGCCCGCCCTGGCAGAAACTGTTCGACTCCGTACGTGTCGTGCGCAACGGCGGGCGGGTCTACGTCGATCCGCCCACCGACGCCGAGCTGGACGCCCTGGAGGCCGAGGTCGGGTCGCCCCTCCCCGCCAGCTACCGGGCGTGGATGCGGCGGTTCGGCTCGGGCGAGGTCATCGGCTGGGTGCGCCTCGATCCCGTCGTGCCGCGCCGAGGACGTGAGAGAGACGGCGTGATCTCCCACACGGCGGCGTGCCGTGCCGCCTTCGGCGAGGGCGGGGGCTTGCTCTCGACGCTTGTTTACTTCGGCAGTAGCGGGGGCGGCGACTCCTACGCCTGGGACCCGGCGGCCGTTACGCGGAAGAAGCCGCGCGAATACCGCTTCTATCAGATCCCCCACGGCGACGAGGACGCGCCCGAGCCCGCCGGCGATTCGTTCTGGCGGTTCCTGGAGTGGGCCAAGGCCGACATGGATTCCTGGGAGCGTGACGAGGAGTATGAGGCCGAGCCGGGGCTTTCGTTCGGCCCGTCGTTCCTCCGCCACAAGAAGAAGCCGATGAAGCGCGAAGTGGCCGCGTGGCTGAAGTGGAGCGCAGGCACGATCCACCGTCTCGCACTGGCCCTCCGCGCCGACCCGCGCCCCGAGGAGTTCGCCGTCCTCGCCGACGCTTTGACCGACGCCGGCTGCGCCAACGCCGACCTCCTCGCCTCCTGCCGCAAGGAGGCGTTCGACGAGGACCGCGCCTGGGCGCTGAAGGTGCTGCTCGGGTAGGCTCTCGCCCCGGCGTGCGATAACACGGATTCTCGCCGCCGAGGGCCTCGCCATGATCGCCGCCGCCTTCGCCTTCGCCGCCGCGCTGTCCGTGGCCGCGCCGCCCGGCACGCTGCCCGCCCTCGACGCCCTCCACCGCGCCGCCGACACCGCGCCGGCCGATAAGCGCGCCGATTTGCTGCGTGCGCTGCTGGCGGAGCAGGGGCGTCTGTTGGGCCGGGCGCCCCCGCGCGTCGCCGACACGCTCTACGCCCTGATGGCGCTGGAGAGGCAACGCGGGCGGGCGAAGGAGGCCGTCGACCTCCGCGCCCGCTGGTGGCGTTCGCCGCCGGCGTGGTGGGCGGCCTGGCAGCTCTCCGGCGACTGGCGTTGAGGCCCGCCGCCGGACCTGTCCGGCGGCGAGGCTTGCCTGCCGGCGCGGCCGGTCCTAACCTCATGCCTAGCTGGGACGGCTCGCCCCACCCTCGCTCGGATGGCCGCCTCATGGCCAACGACCCGCAGCCCGACCCGGATCACAAAGAGCAGCTGACCGTCGTCCTCCGTGGGCCGGCGGTGACGCCGACCCCGACGCCGCGCGCCCAGGCGCGTCCGGCGGTGCCGGGCTACGAGATCCTCGAGGAGCTGGGCCGCGGCGGCATGGGGGTCGTGTACAAGGCGCGCGACAGGCGGCTGGGGCGCGAGGTCGCACTCAAACTCATCCTCGCCGGCGGGCGCTTCGCCCCGGCGGACGTGCTCACCCGCTTCCGCCTGGAGGCGGAGGCCGCCGCGCGGCTCCAGCACCCCAACATCGTCCAGGTGTTCGAGGTGGGCGCGTGCCCGGACGGGCCGTTCCTCGCGATGGAGCTGGCGCCGGGCGGGACGCTGGCGGGGCGGCTCAAAGGGCCGGTGCCGCCACGCGACGCCGCCGTGGCGGCACGCTCCCTGGCGCGGGCCATCCACGCGGCCCACAGCCAGGGCTTCGTCCATCGGGACCTGAAGCCGGCCAACGTCCTCGTCATCGAGGGGCCGGGGACGGCCCTGGGCGATTGCACCCTCAAGGTGAGCGACTTCGGGCTGGTTCTGCGCCTCGACGAGGAGCGGCAGACGCGGCCCGGCCAGGTGATGGGGACGCCGGGGTACATGGCCCCGGAGCAGGCGGCGGCGGGGCCGGGGCAGCCCATCGGCCCGGCCGTGGACGTGTACGCCATCGGCGCGATGCTGTACGAGATGCTGACGGGCCGGCTCCCGTTCCAGGGGTCCAGCGCCGTCGAGACGCTGGCCCTGATGCTGGCGTCCGACGCGCCGAGGCCGACGAAGGGCGTGGCCCTGCCGCGCGACCTGGAGACGGTGTGCCTCAAGTGCCTGCACAAGGACCCGGCGAAACGCTACGCCAGCGCGGCGGAGCTGGCGGACGACCTGGGGCGCTGGCTGGAGGGGCGGCCGATCCGGGCGCGGCGGACGCCGCTGTGGGAGCGGGCGGCGATGTGGGCGCGCCGCCAACCCCTGGCGGCGACGCTGGCGGGCCTGCTGGCGCTCACGGCGGCCCTGGCCTTCGGGTGCGCCGTGTGGCTGTGGCTGCGGGCGGAGGCGGCTCGCGGCGAGGCGTCGGCGTCGGCCGATGCGGAGCGCCAGGCGCGTATGGAGGCGCAGGCCCTGGCGGCCCGCCTGCTGCTCGACCAGGGCGCGCACCGCTGCGAGCGCGGCGACGCCGCAGGCGGCCTCCTGTGGCTGGACAGGGCGCGGCGGGACGTGCCGGATTCGCCCGTGGCCGCGTCCACCGGGCGTCTCATCGCGGGGTGGGCGCAGTCGCTGCACCGGCTGGCGTGGCACGCGCCGATGACCGGCCCGGTGGGCCACGTGGCGTACAGCGCCGACGGCTCGCGGCTGGCGGCGGCGCACGGCCAGCAGGTGAAGGTCTTCGACACCGACGGGCGGCCGGCGGGCGCGGCGACTCTGCCGGGGGCCGTGCTGCACCTCGCGGCCCACGCGGGCGGCCTCGTCGCCGTCGTCGAGTCGGCACGCGAGCTGCGCCTGCACGCGGTCCCCGGCGGCGAGGCGCTGGGCCGTGCCGTGCCGCTGGAAGGCAGGCCGCGCGGCGTGGCCCTGCACCCTGACGGGCGGCGCGTGCTGGTCGGCTACGAGGGGGGGAAGGCGCGCGTCCACGACCTGTCCTCCGGGATGCCCGCGCTGCCGGAGTGGACGCACGAGAAGACGGTGCGGGCCGTGGCGTTCAGCCCGGACGGGCGTCGCGCGGCGGCCGGCGACGACGCCGGCGTGGTGCGCGTCTACGCGCTCGAGGACGGGGCGGAGGTGTCGACGCTGCGCGGGCACGCCGGGCCTGTGGTGTGCGTGGCGTTCTCGCCGGATTCGAAGTCGCTGGTGAGCGGCGGCGAGGACCACCGCGCCCTGGTCTGGCGGCGTGAGGGCGGGCGCGAGCGGATGATCACCCTCACCCACCAGCACGGGGTGTGCGCGGCGGCCTTCCTGCCCGGCGGGCGCGCCCTCGCCACCGCCTCCTGGGACAAGACCGTTTGCCTGTGGGACGCCGAGGGGCGGCAGCTCGCGACGCCCATCCGCCACCCGGACGACCCCTGCTGTCTGGCGGCCCGCCCGGACGGCCTGCGCCTGGCGACGGGGTGCGACGACGCCCGGCTGCGTGTCTGGGAGGTGCCGGCGCCCGACGCGGCCACGGCCACGCTGCGGCACCCGACGCGCGTCAACGCGCTGGCGCTCAGCCCGGACGGGCGGCGGATGGTGACCGCGACATCGGACGATGCGGTGTGCCTGCACGAGGGCGGGCGGCGGACGGCCGTGTTGCCCATCGGGGCCGTGTGCGTGGCGGCGGCGTTCTCCGCCGACGGCGGGCTCCTGGCTCTTGGCTGCCTTGACGGCGGGGTGCATTTCATCGACGTGGAGAATGTGGCGTCGATGGGCGAGCCGCTGTGGTTCGAGTCGGAGGTCGCGTCCGTGGCCTGGTCGCCGGGCGGGACGCTGGCCATCGGCTGCAAGGACCCGGAACACCGCGTCACGCTGTGGGACGGATTCGGCAAGCCGCTGCGGCACCTCTCGGGGCACCGACGCAAGGTGGCGGGGCTGGCGTGGTCACCGGACGGGTCGCTGCTGGCGTCGGCGAGCTGGGACCGGACGGTGCGTCTGTGGCGTGTCGGGGCGGAGACGAGCCACGTCGCGACGATGACGCACGGGGACCTGGCGCAGTCGGTGTCGTTCTCGCCGGACGGGGCGTTGCTGGCGTCGGGCGGGGATGACTACACCTGCCGGGTGTGGGACGTGCGGACGGGGAAGCCGGCGGGCCCGCCGATGCGTGCGCCGGACAAGATCCAGATGGTGGCCTTCGGCGCGGCGGGGCTGGTGGCGACGGCGGACAGGGGCGGGCGTGTTTGTTTCTGGGACGCGCTGACCGGGCGTCTGGCGGGCGCGCCGCGGTGGCACCGGGCGGAGGCCCGTGCGGTGGCGGCGGAGCCGGACGGCAGGGCGTTCTGGTCGGCGTCGTGGGACGGGACGGCATGCCGCTGGCAGGCGCTGCCGGAGGGGCCGGCGCCGGACCGGCGGTGGCTGGAGCTGCACGCGGGGCAGAGGCTGGACGTGACCGGGTCGCTGGAGGTGCTGGGGGCGGCGGAGTGGGTCGCGCGGGCGGCCCCGCGCCCGTAGCGGCAGGGTCTCACGAATGGCATCGGAGGCGGCATGCAACGGGTCAGCACATCCGCGGAGTGGCTGGCGTGTACCGACCCGCTCTCGCTGGTGAACGCCGTGGCCGGCCGGGCGAGTGACCGCAAGTTGCGGCTCCTCCTGGCCGCGTGCTGTCGTCGCCCCTGGTACTTGATCCAGGACCGGCGCCTCTGGGAGGCGCTCGACCTGGCCGAGCGATTCGCGGACGGCCTCGCGGCGGAGGGCGAGCGGCTGGCCGCCGCGCGAGGGGTCGAAGAGGCGGTGCAGGACGTCCTTCATTCCCAGAGCAGCGCCTCCAGGGCCTTCGCCTGGATCGGCCGGGCTATCGGCCTGGCCTACATGCAACGGGGAGACCTCTCCGTGCGGCTCTCCTCTGCGGGGGGGAGGTACGGCGGCGGGAGCTATACGGTGATGCAGGGCCTCGACCAGATCGCGAATGCCGTCGCCTTCAGGCGGAGCGGGGAGGCGCCCGGCCCGCGACTCGACCCGTTCGCGGCCCCGGAGCGGGAGGGGCAGTGTCAGATCGTCCGCGACGTCTTCGGCGACCCGTTCCGGCCTGTCCCGGCCGACGACTCCTGGCTCACCTGGCAGGATGGCACCGTGGTGAAGGTCGCGGGGGCGATCTACCACAGCAAGACCTTCGACCATCTGCCGGTTCTGGCGGATGCGCTTGAAGAGGCCGGGTGCGACACGCAAGACCTCCTCCAACATCTGCGCTCACCGGGCCCGCATGTCCGCGGGTGCTGGGCTTTGGACCTCGCCCTCGGCAACGAGTGACCGGGCAGCCCCCCGGTCGGAGATGAGTTGTAGACCGACAACCCGGCGTGGTAGGATCTCGGGAACGGAGGGCCTGGAGATGTCATCGCTTCCCGCAACCGCGCCCGTGGTCGAGGTCGAGCCGGCCGTGCTGCCTCACGTCCGCGTGAGGGGAGTCGAGCACGTCTTCCGCCACGTGCTGGAGTCGGTGCCGCGCCTCTTCCCCACATTCCGCTCGCTGCATGTCAGCATCCGGCCGGACGTGGCCGACGACGACCTGATCTTCATTGTCTTCGAGGCCCGCGTGCCCCTCGCCGACTTGCCCGACTACGTGGGGGCGAAGCGGCTCTGGGGGGACGATTTTCTCGCGTCTTACCCCCCGCCGCGCCTGGAACATTTCGTGCTCCATCTGAAGCGGGAGGAGGAATGACCCCACGCGATTTCTTCGCCCTCGCCGAGGAGCTGATCGAGGGGGACACCGAGGCGCACTGGCGCTCCGCCGTGAGCCGCGGCTATTACGCCGCCTTCCACGTCGCACGGCTTCTCCTGGGCAGGTGCGGCTTCCGCGTCCCCGAGTCGGAGCGTTCGCACAAGTACGTGAGCGACAGGCTCTCCAACTCGGGCGACCCGGCCGTTAACCGGGCGGGGCTGGATCTCGACGGCCTGCGCGATGAACGCAACCGAGCCGATTACGACTTACGCCGCCGCCTCTCACGCCGCGACGCCGACGACGTCGTGGAAGCCGCCCGGCCCATTATCGAGGCGTTGGAGGCGGCAGAGGCGGATGCCGCCGTGCTGTCGGCGATAGCGCAGGCGATGCGGGAGTACGAGCGAGGCAGGGGCGACGTGACCTGGGTGGGGTGACGGCCATGACAGGGGCCGAATGGCTGGCGTGCAAACACCCCGGGCTGATGCTGGAACAGCTCACCGGCTGCGACAACCCGGACATCCTCCACCATCTGCGCTCGCCCGGCCCGCATGTCCGCGGGTGCTGGGCCCTGGACCTCGTCCTTGCAGACTGCCGCTGAAGCGGAAGCCTGTACCCCGGCGGCGG
>CAZVZK010000109.1:0-32634 GCA_964630925.1 uncultured Alcaligenaceae bacterium
CGTCCACCGCCGTGGAGTTCACGAGGCGGTACACCTCGTTCTTGCGCTGCTCCACGTCCCCGCCGTCGAGACGCGAGATCAACGCCTCCACCACCTCCAGGTCGTTCTTGCCGCCGGCCACGATGACGCTGTTGGTCCGCTGGTCCACCGCGATCCGCAGGTCGATCAGCGGCGTGCCCTCTGGCGTGATCCCGCTCAGCGTGAAGATCAGCGGACGCAGCCCCCCCGCCCCGCCCAGGGCCCCGCCGCCCAGGGCCCCGCCTAGGGCGCCGCCCAGCGCCCCGCCGCCCTGGAAGCCGCCGCCCTGCGTGCCGGCCTGGCCGGTGCCGAGGAAGAGCTGCTGGAGCATCTGCCCCATGAGGGTGGCGTCGGCCTTCTTCAGGGGGAAGATGTTGACCTCGGCGCGGTAGGAGGGGATCGTGTCGAGCTGCTGGATCAGGGTCAGGACCAGGTCCATCGCCTTCGCCGGCGCGCTGACGATGATCTGGTTGGTGCGGGTGTCCGGCGTCAGCCGGATGTCGTCCAGCCACCCCGTCTCCACCGACACCCCCTTCGGCCCGATGAACTTCAGGGACATCGCCTTGTTGTTCACCCCCCCCGAGGTGTAGCTCACGCCCGCCGACGACGCGCCCAGCGCACCCGCCGCGCCGCCGAGCGCCCCGCCGAGGGCGCCGCCCAGGGCCCCGCCGGGGCGGCCCTGCACGCCGCCGCCCTGGCCGAGGGCGCCGCCCCCTTGGCCCAGTGCGCCGCCCCCTTGGCCCAGTGCGCCGCCGCCCTGCCCGAGGGCTCCGCCGCCCTGGCCCAGTGCGCCACCGCCGCCGGGGACGATGCCGGCCCCGCCGCCGGCCTGGGTCTGGATGACGCCCTGCTGGATGGCGCGGATGATGAGCGCGCTCAGCTCGTCCGCCAGCGCGTTCTTCACCTGCACGATCCGCAGCTCGTTCTCAGAGGCGGGCACGGTGTTGTCCATGCGCCAGATGAGCGACTCGATCTCCTCCAGGTCCGCCGGGCCGGCCTGCACGAACAGCGTGTTGGTGCCGTCGTCCCAGGTCAGGCGGACCTGGTGGTTAGCGGCGCTCTCGCCGGGGTAGCGCGTCGCCCAGAACGACGTGATCACCTGGCCGATGCGGGCGGCAGACGCCTTCTTCATCGGGAACGCCTTCGCCTTCGAATCCGCCGCGTTCGGCTTGTCGAGCTGATCGATGCGCTCCTTCACGTCCTTCATCCGCGCCGCCGGTGCGGCCACGATGATGGCGTTGAAGCGAGGGATCGGCAGCAGGACGACGCTCGACAACTGCTGGATCGCCGTCTGCTGGCCGCCGCCGCCCTCGGCCGGGGCGATGGTCGGGGCGGGCTGCGACGACAGGCGCGTCCCCGACGGGCCGAGGACCACCCGGCGGAACAGTTCCGTCAGGTACGCCGCCACGTTCGTCGCGTCGGCGTTCTTCATCTCGACCATCTCGATCTGCAGCTCGGCCTCGGCGGCGATCTTCTGGAGCTGGGCGATGATCTCCAGGATGGCCTGGAGGTCGGCCTCGTTGTCGGCGCGGATCACGACGGCGCCGAGGGTCGGCAGCGTGTCGATGGTCACGGTCGCGCGGGGGGCCCTGACGGTGCCCTCGGGCAGCTTCTCGTCCTTCTTCTCGTCCTTCTTGGGGTCTTTCTTGTCGTCGTCCGCCTGCATGAAGCGGGCGGGGACGATGCCGGCCGAGGTGTGCGTCGAGGTGTGAGCCGAGGCGTGCGTCGCGTTGCCCTGGGCGGGCGCCCCGCCCTCGCGGGCGGGGACACCATTCACTGCCGTGATGCGGATGCCTGTGTTGCCGGTGCCGCTGTTGCTGTTGATGTCGCCGCGGGCTTCGTCATGCTGAGGGTCGTAGAAGGTGGCCGCACTGCGAGGGTCATCCGTGACCCGTTGTGCGAAAAAATCCGGGCCCCTCGGCTTCTCTTCCAGCATCCCGAGGGCCCTGCCGCCTCCCCGCCCGCCTCCCCCCGTCCCTCGGAACCCTCCGCCCCCCATGCCGGGGGCGCCGCCGCCGGCGCCGCGGAACCCGCCTCCACCGGGGAATGTCCCGCCTCCGGGGAAGGTGCCCCCACCGGGGAAGGTGCCGCCGCCCGGGAAGGTGCCGCCGCCGGGGAAGGTGCCGGGCATCCCGCCGCCCTGGCCGGTGAACCCGCCGCCCTGGCCGGTGAACCCACCCTGCTGGCCGCGGAAGCCGCCCTGGCCTCGGGCGCTGGTGCGGCCCTGCATGGCGTCCACGACCTGCTGCACCAGGGCCGGGTCGATGCCCTTGAGCGGCACGAGCCGGATACGCCGGGTCGAGTCCTTGGCCGCCTCGTCCATGTCCTCGACGAGCTTCTTGATGTCCTTGAACATCGTCTCGGAGCAGGCGACGATCAGCCGGTTGGTGCGGTCATCGACGCCCACGGAGAGCGTGGGGCCGCTGGAGCGTGGGGCCGCCGCCGCGCCGCCGCCGAGTGCCCCGCCGCCGAGGCCGCCGAACGGTCCGAAGCTCTGTACGGGTTGCGTCGTCGTGCCGCTGGTCGTCTGCTGGCGGTACACGTCCATGAGGATGCTGCGCACCTCGCTGGCGCTGGCGTACTTGAGCGTCAGGACGAAGGTGCGGTTCAGCGAGCGGGCGTCCTCGCTGTCGTCCTCGATGGCCTTGGCCAGGAGCTTCTTGATGCCGAGCATGTCGAGGGGCGTGGCCTTGACGAGGAGCGAGTTGGTCGCCGGGTACGCCACCACGCGGATGCGGCCGGGCTCGCCGTCGGTGGGTGGCGCCGCGCCGGCGCCGGCGAGGCTGCCCAGGAGGGCCAGCGGGTTGAAGCCGCCGCCGCCCAGACCGCCGCCACGCATGCCGCCGCCGCCGGGGCCGCCCGGACGGGCGCTGCCGTTGAACACCTCGTCGAGGGCGCGGGCCGCGTCCGTGGCGCTGGCGTTCTTCAGGCGGATGACCTCGAAATCGCCCTTCCCGGGCGCCTTGGTATACAGCGTGATCAGCCGCTGCATCAGCTCCATCGCCTTGGGGTCGTCGGTCGAGAGCAGCAGGCGGTCGCCGGAGGCGAAGATGCGGATCGGCTTGTCGGCGCTGCCGGGCCGGTCGTCCTTCTTCGCGTCCTTCTCCTTCTTGTCCTGCGGGTCGACGAAGTCCTCGTCGGGCCTGGCGCTGACCGGCAGGGCCGCCGGGGCGCCGGTCTTGCTGCCCTTCAGCTCCTTGGGGTCCTTGAGCTTGTCCTTGTCCTTCTCCTCCTCCTTCTTCTTCGGCTTCTCGTCCTCGCGGAGGCGCTCCGGCGTCACGACGGTGATGGGGTTCTTCCGCAGCTTCTCGACCAGCCGGGCCAGCTCCTCGGCCATCAGCGGGGCGCCGCCGGGCAGGGTGATGGTCCGCGTCGTGCTGCCCTCGACGCCGCCGCCGCCCTTGATCGTGTTGACGATCTCCCTGGCGAGCTTGATCTGCTCCGCCGTGCCGCGCAGCAGGACGGCGTTCTTGTCGGGCAGGGCCTCGGCGTAGGGGCCGCCCTTGGCCGTGTCGCCCAGGGTGGCGCCGATGGTCTTGACGATGGCCGCCGGGTCGTTGTCGCCGACATCGACCGTCTCGTTCTTGACGATGTCGCCCTTGTCGTCCGGGTTGAGCAGCTCGATCTCGAGCTGGTCCTGCGGGACGGCGTAGATCACCAGGGCGCTCGTCCCGGCCACGGTGATGTTGGCGCTGGGGAACTTGGCCGCCAGCGTCTTCTGCATGGCATCGGCGGTGCCGGTCGGGACCGTGAGACGCTTGATGAACGCCCGGCCCTTGAGGATCTCTTTGTCGCTCGGCTTGACCTTCCTGTCCATCTTCTTGAGGAGCGCCTCGCCCTCGCCCACCTTGTCGGCGGGGCCGGTGACCGTCACCGACTGGCTCTCGTCGTCGCTGGTGATGTAGTGGATACGCTTGGTGTCGATGGCCGGCGTGGCCGGGCGCTCACGCGGCGGGCCTCCGCCGGGGCCGCCGCCGGCGGGCCGCTCGACGACGATCTTCGACGTGTCGCCCATCTGGGCCTTCAGCCGCTGCTCAAGCAGCGACGCCTTGACGTACTTGCACTCGTGGGTGTAGCTCTTGGCCGACGCCTCCGCCTGGTCGGACCGGACGATGTGATCCCTCACCTGGCGCAGGCTGCCGGCGGTGTCGGTCAGCATCAGCGAGTTGGACGACTCGAGGACCACCACGTCCTTGAACACGCCCATCATGCCCTTGACCTCCGGCGCCATGTCGGCGGCGTTGAGGGTCTTGAGCTTGATGACCGTGACGATCAGCTCGTTGCGGCCCAGCAGGGGGTCGTCGAGCTTCTCGACCTGGATGTGGCGGAGGGAGGTGGTGGCGATCTTGTCGTCCGCCGGGACCACGATGTAGTTCCGCCCCCGGTTGAGGAGGTAAAACTTCCTGGCCAGGAGCGACTCGTTGATGATGTCGATCACCTCGGCGAGGGTGAACGTCATCCCCTCGGGAGGCGTGAACGAGAAGGTGCCGGTGGGCTTGGTGTCGAAGATCACCGGGACGCGGGTCTGCTCGGCGACCCACTTGAACACGCCGGCCCACGGCTTACTGTCCATGGCGAAGGCGATCTTCTTGTCCGCCGGGGCCTTCGAGACGGGCGGCTTGACGTCGTCTTCCTTCTTCTTCACCGGCGGGGCGATCTTCGCCGCTGGCGGCGCGGCGGTGGGGATGTGCTGAGCCTGGGCGAAGGCCGCCCAGCTCACCAGTGCGGCCAGGCCGGCGGTCAGCGTCAGGCGGGCGGCTGCCCGCGTCTGCTCGCTGAACGCCGGTCGGAGCCGGGCTTCGGCGGATTGGCGTCGCATGGATGGGTTCCTGCGAAACATGGGAAAAATGGGAGGCGGTTGTCCCGCGCCACCCGAGGGCCTTCTCGCCCCCGGCGCACGCTGGCCAGCCCGCACTGGTACCCCTGGTATCTTCGATTCTATCGGCAGATCCCGCACCGCGATTCAAGAAATCCACACACGCGGCGGATTCCTGCTCAAGAAATGGCCAGGGCGGAAGACCTGGGCAATCCTCACCCCTTCTTGAACCCCAGCTTCTTCGCCTCCGTGGCCGACATCGGGCTCTTCCAGACCTCATCCATGAAGTCGCCCACCCTGGCCCGGAAGAACTCCACCTTGCCGTTCTTCGCCGCCTCGAAGATCATCTGCTCGGCGTCGATGTAATGCACCTTGCCGTCCAGCATCGACTTCTCGTTCTCGTCCGCGATCTGGAAGGTCTTGTACAGGCGCAGATCCACCTTGATCTCCTCGCCCTGGCCCTGCGCCTGGTCGTACAGCGTCGCCTCCCAGCGCCCCTTGCCCTGGTTGTACGCCAGCATCGTCACCTTCACGTACTGCAGCACCTCCAGCCGCTCCTTCTCGCTCGGGCCGGGGTCCTTGGGCTTCTCCTTGGGCTTCTCCCTGGGCTTCTCCTTCACCGGCGGCTTCGGCTCCGGCGGCGGGTCCTTCATGCCCGTGAACAGGCTGTGGTTCTTCAGGACGAGGTAATCCCGCTTGGCCTCCGAGAGCACCTTGGGGGGATAGGGGAGCTGGGTGGGCTTGAGCGCCGTCCGCTTCTCTCCGGCCTCCATGCGCATGGCCTCGACGGTGGCGGAGAAGACGAGGGAGCTGGGGTCGGGCTCCTTGCGTCCCTCGGGCTTGGCGACGGAGACGGAGAAGTCCTTGACGACGTGGAGGAGGTTCTCCGAGTGGAAGTCGCGCAGGGCGCGGTAGACGGCCTCCTGCGGGCCCTTGGCCGACACGCCGAACACCAGACGCTCGAAGGGCGGCGCCTCCTGCTTCTTGCCCATGCCCACGGGGCCGCCCCCGGCCTTGGGCGCCTGCCTCACCTTGATCTCGATCGTCTCCTGCCGGAACCCCGCCTTCCGCAGCAGCTCGTGCAGGTACGCGTCGTACGCCGACCGCAGGTTGGCCAGGTGGACCGCCTTGCGGTCGGCCACGGGCATGTACTGCTTGCCGTCGATGACCGGGTCGCTCCTGGGGAGGCTCAGCTTCTGGGCGAGGACGAGGCGCGGGTTGAGCTTCGTGACGTGGTCGTTCTTCTTGACCTGGGCGTTGTAGTCGTTCTGGAGGTTGGCCAGCTCCTCCTCGGCCTTCCTCTTCTCCGACCACGCCTCGTCCAGCGGCGCCCACACGAAGGCGTAGCCGACGAACAGCACCAGGAGGCCCGCCGCCCCCAGGCCCACGTACATCAGGAATCGCTCGCGACCCGTCATTGGCTGCCCCCGCTACGTCATCCCAGCTTGATCCCAAGCTCCCTCGCGTCCGCCGCGCTGATCGGGCTCTTCCAGACCGAGTCGAGGAAGTCCCCCACCTTCGCGCGGAAGTACTGCACCTTCCCGTCCTTCACCGCCTCGAAGATCATCTGCTCGGCGTTGATGAAGTGGACCCTGCCGTCCAGCATCGGCTTCTCGTTCTCGTCCGCGATCTGGAAGCGCTGGTACACCCGCATGTCGATCTTGATCTCCTCGCCCTGGCCCTGCGCCTGGTCGTACAGCGACGCCTCCCAGCGCCCGCGCCCCTGGTTGTACGCCAGCATCGTCACCTTCACGTGCTGCAGGACGGCGAGACGCTCCTCCTCGCCCGGCCCGCTATACCGCGGGATGGACGGCCCGTCGTTGAGGATCCTCGGCATGTGGAGGGTGTCCTTCGGCTTCGGGGCCTCCTTCATGCCGGTGAACAGGCTGTGGTTCTTCAGGACGAGGTAGTCGCGCTTCGCCTCCGACAGGACCCTGGGGGGGTGGGGGAGCTTCGCCGGCCTCAGCTCGCTCCGCTTCTCTCCGGCCTCCATGCGCATGGCCTCGACGGTGGCGGAGAAGACGAGGGAGCTGGGGTCGGGCTCCTTGCGTCCCTCGGGCTTGGCGACGGAGACGGAGAAGTCCTTGACGACGTGGAGGAGGTTCTCCGAGTGGAAGTCGCGCAGGGCGCGGTAGACGGCCTCCTGCGGGCCCTTGGCCGACACGCCGAACACCAGACGCTCGAAGGGCGGCGCCTCCTGCTTCTTGCCCATGCCCACGGGGCCGCCCCCGGCCTTGGGCGCCTGCCTCACCTTGATCTCGATCGTCTCCTGCCGGAACCCCGCCTTCCGCAGCAGCTCGTGCAGGTACGCGTCGTACGCCGACCGCAGGTTGGCCAGGTGGACCGCCTTGCGGTCGGCCACGGGCATGTACTGCTTGCCGTCGATGACCGGGTCGCTCCTGGGGAGGCTCAGCTTCTGGGCGAGGACGAGGCGCGGGTTGAGCTTCGTGACGTGGTCGTTCTTCTTGACCTGGGCGTTGTAGTCGTTCTGGAGGTTGGCCAGCTCCTCCTCGGCCTTCCTCTTCTCCGACCACGCCTCGTCCAGCGGCGCCCACACGAAGGCGTAGCCGACGAACAGCACCAGGAGGCCCGCCGCCCCCAGGCCCACGTACATCAGGAATCGCTCGCGGCCCGTCATGGCATCCCCCCGCCGCTCACTTGGCCTTCGTCTTCTTCTTCGGGATCGACGGGTCCTCGATGACCCCGGTGAAGGACGACGGGGCGCGCCGCTCCAACTGCACCGTCAGGACGAAGGTCTTGTCCTCGTGCTTCGACTGGGCGTTGTTGATCTGGTAGTGCCCGTCCTTCGCGAACTGCGTCGAGAACGCCTCGTAGGCCGCACGCCGCGCCTCCGGCGTCTTGCCCAGGAGCGTGCCGGCGATCGAGAGCTGGGCGATGAAGCGCGAGCCGGAACGGGGGAGCGGCAGGGCCGAGATCGACGTGACGCGCAGGGCCTTCAGGTCGGCCCGCTTCGCCAGGTCGTAGATCTCATCAAGCCACACCGGGTTGTCCCACTCGTCCAGCTCCTTGAAGGTCTTCCCCGCCGCCTTCGCCTTGTTCAGCTTCTCCTCGATCTCCTCGCGCTGGTGGTTCAGGTCCTTCGTCGCGGCCTGGGCCGACGAGATCAAGAACTGCCCCGCCGTGAAAAGCGCCACCAGGATGCCCACGAGGAGCACGGCGGCGATCCGCAGCCGGGCGAAGTTGGGGTTGGTGGCCTGCCTGGGCTGGCGCGGCGAGACGAAGTTGATCGGGAACTCGCGTGTCGTGCGCAGCTGCAGCAGGCCGAGCGGGCCGGCGAACAGCCCGCGGTTGCCGGCGGGGAGGCCGGGCACGTCGGAGCCGGCGAACGGGTCGAAGGTGTGGACGGGGATCTCGCCGCCCACCAGCTCGCCGATCCGCTCACGCAGCTCGCCGGCGCCCTTGCCGCCCAAATAGATCGCCGCCACGGGGTTCCCGGGGTGCGTCCCGTTGTGGACGCTCAGGTGCATCTTCAACGCCGACGCCAGGCCGGGGCCGTTGGGGAACGACCGCGCCAGGAGGAACTGGTCGCCCTTGATGATGGCCGCCTCGGCCTGCTTCTCCCCGACGAGGAGGAAGCAGATGACCCCGTCCGCCGGCACGGGGGCAGGGGTGACCACCGTCGTCCCCATCACCTTGCGCAGGTTGGCCATCACGCCGATCAGCCGCGGCAGGGCGGCGGCCATCTTCAGCCCGGCCGCCTGGCACACCTTCTGGTAGCCTTCGAAGTGCTTCTTGCGGAGGGCGACGACGGCGGCCTTCTTCTCCGGGTCGTCGGGCTTCGACCGGCTGAAATAGTCGATGATGAGGTCGTCCGGGTTGTCGGCCATCTCCTTGATGGCCTGGAAGCGGACGACGGCCGGCTCCTCGGTCTCCGGGACGGCGGGGAAGCGGATCTCCTTGACGGTGACCTGGTCGCGCGGGACCGCCACCACCACAGGCGCGGCGGAGATGCCCGCGGCCTTGAGGCGGTCACGCAGACGCGCGCCGGTGCGCTCGGGGTCGGCGAACGGCGGCTCGTCCTCGGACCAGGTCAGCGCCTTCTCCACGTCCACGCCGCCGCCTCGCAGCCGCCCGACGACGAGGAAGGCCTGGTTGTTGTCCCAGTCGATGGCGATCATGCGCGTCACGGATCAGGCCCCCCTCACTTGGACTCTTCACCCTTGATCGGGAAGCCGCGCCCCAGCTCCGACAGGTCGCGCCAGTACAGGACGCGCGGGCGGCCCTGGTTGCCGTCCACCACCGCCTCCACACGCGCCGGCGGCCCCGGCGTGTTGAACGTCCCCAGCACCTGGAAGCGGTACACCTGCGACCGCGAGGTGATGTACTTCTCGATCTTCTTCAGCACGTCCACCGTCAGATTGGCATCGGTCAACAGCCACGTCGGCGTCTTGAACAGCGGCTCCGACGCCGCCGCGTCCGTCAGCGCCGGACGCTTGTCCGTGATGGCCGAGAGCGCCCCCTCCTCGAGGCCGGCGGCCACGGTGAGGGCGTCGATCACCTTCGACGGCGCCGTCATCACGTTGATGCGTGCCGTCATCTCCTTCTTCTCGTTGGTGGAGAAGTTGTCGAACAGGGCCGGCAGCAGGGCCCGCTGCTTGTCGGCGGCGTTGAGCATCGGGCTGGGGAAGGTGACCGACTTCGCCTCCTTGCCGGAGCCGACCGACACCGTCACCGCCGTGTTCGTCAGGTCCCAGATGGAGCGGATCTTGCCCTTGCCCTTCGCGCCCGGCTTGGAGAGGTCGGCCTGGACCTTCTCCGCGACGGCGGACATGTCGGCATCCGTGGACACCTTGTCGCCCTCGTTGACCACCTTCCCGCCGTAGAGGCGGTACGCCATGATGTAGGTGGCCATCTCGGGGGCGTAGGAGCCGAGCTGCTCGTTGAGTTTGGCGAGGTCCGTGTTGTTGATGTTGGCGCGCTGCTCGGGGGGGATGGCCGAGTTGACGTTCACCTCGCGTGAGTAGACGGTGAGGTAGGCGGCGAGGCCCTGCGGGGCCATCTCGCCGTTGCCGCCCTCGTCGGGCTCCAGCGTCCCGTTGCGGTTGCGGTCGCCGCCGAACAGCAGATCGGCGGTGACGCCGCGGACGAGGAGCAGCTCCTCGATGCTGTCGAGGGGGCCGTTCTTCGCCTTGTAGGGCACCGGCATGGTGGAGTAGGTCTCGTCCTCGGCGCCGCCGGGGCGTGGGGTGCCGTCGGGGTCGAGCCAGTCCATGATGGCGGCGGCGACCTCGTCGGAGCAGCCGAGCGCCTTGAGCATGGCGATGCCCTTGTCGCCCGCACCCTTGTCCAGGGCGAGCAGGCCGTTGACGTTGATCTTGCCGCACTCGTCGGTGATGCCGAAGCGCCACGGCCTACCGCTGTTGGACGCGAGGTCATCCGGCGAGGCCATGCTGATGATGTGGAACCTCCCGGCGAAGCGGGCGTCGGCGTTGGGCACCTCGACGTTGGCGAACGCCTCGGGGTTGTCCCACAGGTTGCCGCCCACGCTCTGCTCGATGTTGCCGGCCAGGAGGGCCGAGGCGTAGGCGACGCCGGAGTCGGCGATGACGCGGGCCTGGATGGCGCGTCCCGAGGCGTGGGCCGCCCGGTACTCGCCCTGCATCAGGTCGGCGTAGCGGTACGCCGCCAGCGACAGCAGGACGATCACGACCAGGACGGCCAGGAGGACGACGGCCTTGCGCCGTGCGTGCGGCGGGTGCTTGGTCACGGGAAGGCCCCCTGGTCGTTCTCCTGCTTGCCGTTGGCCGCCGGGATGGCGACGACGTGGCGCTGGTACTTGATCTGGTCGGGCTTGGCCCCCGGCGGGACGTAGCCGATCTTGATGGCGACGGCGCGCGGCGGGCCGACGGGGATGAAGTTCTCGCCGTCCTCGTCGGCGTTGGCGGTCGAGTCCCAGGTGTCGGTCCACTGGCCGCTGGTGCCGTCGAAGTAGGAGAACTCGATGCTCACCACCTCGGGCGCCAGCAAGCAATTGTCCTCGTCGTTGGTCGGGATGGAGGGCGTGCAGGCGTTATCCGAGGTGATGATCTTGATCTCCACCCGGCACAACCCGCCCTTCTGGCCGATCCAGTACGAGATGCGTCTCAGGTCGCTGGTCAGCTCGGCCGGCCGGTCCTTACGCTCGTACACCTCCAGGGGCACCTTGCTGACGAACAGGTGCAGGGTGTTGGCGTCGCCGATCAGCCCGAGCGGGAACTTGGCGAGGCCCACCGCCGCCGTGTCGGCGGCGCCGGTCATCGGGGTGGTGGTGCCGGTCATGGTCCCGGAGGTCATGCCGGTCATCGTTCCGGACATCCCGGTCATCGTTCCGGACATCCCGGTCATCGTTCCGGACATCCCGGTCATGGTGCCCGTCATCGTCCCCGTCATCCCGCCGGTCATGGCCCCGGTCATCGTGCCGGTCATGCTCCCGGTCATCGTGCCGGAGGCCGCGGCATCGGCCGCGGCGGCGAGGTCCTTGTAGCGGTTGGGGTCAACGAGGGTCAGGCAGGCGGAGACGTCGTTGCCGATGCGGAGGAAGAGGTGACGCGTGAGCGTGGAGTTGGAGACGGCGGTGCGCCCGGCGTCGGCGAGGCCCATGTGGGCCTTGATGGCGTAGTAGAGGGCGGCCAGCAGCAGCGTGGACATCGCCACCGCGAGCAAGACCTCGAGCAGGGTGTAACCTGGCCTCCCGATGCGCCGCTTCATGGCTTGCCCCCCATCGATCCGCCGCCGATCCGTCCGGCGCCTGTGCCGCCCGAACCGCCACTCATCACGCCGCCGGTGCCGCCCGTGCCGCCCGACTTGCTGCCGGAGGCGGCGCCCCCGGTCCCGCCCGCCGGCGTGGTGGACGGCGTGGTGGAGGAGGAGCTGCCGCTCGACTCGGCCTCGGTCATGCTGTTGGTGCCGGAGCCGTCGAGCGAGCTGCCCTGGAACTGGGGGTCGAGGATGATCTGGGTGAGGGAGACCTTGATGTCGTTGCCCGTGGGCGCCTTGCGGCTGACAGAGACGGTGACGTTGTGCAGGCCCTCGTAGGCGCCCTGGGCGACCTCCATCGACCAGTTGTAATCCTCGTCGTCCTCGAGCTGGGTCTCCTGCTGGGCGGAGAGGCCGATGGCGCCGATGCGAACCTCGTTGAGCTTGGAGTGGGCGTACAGGGCCGCCTGGGTGCGTGTGCGCGACTCGACGGCCAGGTGGCTGGCCGACGTGAGGAGGTGCGTCAGCGCGCCGATGGACATCAGGAAGATGAGGAGCGAGACGATCACCTCGAGGAGGGAGAGCCCGCGCCGCCTGTCCTTGCATGGTGTCAATCGCATGGGGGCCCTTTCCTCAAGGCGTGGGGAGCGTGGTGGCGGACGAGGCGCCGGTCAGGCCGCGGAGCTGGAGGAGCATGGGCCGCGCCCCGCGGACCTGGAAGACGATGCGCACGTCCTCGCGGGCGGTGCCGTCGCAGTTGAAGACGCAGGTGGTGGACCACTGGCCGCTCGGCTTGCGGTCCTCCTCCTTGATCGTGGGCGGGGCGGGCGGGTTGGCGACGGGGTCGCCGTTGACGATGAAGCGCACGCCGCCGGGGAGCTTGTCTTCGAAGATGTACGGCTTGCCCTCGAAGTCGTCGGCGGGGGCGCCCCCGTTGCCCCAGTACGCCTCCTCGTCAGGCGCGACGCGGAAGAAGCCGCCGTCGGGCTCGACGCTGAAGCGGTAGGGCCGGCCCTGCTCGATGGCCCGCGCCCGCGCCTGCGCCCACGCCCCGCGCACCATGTCCATCCCCGCGTTCACCTTGTAGTAGCCGTACATGGTGTTGAGCGACGGGTACGCGATGGCCGACGCCAGGACGATGATCGCCATGACGACGATGATCTCGAGGAGCGTGTAAGCGGGGCGGGTGCGGCGGCGTGTCATGGCGGGCCCTCGTGGAGCGTCACTGGCCGGCGAGGTTGGAGATGCGCTGGCCACGCGGGCTGACGGTGAACACGATGACGCGGTCCGTGCCCTGTGCGTCCTGTTCCAGGGTGACCTGGAACGGCTTGCCCCACGGATCCAGGACGGCCTCCTGCGGCAGCAACGGCTGCATGCCGTTGGGCTGGGTGACCACGAGGTCCTGGATGCCGTTCTGGGGGTAGACGCCGTTGTTAACGTAGTAGGTGCCGATCTTGGCCTCGATGTCGCGTGCGCGGGTCTTGGCGAAGCTGATCTTGGCGTCCTCGTAGCGCTGGATGATGAAGTAGCCGCCGATGCCCGCCAGCATCACGATGATGGCGACGACGACGAGCACCTCGAGCAACGTGAAGGCACGGCGGGTGGCCCTGGCGGCCTGGATCGGCGTGGTGCGGAGGATCATGGCTTGTTACCTCTGTGCGGGGGTGGTCCCCTGTCCCTAACAGCGTACCGCTGTGACGATTAAACGCTCGTGAGGGAAATCTGAAAAGATCCCGATGGGCGGCGTGGAGGCGCCCGGCGCTTGCGGGACGCACCATTACGCGATTGTAGCAGTTCTGGCGGATGGATCAACGGATCGGCCCCGATCGCGGGCCTTGCGGGGGGCCGGGGGGGGGCGTATCCTGACGGGGGGACCAGGGGCAACCACATCCGGGGCCACGCCATGATCGAACCGGCCACGCCACACCTCTTCGAGTGGGAGGACGCCGGCGGGGTCGCCGTCATCCGCTTCAAGACGGCGCTCCTGCGCGATGACCGCCTCATCCGCCACCTCTTCGACCAGATCGACCAGCTCGCCGAGGCCGGACGCACCAGGGTGGTGATGAACTTCACCGGCCTGGAGGGGTTCGCCAGCTACGCCATCGGCAAACTGATCTCGCTGAACGCGAAACTCTCGGCGCAGGGCGGCAGGCTCGTGCTGTGCTGCTTGACGCCCATCGTGGACGAGATCATCGACATCATGTCGCTCAGGAAGAAGTTCACCATCAAGGCGACCGAGCAGCAGGCGCTGGAGTCGTTCGCCTGACGCCCCCAATCCCCTGATCGTACCCCGAGGGCGCGGCGGACACGTCAACGCTCAACGAGCGCCAGCGGCAGGGCCTTGCGCAGCGCCTCGGCACCGGACGCCGTGTCGGTGGTGCTGCTGAGCTTCAACGACCGCAGCCGGGGATGCCCGGTGAACGCCGTCACGCCGACGCTTGTCACGCGCGTGTCGCGCAGGTCGATCACCCGCAGCCCCTTCATCGCGCCCGCCTCCTTCGCCCCGTCGTCCGTCACCGTGGAGAATGCCAGGTGAAGCTCGCGCAGCCCGGCGAGGGCCGACAGGCCCGTCAGGCGCTCCACCTTGCCCCAGCGTAGCGACAGCGACTCCAGCCCCTTGAGGCCGGCCAGCCCGCCGAGGCCGGCGTCCGTCACCTCGGTGCCGCCGATGTCGAGGTCACGCAGCGACGCGAGGCCCGCCAGCCCCTTCGTGTCGGTGATGCGGGCGTGCGTCAGGCTCAGGGTGTGGAGCGACTTCAGGCCGACGAGCGCCCGCAGCCCGCCGTCGGTGACGGCGGAATGGGTCATGTGCAGCACGCGGAGATTGCCCTGTCCCGCGAGCGCCTTCAGCCCCTCGTCGGTGACGCCGGCGTAACTCAGATTGACCTCCTCCAGCCCCGGCATCGCCGCGAGCAACTTCACCCCCGCCGTGGTGATGCGGCCACGCGAGCTGTAGAGGTCGAGGGAGCGCAGGCCCTTGATGGCCGTGAGCGTCTTGATGCCGTTATCCGTGACGGTGGCGAAGCGCAGGCCGATCCCGCGCAGAGCCGGCAGGGCGGCAGGGCCGGCCAGCCCCGCGTCCCCGGCCGGGGTGTAGTTCAGATCGACCTCCGTGAGTGAGCGCAGGGCCGCCAGCTCCCTCGCCCCGGCATCGGAGAACTTCGTGTCGGGCAGGGCGAGGCGCTCCAGCGACTTGCACGCGGCCAACGCCTTGACCCCGACGCCGAGGACGGGCACCTTCGCCAGTGACAGCCGACGCAGGGACGTGAGGGCGGAGAGCGGCTCCCACGCCTCATCGGTCAGCGCCGCCTCGTAGACGGACAGCTCCTCCAACGCCTTCAGGCCCGAGAGGGAGGCGAGGCGGGCGTCGGTGAGGCCGGCCCGCCAGAGCGTGAGTGACCTCAGCGCCTTGAGTCGGCCGAGGTCTTTGAAGCCGGCGTCCTCCAGTTGGCAGCCGTCGAGCGTCAGCGAGCGGAGGGACTTCATCCCGCCGAGCCCGCGGAGGGTCAGGGGGCGTTCGTTGCGCACGAGGAGGGTGTGCAACCCGTCCAGCCCGTTAAGCGGTGTGAGGGTCGTCACCCCCGACGCCTCCAGCCGCAGCTCGCCGAGCGACGTGAGGCCCGAGATGGCCCCGAGGGTGTCATCCGTCAAGTCGGCCCAGACGGCGAGCGAGCGCAGCGACCTGAGGGCGGCAAGGGACTTGATGCCGGCGGCGCCGATGCGCGTCTGATCGAGGTCGAGGTGCCACAGGCCGGTCAGCGCGGCGAGGCGGGGGATGGTGTCCGGGGGGATGTGGGCGGAGTACAGGATCAGGCCGCGTAGCGACTTGAAGCGGCCGAGGGCGGCGAGGCCGGCGCGGCCGGCATCGGAGTGTGACAGGTCGATGGCGAAGGGTACACCGGGGTCGGGCAGCCGGGGGATGGCGGAGGCGTCCCAGCGTCCGGGGCGGAAGGCGGGCATCTCGCCGGCCGTGGCGCCCTCGCGGAACTCCAGGCGTGCCGGCCCGGTGCGGACGACCCATCCGGAGACGGCCCCGGCCTTCTCCCAGGCGACGCGCACATCCGCCGGGACTGGCCGCTCCATCGGCAGTGGGGCGAATAGGGAGGCGAGGACGAGGAGGCAGGGGTGGGTCATGGGTGGTCCTCGGCGGGATCGGCTGGGGCGGTGGCTGGCGGTGCGGGGATAAGCGTCCTCAGGTCGCGGCACAACTTGGCGAACGACGGGCAATTCGCGTGGCACTCCGAGAGGTCCATCGCACGGACGAATTCCACAGCATCAACCGTCTTCTTGTACTTCCGAGCGCGATCCACGCTGCGGAGCTGGGTCTCCAGCCAGTGGGCGCCGTTCCTTTCCTCGAATCTGTCTCGCGACGGCAGCGGTGCGGGCAGCCCGTTGACGCCACCAAGGGTGGATGCACCGCCGACGATCCAGTTCTCGAACGCCCGCTTGGCGAGGACACACGAGACGGCGGCCTCCCCGATCACCCCAATCGCCCCTGCCCGTAGCCGTGCCGCGACCTCGGCAGGGCAATCGGATTCTGCATCGAGGAGAAGGAGGAGAATCCCTCTGTTGGCTGGGTCACGGCGAAGCCACCGGGCCAGGGTCTGGTAGGCGTCAGCCACCTTGCGGGCGAATTCCTCGTGACCGGGCTTGAGGAAGGCGTCTCGTTTGCACTGGACGGGGGTGAGGACCTGGAGCCGGTCCGGGGAAGCAAGGAGCCGCCACACCCCGTGCAGCAAGGGAGGGAGGCACATGACCTCCGTCTCCCCCTCGACGACCGAGGCGACACAGGCGGTCATAAGGGCGGCCCTTGTTGATGCCGGTCCATCTCATCTAGATCCGCCTCCAGGCGGTCCTCGCGCTCCAGCCCGCCGAGGGTATTCAGCTTACGGCGGACGATCTCGAAGTTCGCCTCATCGAGCGGTGCGATGATGGTCTGGCCGTCGATCATTCGCACGGCCCGGACGTTCTCCGGTTTGATCGTCGGGTTGTCGAGGAGGTCGGCGCTGTGCGTGGTGAGCAGGACCTGCGTCCGGAGGGTGGCCTCGTCGAAAGCGTCCACGAGGGCGTGCATGGCGGCGGGGTGCAAGGAAGTCTCCGGCTCCTCGATGGCGACGAGGCTCGGCGAGGCATGCGGCGAGGCGGCCTGGTAGGCGGCCATCAGCCCCGCCAGGGCGCGCAGCGTCCCGTCGGACATCCCGGCGGCAGGCAATTCAACGGCCGTCCCGTGGCCGTTGTCGGCAACGGGCACACGGAACAACATGGTCTCATAGCCACCGGACCGAACCACGCGCTCGAATGCGACGGACCTCGTGATGGCGTTCAAATACTGGCCGACACGCCGAACCGCCCCCTCGTCGATATCGCGGGTCGTTTCGATCACGCTGGCGAGGTTCCCGCCGTCCCTATCGAGGAACCCGCCGCGTGACGGCTTCTGGGGTCGGCGAATCGCGTCGTGGCTGAAGTTGTACGTGAGCATGGCCTGTAGCCCCTGATGCAGCCCCTCGAAAGGTGCCGACATGAGAGTGGACAGGAAGGCCTTATCCTGATTCGCCCATTCGCTGACCTGGGCCCCGAGCGGATCGCCATCCCAGGCGACACGCCCCCCCTCGGCCGTGAAACTCACCTGCCGCGTCCCCTGCTCGTTCGTCAGCGCCCCACGCTCGCGTAGGATCGCCGGGTAGGCCGTCGGTGACAGGCCCAGCTCGGCCGCGAAAGTTCCCCGCCAGGGCTCGTAGCTCGTGTGCCCCGGCCCGGATAGTGCCGTCAACGCGCTGAATGACGCATCGGCCTCGATGCACAGGCGCGAGCCACGCGAATTGACATGCCAGACCGCCTCGTGCCCGCCATGCAACTTGACCGCCTCGCGAGCCCCGTGCGTCATGAGATCCCGCAGGAACGCGAGTGCGTCGAGGAAGTTGCTCTTCCCCGACCCGTTCCGCCCGACCAGCACCGTCAGCGGCTCCAGCGTCACGTCGCACGACGCGATGCTCTTGTACCCCCGGATGCGGACGCGACGCAGGAACGCCGGCTTGGACGAGGGCAGCGCTTCGATCCCGACGGGTTCGGTCAGTACGGCCGACATGGATGACCCCTTTCGCTGCCATCCTACCACACCATGTCGGCCCCGTCACTCCTCGCGGGTCGCCCCGCCGCCGAAGAGGAGGTACAGCGGCGGCACCACGAACAGGTTCAGCAGCGTCGAGGTCACCAGCCCGCCGAGGATCACCACCGCCAGCGGGTACTCGATCTCGTGCCCCGGCTTGTTGCCCGCGATCACCAGCGGCACCAGCGCCAGACCCGTCGCCAGCGCCGTCATCAGGATCGGCGACAGCCGTTCCTCGGCGCCCCGCCGCACCAGGTCCTCGCCGAACAGCATCCCCTCCTCGGCCTCCAGATGCCGGAAATGGCTCACGAGAAGAATGCCGTTGCGGGCCGCGATGCCCAGCACCGTCACGAAGCCCACCAGCGACCCCAGCGACAGCACCCCGCCCGTCAGCATCACCGCCCCCACCCCGCCGATCAGGGCGAACGGGATCGTCCCCGCCACGAGGAGGGTGGGCTTCCACGCCCCGAAGTCGGCGTACAGCACCATCACGATGCCCAGTAGCGCGAAGAGGGAGAGTATCATCAGGCGCTGGAACGACTCCTGCCTCGCCGCATACTCGCCCAGCAGCTCCGGGTGGTACTCCGTCGGGAACTTCACCCCACGCACCTTCTCCTCGATGGCCCGAGCCACCGTCCCCAGGTCGTGCCCCTTGGCGACGTTGCACGTCACGTCGAGCCGGCGCGAGGCATTCTCGCGCTTGATCTCGTTCGGCGTCGGCACGATGGCCACGTCGGCCACGTCGCCCAGACGCACCTGGCCGCCCAGCGGGGCATCGACGGGCAGCGCCCGCAGCGCCGCCAGATCGGCCCGCACCTCGGGCACGCCCCACACCACCACGTCGAACTTCTTCTGCCCCTCGTACACCTCGCCCGCCTTGAGGCCGCGCAGCAGGATCGAGGCCGCCCGCCGGACGTGCCCCGCCGTCACCCCGAACCGCGCCGCGTCGCCCGGCCTCAGACGCACCTCCACCTGCGGCACGAGGATCTGCGTCTCCACCTTGAGGTTCGCCACACCCGGCACGCCGGCCACCTCCTTCTCCACCTCGCGCGCCTTGGCCCTCAGCACGTCCAGGTCAGGCCCGTAGAGCCGCACGACCACGGCCGCCCCGGAGCCCGTCAGCACCTCCTTGATCCGCTCGCGCAGGTACGTCAGCACGTCGCGGTACAGGCCGGGGTAGGCATTCACCACCTCCTCGATCTTGCGGAGCGTCTCGCGGTAGTCGGCCTTGTCGTCGATGCTGATCCAGAGCTCGGTGAAGTTCGGCCCGACCACCTCGTCGGCCACCTCCGCCCGCCCGATGTGCGAGCCGAAGTTGCGCACCCCCGGCACCGCCATCAGCTCCCGGCAGGCCTCCGCCGTGGCCCGGCGCATGGCGTCGATGCCGACGCCCGGCTTCTCGACGAAGTGCATCAGGAAGTCCGTCTCCTGGAACTCCGGCAGGAACTCCTGCCCCAGCCTCATCGCCGCCCCCACCGTCACGGCGAACGCCAGCAGGGTCACGCACAGGCACGCCAGCGGGCGCTTAAACAGCGGCCCGAGGAGCGGGCCGTACAGCGAGCGCAGCCAGCGCGTCAACGGCGCCTCGGGCCGCTTCGTGGTGTCGTCCATGAGCAGCATGTACGACAGCGCCGGCGTCACGGTGAGCGCCACCAGCAACGACGCCAGCACGGCGAGGACGTACGCCAGCGCCAGAGGCCGGAAGAACGCCCCGGCGAGGCCGTCGAGGAAGAACACGGGCAGGAACACCAGCACGACGATGAGGGTGGCGAAGACCACGGCCCCGCGTACCTCCATCGACGCATCCAGCACCACCTGGAACGCGGTCCGCGGCGACCCCGCCTCGCGGTTCAGCCGCGCCCGCCGCACGATGTTCTCCACGTCGATGATGGCGTCATCGACCAGCTCGCCCAGCGCGATCACCAGCCCGGCGAGGATCATGGTGTTGACCGTCGCGCCCATCCAGGTGATGACCAGCACCGCCGACACGAGGGAGAGCGGGATGGCCGTCAGGCTGATGAGGGCCGTTCGCCAGTCGAACAGGAACGCGATGAGGATGACCGTCACCAGCCCGCAGCCGACGAGCAGGGCGTGGGTCAGGTTGTGCAGCGCCCTCTCGATGAACGTCGCTGGGCGGAAGATGGAGGCGTCGATGTGGACGTTGTCGCCCACCGCCGTCTGCAGATCCTTCAACGCCGCATCGACGGCCCGCGTCACGTCGAGCGTATTCCCCTCGGGCTGCTTCTCGACGATGAGGAGCAACCCCGGCCTCACCCGCGCCTCGCCGTCGTGCGTGCGGCTGGCGATGATGGCGTCGCCGATGGGCGGCGGCGATCCCAGCACCACGTCGGCCACGTCCCGGATGCGCACCGGCGCGCCGTCGCGCACGGCCACCAGCGCCGCCCCCAGGTCATCGGGCGATGTCAGCGGCGTGAGGTGGCGGATGGCGAGCCGTTGATTGGGCGTGTCGAGGAACCCGCCGGTCTCCAGCGACGACGCCTCGGCGGCCGCCCTGACCAGGTCGTCCGCCGTCACGCGGTTCGCCCGCAGGCGGTCCGGGTCGGCCAGCACCTGGAACTGGGTGTCGCGCTGCCCCCAGATGGCGACGTTGGCCACGCCCTTGAGCGACTTTAGCTTCGGGCGGATCGTCCAGAAGGCCAGCAACGTCAGTTGTCGCTGGTCGAGCGAGTCGGACCAGATGCCGATCTTCATGGCGCGGCTGGTGGACGACAGCGGCTCGAGGATCACCGGCGCCCTGGCGACCGCTGGCAGCCTGGCCGCCTCGGCGGCGATGCGCTCCTGCACGACCTGCCTGACGCGCATGTGGTCGGTGCCGTGGGCGAGGACCAGGACGACCTGCGACAGCCCCAGCACGGACTTGGAACGCACGGTCTGCACGCCGGGCGTGCCCGTCAGGGCGTTCTCCAGGGGCATGGTCACGAGCGCCTCGACCTGCTCGCTGGACAGCCCCGGCGCCTCGGTCTGCACCTCCACCAACGGCGGCGCGAATTCGGGGAACACGTCGAGGGGCGCACGCTGGATGGCGCGGTAGCCGAAGAACACCAGCACGCCGCAGAGCAGGAGCAGCGGGTAGCGGAGGCGGACGGAGGTGCCGACGAGCCAGGTCAACATGGTGCGCCCTCGTCAAGAAGAAGGCATACCACGAAATACACGGAAGACACGAAAAGAAGACAAAGAAGCAGAACAGGCATCAGACAGGAAAGTAATCAGACAGCAGGTGTCCTCTTCTGGCTTTGTTGTCTTTTTTGTCTTCTTTTTCGTGTCTTCCGTGTATTTCGTGGTATGCCTTCTTCTTGCATCCAATCACTTCGTAAACCCCGCGTCGGCGCCGAACAGCTCCGCCGGGCCCGCCGTCACCACCTCCGTCCCCGGCGGCGGCCCCGACGCCAGCGCCACCATCTCCCCCGCCGTGTAACGCACCACCACACGCTTGCGGGCGAACGTGCGCTCGTTGACACGCTCGTACACCCAAGCCCCGCCGTGGTAGTCGTACAGCACCGCCGCCCGCGGCACCGCCAGCGACTCCGCCTCGCCCTTGAGCGGCAACACGGCGGCGACGCGGTGGCCGGGGCCGTGCTTCGTCGCCCGGTTGTCCAGCGCGTAATACAGGTCGATGGTGCCCGCGATGGCGTTGGCCGACGGCGGCGCCGCCGCCGGCGGGGCCGACACGCCCGGGCCCTTCGACGGGGCCGACAACGCCTTGATGTGTGCCGGCCCGTCGCGGGCGATCTCGTCCATCTCGCCGGCGTACACCGGCACACGCACCCACACACGCGCCAGATCGACCACCTCGAACAGGGCGGCCCCCGCCGGCACCACCTGGCCGGGCAGCACCGAGAGGGCGCGCAAGGTGCCGTCCTCCGGGGCCTCGATCACCAGCGGACGCGCGTCGCCCTTGCCGGCGTCACCGAGCACGTCGGTCAGCAGTTTCCGCCGAGCCACGGCGGCGGCGTGCCCCTTCTCCGCGACCTCGAAACGCTCCTTCGCGTCGTCCACCGCCCTCTGGCTGCCGGCCTCGCTCTTGAAGAGCTTTTCCGCCCGCTCCAGGGCGATCCGCGACGCCTCCCGCGTGGCGAATGCCGTCTTGACCTGCCCGTCCGCGTCGACCGCCGCCGCCGCCAGCGTCGCCCGCGCCTCCGGCGCCAGCAGCGGCACCAGCCGCAAGAGCGCCTGCCCCTTCGTCACCGCCTGCCCGGGGACCGGCATCCCCCCTGCGGGTGCCAGCACCGTCCCGGGCAAGGGGGCCGACGCCAGCGCCGTGTGCCCGGCGGCGATCATCACCTCACCCCCGTAGGTGCGGAAACGCGGCAGCGCCTTGCGCACCACCTTCGCCGTCTCCACGGCGGTCACGCGCAGGGCATCCGGCGTCAACGTCACCGTCGCCGCCTGCTCCTCCTTGAAAGGCGATGTGATGGCCGCCGGGCCGGGCTTCGCCTCGGCCTTCTCCGCCGGCTTCGGCGCCAGCAACACCCAGGCGCCGACGCCCGCCCCCGCCGCCAGCGCGGAGAAGGCGATGCCCGACAGGAATCCGGCGGCGTTGCTCATGGTGACGGTGCCTCGGCGGGGAATCGGCGGGCGGCGGAGCGCTCCAGATCGGCGCGGGCGCGGCGCAGGTCGGCGTGCAGGACGTGGCGGCGCAGACGCGCGTCGAGGAACTGCCGCGCCGTCTCCAGCACGACCACGTACGGCGTGTTCCCACCCCGGTACGCCGTCTCGGCCCGGCGGATGGCGGCCTCGGCCAGCGGCAGCACCTGACCCTCGACCAGCGCCAGCTCCGCAGCGGCCTGGCGGCAGCGGATCAGCGCCTGCCGCGCCTCCTGGACGATGAGCTGCCGCAGCGTCTCGCGCTGCCGGCGCAGGCGTTCGAGGTCCGCCTCGGCACGGGCGATGGCGCCCTGGCCCTGGTTGAGGATCGGCAGCGTGGCCCGCACGCCGGGGCCCAGCTCGTGCCCGGTGCGGATGCCCGCCGTGGCGTCGGCGAGGCCCAGTACGCGCACCCAGCCCAGCCTCGCGACACGCAGGCGCTCCTCGGCAGACGCGACGCCGTGCCCCGCCGCCTCCAGATCCGGCCTGGCCTGCATCGCCCCCTCGACGACGGCATCGTCATCGCAGGCCGGCGCCTGGCCGGGCGGGGCGTCGCGCAGCGCCAGCGGCATGCGTGCGTCGCCCAGGCCGAGCAGGTTGCGGAGGCGCTCCTCGGCGAGGCCGATGTCGTGGCTGATACGGACGACATCCTGTTCCGCCTGGAGGGCGTCGATGCGTGCCGTGTCGGCCTCCTGCGGGCTGATGTCGCCGGCGTCGAGGCGGGCCTTGGCGAACCTGGCGATCTCGCCGCGCAGCCGCACGCCCTCGCGGGCCACGGCGAGGCGCCCGTGGGCGAGGCGGAGGTCGGCACACGCCTGCCGCGTGTCGCGGATGAGGTCGAGGCCGAGCTGGGCGAGGCGGGCGGCCTCCTGCTCGCTGAAGGCGCGGGCGGCCCGGAGGCGGGCCGGGCGAAGCCACAGCGCCTCCAGCGGGAAATCGACGAGGTAGCGGTACGGCTTGTCGTGGACGCTGAACGACCAGAGGATCTCGGGGTTGGGCAGGAGGCCGGCCTGCACGAGGTCGGCGTGGGCCAACCCGAGGGCGACGAGATTCTCCTGAAATGCGGCGTTGTTCCACAGGGCGACGAGCGCCGCCTCGTCGTCATCCAGGCAGGAGGGGTCGGCCCCGTTGGGGAGGAACCCCTCGCCGGACGTCGGCGCGGCCTCGGCGAGCTGGAGGCCGGAGCGTGCCTGGAGCGACGCGGCGGTCTGGGCACGCCCCGTGTCGGGCGGCAGCAGGACGCACCCCGACACGCATGTCAGGAGGAGTGGCACCAGGAACACGGCACGTGTGGGCATGGCATTCCAGATCCTACGGAGCGGGGATCGTCCACGGAAGGGGCGCGGAAATGCACCGGGCGGGGGCTCGCGCCCCCGCCCGATGTCCCCCCATCCCCCAATCGCTCAACCGGGGCCGCGGGCCGCCTCGCGCTCCAGCTCGGCCGCCAGCTCCTTGGCCTTCTCGTGGGCGTTCTTGGCCGTCACCGTGTCGGCGGTGACCGGCGGCGCCGGCGCCGCGGAGCGCACCGGCCCGGACTTCGACTTCTCGTCCTCGCGGACGTTGCCCCACGACGGCAGGCAGCCGGCGGAGGCGAGTGCACAGGCGAGCAGGCAAGCGATCATGGCCCTCATCGGCCGCCCTCCATACTCAGACGCCCCGAACCGGCCCGATTCCGGCGTTTCTCCAGGGTCTGAATGAGATTGTCGCGCGTCTCGTCCAGCACGCCGTCGACCTTCGGCCCCTCGCTCAGGCCGACCGAGCGGGCGCCGAGCAGCTTGCCGCTGCGTTCCTTGAAAAGCCGCTCCGCGAGGTCGTCGAGGCGGTCGGCCTCGACGGACAGGGCGGCGTCGTCGGTCTCCGTCGCGATCTGCCGCAGGCGGTGGCAGACGTCGATCCGCCGCTGCCATGCCGCCATGAGGGCATCGTGCTCCGCCGACTGGTCGGGCACCTTGCGGGCCTTGTCCGGCAGCGACAGGGCCTTGTCCTCCGGCCGAGGGGCGGGCTTGCCCCCCAGCCACTCCGGCAGCCAGCCGCCGGACTGCTGGGCGCCGGCCGCCCCCACGGCCAGGCCCAGCACCAGGGCCGCCAGGCCCCCCCTCCACAGGCGTTTCATCTGCCCCTCCCCCGGTATCCGGCGAGCGGCCCCGACGCCGCGTGGGCCCCCACCCGCGCGGCCCCCCTGGCCGTCCGTGATTCGATCTGTGTGGTCGTGTGGGCGGGGTGTATGCCAACCCCTCGGCGTTCTGTCCAGTGCAAAAATCGTGAAGGCGCGGCGGGGCGCGTTACAATGCCCCGCATGCAATCCACCTCCCTGACCCTGCTCGCCCGCGCGAGGGACCGCCAGGACGCGGAGGCCTGGGCGCGGCTGCACGCCCTCTACCGGCCACTCCTGACCGGCTGGCTGCGCGCCCGCGGCCTGCAGATCGCCGACGTGGATGACCTGTCCCAGCAGGCCCTGGCCGTCGTCGCCGAGAAGCTCCCCGAATACCACCACGCCGGCCGCACGGGCTCGTTCCGGGCGTGGCTCCGCGGCATCCTCGCCAACGTCCTCCGCGCCTTCGCACGCCGACGCACCGAGGCCGGCCTCGAGGGCCTGGCCGAGCGCCTCGGCGAGGGGGACGGCGAGCTGGCCCGCCTGTGGGACGCCGAGCACGACGCCCACGTCCTCCGCCTCCTCCTGGCCGCCGCCGAGCCCGAGTTCTCCCCCTCCGCGTGGGCCGCCTTCCGCCTCACCGCCCTGGAGGAGCGGCCCGCGGCCGAGGCCGCCGCCGCCCTGGGCATGACGGTCAACGCCGTCCTGATCGCCCGCTCACGCATCCTGGCCCGCCTGCGTCGCGAGGCGTGCGGGCTGGTGGACCTTTGACCGCCGCAGGTTTTTTCAGACAGGCCCCGCCCGCAGCGCGCATCCTGTAGGGCGAGCCACCCACAAGGAGCCGCCCCATGACGCACCCCGAGGCTTCGCGCCTGTCCGACTTCGCCCGCGGCCTGCTCGCCCCGGACGGGGCCGACGAGGTCGAACGCCACCTCGCCGAGTGCCCCGAGTGCTGCGAACGCGCCGCCTCCGCCGGCAAGGACGGCTTCATCGCCTGCCTGCAGTCCGCCGCCGGCTCGGCATCGAGCAAGGAGACGCACCCCTCCCTCGCCCTCCAGGCCACCCAGGCCGAGGCCCTCGGCGTCATCCCGCCCGCCCTCCGCGATCACCCCAGGTACCGCGTCCTCCGCCTGCTCGGCAAGGGCGGCATGGGCGAGGTCTGGCTCGCCGAGCACCGCGTCATGCAACGCATGGTCGCCCTCAAGGTCATCCGCCAGGACCTCGTCAGCAGCCCCGAGCTGGCCGAGCGCTTCCGCCGCGAGGTGCTCGCCGCCGCCAAGCTCTCCCACCCCAACATCGTCGCCGCCCTCGACGCCGAGCAGGCCGGCGACACCCACTTCCTCGTCATGGAGTTCGTGGACGGGGCGAGTGTCGCCATGCACCTCCGCTCCCAGGGCCCGCTGCCCGTCGCCGAGGCGTGTGACATCGCCCGCCAGGCGGCACTGGCCCTCCAGCATGCCCACTCCCAGGGCCTCGTCCACCGCGACATCAAGCCCGAGAACCTCCTCCGCTCCTCCGACGGCACGGTGAAGGTGGCCGACTTCGGCCTCGCCCGCCTCCTGCGCGGCCCGGAGGCCGTTACGACCGCCACCTCGTCCGGCATCCTCGTCGGCACCATCGATTACATCGCCCCGGAGCAGGCCAACGACGCCGCCAGGGCCGACATCCGCGCCGACATCTACAGCCTGGGCTGCACCCTGTACCACCTCCTCACCGGGCAGACGCCATACCCAGGCGGCGGCGTCCTCGACAAGCTGACACGCCACATGGGCGGACGGCCCATGCGCCTCACCCAGCTCCGCCCCGACGTGCCCCTCGCCCTCGCCCGCGTCGTCGAGCGCCTCATGTCGCCCGACCCCGCGAAGCGCTTCGCCACACCCGGGGAGGCCGCCGCGGCCCTGGAGCCGTTCACCCGCCCCACGCCCGCCAAACCGCCCGCCCGCTGGCCGTGGATCGCCGCCGCCGCGCTACTGCTGGGCGCGGGCCTCGCGGCGGGCGTGGCCGTGTACACCCTCCAGACCTCGAAGGGCACCATCGTCGTGGAGTCCGACGACCCCGACGTGACCGTCATCGTCAAGCGGAGGGGGGAGACGGTCACGGTCATCGACGAGAAGACCGGCCGCAAGGTCGATATCACCCCCGGGGAGTACGAGCTGTCCCTCTCCGAGAACGGCAAGAAGCTCGAGCTGTCCACGAGCCGCGTCAGCCTGACGCGCGGCGGGAAGGTGATCGTCCGGGTGACCTTCAAGAAGGAGGCGCCCCCCATCCCGGTGGTGAAGCTCCTGCACCTCCCCAGGGAGGAGGTCACCACGCCGCCCGTGAAGGTCGAGGAGGCCTTCAAGTGGCCGGCGGACCTGGCGGAAGTCATGAAGGAGAGGCCCGACATCGATGACAACTTCCGCGACCCGAGGTCCAGCACCTACGACCCGACGGACAAGAAGGGCAAGAAGATCATCGAGCGGGTGCTCAAGGTCCGGGCCGAATTCGAGGGCGGGGCGCTGCACGCCAGCTTCGACAGGCTGGAAGAGGCCCAGGACCGTTTCGCCGTCTTCACGCACGACGACCTACCCGCCGCCGAGTACCTGTTCATCGCCCGCGCCCGCCTGCCCGCCGACTCCCCGGCGTCCTGGGGCGTCGAGATCAAGTCCACGAAGGCCGGCCACGCCTTCCTCGTCCGCCTGTGGAACGACGGCCGGCTGCAGATCGGCCCCGGCCCGCGCAGCGGGAAGGACGCCCCGCGCCCGAATGACGTGCGGGTCGAGCACCGCGCCATCCGCAAGGGCGGGGAGCCGAACGACCTGGCGCTGGAGATCAAGGGCCGGACCATGCGTGTCTTCGTGAACGGCGTGCGCGTCCTGCCGCCGGTGCCGCTGACCGCGGGCTACGAGGAGACCTCGGCGGCATTGTTCTGCCACTTCGGCGACGTGGGGCCGGCGCGCGTCACCTTCGAACGCGCGCGGCGCTGGGTGGCCGGGCAGGCCGCCCCGGCGGCCGGCCTGCCGGCCGACACCCGCGAAACGATGAAGGCGGCTCCGGACGTGGACGACCGGTTCGACGACCGCAAGACGAGCCCCTTCGACAGGGCGCGCGGCAAGACGGCCTTCTGGGGCAGCAAGGAGTTCGGGACGGAGGTGCGTTACGGCAAGGGGGGCGCGGAGGTGCTGTTCCACGCCAGCGAGAAGGGGTCGCGGCAGATGGCGTTGACGCATGACGCGGGGACCGCGTCGGAGTACGTGTGCCGGGTGTCGGGCCGCGTGGAGGGGGAACAGGCGGGGGCGTGGGGCATGACGGTCCAGGGCAAGGACGTCGGCGAGGTGTTCGCCATCCGGGCGTGGAATTCGGGCATGCTGGAGATCGGCCCCACCCGGGCGACGACGGCAGAGGTGCCGGTGTTCAAGAAGGCCAGGGTGGCGGCGCTCAAGGGCGGCAAGGAGCGCGACGAGCTGGTGGTGTCGATCCGTGGGGGCGAACTGCGGGTGTGGGCCAACGGCCAGGAGGCGGCCGGGCCGCTGGACCTGCCGGCGGCGTTCCAGGTGAGCAACCAGGGCATCCACGCCTACCACGCCAGCGGGGAGGCCGGGAAGATCGTGATCGAGCGGTTCACGCGCTGGGCCCGGCCGGCCGCGGCCCCGGATCCCGCCACCCCCGCCGACCTGGCGAGGATCAAGCCCGAGATCGATGACGACTTCAAGGAGACGAAGGGGAGCGTGTTCGACCACGACGGCGACGGCCGGTCCGTCAGCGAGATCAAGGACCTGAACATCCGCGCCGCACTGGTCAAGGGCGAGGGCTATGTCCTGGAGGCGAAGCCCACCGAGAAACTCGTCCCCCGATTCGGCTTCTCCTTCCCCGCCGAGCCGAAGGTGTCCGGCGACTTCGCCTGCCTGGTCCGCGGCAAGATCGCCACCGAGGAACTCGGCTACATCGCCGTCGCCCTGGAGGGCGAGGACGGGGCGGCCCTGACCGTCCGGGCGTGGAAGTCCGGGGTGGTGAACATCGGCCAGTTCCCCCGCACGGGGCGCGATTTCTCCCTGCCGCGTCTCAAGACCTCCGGGCACGAACGTGGCCACGCCGGCGGCAGGGAGAACGAGCTGCTCGTTGTCGTCCAGGGCGGCGTGATGCGTGTCTACATCAACGGCAAGACCGCCGCCGACCCCGTCACCCTCCCGCCGGGGCTGCGGCCGCCGAGCGTCGGCTTCATGCTCTGTCAGGACGGCCAGCAGGAGGGCCGCATCGTGCTGACGCGGTTCAAGCGGTGGCGTCTCGGCGCGGCCAGGCCCGCCGTCGGGCGGGCGCCCATCGGCCCCGCGGACCTGGTCCGGCTGAAGCCCATCCTGGACGACGACCTGCGCGACCCGTCCGTCAGCCCGTTCGACGCTTCCCGCGGTGCGCACCCCCGTCGAGAGGACAAGGCCCTGGCGTTGGCCCTCGATTTCTCGAAGTCGGAGGGATGCGTGATGGAGTTCGGCCCGCTCCCGGACTCTCGCAGGGGCAAGCCCCGCAACCTCCACATCCTGCCGGACAACGCGCCGGAGGCCGACTTCGCGTGCCGCATCCGCGGCAAGATGACGACGGAGGACCCCGCCTATCTCGGGATCGCCCTGCGGGGCCGCAAGGAGGGGGCGGAGCTCATCGTCCGGCTGCACTCGACGGGGGCGGTCGAGACGGGGGAGTTTACGGCCACCGCGCCGGGGCTCGCCATGCCGCGCCTCAGGACGGCCCCCCTGAAGGCCTTCCGGCGGGGGGAGATGAACGAGCTGCTGGTCATCGTCCAGGGCGGCTCGATGCGGGCGTACGTCAACGGGGAGCCGGCGGCCCCGGCGGCCTCCCTCCCGGATGGGATGGAGGCGACGAAGTCGGGCCTGGTGGCCTGCCAGGTCGGCAACAAGGCCGGCCGATATGTCTTCGACCGCTTCACCCTCTGGCGGCTAGGCGGCAAGGCCGCGGCGGCGCCTCCCCGTGCGGCGACCCGCCCCGCCGACCTGGAGAAGCGGAAGCCCGACATCGACGACGACTTCGAGGACGCGAAGAACAGCCCCTTCGATCCGTCGCGTGGCCGCAGCACCCGGGCCGTCTACAAGGATCTGAAGATCGAGGCCGACTACGTCAAGGGGGAGGGCTACACCGCCACCTTCGGGGGGCTGGCCTCCCCGGATGTCCGCTACGCCTTCGCGTTCCCCGAGGACGCCTCGGTGTCGTCCTTCGCCTGCCGCATCAGGGGGCGCTTCAAGGCCGACGACGCGGGCTACTTCGGCCTGGCGCTGCACGGCAAGGAGGGGGCGCAGATGACCGTCCGCGTATGGAACACCGGCAGGCTTCAGCTCGGCCGCTCGAAACGCACCGCCGACGACTTCCCCGTCCCCGTGCTGAAGACCGCGGGCCACGCGGCCCCGAAGGCGGGCGACGCGGCCAACGAGCTGCTCGTGGTCGTGGAGGGCGGGGTGATGCGCCTGTACCTCGACGGCAAGCCGGCGGCCGACTCCGTCAAACTGCCCGCCGGGCTGGAGAGGGCCGAGGTCGGCCTCATCCTCTGTCACAACGGCCAGAAGGCCGCCAGGGGGGCCGTGCGCCGCTTCACCCTGTGGCGGCTGGAGGAGTGACGCCTCACCGCTCCTCCGAGCCCGCCGTCGGCCGGTCGCCCTTCTTCGGCGGCGTCAGCTTCACGCCGCGATGCAGCACCGCCTCGCGCAGCAGGTACTCGATCTGCCCGTTGAGCGAGCGCAGCTCCTCCTCGGCCCAGCGCTGCAAGGCCTCGTGCAGCGCCGGGTCGATGCGGATCAGGATGGGCTTCCTCGCCATCACCCACCCCCGATCAGTTGTGCAGCGTCCCGGTGTTGATCACCGGGTGCGCCCCGCTGTGGCCGCACAGCACCACCATCAGGTTACTCACCATCGCCGCCTTGCGTTCCGAATCCATCTCGATCACGTTGCGCTTCGACAGCTCGTCCAGGGCGTGCTCCACCATGCCCACCGCCGCGTCCACGATCAGCCTCCGGGCCGCGATCATCGCCGCCGCCTGCTGGCGTTGCAGCATCGCCGCCGCGATCTCCTGGGCGTAGGCGAGGTAGCTGATGCGGGCCTCCAGCACCTCGACGCCGGCCCGGTGCAGGCGCTCGTGCAGCTCGCGTTTCAGCTCCTCGCCGATGTGGGCCGTGCTGGCACGCAGCGACCGCTCCTCGCCGTGCCCGTCGTAGCTGTACTGGCTCGCCAGGTTGCGCAGGGCGGCCTCGCTCTGGATCTTGATGAAGTCCTCGTAGCTGTCCACCTCGAACAGGGCGTCCGCCGCGTTGACCACCTGCCAGACCACCACGGCGGCGATGTCGATGGGCGTGCCGTCGCGGTCGTTGACCTTGCTGGGCTTGCGCTCGTGGTTGGCGGCGACGAGCACCTTGCCCGTCGTCGGGTCCTTGACCTCGTCGCTGCCGGTCATGCCGGTCTCGAACGTGCGGGCGCGGAGCGAGACGCATGTCCGCATGTAGAACGGGTTGCCGTAGTAGAAGCCGGTCTCACGCACCGTGCCGACGTACGTCCCGAACAGTTGCACCACGCGCACCTGGTTCGGCGGGTTGACGATGTAGCCGAACAGCGAGATCAGCCACGCCACGCCCAGCGGGATCACCACCGCCAGGAGCCAGACGTTCTCCGCCTGCTTCGGCCCCGTCGGCCTCACCGCGTAGACGAACAGCGAGACGATCAGCGCCAGGCCGACGACGTGCGCCAACAGCGCCGCCCAGCCCGACATCAGGGTCAGATCCTTCTCCTTCATGGGCCACCCTCCGGTTCGGTTCTTGCTTTCACCGTTGTAGCAGAGTGATATCACTCTGTCTACAGGAGGATTCGCCGGGGTGGGGCCGGGATTGCGCGGAATCGGGCGGGTCAGTCGAGATCCCAGACCGCGACGCCCTCCTCGCCGGCCGCCGCAGCGGTCTGGCCGTCGGGGGCGAAGGCCACGGCGTTGACGGCCCCGACGCCCCAATCGTGCCGGCCCCGCTCGCGCCAGGAGCCGGCCTCCCACACCCGGACGCTGCTGTCGCGGCTACCCGCCGCCAGGAGCGAGCCGTCCGGGGAGACGGCGATGGCCTCCACGAAGGCGCGGAAGGCCGGGAACTTCTTCACCTCGCGTCCGCCGGCGGCATCCCAGATCCGCACGGTGCGCCCGCCGGCGACGGCGAGCAGGCCGCCGGGGAGGAAGGCGAGGGCTTTCACCACATCGCCTTGCGTCAGCTGGCTGATCTCCTTCCGGCCGGCGACATCCCACACCCAGACGACCTTCAGCCCGTTGCACATGGCGAGGAGGCCGGTGTCGGCGAAGTCGCCGCTACAGCCGAACGCGCCGGAGGTGAGGAGCAGGTCGGAAATCACGCCACCGGCCCGCAGGTGGAAGCGGGTCTGATAGGACATTCCGGGCACCGTCTCGGCGAACGCCGCCGTCTCCCCGTCCGGGTGGAAAAACGGGTCGCAGTAGCGCACCGGCTCCAGAACGGGTGGGACGTGGCCCATCCCCCCGAAGGCCGGGAGGAGAAGGAGGTCCGCCGGCCAGAATCCTTGCCGACGCAGGAAGGCCGGGCCGTGGCGCTTGAAGGCGTAGAGGGCCGCCGTGATCTGCGGCCAGTGTACCTGCTGGGGGGTGGCGTCCGGCTCAAGATCACAGAGATACATGCCGGTGGCGCCCTGGTAGTGGGCCACCAGCAGCGTGCGGGTGTCGAGGTAGGTGACGCGGGTGAACCGCTCGGCACCAGGGATGGTCAGCAGCCGCATGGGGCCTCCGGGCGTCACCGCCGCCGCTGGTACACCGACATCCCCCAGCCTTCCCGCGTGGCGAACTCTCCCGGCCTGTCGAGCGCGCCGCCCTGGTTCCGCCAGCAGATCGTCAGCGTGTCGCCCTCCACGCGGTAGATGCACAGGACGAAGTCTGTCGGTCCGCGGCCACACAAGTCGAGCCGTTTGGGCGAGGCGCCCGGGTCGAATTTGAGCGTCCACGAGGCGGTCGTCGTCCCGTTGCTCTTGTAGGCGATGCGGTCCCCGGTGATGACGGCGGTGCTGCCGTCGCGGGCGTCGCGCAGGGGCGAGCCGAGCGACTGCTTGATCTGCACCCACTCGCCCTGGAGGAGTTTGAGGTCGTCGGCGGACTGCTTCGCCGCCGGCTTCGGCAGGAACGGCGCCGGCGCGAACCCAAGGGCGCAGACGGCGAGCAGCGAGAAGACGCGGCGCATGACGCTCCTCCGATGGCGGCAGGGCCAGTGTAGCCGGCGCCAGCTCTGCGGAGTGAGTGATTCTTCGCACCGTTTAGCCGGGCGCAAG
>CAZVZK010000110.1:0-32570 GCA_964630925.1 uncultured Alcaligenaceae bacterium
TGGTGTGCAAGGGGTTCAACGCCGACTTCGACGGCGACCAGATGGCCGTCCACCTTCCCCTCTCCATCGAGGCGCAGGTCGAGGCGACCGTGCTGATGATGTCCACCAACAACATCTTCAGCCCGGCGAACGGCCAGCCGATCATCAGCCCGTCGCAGGACATCGTCATGGGCTGCTACTACCTGACGGCGGCCCGGGGCATGGACAAGCCCGGCGTCACGGGGGTGGAGCGGTACGAGCCGGCCAACAACCTCAAGGCGGTGCGGTTCGCGCTGGACGAGCCGTGCGAGACCGGCGAGGGGATGGTGTTCTCCTCCGTCAAGGAGGTGTTCCTGGCCTGGCAGGCCCACAAGCTCGGCACCCACGCCCGCGTCCGCGTCCGCCTGCCCATGGCCCACATCGTCGTCGGCGACGCGGGGGACTCGCGCTTCAAGCACGGCCAGCTCGTCACCCGCGAGGAGTTCGACGCCGAGGCCGCCCGCCTGCGCGAGGCCAAGCGGACGCTGCCGACCATCGCCGAGGCGCACGCCAAGAAGTTCATCAGCGACGTGCGCATCGACAAGGACAAGATGAAGACCGAGGAGGTGCCGCGTCAGTCCAACGGCATCATCAACACCACGGTCGGCCGCATCATCTTCAACGACATCCTCAACCCGAAGATGGCGTTCTACGACGTGGCCATGACCAGCAAGCAGCTCGCCCGCGTCATCTCGGACTGCTACCTGCTGCTGGGCCGGCGCGAGACCATCGAGCTGCTCGACCGCATGAAGGAGCTGGGGTTCCGCGAGTCCACGCGTTCCGGCCTGTCGTTCGCGACCGACGACCTGAAGACGCCCACCAACAAGTTCCCGGTGCTGGCGGCGGCGCAGGCCGAGGTGGACACGCTGCAGACGGTGTTCGAGAACGGCGACATCACCGAGCGCGAGCGCTACAACAAGGTCATCGACCTGTGGACGAAGGCGCGTGACGCCATCACCGAGGCGATGATGCGCGACCTGAAGAACGACCGCCGCGAGAACAAGCCGTACCTCAACCCGATCTACCTGATGGCCTACTCGGGCGCGCGGGGCGGCATCGAGCAGATCCGCCAGCTGTGCGGCATGCGTGGGCTGATGGCCAAGCCGAACGGCACGATCATCGAGACGCCCATCAAGGCCAACTTCCGCGAGGGCCTCTCGGTGCTGGAGTACTTCTCCAGCACGCACGGCGCCCGCAAGGGCCTGGCCGACACCGCGCTGAAGACCGCCGACTCCGGCTATTTGACGCGCAAGCTGGCCGACGTGGCCCAGAACGTCGTCATCACGCTGCACGACTGCAAGACGAATCAGGGCATCTCGAAGTCGGCGCTGTACAAGGGCGACGAGGTCGAGAGGCCGCTGAGCGAGGTCATCCGCGGGCGGGTGGTGCTGCACGAGATCACCGACCCGGTGAGCAACGAGGTGGTGGCCGCCGCCAACGAGATGCTCACCGTGGAGGCCGCCCGCAAGATCGAGCGGATGGGCATCGACAAGGTGATGATCCGCAGCCCGATGAACTGCAAGGCGCAGCTCGGCATCTGCCGGCTGTGCTACGGCATGGACCTCGCCACGGGTGCGATGGTCGAGGAGGGGATGGCGGTCGGCATCATCGCCGCCCAGTCCATCGGCGAGCCGGGCACCCAGCTCACGATGCGCACCTTCCACATCGGCGGCGTCGCCAAGCGCGACCTCGGCGACAGCGACGCCAAGGCCAAGAAGGACGGCGTCGTCAAGCTCGAGCGCATCAACGACGTGGTCAACGAGAAGAACGAGCGTGTGGCCCTGTCGCGCGGCACCGGCGAGATCCAGATCCTCGTCAACAACCGCACGATGGAGACCTACGCCATCCCCCACGGCGCCATCCTGCACGTCCAGAACGGCCAGCAGATCAAGGCCGGCCAGCTGCTCGCCAAGTGGGATCCGCACGTCGTGCCGTACATCGCCGAGCAGGCGGGGAAGGCGCGGCTGGTGGAGATCGTCGAGGGCCAGACGCTCAACAAGGAGCGCGACAACACGACGAACACGGAGACGTGGGTCATCCGCGAGCACAAGGGCGACCTGCACCCGCGTGTCGAGATCGAGAACGAGACCGGCCAGATCATCGGGGCCATCCACCTGCCCGAGCGTGCCTTCCTCGTCGTCCGCGACGGGCAGAAGCTGTCGGCCGGCACCCTGATCGCCCGCCTGGCCCGTGAGGCCCTGGGCGCCCAGGACATCACCGGCGGCCTGCCGCGTGTCACCGAGATCTTCGAGGCGCGGACGCCGCGGAACGCCGCCCAGCTGGCGCGCATCCCCGGCGTGGTGCGTCTGGGCGAGAAGAAGCGTGGCAAGCGGACGATCTACATCCAGCCCATCAACGAGCTGGGGCAGCCGGTGCCGGGGGCGTCGGAGGAGGAGCACATCGCGCCGGGCAACATGCCCGTCCGCGTGCAGCAGGGCGAGCGGGTCAAGGCGGGCGACCAGCTGGTGGCCGGCCCTCTCGTGCCGGGCGACATCCTGTCGATCCTGGGCGTGAACGCGGTGCAGAGCTACCTCGTGGACGAGGTGCAGAAGGTGTACCGCAGCCAGCGCGTGGAGATCGACGACAAGCACATCGAGATCATCGTGGCCCAGATGCTCCGCAAGGTGCAGGTCAAGCAGGGCGGCGACACCGGCCTGCTGCCGGGCAGCCAGCTCGACCGCGGCGAGTTCGAGCGCCGCAACGAGCACCTGACGAAGAACTGCGTCAAGGTGAAGTCGAAGGGCGACTCGACGCGGCTGATCGAGGGCCAGGCGGTGACCAAGGAGGTCTTCGAGGAGGAGCGGGCGCGGATGGAGGACGCCGGCAAGACGCCGCCCACCAAGACCAAGGTGGAGAGGGCGACGATGTCGGTGCAGCTGCTGGGCATCACCAAGGCGGCGGTGTCGAGCGAGTCGTTCATTAGCGCCGCGTCGTTCCAGGAGACGACCAAGGTGCTGACGGAGGCGGCGCTGCAGGGCAAGGTGGACGAGCTGGTCGGCCTGAAGGAGAACGTGATCCTGGGCCACCTGATCCCCGCCGGCACCGGCTTCGAGTCGCACCAGAACGCCGAGGTCAAGCTGCACGCCGCCCCGCACCACGCCGACGAGGCCGCCGTCGTCGAGGCCGCCAGTTGATGTCGATCCTCTGATGGGGCGGAAGAGGGCCGATGAGGCGCATGTGCCTCATCGGCCCTCTTCTCGTCCCACCTTCGCCTTGACCCCGGGTGCCGCCGGCCGTATCACCCTGCCGGCGTTCTGGCACGGGAGGGCGGCGGATGCTGCGACGAATGTGGCTGAGTGGCGGGTTGGGGCTGGCCCTGTGCCTGCAGGCCGGCTGCCTGTACCACGCGACGGCGCCCGCCGACGAGGTCCCCCAGCCCCCCCAGCCCGTGAAGGTCGTGGAGATCCCCGCCGCGCGTTCCGCCGCGTCCCTGGAGCCGCCCCCCAGCCCCGACAAGCCCGACCGCGTCGAGATCGGCCCCGCCGGCCCCGCCGGCCCCGGGCCGCTCGGCTCGCTCCTCCCGCTGCCCGCCGTGGCCGAGAAGAAGTTGCCGCCCGATCACCCGCTCGTCGCCGCGTTGCGTGGCGTGCTGGACAGGCGCCCCGAAGACGCCCGCAAGGCGCTGGAGCGCCTGCCCGCGCCGGACCGCGAGCGCCTGCTGGCCTTCCTCGAATTGACGGCCAACGTCGGCGAGGGCGAGATCGGCAAGCTCTCCCCGAAGAAGGCCGAGGCGCTGCTGGCCCACGTCTCCGACGTGGGGCGGGGCCTGAAGGAGCGCGCCCCGCTGCAGCTGCGGTCGGTCCGATACTGCCGCGGCATCAAGGGCTTCGGGCAGTACGAGCCGGCGGGCGACGCGCCGTCGTTTCGGGCCGCCGAGCGCGTGCAGGTCTACGCCGAGGTGCGGCACTTCCGCAGCACGGAGCAGGGTGGGTCGCACGAGACGCGCCTGTCGGCGACGTTGGAGGTGCGCGGGTCGGGCGGCGAGGCGGTGGCGACGGTGCCGCTGGGCGCCTGCTCCGACCACAGCCTGTCGCCGCGCAACGACTACTTCCTCAACTGCCAGTTCCACGTCCCGCCGGGCCTGGCCCCCGGCGAGTACGTGCTGTGGCTGACGGTGCGGGACCTGGGCGCCGGCAAGCCGCGCGAGGCGAAGTCGTCCCTCGCCTTCCGCGTCGCCGGCTGACGGCCTACGGCACGCCCTCCGCGAGCCGCCGGCGCGCCAGCGCCTCGGCCTGCTCGCGCGTCGAGATGTCGCCGTCGAGCTGCGCCTCCCGCACCCTGTCGAGCAGCACCTTGAAGATCGGGCCGGGCTTCAGACCCATCCCCATCAGGTCGTGCCCCGTCAACAGGGGCGGCGGGTCAAGCGCCCCCTCTTCCGCCCACGTGGCGCGTTGGGCCTCGACGGCGTCCACGTCGTGCCCCGCGGCGCGGTGCAGGGCGAACAGCTCGGCGGCCCCCGGATGGACCAGCAGCGGCTTGAGGCGCGACGGCCGCATCCCCGCCGCCTCCAGCAGGACACGCCGGTTCGCCACGAGCCACGCGATGCGGCCCGCCTCGTCGTTGGACAGACGCAGCCGCTCGGCGATCCCCTCGACGTGCCCGGCCTCGGACAGCAGGGCCGCCATCGCCAGGGGGAACTCCGCGTCGTCGTGCAGCTCGTCCAGCGTCGCCAGGGTGCGCTCCCACGCGTCGCCGGAGGGCAATTCGGGCAGGACGGCGTCGGCGAGGTGGAGGTCCTTGAACAGGCGCATGGCCCGCGCCCGGTTGCGGTTCGTGAGCGTCTTGCGCATCTCCTCGGCGATGCGTTCGGGGCTGACGCCCTCCGCGACCTTCGGCGCCATCACCTTGACGGCGTCCCAGGTGCCGGGGTCGAAGGTCAGGACGAAGCGGGCGGCGATGCGGACGGCGCGGAGCAGGCGCAGCCGGTCCTCGCGGAAGCGGGCGTACGGGTCGCCGATGGCCCGCAGGATGCCGTTCTTCAGATCCTCCCGTCCGCCGACGTAGTCGAACACCTCGCCGGTGGTCGGGTCGAGGAACAGGCCGTTGATGGTGAAGTCGCGGCGTTTCGCGTCCTCCTCGGCGTTGCAGAACGTGACCGAGTCGGGGCGTCGGGCGTCGGTGTAATCGCCGTCGTTGCGGAACGTCGCCACCTGGATGCGGTGGGGCCGCGGGCCGAGCACGTCGATGACGCCGAAGGACGCACCGACTGCGATGGTGCGGCGGAAGAGGGCCTGCACCTGATCGGGGAGGGCGGAGGTGGCGATGTCGTGGTCCTTGGGCGTGAGCTTGAGCAGCTCGTCGCGGACGCAGCCGCCGGCGAACAGGGCCTGGTGGCCGGCCGCCTTGAGGGTGCGGACCACCTCGACGGCGAACTCGCGCTCGGTGATCGGGGGCATGGCGTCTCCTGGCGAGCGGGGGTTGCGACGGCGCCCCGGGTGGAGCGTCAGCGCGTCTCTCCTTATGGCGGATCGGCGGGCCGCGCCGGCGGCTCCCCCGCCGCCAGCGGCTTGACCCAGAAGTAAAGCAGGTTGCGGCTGTACTCGCGCACGTCCCACTCGCCGAGCAGGGCCACCTCGGCCAGCACCGGGGCGGGCTCCGCCTGGAGCGTCAGCACGCTGCCGGGCGCGATCTTCTCCTGCATGTTGCGGATGAGGGCGAGCACCTCCTCGGGCTTCTCCTCCAGGTCGGGGAACGGCGGGCTGAGGAAGACGTTGACCGGCTCCGCCGGCGCGTGCCAGCGCTCCGCCCACCGGTATACGTCCGCCCGCAGGATGCGTGACACGTCGAGCAGCTTGAACGCCTTGAGGTGCTTGTCGATGTCATCCACCAGGCGGAAGTCGCGCTCGACGAAGACGGCGGACGACGCCCCGCGGCTGAGGGCCTCCAGGCCGTTGACGCCGGTGCCGGCGAACACGTCATAGAACGGGCGATCGGGGACGGCGTCGCCCAGGATGCTGAACAGCGCCTGCCGCACCATCTGCGGCGTCGGGCGCAGGCTGGGGCTCACCTCGCAGACGAGCTTGCGCCCGCGCAGGGAGCCGGAGATGATGCGGACCTCGGCTTTCATACGTCGTCCCATGCCTCCGGCGTGACGGCCTTGCGCGGCTTGCCCCCCGGCTTGCGCCCCGGCCTGGGCGCGGCCTCCCCGCCGCCGGCCTCGGCCTCCTGGCTGATGGCCCGGTCGCGTTTCCGCAGGTCGATGCGCAGGGCGACCTCGGAGAAGGGCAGTTGGGCGCGGAACACGTTCTCCAGGTACTTGATGTACGGGTTGTCGAACAGCTCGGGGCCGTTGGTGAACAGCACGATGGTCGGCGGGTTGGTGGAGGCCTGCGTCGCGTAGTAGATGCGTGCCCGCCGGTTCTGGCGCATCGGCGGGGGGTTGGCCTCCACCGCCGCCCGCAGGACGCGGTTGAGGTCGCCGGTGCCGACGCGCATGCACGACTGCTTGTGCAGTTTCTGGGCGAGGTTGAGGAGCTGCTGCACGTTCTTGCCCGTCTTCGCCGTGATGAACGAGATGGGGATGTGCTTCAGGCTCGGGAACGTGTCGCGCATGTACTCCACGAACTCGCTGGTCGGCCTCGGCTTCACGAGGTCCCACTTGTTGGCCACGAAGATGGCCGTCGTGTTCTGGCTGCCGATGTACTCGCAGAGCTGCTTGTCCACCTTGCTGATCGGCTCGCTGGCGTCGAAGAACAGAAGGACCACGTCGGCCCGGCGGATGGAGCGTTCGGCCCGCGCCAGGCTGTAGAACTCGAGGTCGTCCTGCAGGCTCTTCTTTTTGCGCACGCCGGCGGTGTCGATGGCGAGGAACACCTTGCCCTCGCGCTCGAAGCGCACGTCCACGCTGTCGCGCGTGGTGCCGGCCACCTCGCTGACGATGGTGCGCTCCTCCTCGGCCAGGGCGTTGATGAACGTGCTCTTGCCGGTGTTGCGCCTGCCGACGATGGCGATCTTCAGCACCGGCTCCTTCGGGGCCTCATCGACGCCGGGGTCGGGCGTGTGTTCGAGGATCCATTCGAACAGCTCGTCCTTGCCGCGGTTGTGCATGGTGCTCGTGCAGACGACGGGCTCGCCGCCCAGGCGGTAGAACTCCGGGGCGTTCACGTCGAGGGTGGGGGTGTCCATCTTGTTGACGACGCGCAGCAGCGGCTTGCCGAGCTTGCGCAGCCGGTTCGCCACGTCCACGTCAAGCGGCATGATGCCGTCGCGCCCGTCCACGAGGTGGAGGATGGCATCGGCCTTGTCGATGGCGAGCTGGATCTGCCGCTCGACGTGCTCGCTGAGGTCCTGCGAATCGACGATGCCGATGCCGCCGGTATCGACGATCTCGACGTGGCGGCCGCCGACGTCGATGATGGACGCGAGGCGGTCGCGGGTGACGCCCGCCGTGGGGTCCACGATGGCGATGCGCCGGCCCGAGAGCCAGTTGAACAGCGAAGACTTACCGACGTTGGGCCGTCCGACGATGGCGACCACGGGAACGGGCATTGGCCATACCTCCACGCGCGAGGGGGATGTGGCATTGTAGCAGGTCCGGCCAGGCATGGCGGTGATTCTCGTAGTGCACGCTCCAGGCATGCACGCAGAAGAAGGCAGGCCTGGAGGCCCGCCCTACGAGAAGAAAAGTGAGAAGCCGCCGAAACCCGCCGCCGCGCGGGCGGTTCCATGAAGCTGTTCTGGCCGCCAACCGCTCCCCTCAACGGCGGCCGCAGGCACCCCACACCCCGAGACGGAGGTCCACGTCATGGCCTGGATGCGTCTGTTGGCGCTGTCGTCGCTCGTCGCCCTGCTGGCCTTCGCGGACGCGGACGCCGCCGGCCCGCCGGGGAAGAAGGGCAAGGGCGGCAAGGAGATGACCTTCAAGGGCGTCGTCACCGACGTCAACCAGGGCAAGGACAAGAAGGACGAGGCCGGCTCGATCACCGTGCGCGGTCACGACGAGCGCGGCGGCAAGGGGAATGGCAAGGGCAAGGGCCAGGCCGGGAAGGCCGGCCAGCGCGAGACGGAGACGTTCCGCGTGGGCGACAAGACGCTCGTCATCCGCGCCGACATGGGCGGCCCCGGCGGCAAGGGCAAGGGGCCGGCCGGCAAGGCCGCGGCGGGCGGCAAGGGGCGGGCGGGCGGCAAGGGCGCGTTCGGCGGGGCCATGCTGACCATCCGCCAGCTCCGCGAGGGGGACATCGTCGAGGTGCATCACACCGGCCACTTCGCCACGGAGGTCCGCGTCCTGGGCCACCTGGGGGGCCCCGGCGACGGCAAGGGCCGGCCCAAGGTCAAGAAGTAGCGACGCCGCTACAATGCCCCCGGAGGGCGGGGCATGTCCGAGACCGTTCGCGGCCGGCTGGTGTGGGCGGCGTGGCTGGCGCTGCTGGGGGTGTGGACCTACGCCCTGCTCTCGCCCAGGGCCGGCAGCGCCGCCGGCCAGCTCCTCCCCACCGGGATGCGTTTCTACGCCGCCAAGTGCCTGCACCTGGCGGCGTACGCCTTCCTCACCTTCCTGGCCGCGTGGCTGCCGCCGGGGGGGCGGTGGGCGGCGTGGCTGGGCCTACTGCTTCACGCCGGCCTCACCGAGTGGCTTCAGTCGCTCATCGGCCGCGACGGGTCGGTCCGTGACGTGCTGGTCAATTGCGCGGGCATCGCCCTGGGGCTGTGTGCCGCCTTCTGGCTTCGGCTCCCAGCGCGCGACGGGGGCGTCGGCGGGCCTGGCGTTGAGCCACAGCCACATCAGTAGCCCGCCGGCGACGAGGAAGACGCTGCCGTAGGACTCCAGCCCCTTGGGGCGGGGGTCGTCGCGCAGCAATTCGTTGAGGTAGCGGTGGACGCCGTAGGCGGCCATCAGGACGGCGGTCACCTGCCCGGGGTTGTGGCGGAGCGGCGTGTAGGCGAGCAATACGAGCATGAGGAGGAACATGCTCATGACCTCGTAGAGCTGCGTCGGGTACAGGCCGAGGGTGAACGGCCTGAATGATGTGGACACGACGGGGGCGCCGGGCGTCGGCTCATAGTCGATCTCAAGCAGTGTGCGGCCACGCGGCCAGCTCTGGAGGCCGATGGCGGTGTCGAGCTGGCCGGCGCTGGTGATGGGCGAGCCGTTGACGGCGACGATGACCGCCCCCTCGCGGAGGCCGGCGGCGTAGGCCGGGGACGCGGGATCGACCTTGCCGACCACGGCCCCCTTGCCGGCCTGCTGAATGCCGTGCGTGAAGCCGGCGACGGTCTGACAGCCGGCGATGACGGTCGTCTCGCGTGGCGGGGCGCACATGGGGAAGCCGACCGGCGTGACGGCGAGGCAGGCGGCGGCGGCCACCTGGCCGTAGCAGCAGCCGTTGAAGAAGCAGCCCATGCGGCCGAGGACGAGGCCGAGGGCCACGGACGGGGCGACGGCGTCGAGGAAGCGGCGGACCGGGAGGCCCTCCTGCGCCGTCTGGGGGCCGGGGGTGTAGTAGACGCCCAGGTAGAGGAAGTAACACATGGCGACGACGGCGAGGGCCGTCAGACGCGGGGCCCATTCGGCGAGCCAGGGCGTCTCCTTCGACTCCGCGCCCCACAGGAGCAGGGCGGCCAGGCCGAAGATGACCGCCGGGAGGAAGGTCTCGAAGACGCGGCGGGAGATCTTGCCGGCCGCGTCCTTGGAGGCGTCGGGGCGGTAGTACAGCCAGTAGGCGAGGAAGAAGCTGGCGACGCCGCCGGCGACGGCCCCGTACAGGACGATGCCGCCGTCCCAGATGGAGACGAATTTGTAGATCCAGGCCCGCATGCCGGGGGGGTCGAGGAGGGGAGGGTAGTAGGGGATGGAGAGCATGGACGTGAGGCGGGCGCCGGCGAGGCCGCCGAGGAAGATCCAGATGGCGAGGGCGTCGACGGCGTCGGGGTCGATGCCCTCCTTGGGGGCGCGGGCGCGGGCCAGCCAGGTGCAGAGGACGAAGGCGAGGAACAGCATGAGGCCGAACCCGTAGACCGGGATGCCGTCCGTGGTCCACGGCGTGGGAATCTTGACGATCACCTGCCACATGACTGCGTGCCCTCGCCGCGCGGGTTGGCGATGGCGGCATTTTACGGGTGGCGGACGGGGCACGCCACCCCAGGGGCGCGACAGGGGGGTGGCGGCGGAGAATGGGCCGCATGGGGCCGATGGGGCGGATGACCGATTCAGGGCTGGCAGGGCCTCGCCGCTGGGCGACAAGAGGGCAGCCTGCGGAGCGGCTCCGACGGCCGGGGAGCGGTGGATGCGGGGCGCGGGTGGGGCGTGGGCCGGGTGTTGGCTGTTGGCGAGGTGTGAGGACGCCGAGCGGCCCCGGCCGGGCCGGCTTTGCGGCCGTGGCCGAGCGAGCGCAGCGAGCGTGGGGCCGCGCAAGGCGGGGGGAGGCGTGAACCCTGGGGGGCGTCATGTCTGGCGGTGGTGGGCGGGTCGGAGGGACGCGGGAGGCGAAGACGAGGGCTGGCGGTTGACGGCGGCCCCGGAGCCTGGTTTGCTATCCTCACGTCGGCGAGGGTGGGGGCGTGGTGGCTGTGATTGGTCGCGCATCCGTGTTAAGCTCGTTGTTTGGTGGCGGAGGGCTTCCGGCGGTGGGGCACCAAGTCGAGTATGTGATCGGCCTGCCGCCGGTCCCGGCCCGCGAGTGGCTGTCGTCGCTGTCCGGCTGGTGGGCTGAGTTGGGGTCGCCGGACGAGATGCCGTGGGGGGAGTTCGATTGGGATGGGCAGACGCTGCACGCGTACCTCGGCCCGGCCGCCTGCCATGTGCGGGTGCCTTGCATCAAGTACTCGTGGCTCATCGGCGGCCATGAGCCGTCGCTGGCCTGGGTGGCCCGGTTCGAGGCGTGGCTGTCGGAGACGCTGCCGGGCGTGCGGGCGGTGCGGTTGGACGAGCTGCTGCGGCTCCGCTGGGAGGCGTGGTCCGGCCGGGAGTGGGGGCGGTGGCCGGACCCGGTGCGCACGCTGCGGGACTGGTTGCTCGCGTCCGACCAAGACGCCGCCTACTACCGGCTGCTCCCCGACGCAGAAAGGCACGCCGAAGCAGGCGTCGCAGCAGACGGCGGGGCGTGATCCCGCCGTGCGATGTAGACACGGCACGCTTACGCCGTGCCGCTCGCCCCGAGTACCGAACCCAAGTGTGATTGGGCGAGACGCCGCAGACCCCCACCCGCAAAGCCGGGGTGAGGGACAGGAATCGCCCCGTGCGCCCGCCGGGGCGGGCGTGCGCGAGGTGAGCAAGTGAGCAGGTGAGCATGTGACTCGCGCGGTCGGTGCGAGTCAGTGACACCATGCGTCGGTGGACGCCAGAGTCACATGCGCACTCGGGGGGGCGGTGAGCAGGTGACTCGGCCTCCCGTTAGAGGCCTTCGAGCGTGACGTGTGACGGGTGACCTGGCGCCCGATGGCCTCGCGTCCGGTGACGGGGGGCGTGGCCTGTCACGCCGGGCTTCGCCCGGCTGACGCCGGGTTCAACCACGACCGACAAGACCGGGGCCGGGGATCGACACGGTCCGGCATGACCCGGCGCCCGGCGGGGCCTCGGGCCCATCCGCGGCGGGTACCCGCGGCCATCGACACTCGGGGGCACTCACACGCCTCAACCGTCTTCATTTCAAGTTCGTGTGTGGGGGTCTGCAATGCAATGCAATCTGCACCCCGCCGCCTTCGGCGGCCCACGGCGCGGGGGTGGGCTTGCCCGGCTGGGCGGGGCGGCGGCTCAGGGCCTCGGCGGGCCCGCCGTCAGCCCCGGCACGTCCGGCACGCCGTCGAGCGCGCCCGGCACGCCGCAGGCGGCCAGCGACATCCGCGCCAGCACGCGTTCGAAGCGCAGGCCGGCCCGGTCGTAGCCCTCGCACACGGCCAGCAGCTCGGCCCGCACGTCCTGGCCGCGGACGCGGCGCAGGTCGCAGAGCGTGCGGCGGCGGGCGAGGTCGGCCCAGGCGTGGCCCTGCACCCCCTGGAGCGCACGCTCGTCGATGGACGCCAACGCCCCGCCGCGCAAGAGCGCCTCGAAGACGTGCAGCCATTCGTAGGCGTCGGACGGCACCAGCGAGCGGGCCAGCGCCACGCCCTCCGCGACCCGCCCCAGCAGGACGAGGGCGTGCGCCCGGTACGCCTGCCACAGCCCCTGCCACGGCGCCGGGGCGTGGGTCACGGCGGCGACCTCGGCGGCGCGGCCCAGGGCGAGCAGCGCGTCGCCGCGCAGCGGGGCGTCGTGCGGGCGGTAGACGGCGATGGCCTCCTCGTACTGCCCGAGCATCTCCAGGGCGATGGCGAGGGAGCGCCAGCGTCCGAAGCCGGGCCACAGCGGCGGACGGTTCCAGTCGCCGGCGGGGAAGAAGCGGGCGAGGAGGTCGCGCTCCAGGGCGGGGGCGAGCAGGCGGTGCTTGGGGTTCTCGAGGGTGAGGAATGCGCCGTCGGCCTCGTCCCACAGGCCGGCGTCGCAGGCGGCGTGGAACAGCTCGATCACGGGCCGGGCCTCGTCGAGCGTCTCGGGCCGGCGGCGGTCCGGCCTGCCACGCAGGAAGCCGGCCCGCGCCCCGGCGCTGCCACGCTCGAAACCCCGGCGGACCAGGGGGTGGGCGTCGATCACCTTCGCGCCGACGCCGACACGCTCCAGCAGGCGCATCCGCACCAATGTCTCGATGCGTGCGGCGATGGCGTCGGGCGGCTGGCGCGGGTATGTTCGGCCCCAGGCGTCCGCCAGGAGTTTGGCGACGGCATCGCCGGCGAGGTAGTCGAGCAGCAGGACCTCGCCGGGCGGGTCGCGGAACGCCGACGCCAGGGCGACGATGTCCTGCTCCTCCGGCGGCATCGCCTCGCGCAGCAGCCCCAGCACGCGGGCGGCGGCGGCCTCCTCGTCCGCCTCCTCCTCGGCGGGGGCGGCGTCGGCCCGGCCGGCGTGGAAGCGCGCGAGGTACGCCCCGAGCAGCTCCGTCGCCTTGGCGTGCCGCCCGACGCTGGCCGCCGCCGCGTCGAGATCCCCCGTCACGCCCTGGCTGGCGAGCAGGTCCCTGGCCCCGGCGTCATCCAGCTTCCCCAGCCGGACGATGCGGGCGTGGGAGCGGTGGGCCAGCGTCGGCAGCTCAAAGCGCGTGGTCAGGACGACGGCCCCCGGCGTCGAGGACGACGCCACCTCCTCCAGAAGCCACGCGAGATCGGGGTGCAGGAACCGCCCCGCCCACGGCCCCTCCTCGTGCTGCGCCACCTCGGCCCCGTCGAGGACGACGGCCCAACGCTCGCCGCGTAGCCGTCCGAGGATGCGTTCGGCGCACCACGCCGCCGACGCGGCGGGCGGGGCGTCGAGGCCCTCGGCGTAGGCGGCCAGCTCGCGGAGACAGAGGTCGGCGTCTTTGCCGCGGTAGAAGCTCCAGAAGAACAGCCCATCCAGCCCCGCCGGCGGCGAACGCAGCCAGTGCTGGACGATGGCGGTCTTGCCCTGCCCCCCCGGCCCGGCGAACGCGACGAGCGACACCCCGGGCGACGCGGCGGCCTCATCGAGCAGCGCCAGCTCGCGACGCCGCCCGAAGAGCGTCAACGGCTCCGAGGCACAGTGGTGGATGCGTGGCGGGCGCATATGGGATCAAGAGGGCATACCACGAAATACACGGAAGACACGAAAAGAAGACAAACAAGACAGAGATAAAAATATCAAATGTCTGTCTTTTTCTTGATACCTACTTTGCTTCTTCGTCTTCCTTTCGTGTCTTCCGTGTATTTCGTGGTATGCCTTCTCTTCATGGTCACCCTTGCGACTTGGCCGCGCGTTCGGGGCGCAGGGCACGCACCACGGCGCCGGCCTGCCACAGCTCGCTGTCGGCGACCTCCTTCAGCTCCTTCTCCAGCTGCTCGCGGTAGTCGGGGCGCGAGTTGGCCTCCAGCACGCGGCGGGTCTCCTCGCCGTCGGCCACCGACTTGTAGAGCTTCTCGAAGACGGGGCGGGCGGCGTCGCGGAAGGCCTTGAACCAGTCGAGGGCGCCGCGCTGGGCGGTGGTGGAGCAGTTGGCGTACATCCAATCCATGCCGTTCTCGGCGATCAGCGGGTACAGGCTCTGCGTCGCCTCCTCCACCGTCTCGTTGAACGCCTCCGACGGCGAGTGCCCCTGCTCGCGCAAGACCTCGTACTGCGCCAGCCACAGGCCGTAGATGGCGCCCATCAACACGCCGCGCTCACCGGTCAGGTCGCTGAAGACCTCCTTCTGGAAGGTCGTCTCGAACAGGTAGCCCGACCCGATGGCGATGCCCAGCGCCAGGACGCGGTCCCGCGCCCGGCCCGTCGCGTCCTGGTGGATGGCGTAGCTGGCGTTGATGCCGCGGCCCTGGAGGAACAGCGTCCGCACGGTGCGCCCCGAGCCCTTGGGGGCGACGAGGATGACATCGATGTCGGGCGGGGGGATGACGCCGGTCTGGTCCTTGTAGACGACGCTGAAGCCGTGCGAGAAGTACAGCGCCTTGCCCTTGGTCAGGTGCGGCTTGAGGGTCGGCCAGTACTCCTTCTGCCCGGCGTCGGAGAGGAGGTACTGGATGACGGTGCCCCTGGCGGCGGCCTCCTCCAGGGGGAAGAGCGTCTTGCCGGGCACCCAGCCGTCCTGGACGGCCTTGTCCCACGAGCGCGTCTTCTCGCGCTGGCCGATGATGACGTTGACGCCGTTGTCCTTCATGTTGAGGGCCTGGCCCGGCCCCTGGACGCCGTAGCCGAGGACGGCGACGGTCTCGCCGCCGAGGATCGACTTGACGCGCTCCGGCGGGTAGTCGGCCCGCTCGACCACGTTCTCCACCACCCCGCCGACCTCGATCTGTCGCATGTCCTGTCGTCCTTCTTCCGGTTCTGCCAACGGCCAGAACGGGCATTCTAGGGAAGCGGGGCCGGCCGGTGAGGCACAACGGCCTTGACAGGGGGCGTCGGCCGGTGTGTGATCGCCGGCGTCGCGCCGCCCGCGCCACCCATCACCGCCACACGGAAGGGGGGGACATGAAGTATCACGTCGGCACGAGCGGCTACTCGTACCCTGAGTGGAAGGGCACCTTCTACCCGGCGAGGTTGCCGGCGAAGCAGATGCTGGGTTTCTACGCATCGCACTTCCGGGCCGTCGAGATCAACAACACCTACTACCGCCCGCCGGCGCCTTCGACGCTGGAAGCGTGGGCCGCCCAGGTGCCCGGCGATTTCCGCTTCGCGCTCAAGGCGCCCCAGGAGATCACGCACGTCCGGCGGCTCGCGGGCGTCGTCGAGCAGGTATCATCGCTGCTGGACGCCGCCGGCACGCTGAGGGGGCGGCTGGGGCCTATCCTGTTTCAACTGCCGCCGACGTTCAAGAAGGATGTGGCACGCCTGCGGGCGTTCCTGGCGCTGCTGACGCCGGCATGCCGCGCCGCCGTCGAATTCCGGCACGAGTCGTGGTTCGACGAGGAGGTGTTCGGCCTGCTGCGGGAGTTCGGCGCGGCCCTGTGTGTGGCGGACGCGGAGGACGGCCTGAAGGTGCCCTGCGTGGCGACGGCGGACTGGGGCTACGTGCGTCTGCGGCGGCCTGACTACGACGACACGGCGCTGGCCGTGTGGGCGGCGCGGATGCGTGCCCGGGCGTGGCGGGAGTGTTTCGTGTTCTTCAAGCACGAGGACGAGGGGCGTGGCCCGGAGATGGCTTCGCGTCTGGTGGGGATGCTGGGCGAGGGGTCGGGGGAGGTGAGGCGGGCGGCGTGAATTGGTGCTGGTGGCGCCAGGCGGCAGGAGGGGGCGGATGGACAGGGTGTTGTTCGTGGCGGAACGCGGGGAGGTGAGGTTCGAGATCGTCGATGACGGCGGGGCGGGCGTGATCGTCTACCGCTACGTCGCGGGGCGGACCACTCACGATGACGAGGTCCGGCCAGACGCGGAGTCGGCCATCCGGTGGGCGGAGGCGGAGTGGGGGCTGGCCGCGTCCGCGTGGCGGCCCGGCGGGCCGGGGGAGCGGCCGCTGTGGCAGCGTGATCCGAAGACGCGGATCTGAACGGCCCCGCGTGGCCCGCGGCCGTGAGGAGGCGCTACCGACCTCGATTCGCGCACGGCGTCCGGGGTACGATACGGCGTCTCGAGGGCGAACCCATGCAAGCCGACCTGTTCTCCACACCAGAGCCCGAGTCCCCGCCGCAGGCGGGCCTCTTCGCCGACATCGTCTTCGACCGGCCGATGGACCAGGCGTTCACCTACCTCGTCCCCGACGAGCTGCGTGCCGGCGTCGCCCTCGGGAAGCGTGTCCGCGTGCCGTTCGGGCGCGGGGCCGGCAAGACCGTCGTCGGCTACTGCGTGGGGCTGAGCGATACGGCGCCGGGGCGGCGCGTCAAATCCCTCCTCGCCGTCCTCGACGACGAGGCGCTCCTGGGCGACTCGCTCTTGCGTCTCACGCGCTGGATGGCCGACTACTACCACTGCGCCTGGGGCCAGGTGCTCAACGCCATCGTCCCCGCCGGGGCCAGGGACCAGGCCGGCAGCGTCAAACGCGCCTTCGTCGAGATGACCCCCGATGTCGAGCCGGGCAAGCTCACCCCACGGCAGGCCGCCGTGGTGGCGTACCTGCGCGAGCAGACGAAGCCGGTGGACGTGCGCCTGGTGCAGAAGCACGCCAACGCCGGTCCGGGCGTGCTGAAGGCGCTGCTGGAGCGTGGCGTCATCCGCCGCGTGGTCAAGCGCGTGGACCGCGAGCTGGCGCCTGGGGAGGTGGAGGAGGCCGGGCCGCTCACCCCCAACGCGGAGCAGGAGAAGGCCATCGAGGTGATCTCCGGGGCCGTGGACGCGGGCGGGTACAAGGCGTTCCTGCTGTACGGCGTGACCGGCAGCGGCAAGACGGAGGTGTATCTGCGGGCCATCGAGGAGGTGGTGAAGCGCGGCAAGCAGGCGCTCGTCCTGGTGCCGGAGATCAGCCTGACGCCGCAGACGGTGCGGCGCTTCGCGGGGCGGTTCGGGGACGTGGCCGTGCTGCACTCGTCGCTGGGGGACGCGGAGCGCGGGGTGCAGTGGCGGCGGGCGCTGCACGGGCAGGCGAAGGTGGTGGTGGGTGCGCGGAGCGCGGTGTTCGCCCCGGTGCAGAACCTCGGCCTGGTGGTGATCGACGAGGAGCACGAGACGAGCTTCAAGCAGGACACGACGCCGCGGTATCACGGGCGCGACGTGGCGGTCATGCGGGCGCGGATCGAGGACGTGCCCATCGTGCTGGGGTCGGCGACGCCGTCGCTGGAGAGCTGGAGCAACGCCCGCCGCGGGCAGTATCAGTTGCTCACCATGACGAAGAGGGCGGCGAGCCGGCCGCTGCCGCCGGTGCGGCTGATCGACCTGCGGCACCAGCCGGCGCGGAAGGGCAGGCCGTCGGCGCTGAGCGAGCCGCTGGTGGAGGCGATCAAGCGGGCCCTGGCCGAGGGCGGGCAGGTGATGATGCTGCTGAACCGGCGCGGGTTCGCGACGCACGTCCACTGCCCGGCGTGTGGCCACGTCGAGACGTGCCGCTTCTGCGACCTGGCCCTGACGTACCACAAGCAGCGCGACATCATGGTGTGCCATTACTGCGCGTACGAGCAGGAGCCGGCGCTGAACTGCCCGGCGTGCGGGCAGTCGGCGATCCGGTACCAGGGCCTGGGGACGGAGAAGCTGGAGGCGGAATTGCAGGAGCGGTTCCCCGACCGCGTGGTGCGGCGGATGGACAGCGACACGATGCGCAAGCCGGGGTCGCACGCGCGGACGCTGGGGGCGTTCCGCAAGGGCGAGATCCACATCCTGCTGGGCACGCAGATGATCGCCAAGGGGCTGGACTTCCCGAACGTGACGCTGGTGGGCGTGATCAACGCCGACATGTCGCTGCACATCCCGGACTTCCGCTCCTCGGAGCGGACGTTCCAGCTCCTGAGCCAGGTCTCGGGCCGGGCGGGGCGCGGGCCGAAGGGCGGCGTGGTGCTGGTGCAGACGTTCAACCCGGAGCATCCGGCGATCCGGCACGCGGCGTCGCACGACTACAACGCCTTCGTGGCGGGGGAGCTGTCGCACCGGGAGGCGCACGGCTACCCGCCGTATTCGCGGCTGGCGCGTGTGATCGTGCGCGGGCCGGACGAGGACGCGGTGCGGGCCTTCGCGGACAAGATGGCCGAGGCGTTCCGGGCGGCGATCCTGAAGGAGGCCGAGGGGGCGGTGCGTCTGCTGGGCCCGGCGGAGGCGCCTGTGTATCGGCTGCAGGGGAACTACCGGTTCCACTTCCAGTTGCAGTCGGTGGGGGCGAAGGCGCTGCACGCGGTGCTGCGGGCGGTGATGCCGACGCTGGCGGTGCCGAACGGTGTGGAGTTCTCGCTGGATGTCGATCCGTTCAACATGATGTGAGCGGCGGTCAACGAGAGAAGAACGCAGCGGCCATCGCGGAGTATTCCGCCTCGGGGCGGAGGGCTCGATCCCGGCGTCCGCGGAGGCGGGTCAGGAGTTGTCGGCCTGGGCTGTCGAGTGAGCCTGCACGCTCCCGCTCTTCAAAGTGGTCGAGCAGGTCGCGGATGTCCTTGAGATCCTGGAGGCGCTCCCGGCGCCGTTCCAGCAACTCCGGGCGGTCCAGACCGAGAACCCTTATCGTGATGTCGCCGACCCGGCTCCGCCCCACAGGGACAGGCCGCTCATCGTGGAAAGTGATGTGGAGCGCCGGATCGACGGCGGCGGGGTTGATCAAGAGGGGCTTCTCGCGCCCGAGGTTCTGGCGGTGGCTGCGAGCCCGCCGGCCGGGGTTGGACAAGGGGAAGTGGGTCCGCTTGAACCTCTGGTTGCAGAGCTGGCAGGAGACGAAGAGGTTCGACCACTCGTATGCGAGCCAGTAATACCCTGGGCGCAGCGGCACGCCGCCCGCGTCCTGCCTGACCTCGGCTTTGGGGCGGAAATGCTCCACATCGCCGTAACTGATGTGGGCGAAGGCCGACTCGCAGAAGGCGCACTTGTCGAGTTGCATTCGCCGGAGGGCCTCCTTGACCGCCGGGTCGCGCCAGATGGTGTCATCAAAGACGAAGTCGCGTACGCCTCGCCGGTACGCCGCTTCGAGGGCAGCCCGGGCAGCGACGCCGCGAGACGGAAGCGGCTCCGGCGGGGCCGGTGGGCGAGTGAGGCGTCTCACGATCCGGCCACGCCTTTCCGGAGGTAGTCGAGGGATTCTCGGATGACCCTCCGGTCTTCGGCCTCCTCCGCCGACTCCCCACCGGGCAGCGGGCCGATTTGGCCATCCAGCTCCTCCAGCTCCCGCCGATCCGCCGCCGTCAGCTCCGGCCTGGCGAGGATGGCCTGACGCTGTTCCAGCAACTTGTCCAGGCGCGGCGGGCGGGCATTCGGCAGGCCGAACAGCTCGCTGGTGTAGATCTGATCGAGCCGCCAGTTGCGGATCTGATCCACGTCGTTGTCGATCACCACCTGATCGCCCTCGCGGCGGAGGACGGCGAGGTTGGCGTCCTCGGCGGCCTGGACGACGAGCGGGCTGTGGGCGGTGACGATGAACTGTGTCTGCGGGAAGCGTCTGGTCAGCTCGCCGACGAGCTGACGCTGCCACTTGGGGTGCAGGTGCAGATCGATCTCATCGACGAGGACGATGGCCGGCTCCGTCAGCGGGTCGGGGCTGTCGGGGTAGCGCTCGGCCATGCGGCTGGCGAGATCGACCATCCAGGCGATGAGCGTCTGGTAGCCGTGGCCGAGGGAGCGAAGCGGCACCCAGCCGTAGGGCGTCTCGAAATCGACACGGGATTTCGGCGGCGTCCCTTCACCGGCCACGAATCGGATCGCCGTTGCCCCGTCCTCTGGGAGCACGGCGAGGAGTAGCCCGGTGATACGATCACGTTGCCGCTGATGTCGGTCGTCCTCGGGGGATGACTTGCTCGCGTAGTCGAGCTGGAGAAGCGTCTCCTCGGCGTGGCGGAGCGAGGCGGTGTCCGAGAAAAGCGTCCCAACAGGATCGTCCACGGCCTCGGCGGACAGGGTGGCCGAGCCGAGCCGGCGGCTTGCTCCGTAAGCACAGAGCAAGGGCAGCCGAGGACGTTCAGAGGGGTCTTCGTCGGCGCCCCGTCCGCTGTGCGTTCCGATTCCCCCACCAGCGAGCCACAGTTTGAGCTGTCGTGACCCCAATGGCTGGGGGGGATATCGCTGGTCGAAATTCGCCGCAGAGAAGGTCGCCCGGAGGATACCCTCCGCTTTCGCCCCGCGCGGGAGCGTCAGAAAATCCTCAAGTCGGCTGATGCCTCGATCCATCGCGTGCCAGAGGTCATTTGTGTCGGCTGGCCCGTTCGGGATGGGTGGCTTGCTCGACCAGTCCATCGCCACCAACGCCTGCAACACCGTCGTCTTGCCGGTCCCGTTCTCGCCTAGGAGGATCGTCCACCGCGCGGGGCCGCCCTTGCCGTCGTCCAACTTCAGCGTCTGCTTCTCGCGGAAGCAGCGTACGTTCTCCAGGGTCAGCGACGTGAAATACGCCGGCCCCGGCGGCGTCTCGCTGCCGTTCGTCTCCGGCTTGCTCGCCTTCTTCGCCATCGCTCGGCCCTCGTCCGGACGGCTTCATCCTACCTGATCCGCGATGCCGACGCCACGGGCCGTCAGGCCGGCGTGTCGCGTGGCGATAGACTGACGGGCGGGCGGCGAGCCGGCCCCTGACCTACCGGAGGACCGACATGGCGCGGATGTCGAATTGGCGAGGGTATCCCCTGGCGGCCCTCTGCGCCGTGTTGGCGATCCCGTGCCTGTGGGCAGCGGATGACAAGGGGGTGACGGTGCCCGACGACGTCGCCTTCCGCCGGGCGGACATCATCAGCGAGGGCACCCGCATGGCGGCGGAGGTGTTCGCGCCCAGGAAGCCCAAGGGCGAAAGGCTCCCCACCGTCGTCATGAGCCACGGCTGGGGCGGCACCGCCGAGATGCTGCGGCCCGACGCCATCCGATTCGCCCAGGCCGGCTACCTCGTGGTGGCCTTCGACTACCGCGGGTGGGGCGCCAGCGACGCCCGCCTCGTCGCCGTCGGCAGGCCGGAGAAGAAGGACGGCAAACTCGTCGCCGAGGTGAAGGAGGTCCGCGGCGTGGTCGATCCCATCGACCAGACGACGGACATCATGAACGCGATCAACTGGGTGGCCGGCGAGAAGCAGTGCGACAAGGCCCGCATCGGCCTGTGGGGCTCGTCGTTCTCCGGCGGGCATGTTGTGTACGTGGCCGCACGCGACCCGCGCGTGAAGGCGTTCGTCAGCCAGGTCGGCTCGATGGACGGGCGCTGGGCCATCGCCCCGGCGCTCAAGGAGTACACCTTCGCCCAGGGCGCGGCGCGGGCGCGCGGCAAGGCCGGCTATCCGGGGCCGGGGGAGAAGTTCGGCTCGCTGACCGGGGCGCCGGTGATCGAGAAGTTCATCGGCTACGCGCCCGTCGAGGACGTCGGCAGGTGCAAGGCGTGCGCGAAGCTCTTCATCATCGCGGAGAAGGAGGAGCTGTTCGACAACAAGGAGCACGCGATCCTGGCCCACGAACGGGCGACGGGGGTGAAGAAGCTCGTGACCATCAAGGGCATCAAGCACTACGGCATCTACAAGGAGGCGCGTGGCCAGGCCCAGAAGGAGGCCATCGCCTGGTTCGACGAGCACCTGAAGGGGAAGTAGCCGATGCGGCTGATCGACGTGAGCCACGCCGTCGAGGACGGGATGGTGACCTACCGCGGCCTGCCCGCGCCCGTGGTCTGCGACTTCCTCAGCCGCGAGGAGTCGCGGAAGCTCTACGCGCCCGGCGTCGAGTTCCACATCGGCAAGGTCGAGATGGTCGCCAACACCGGCACCTACCTCGACGCCCCGTTCCACCGCTACGCCGACGGGGCCGACCTCGCCGGTCTGCCGCTGGAGGGCGTCGCCGGCCTCGACGCCGTCGTCGTGCGCCGGGGCGGCGGGCGGGCCATCGCGGCGGCGGACTTGCGTGGGCTCGACGTGCGAGGCAAGGCGGTGCTGATCCACACCGGTTGGGACCGGCACTGGCGCACGGATGCCTACTTCGACGGCCACCCCTACCTCACCGCTGACGCCGCCGAGTGGCTGCGCTCCAGCGGGGCGGCGTTGGCGGGCATCGACTCGCTGAACATCGACGACACCGCCGACCTCGCGCGTCCAACTCACTCCCTGCTGCTGCGGGCCGGCATCCCCATCGTCGAGCATCTGACGGGCCTGGGCGCTCTGCCGGACGACGGCTTCCGCTTCTTCGCGGTGCCGGTCAAGGTCGTCGGGATGGGCACCTTCCCCGTCCGCGCCTTCGGGATGATCGGCGGATGAAGGGTCAGTCGCCGACCTCGACCACCGCCTTGATGACGCCCGTCTCGGGACGTGTGTACGATTCGAACACGCCGATCAGGTCGTCGAAGCCGGTGCGGTGCGTGATCCACGGGCGCGTGTCGATGCGGCCCTGCTCGATGTGGGCGATGATCTCGCTGAAGTCGCGCGACAGGGCGTTGCGCGAGCAGAGCAGCGTCCCCTCCGGGCGGTGGAAGACGGGGTGCTTGAATTTGACCTCGTCCGTCGTGATGCCGACGAACACCAGCCGCCCCGCGTGGGCGATGAGGCCGAAGGACGTGCCCATCGACGCGCTGCTGCCGGTGGCGTCGATGACCACCTCCGGCCCGTGGCCGTCGGTCAGCTCGCGCAGCTCCTTCTCCGCGTACTCGGACGACAGGAGCGTGTGCTCGACGCCCATCACCCGGCGGCAGAACTCCAGGCGTGTGGGGACGAGGTCCATCACGATGATGCGTCCGCCGGCCAGCTTGGCGAACTCCAGCACCGACAGGCCGATGGGGCCGGCGCCGATGATGAGGCAGCTTTCGCCCTGCTGGAGCCCCGAGCGTGCGACGGCGTGCTTGCCGATGGCGAGCGTCTCGACGAGGGCGAGCTGGTCGAAGCCGAGCCTCGTGGAGACGTGCAGCTTGCGGGCGGGGACGGTGAAGTAGGGGCGCAGGCCGCCGTCGCAGTGGACGCCGAGCGTCTGGTGGTGGTAGCAGCAGTTGGTGTGGCCGCGGACGCAGGCGTGGCACTTCTGGCAGTTGATGTACGGCTCGACGGCGCAGTGATCGCCGGGCTTGACGTCGGTGACGCCCTCGCCGACGGCGGCGACGGTGACGCCCAGCTCGTGGCCGGGGATGCGCGGGTAGGAGAAGAAGGGCATCTTGCCGAGGAAGCCGCCGAGGTCGGTGCCGCAGATGCCGACCTGGTGGACGCGGACGACCGCCTCGCCGGGGCCGGGGGCGGGCGGCGGCGCGATGTCGAGACGCTTCCAGGTGCGGGGGGATTCGAGCTGGAGTGCTTTCATGGAGCGGCATCGAGGTTGGGGGCGATGGGGGCGCGGACATCCGAGGACTTGGCCTGTTCTACCAGCGCTTTGATCGCGGCGATCAAGGCGGGCCTGCTGCCCTCCGGAACGGTGGAGAGGTCCACATAGAACGCCCGGCCGGATTCCAGGGCCTGGCGGACGTGGGCGAGGCGGGCACCGGCGGACACCGGCATCCCGCCCTCGGCCTCGGCCGCCTGGCGGAACAAGCTCTCGGGGGACGATTCGGTGGTCATTGTGCCCCTCCCGTCGTGGCGAGCCAGGCGGCGGCCTGCTGGCCCGTGAACTCGAAATAGGCTAAGTCGTAATAGGTGGGGTCGGGGCCGACCCGTGTCATCCCGCACCGCTCGTAGAACCCCTCAGCCTGCGGTAGGGAGTGGAGGCCGACCCTGCCCTCCAACCGCATCTCCAGGCTGAGCCGAACGGCCTCGGTGAGCAGGACGCTTCCGACGCCGAGGAATCGTGGCGCTGCGCCCATCCCCTTCAGGTTCCAAGGGGCGGTTTCGACGTAGTCCACATAGACCACGTGCCCGTCACCGAGCCGGGCGCGGCGTGGGGCGCGGAAGACCGCCATGACCCCTTGCGGCTCGCCCTCACACTCGGCCGCCACCAGCAGATGCTGCCCTGTTCTTACACTATCCGCCTTGTTCCTCCAATCCCAATGGTCATGCTCCAAAGGGGCCAAGCCTTCAGCGGCCCCGCCGGCTGCCGCGTTCTCACGGGCCGCGCCCCAGAGGGCTTCGATAACTTCGAGCTGTGTCGGCGAGTAGTCGCGGTAGACGATGGCCTCGACGAAGGGCCGGGCCGAGGTGCGCCCATCGACCAGATGGACCTTGCGGGCGGAGGAAGGGATGCTCATGTCACGGCCCCGGCTGGCGCTGCGGCCGAGTGGAGGGTCGGGAGAAGCCGATGCGGCCTGCCGACAGTCTATCGGATGGGGGAGCGTCCAGGGAGCGCCTCGCCGGACCCGGTGGCCGGCGGCGGCGGGGCGATGTCGAGACGCTTCCAGGTGGGGGGATTCGAGCTGGAGTGCTTTCGTGGTGCCGTTGTCCTCTGGCCCGTCACCCGATGTTCCCTGATTCGATCTTGCATCTGGGAAGGGCCTTCCGCAGCGCCTTGAACCCTTCCGCCGTGAGCTTCGTGTTGTAGAGGCGGAGAGCGCGGAGCGACTTCAGCCGCGCAAGGTACGGGATCGCCTTGTCGGTGAGGGCCTCGCTTCTGATGCCCATGTCCTGGAGATTTGGCAACCCCTGGAGTGGCTCCAAGGTGGCATCGGTCAACTCCCCTCGGAGGCCGAGAAATGTCAGCTTCTTCAAGCCCCAAAGATGCCGCAAGCCTCCCTCCGTCCGGAAATCGAGCCACAGGGACAGCTCGATCAGCTCCTTCTGGGCCGCCACGGCAGCGAGTCCTCTCTCCGTGACCCTGGGCTCAGTCAGGTACAGGGCACGAAGGTCCAGCCTCGCGAGATGTTTCGCCCCCTCGTCGGTCATCCCCGTGAGGTTACTCGTGAGGTACACCAGCCTCTTCAAGCCAGACAGGTGCCGCCACGCCTCGTCGGGGATTTCTTCCATGTAGGAAAAGTACAACGCATCGACCTTGTCGAATGTCCCGATCCGCTTCGCCGCCGCTTCCGAGAGTTTGGAGTAGGTGACCTCAAGCCACGTCGGGAGTGGAGGCGGCGGCAGCTTACCCCAATCGATCATGCTGCCTTCCTTCCGCAGAAACAGCCTCGGGGCCGATGGGGCGCCCAACACCACGACCCGCGCCCCCACCTTCTCCCAGGCGTCCCGGAACGCCTTGTCGAGCTCGTATGGGATGAGCGGCCCGGCAGCCCGTGCCCCGTCAGCGAGGCAGAACACCCCCAGAACAAGAAGGAGTCTCATGGCGTGCCCTCCGTAGGTGGTGCTTCCTTGGGCGGTTCATGGGGTTGCGAGCAGGTCATCCCATGACGAGGCGCCCAGCAAGCGGCGGCCCAGCGCCAGAAGTCGGTCGGGGTCGTTGATGGCCCGAATCGTTGCCGCGGTGGCCGGCGCCGCCTCGCCGAACTTCACACGGCCCTGCTCCAACAGTAGCTCCTGTTGGCCCCGCCGCTCGCCCTTCCTCACGATCCACTGATAGGTCGAAGACTCTTCCATCTCGTGCCTCCGATCCAACGGCCGTCAAGGGGTGGCCAGCAACTCATCCCATGACGAGACATCATGTACGCGGTCACTGATCGCCCGCAGGCGGTCGAGATCCCCCAGCGCCTGCAACGCCGCCACGGTGGCAGGCACCGGCTCGCCGTACCGTCGGCGGCCTTGGCGCAAGATCACATCCACCAGCTCCTGCTTCGCGCCCTTCCGCACGATCCACCGGTAGGTAGCCGACTCTTCCATCTCTCGCACCTCTTCAGCCAGGTGAGATCACGGGGTGGAGAGCAGATCGTCCCAGGAGCTGGCGGCAAGGATGTGCCTCCGCAGCCGCCGTAATCGCTCGAGGTCGGTGATCGCCTGGACCGCCGCGGCGGTCGGAGGGGGAGGGGTGCCGAACTTCTCACTGCCGAGGTCGAGGATGGCTTCCACCGCCTCGCTCCTCGCCCCTTTTCTCATGATCCACTGATAGGTCGAAGACTCTTCCATCTCCCGCACCTCCGCGGCCAGCCCCTCGATGATGTCGCCCTCGTAACGCAGGCCCAGCAGCACCAACAGCGACGCCTCCATTGTACCAACCCGATCGGGGGCGGCGTCAGCCCTGATCCGCGCGACGGCCTGCCGCACCGTCCCCGTCAGGTCCGCCGCGGCCTCGTTCGTCAGCGGCGCCAGCGGTACGAATGCCAGCGGCCCGGTCAGGAGCGACTCCGCCGGCAACTGCCACACGCGCACCACCTCATAGCGGAATGTCTTGTACGGCTCCTCGCCCGGCGCGTGCCGCCGCTCCAACAGGCCCGTCACTTCCGTGGCGTTCGCCTCGGGGCGGAGTAGGAGCAACACGGACCGCACCGGCAGGCCGTGCCGGTGTTCCAGCAGCGTCGAGTAGAACAGGAGCTGCCCCGGTGATGCGGCGGCGTGGCTGCTCTCTGGCTCGATGTCCACGATGCAGTCGCCTATGTCCTGCCGGACACGCAACCTTGTCCGCGGCCGCCGACACCGTCGCCAGGTCAGAATCGATCAGCTCGGCGTCGATGACCGGACGGTCGCAGAAGCGTTCGGCCCACTGGCGCGGCGACGCCTCGATGAGATCCTTCAACGTCGCGTCGAACGGCTTGCCCGCCATCTGCCCCCTCCCGGCGCGCGTCCGGTGTCTCCCGGCACGATAGCGAGACACCCGCCCTTGGCCAGCCGTCACCAATACCATGACATCAGACCAAGAGGACCGACGATGCGACGAATCACGATGGCGGCGTGCTTGCTGGCGTGGGCCAGCTCAAACACCCAGGCCGCCGACCCGCCCCCGCCCGTCAAGGTGTTCATCCTGGCCGGGCAGTCCAACATGGAGGGGCCGGCCGTCGTGGACCTTGACGGCAAGGACTACAACCACGGCAAGGGCACCCTCAAGGGCCTGCTCAAAGACCCCGCCAAGGCGAAGCTCGTCGGGCACCTCCTGGACGACAAGGGCCGTCCGGTGACCCGCGAGAACGTCTGGGTGTGGTATCAGCCCGAGAAGCAGCCGCTCAAGGCCGGGCCGCTCGCCCCTGGCTTCACGCCCTACGGCGGCAAGCACCACTTCGGCCCCGAGCTGCAGTTCGGCCACGTCGTCGGCGGGCACGTCGGCGGCCAGGTGCTGCTCATCAAGACGGCGTGGGGCGGCAAGAGCCTGTACAAGGACTTCCGCCCGCCGTCCTCCGGCGGCGAAGTGGGGCCGTACTACACGCGCATGGTGGCCGACGTGCGCAAGGCCCTCGCCGGCCTGAAGGACGACTTCAAGGGCTACGCCGGCCAGGGGTACGAGCTGGCCGGCTTCGTGTGGTATCACGGGTGGAACGACGGCGTCGAGCCGAAGAAGGCGGTGCCGGAGTACGAGAAGAACCTCGTGAACCTCATCAAGGACGTCCGCAAGGAGTTCAAGACGCCGGGCCTGCCGGCGGTGGTCGGCGAGATGACCGGGCCGTGGGTCAAGGCACCGGGGGCGTGGGACACCCTCCGCAAGGCCCAGGCGGCCGCGGCGGCACGAACAGAGTTCAAGGGGAACGTCGCCTTCGTGCCGACGCGCGATTTCGTGCGTCCGGCGGAGGAGTCGCCGCACCCCGGCCACGGGCACCACGAGTTCGGCAACGCGGAGACCTACGTCCTCGTCGGCGACGCACTCGGCAAGGCGATGGTGAAGCTCGTCGCGCAGGCGATGCCCACGTCACGCACGGACCGCAACGTCGAGGGCTGGACGGTGCGCGTGGACGACAGGCTGTTGAAGGGGCCGGACGCAGCGCTCGGCACGCAGGCCCTCCGCTTCCTCGAGAACAAGCTGAGCGACATCAAGGCGGTGGTGCCCGAGGACAAGGTCAAGAAGCTGCAGGCGGTGAAGATCGTCCTCGACCTGACGCACGGCGCGCTGGGGCCGATGCAGTACCACCCCGGCGCCGGCTGGCTGAAGGCCAACGGCTACTCGGAGGATCTGGTGAAGTGCGTCCACCTGCCGCGTGCCGCCGACGTGGCGACGCGCCGCAACATCCGCGAGCAGCCGTGGGTGATCCTGCACGAGCTGGCCCACGCCTACCACGACCAGGTGCTGGGCTTCGACGAGCCGCGCATCAAGGAGGCCTACGAGAAGTACAAGAAGAGTGGCCGAGGGGAGAAGGCGCTGCTGTACAACGGCTCGCGCGTCCGCCACTACGCGCTGACCAACCAGATGGAGTTCTTCGCTGAGATGACGGAGGCGTACTTCGGCGTCAACGACTTCTTCCCCTTCAACCGCGCCGAGATGAAGGAGTCCGAGCCGGAGATCCACGCCCTGATGTCGGCCGTCTGGGAGTCGCCGCCACGGAAAGCCAGGTGAACCGATACCCCCCGGGTGAAGGAGGCCACCCCACGAGCCTGCGTTGGTGGGGTGACACGCAGGCCAGCTGACACGGCTGCTCCGATGTGCGGTGGCGGCGACGAGAAGGCATGTCTTGCCACGGGCGGGGCCGGCAGCCCCGCGGCCGGAGGGGACGCCGCCGGCGATTTCACTTCGCCCAGCCTGCCGATGCGGACTTCGGCCGATAGTCGCGTGTGGCTCGAACCCACCTCGTGCCATGCCGTTTCGGAGCCGCTGGACAGCCTCACGCACCACGCAGGATGGCATGCGTTAGAAGAAGTTGATACCGACCAGGAACAACGGTGCGCGGATGTCACCGAGCGTCGCCGAGATTCCCGTCAGCGCCAGTCCCCACTCAGCACGAACGCGGCCCAGTAATACGGCGGCACCCTGCCGCCCGCCTTCATGTCCTTGATCACCTCAGGCTTGAGGCCTATGCCACGCACCGTGCCGCTCTCGGCCTTGCCGTTCAGCAGCGAGAGCTGCGCCCGCCGCAACGCCTCGGCCTTGCCCACGGCGTCCTTCTCCTTCCACGACTGGGCGTAGAAGTCGCTCATCAACTGCTTCGTCGCCGCGTCGTCCACCTGCCACAGAGAGGCGACCACCGAGCGCGCTCCCGCCGCCGCGAAGGCGCGCTGCATGCCCAGCAACCCCTCGCCGCCGGCGACCTTCCCCAATCCGGTCTCGCAGGCGCTCAGCACGGCCAGCTCCAGCCTGGTGAGGTCCATCTCGCTCACCTCCAGCGCCGTCAGGATGCCGTCCTCCTCACCCGGCGCCGGATCGCGGTTGGCCCCCGCGAACGCCAGTCCCGACAAGAGCAGCGGATGCCAGCCCGTGATCTCGCGCCGCTCTCCCGGGCGGCCGCGTCCATCTCCGTCGAGGGCGTTCTTGACCGTCTCCGGCGCGAAGTAGCCGTGCGTCGCCAGATGGGCCCAACGCACCTTCTCCAGCGCGGCGCGCACCTTGCCGCTCGTGGCTTCGCCCCTGGAGAGCCGCACGGGCTTGCACTTGAAGGCGTCGGCGAAGATCCTGGCGACGGCGTCGGCCTCGGCGGCGGTGCCCGGCAGCGCCCCCCACGTGCGCGGCACGCCCAGCGGAGCCCCGCGCGCGTCGGCGCCCTGCCGCGCCGCCCTCCCGCCCTCGTAGTCCACGCCGCCCACCGCGAGGAGCGACGGGGCCAGCCGCTCCTTCTCGGCCACGGCCATCCTCAGGTCGGGGACCTGCGAGGGCACCGGGACGGCGGCGATGGCCACGTCCTCGATCAGGTACGTCCCCGCCTTCCTCCCCGGCAGGGCGGCGAACGGTACGGTGCCCAGCACGCCGTCGGGCGAGACGAGGACCACCTTCGCGGTGCCGAGGTGCTTCTCCAATGGCGCGTACACGAGTTTCTTCAGCGCCTCGCCCGCGCGCCGATCGGGCCTGGCCGCCAGCAGCAGGCGCCGCCACTCTCCCACCGCGTCCCCTATCGGGCCGGCCATGCCCAGTTCGACGCGAACGGGCGGCGTGCCTCGCCGGTGGACGAAGGCGGCGAGTTTCTGGTGGTAGAAGTGGTAGTCCACCAGCGCCGCTCCTTCGGGCAGCGCTCTGGCCAGGGCCTCGGGGGTGGCCGTCTCGGCGTCGCGCGTCTTGCGGAAGTCGGCGGACAACTCGGAAAGCCTTGCCTGGGCCTGCCCCTGCTCCTTCTCGGCCTGTTCCAGTTGCTCGCCCGTGGCCCTCGGCGAGGCGCGCAGGGCGGCGAGCCGGCGCGTGGCCGCTTGCAGGCGTTCGGCCTCGGCGCGTGCGGCGGGATCGGTGGTGAGGCGGAGGAAGAGGCGACGCTGCTGCTGGCGTAGCATCAGGGAGCCCTTCCACGCCAGGACGTGTTCGGCGGCGGAGGGGTGGGTGTCGGCATCTGGGATGGAAAGGCGGGTGTGGAGGTAGGATCGGGCCGCGTCGGCGGCCGCGAGCTGTTGGCGGTCGGATTGCACGGCGGCGTTGCCGCGCAGATGGGCCAAAGTGATGCCGAGGGCCTGTTCGGACATGACGAGCGCGGCCTTGCTGTCCCCCATGTCCCGGTGCAGCCTGGCCAGGTTGACCAGGCTGGTGGCGTAGTTGGGGTGGCGCTTGCCCAGAACCTCCCCGTTCACCTTCAGCGCCTCCCGGAAGAGGGGTAGCGCATTCTTCTGGTCGCCCATGTCCTGGAGCAGAGCGGCCAGGCTGTTCAGGCTGAGGGCGTAGGAGGGGTGGAGCTTGCCCACCACCTCCCCGGTCACCTTGAGCGCCTCTTGCAACAGGGGCTGGGCTGCCTTGGTGTCGCCCATGGCCATGAGCAGCAGGCCCAGATTATTCAGGCTGGTGACGTAGTGAGGGTGACGCTTGCCCAGAGCCTCCCCGGTTAGCTTGAGCGACTCGCGGAAGAGGGGCAGGGCCGCCTTCTGGTCGCCCGTGGCCATGAGCAGCACGGCCAGGCTGTTCAGGCTGAGGGCGTAGGAGTGGTGGCGCTTGCCCAGCGCCTCCTCGCGCAGCTCCAGCGCCTCGCGGAGGAGGGGCAGGGCCGCCTTATGGTCGCCCATGGCCTGGTGCAGCAGGGCCAGATTGTTCAGGCTGGCGGCGTAGTCGGGGTGGCGCTTGCCCTGGATCTCCCCGGTCAGCTTGAGCGACTCGCGGAAGAGGGGCAGGGCCGCCTTCTGGTCGCCCGTGGCCATGAGCAGCACGGCCAGGCTGTTTAGGCTTCTGGCGTAGGCGGGGTGGCGCTTGCCCGGCGCCTCCTCTCGCAGCTCCAGCGCCTCGCGGAGGAGGGGCAGGGCCGCCTTGTGGTCGCCCATGTCGTGGAGCAGCATGGCCAGGCTGTTCAGGCTCCTGGCGTAGTGGGGGTGGCGCTTGCCCAGAGCCTCCCCGGTCAGCTTGAGGGCCTCCCGGAAGTGGGGAAGCGCTGCCGTGTGGTCCCCCATGTCCTGGAGGAGCAGGGCCAGGCTGTTCAGGCCGGTGGCGTAGTCGGGGTGGCGCTTGCCCAGGACCACCTCGCGCACCTTGAGCGCCTCCCGGCAGAGGGGCAGGGCAGACTTGTGGTCCCCCATCGCCTGGAGCAGCAAGGCCAGGTTGTTCAGGCCGGTGGCGTAGTGCGGGTGGCGCTTGCCCAGGGCCTCCCCGGTCAGCTTGAGGGCCTCCCGGAAGTGGGGAAGCGCTGCCGTGTGGTCCCCCATGTCCTGGAGGAGCAGGGCCAGGTTGCCCAGGCTGGTGGCGTAGTTGGGGTGGCGCTTGCCCAGGACCTCCCCGTTCACCTTCAGCGCCTCCCGGAAGAGGGGTAGCGCGCCCTTGAAATCGACCATCTCATGGAGCAGCTTGGCGAGGTTGTTGAGGCTGGTGGCGTAGTCGGGGTGCCGCTTGCCCAGGATCTCCCCGTTCACCTTCAGCGCTTCCCGAAAGAGGGGGAGCGCCCCCTTGTGGTCCCCCATGTCCTTGAGCAGCGCGGCGAGGTTGTTCAGGCTGGTGGCGTAGGAGGGGTGGAGCTTTCCCAGCACCTCCCCGTTCACCTTCAGCGCCTCGCGGTAGAGGGGCAGGGCCGCCTTGTGGTCGCCCGTCTCCTTGAGTAGCATGGCCAGATTGTTCAGGCTGGCGGCATAGTCGGGGTGGCGCTTGCCCAACACCTCCTCGTTCATCTTCAGCGTCAGTTTAAAGAGAAGCAGGGCTGCTTTGTACTCTCCCTTCCTGAACGAGGCGTGCGCCTTGGGGGCCAGCCTCCTCGCCCGCGCCAGCGCCTCGCGCTGCTTCGGCGTCCGCTCCGGCTGGGCTAGCGCCTCCTCCAGTTCCAGGCGGGCATCCACGGTGCGGTGATGGCCCTTGCCATCCAGACGCCGCCGCGCCTCGGCCACCATGCGGCGACAGGCGGCCTCCTTGTCCCACTCCCCGCGTTCCTGGTACCAATCGCCCAATCGATTGGCGGTCGATTGGGTGTCGCGGTGCCACGGCCCCATCACCGCGAGTTCGATTTTCAGGACCTTCTCCAGCGCCGCGATGGCCTGCTCCTGCCGGCCCGCCTTCCAGTCCTTCGATCCCGCGTCCCACGACGAGTTCCGCTCGCGCAGCAGGGTCGCATTTTCCGCAGTCAGCCTGGCCGGAGGCGCAGCCCCCCATGCCATCCCCGCCATCAGCACCGCCAACAACACCGCACGCATGGGCGCCTCCTCGGCAAATGAGTTGGCCTCGATCGTGACAAGGGAAATCATCTGCCGTACAGGATATACCGTCGCCAGTTGAAAACCGGTGATCAACAGGCCGCAAGAGGCAAGAGCGG
>CAZVZK010000111.1:0-32362 GCA_964630925.1 uncultured Alcaligenaceae bacterium
CGCCGTCGAAGGACGAGACGGTGGAGATCCTGAAGGGCCTGCGCGACCGGTACGAGGCGCACCACCGGGTGCAGATCAAGGACGACGCGCTGTCCTCCGCCGTCGAGCTGTCGGACCGCTACATCACCGGGCGCTGCCTGCCGGACAAGGCCATCGACGTGATCGACGAGGCCGGGGCGCGGGTGCGGCTCAAGGCGATGACCAAGCCGCCGGACCTGAAGGAGATCGACGCGCAGATCGAGCAGCTCAACACCGAGAAGGAGACGGCGGTCGGGCGGCAGGACTTCGAGACGGCGGCCAACCTGCGCGACCAGGCGGACAAGCTCAAGAAGAAGAAGGAGACCGTCACCAAGGAGTGGCGTGAGAAGTCGAAGGAGATCGACGGGGTCGTGGACGAGGAGATCGTCCGCGAGGTGGTCGGCAAGATGACCGGCGTCCCGCTGACGAAGATCAACAAGGACGAGACGGCCCGCCTCCTCACGATGGAGGACGAGATCCACAAGACGATCATCTCGCAGCACGAGGCGATCACGGCCATCGCCAAGGCGGTGCGCAAGAGCCGGGCCGGCATGAAGGACCCCAAGCGCCCCATCGGGTCGTTCATCTTCGCCGGCCCGACGGGCGTGGGCAAGACGCTGCTGGCGAAGAAGCTGGCGGCGTTCATGTTCGGGGCCGAGGAGGCCCTGGTGCAGATCGACATGTCGGAGTACATGGAGAAGCACAACGTCAGCCGGCTGATCGGGGCCCCGCCGGGCTACGTCGGCTACGAGGAGGGCGGGCAGCTCACCGAGAAGATCCGCCGGCGGCCGTACTCGGTGGTGCTGCTCGACGAGATCGAGAAGGCGCACCCGGACGTGTGGAACATGCTGCTGCAGATCCTGGAGGAGGGCCGGCTGACCGACAACGTCGGGCGGACCATCGACTTCAAGAACACCATCCTGATCCTGACGACGAACATCGGGGCGCAGGACATCTCCGGCCGCAACACGATCGGCTTCACCGGCGCCAGGCCGCGCGACAGCGAGGCCACCTACGCGGAGATGAAGACGCGTCTGAAGGGGGCGATGGAGAAGGAGTTCCGCCCGGAGTTCCTCAACCGGCTGGACGACATCATCGTCTTCCGGTCGCTGACGCCGGACGACCTCAACCGGATCATCGACATCGAGCTGTCGAAGACGAAGTCCCGGCTCAAGGACAAGGAGCTGTCCCTCGAGTTGACGCCGGAGGCCAAGCAGTTCCTGATCGAGAAGGGCACGAGCCTGGAGTACGGGGCGCGTCCGCTGCGCCGGGCGATCGAGCAGTACCTCGACGACCCCCTGGCCGAGGACCTGCTCCGCGGCACGTTCGCCGGCAAGAACGTCATCAAGGTGCTGGTGGCCGGCGAGGGCGAGGGGCGCAAGCTGGTCTTCGACCCCGTCACGACGGCCGCGAGCACGGGCAAGAGCGAGCAGCTCGTCGCCGCCGTGAAGTGATCTGAGTAGTTGACAGCCAGTCAACAGCCAGTCAACAGCCAGTTGAAAGCCAACAGCCGGCCCACCCATCAAGGGGGCCGGCTGTTCGTGCTTGCACTGGCTGCTAACGGCTGTTGACTGGCTGTTGACTGGCTGTCAACTACCCCTCAGATCTCCGTCCCGTCGGGGATCACCGTCCCGCGCGGGATCGCCACGACGCCGTCGCGGATCACGTAGTTCTCGCCCTCGTCGTCCACCACCCCACGCTTGTTGACGATGCGCACGTTCCGCCCGATGCGCACCTCCTTGTCGAGGATGGCCCCCTCGATCAGCGTGCCCTCGCCGATCAGCAGGTTGGGGCGGCCGGCGGCCAGGTTGGCGGCCCGGTCGGCGTCGGTCTCGAAGCGGTCGGCGCCGAGGATGATCGTGTTGCGGACCACCGCGTTGCGCCCGATGCGGCTGCGCACGCCGATCACGCAGTCGCTCAGGTCCGCGCCCTCCTCGATCACGCACCCGTCGCTCACCAGGCAGTGCTTCAGTCGGGCCGACTGGATGCGCGAGGCCGGCAGGAAGCGCATGCGCGTGTAGATGACCCCATCGGGGCTGTGGAAGTCGAACGGCGGGTCGTCCCCCGCCAGGGCCAGGTTGGCGTCGTGGTACGCCTTCACCGTGCCCAGGTCCTCCCAGTACCCGTCGAACAGGTGCGCCTGGATCTTGTGGGTCTTGATGCAGCGGGGGAAGACCTCCTTGCCGAAGTCCGTCGCCAGGGGCCGGGCCTGCAGCAGCTCGAGCAGGGCGGCCCGCTTGAACATGTAGATGCCCATGCTGCCCATGTGGGCGCGGCCCCGCGCCTCGACGCCCTGCCTGGCGATCCACTCCGGGGGCGTCTTGCAGCCGTCGATGGCCTCGTCCGTCTTGGGCTTCTCGACGAAGCCGATCACGCGGCCCGTCGTGTCGAGGTTGACGATCCCGAGGCCGGGCACCTGGTCGCGTGGCACGGGCAGGACGGCGATGGTGGCGTCGGCGTCGGCGTCCTTGTGCGTCTTCAGGAGCTGCTGGAAGTCCATGCGGTAGAGCTGATCGCCGGAGAGGATCATGACGTGCTTGCACGGGTCCTCGACGACGTAGCGGATCTGCTGCCGGACCGCGTCGGCGGTGCCCTGGTACCAGTCGGCGGCCTCGTTCGTCTGCTGCGCCGCCAGCACCTCGACGAAGCCCTTGCTGAAGGGGTCGAACTTGTAGGTGTTGGCGATGTGGCGGTGCAGGGACACCGAGAGGAACTGGGTGAGGACGTGGATGCGGTTCATCCCCGAGTTGATGCAGTTGGAGATGGGGATGTCGATGAGGCGGTACTTGCCGGCCACGGGGACGGCGGGCTTGCTGCGGAGCTGCGTCAGCGGGTAGAGCCGCGTGCCGCGCCCGCCGCCGAGGATCAGGCTGAGGACTTCCTGCATGATCAACCGCCTCAGGGGAGAGTCTGTCGTGCGTCGGTTAGGATAGTGGGCCACGGCGCCCGAATCATCCCCCCGCGCGCGGCAAGGGAGAGGAAGGCATACTATGGAGGACACGGGAGACGCGAACAATCCAAAGAATCAAAGCAGATATCAAGAAAAAGGCTGAGGCAGGCAACTGTCCTCTTCTGCCTCCTTGCCTTCTTTGTCTCCCTTCCGTGTCTTCCGTGTCTTTCGTGGTCTGCCATCTTCCTGCCTCATCGCGGCAGGACCGCCGCGGCCCTCCCCGCCGCCGCTCTCCCTTGCTCGACGCAGTCGTTGAGGGCCACGCCGCGGTAGGCGCTGCCGCCCAGGATCAGCCCCGGATGCCGGGCCGCCAGCTCGTCGATGCGCCGCAGCCGGCCCGGGTGCCCGACGCGGTATTGGGGGATCGCCTCGCGCCAGCGGATCACCTCGCTGAAGACGGGTGCAGCTCGCGTGCCGGCCGCCCGCGCCATCTCGCGGCGGACCGCGGCGATCAGCCGCCCGTCCTCCCACTCGACGATGTCCCCCCGGTGCCACCCCCCGCACAGCGCCCGCACCAGGACGTGCCCGTCCGGCGCCCGGCCCGCGAAGATCGACGAGCACCACTGCATCCCCAGCACGTCGCGCCTTTCACGCTGAGGCGAGAGGTACCCGAACCCGTCGAGGGGGTGCGGCACGTCGGCGCGGCGGTAGCCCAGCGCCACGACGGCGATGCGGTTGTATGGGATGGTGCCCACCAGCGTCGCCAGCCCCTCGTCGATGGGGCGCAGGAGCGCGGCCTGCGCCGGCGCCGGGCACGCCAGGATCACCGCGTCGGCGTCGAGCCCCTCGACACGCCAGCCGCCTGGGGTGCGCGACAGGGAGCGCACGTCCACGCCGGTCCGTGGCGGGGTGCGCAGCCCGGCGGCGACGGCGTCGGTGAGGGTCTGCAGCCCGCCGGGGAACGACCACATCCGTTGCCGCCTGCCGGGGACGCGGGACGCGCTCATGCCGGCGGTGACGCTGCCGTGATCAAGCTCGTAGCCGGCGAGCCGCGGGAAGGACGCGCCCATGCTCAACAGCTTGGGGTCGCCGGCCAGGATGCCGGTGACGAAGGCGTCGCCCAGGGTGTGGGCGATCTCGCGGCCCGCACGCCGGCGCAAGAAGGAGTCGATGGATTCATCGCCGCCGCCACGCTTGCGCGGGCGGAAACGCTCCATCAGCAGGTCGAGCTTGCCGAGGGGGCTGAGCAGGTCGGAGGAGAGGAACGACAGCACGCCGGAAGGGAACTTCCGCAGCCGCCCGTCGAGGAGGAGGAAGCGGTTGCGTCCGGCGGCCTCGCTGGCGGGGACGAGGGACGCCTCTAGGCCGACGGACCTGGCGAGGTCGGTCATCGCGGGGCCGGTGTCGAGGAAGCCGTTGGGGCCGGCCTCGACGGTGAAGCCGTCGCGGCGCAGGGTGGCGACCTTGCCGCCGACGCGCGGGGCGGATTCGAGGACGATGACCTCGGCGTCGGGGCGGAGGGATTGAAGGGCGTGGGCGGCGGATAGGCCGGAGACGCCACCCCCGACGACGACGACCCTGGGCATGCACACGCCTCACCGAAGGGGCGAGGGCAAGGATACGACGTGCGGCGTGAACGGTCAGCGCCAGTCGCCGGAAAGGACGAAGGCGGCCCAGTAGTACGGCGGCAGGCGCGTCGCGCCCTTCTCGGGCTTGTCCGGGGTCTTGCCGAGGCCGCGCGGCTTGCCGTCCAGCGTCCTGCCGGACAAAATCGCCATCTGGGCGCGGCGTAGCGCCTCCGCGCGGGCCACGGGCGCCTTGGCGTCCCAGACCAGCGTATAGAAGTCGCCCATCAGCACCCGCGTCGCCCTGTCATCGACGCCCCACAGGGAGGCGACTGCCGAACGCGCCCCCGCCGCGGCGAAGGCGCGTTGCAGGCCCAGAAGGCCCTCGCCCTCCGCCGCCGCACCCAGGCCCGTCTCGCACGCCGACAGGACCACCAATTCCAACCTCGTGAGGTCCATCTCTGAGACTTCGAGTGCGGTGAGGATGCCGTCCTCCTCGCCCTCCTTCGGCTCGCGGTTGGCCCCCGACAGTGCCAGGCCAGACAGCAAGAGCGGGTGCCAGCCCGTCGCCGGCTCGGGACGCAGGGGGTCGCGTTTCTTGGCCGCATCGAGGGCCGACCTGACGGCCTCCGGGGCGAAGAAGCCGTGCGTGGCGAGGTGGGCGTAGCGCGCCCGCGTCAGCGCACCCCGGACCGCCGCCTTGGTCGCCTTCGCCCCGGCCAGGCGCACCAGCGTCCCGCCCCGGTACGCCAGCGCGAACGCCTCGCCGGCCGCGTCCGCCTCGGCGGCCGTGCCCGGCAACGCCCCCCATTCCCGCCCCACACCCGCCGGAGCCGAGCGCGCGCCGGCGGCTGCGGCGGGCGAGGCCTTCGCGTCGTAATCCACCCCGCCGACCGCCAGCAGCGAAGGCGGGTGACGGTCCTTCCCCGCGACGGCCCGCAGCAGATCGGGGATGGCCCGCGGCACGGGCACGACGGCGACGGCGACATCCTCGATCAGGTACGCCCCCGACTTCGCGCCGGGCAAGGCGGCGAACGGGGCCGCCCCCAGCGCACCGTCGGGGGAGATCAATACCACCTTCGTCCCGCCGAGATGCTTCTCGAGCGGCAGCCACACCAGCCGTTTGAGGACGGCGCCGACGCGCAGGCCGTCCTTGCCCCGGATCAGCAGCGGCCGCCATTCGCGGATCGCCTGCTCGACGGGCGCGGCCCTGCCCAGCTCGACGCGGGCCGTCGCCGCGCCCTTGCGGTGAACGAATGCCGACAGACGGCCGCCGTGGAACAGGTAATCCACCAGGGCTACCCCCTCCGGCAGTGCCCTGGCCAGCGCCTCGGGGGTGACGCGCTCCATCTCGCGCGCCTCGCGGAACGCCGCGGACAGCCCGGAGAGGGCGGCCTGCGCGTCGTCCTGCTCCTCGCGCAGCGCCTCCAGCCGCGCCCTGGTGGCCGACGGGGACGCCCTCAGCGCGACGAGCCGGCGCGTCACGTCGTCGAGGCGGGCGGCGGCGGCCCGCGCCTCCGGGGCGTCGGAGAGGCGGAGGAAGAGGCGGCGGCGCTGTTGGCGGAGGAGCAAGGCGCCCTTCCAGTTCAGGACGTGTTCGGCGGCCGTCGTGTGCCGGGCGTCGTCGCGCAGCAGGAGGCGGTTGTCCAGGTAGGCGCGGAGGTCGCTGGCCGCCGCGAGCTGCTGGCGGTCCGACAGGACGGCGGCGTCGGCGCGGACGTGCCCCGTGATGATCGCCAGGGCACGCTCCGCCGCCGAGAGGGCCGCCGCGTGGGCGTCCATGTCCTTGTGGAGCATCGCCAGGTTATTCAGCGTCCGCGCGGTGGAGGGGTGCCCGCCCCCCAGCCCCTCTTCGCGCAGCCCCAGGGCCTGCTTAAAGTGCGTCAGCGCCTCCTCGTGTCCCCCCTTCGCGTGGAGCAGCACGCCCAGGTTGTTCAACCCCGTGGCGTAGAGCGGATGCCTCTTCCCCCGCGCCCTCCCCTGCAACGTGAGGGCCTGCCTGGAGAGCGTCAGCGCCGCGTCGAGGTCGCCCATCGCGTGGTGCAGCAGCGCCAGGTTGTTCAGCCCCGTCGCGTAGTCGGCGTGCCCGCGCCCAGGCCCCGCCTCGATCAGCGCCAGCGACTTCTTGTAGGTGGCCAGGGCGGCCTTGTGGTCCCCCAACGCCTTGTAGACGAGGGCCAGGTTGTTCATGTCCGTCGCCGCATCGTCGTCCTTCCCGCCCCGCGCCGTCAGCGCGAGCTGCCGCCGCAACAGGCCGAGCGCCGCCCGGTGGTCGCCCATCTCGTGGAGGAGCATCGCCAGGTTGCTCAGGCTCTCGGCGTGGGACGGGTGCCCCTCGCCCAGGACCTCCCGGCGCAACGTCACCGACCGGCGGTACAGGGGCAGTGCGGCCTTGTAGTCGCCCATGTCCTGATACAGCCCGGCCAGCGCGTTCAGGCACGAGGCGTAGGCCTGGTGCCTGACCCCGAACACCTCCTCGTGCAGTGCGACGGCCCGGCGGAACCACGGCAGGGCGGACTCGCCGTCGCCCAGCGCCTCGTACTGCGCCCCGACGTTGAACAGGCTGTGGGCGACGGCGGGATGTGCCCGGCCCGCCAGCGACAGCCTGATCCGCAGGGCGTGCGCCGCCACGGCCAACGCCTCCCGCGACTTGCCCTGCTGCCACAGCCGCACCACCTCCGCGTTCCGGCGCGTCGCCAGATCCCAAAGGGCGTTCTCCTCGCGGCCCCAGCCCTGGCGCAGTCGGGCCGTCCGCATCCCCCACCGGGCGTCGACGGCCCTGCGCTCGCCCGCGCCGTGCAGGGCCGCCATCGCGAGCCACATGCGCTCGCGCTGTTCCGCCTCCTCGCGCCAGCGGCCGCGTGCCTGCGCCCATGTCGCGAGCCAGGCGGAGTGGGCGAAGGCCAGCCACGAATCGCGCCCGTGGACGCGATCCGCCAGGACGAGGGCCTTCCGCATCGAGGCCACGGCCTCGGCATGCTCGCCCTCCTTCCACGCGGCGTGGGCCTCGTCCCACAGCTCGCCCCTCCGCGCGAGCAGCTCCTGCTGCCCCGGCGTCGGGACCGCCGGCGGGGCCGCCCCCAGTATCGCCGCCGCGAGCAACAGACACGCCATGAGCGAGCCCCCCAACGGATCACCGCCAGTCGCCCGACAGCACGAAGGCGGCCCAGTAGTACGGCGGCAGGCGCGTCGCGCCCTTCTCGATGTCGCCCTCGCGTGTCATGCCGCGCTTGACGCCGTCGCGCAGCATGGCGAGCTGGGCCTGCCTCAGGGCCTCGGCGCGTGGGAGAATCTTCCTCGTGTCCCAGGCGATCGCGTAGAAGTCGGTCATGAGTCGTTGCGTGGCGCGGTCATCGACCTTCCAGAGCGACGCGATCACGCTCCTGGCGCCGGCGGCCTGGAACGCCCGCTGCAGGCCGAGGAGGCCCTCGCCCGCGGCGGCCTTGCCCAGGCCCGTCTCGCACGCCGACAGCACCACCAGCTCGAGCCGCGTAAGGTCCCACTCGGAGACCTCCAGCGCCGTCAGGATGCCGTCCTCCTCCCCGGGGCCCGGGTCGCGGTTGGCGTCGGAGAGGGCCAGCCCGGAGAGGAGCAGGGGCGGCATGCCGCGGGCGAGGCGCTCGTCGGCGAAGTAGCCGTGGGTGGCGAGGTGGGCGTAGCGCACCGAAGCGAGGGCCTTGCGGACGGCGGGCTTGGTGGCCGCGCCCTCGCTCAGCTCCGTGACGGCGCCGCCCTTGAAGAGGCGCGCGAACGACTGGCGGACGGCGAGGATCTCGGGCCGGGTCGCTGCGAGGCGGGCGAAGCCCAGCCGGCCCGAACGCGGCGCGGAGCGGCTGTCTGAGGCGGCCACCTGGGCCACGCCCCCCTCCTCCGGCTCGTAGCGCAGGCCGCCCGCCACCAGCAGCGCCGGCTTCAGCCGCTCCCCCTTCTTGACTGGCGCGATGAGCGCCGGGATGACGCCGGGGACCGGCACGGAGGCGACGGCATGGTCTTCGATGAGAAAGCCGCCCGACTTCCGGCCGGGCAGGGCGGCGAAGGGCACCGTGCCCAGCACCCCGTCGGGGGAGATCAGCACGACCTTCGCGCCTACGAGGTGCTGCTCCAGCGGGGCCCACACCAGCCGCTTGAGGGCCTGCCCGGCCTCGTGCCCCGGCCGGCGGCGCAGCAGGAGGGCGCGCCACTCGTTGGCCGCCTTCACGACGGGGGCGACGGGCCCCAGCCCCACGCGCACGGGCGGCGAGCCCCGGCGTGACACGAACGCCACCAGGCGGTCGCGGAGGAAGAGGTAGTCGACGAGGGCGGCCCCCTCGGGCAGGGCCTTCGCCAGCGCCTCCGGCGTGGGCAGCTCCCTGTCACGCTGGGCCCGATACGCCTCGGAGAGGCGGGACATCTCGGCCTGCGCCTCCTCCTGCGCCGCGGCCAACTTCTCCATCACCGCCCTGGGCGCCGCGCCGGCGGCGGCCAGGCGCCGTGTCGCCTCGCGGAGGTTCGCGGCGGCGGCCTTGGTCTCGGGGTCGTCGGCGAGGCGGAGGAAGAGGCGGCGGTGCTGCTGGCGTAGCAGGATGGCGCCCTTCCAGGCGAGCGCGTGGCCGTAGGAGGACGCCCCGCCCGGCGGGTCGGGGATGGCGAGGCGGACGCCGGCGTGCCACGCCAGGTCCTTGGCCGCCTGGAATTGCTGCCGGTCCGACAGCACCGCGGCGCCGGCCCGCAGGTGCCAGAGGGCCACGCCCATCGCCTTGTCGGACAGGGGGATGGCCCGCTCGCGCCGGCCCATCTTCTCGTGCAGCATGGCGAGGCTGTTGAGGAAAAGGGCGTGGGTGGGGTGGCGCTCCCCGTACAGCACGGCCGAGAGGGCGACGGCCTTCTGGTACAGGGGCAGGGCGGCCTCATAGTCCCCCATCTGCTGGTGGATCGTCGCCAGGTTGTTGAGGGCGGCCGCGTAGTTCGGATGCCGCTCGCCCTGCGACTCCTTGCGCACCTTGAGCGCCTCGCGGTACAACGGCAAGGCCTCCGCACGCTGCCGCAGGGCGGAGTGGGCGGCGGCGAGGTTGTTCAGGGCGGTGGCGTAGGCCGGGTGGCGCACGCCCTGCGCCTCCTTGTGGATGGCCAGGGCGGCCTTGTAGAGCGGGAGGGCGTCATCCGCCCTGTCCATCGCCAGGTACAGGCCGGCGAGGTTGCCGAGGGACTCCGCATGGTCCGGGCTCCTGGCGCCGAAGGCCTCCCGGCGGATGGCCACGGCCCGACGCATCAGGGGGAGGGCGGTTTCGTGATCCCCCAGGTCGTTGTACAGCTCGGCGAGGTTGTTCAGGGCGGTGGCATGGTCGGTGTGGCCTTCCCCCAGCCCGTCCCGCGTCAGCTCGACGGCCTCGCGGAGGATGGGTAACGCGGCCCGCCTGTCTCCCAGGTGCTGATGCAGGGCCGCGATGTTGACCATCGCCCGCGCCGGCCGCGGGTGACGCGGGCCCACGGCCGCCTTGAACCCCTCCCACGCCTGGCGTGCCGCCGGCAGGGCGGCGGCGAACTTGCCCTCCGCGAGCAGCCTCCCCGCCTCGCGCTCCTTGGCGTCCGCCGCCTCGAACCCTTCGCGCCGTTTCGGATCGCGGAACGCCCGCTCCGTCTCCACGACCCAGTAGACGACCCGCGTGTGATGGTGCCGCGCGCCGTAGAGGAGCGTGTACGTCGCCAGGGCCGCGGCCCTGAACTTATCCGCGTCGGCGTCGCCGAGTTTGGCGGCCCAGGCCAGAAGGAGGCGGGCCGACCGGAGGGTCTCCACCCCCTGCACCTCAAGCTCGATCTTCGAGATCTCCCAGGCGAGGGCGTTCTTCTTCTCGGGGTCATCCAGCTTGTCCCACTCGCGCATCATCTCCGCGTGCTTGCGCATGAGGGCGGCCTGGGCCGGCGTCAGGGCCGCCGGCGCGGCGGCCCCGAGGGACAGGCAGAGGAGCGCGGCGAGCATGGGCGGGTCTCCGGTTCAGGCGAGGGCCGCCTTCACCCGCTTGAACAGCGGCGTGTCGCCCTCGCCGCTGCCACGCAGCCAGCCCGTGCCGGCCGCGAGGAACAGGGGCCGGTGCGCGGGCGAGACGTGGTGGTAGTCCTCGAAGAGGGCCGAGCTGAACTTGTAGTCGTGCGAGTCGGGGCCCTTGGCGAAGACCAGCGTGCGGGCGGCCGCCATGAGCTTCCGCGCGCCGGCGGCGTCCAGGCCGAGCGCGAGGCGGGCCGCCTCGACGGGCTGCTTGCGGATCTTCGCCAGCACGTCCTCGACGCGGCCCTTCGTCGGGTCGGCCTTCTCCAGCTTGTCGAGCTTGTGGTCGGCCACCTTGCCGCGGCCCGGCAGGGCCTCGCGGAACAGGGCCGCGTAGGCGCCGGCCTGGAGGAGGGCGAACGACCGCTGCCACGGCTCGGCGGCGGTGCGGTAGATGAAGTGCAGGGCGTTCAGGCTGGTCATCGCGTGCAGGGCGACGATGCCCGGCTGACGCAGCAGCAGCTCGCCGGCGGTGAGGAACAGGCCGTCCCAGATGGCCTGGGGCCTGACCTCGGCGGTGAGCAGGCGTTCGACCTCCTTGGACGCGGCGTCGGCGTTGGCGCCGCGCAGGAAGGCGAGCAGCTCGAGGGGTGCGCCGTCCTTCTTGCCGTGCAGGGAGGCGGCGAGCTTCCTGGCGCGGGGGAGGTTGGCCTTGCCGGGGCGGTCGGGGGCGAGGTCGGCCTTGGCGGGGTTGGCCTCGCGGGAGTGGTCGAGGAGGGCGTAGGCCAGGGAGCGCAGCACCGGCTCGGAGTGACGCCAGCCGATGGTGTGCAGCATGCGGTAGGCGCCGGCGGCGTAGATGCTCTTGTGGCCGATGTCGCGGAAGTCGCGGCAGGCGTAGAACCACAGGCGGGCGAACGTCGCGGCGCCGCCCTCCTCGCGGGCCAGGGCGGTGACGGCGGCGTCGGTCTTCTCCTCGTCCCAGGCGTCGAGGCCGGCCTGTAGCTCCTTGCCGGCGTCGGCGGGCGAGGGGAGCTTGGCCGGGGCGGGGGCGAGGCGCCAGTCGCCCTCCTTCTTGTTGCGCTCCTGGGAGGATTTGAAGTTATCGATGGTCCACAGGAGGGGGAGCCAGCGCTCCTTGTCGGAGGCGGCGAGGGCGGCCTGGTGGGCCGAATTGACGACGAGGACGGCGTGGAACTTGAAGCCGACGGGCCGGGGCTGGATGCCGCGGCAGCCGGCGAGGAAGACGGCGGCGAGGAGGTCGTCGTAGCCGGTGCCGTCCTTGATGGCGGCGACGGCCTTCTCGACGGCCTGATCGCGGGGCGAGCCCTCGATCATGCGGACGAGGGGCTCGAGGTCGTCGCTGACGGAAGCGAGGCGTCGGGCCGGCGTGGTGTCGGCGCCCTTCAGGGGCGGGAGTTTGGCGATCAGGCCGCCGAGGAGGGCGGCGGAGACGAAGGAGCGGCGGTCGGTGGACATGGTACGGCTCCGGGCTCACGGGAGAGGGGCTCGGGCACGGGGGGGGACGGGTGTGCCATGAGGGCGTCGCGGGCCTGCAGATGCCGATAGACGAGGTAGCCGGCCACGCCGAGCATGGTGTAGGGCACCCCGAGCATGAGGTAGATGCTGTGGTTGTAGGCCCGGGAGAGGCGGAGGCCATCGTCTTCGTCCGCCGAACCGGAGGACTGGGGGATGGTGTCCGCTCAGTTGGGGCAGGCCATGACGGCCCGCGGCGCGGCCAGCGACACGAGCAGGGCCAGGGGGATCAGCCAGCGAGACATCGCGTCCCTCCTTCCGTGGGCATTGTATCAGGCGGGGCGTGGGGAGGTAGGGCGGATCGGAGGGCGGGGGCGTGGCGGCCGGTGGGGCGCTACCCCCACGGCTCGCGCTCGACGCCCGCCGCGAGGGCTGTGCTTCCTCGCCTTGAGCAGGGGATAGCGGACGCGGGCTCACCCTGAACGTCACAGCGGCCGCCACGGCCCCGCCCTCGGGGGTATTGTAGGGGGCGGGGGAAGGCGGCCTACGGATCGTCGTCCGTCAACATGAAGCGAGTGCCCGTGGATACCGAGAGTGACCGTGGATACCGACAGCGTCCGACTGCGTGCGCCGCTCTCGATGAGCGTTCAGTCAACGAGGCGCTGACGCTGTGTGACTCGGGGCGCTGACGCGGCCCCGCTCGCCCGATCCAGATCCGCTCACGCTCCAGGACGCGACACGCACGGCTTCGCCCTCAACCGTGGTGACAGTCAGCCGCTTCGGAGAGGGGCGGGGTGTGGTGGTCCGGCTCCGCCTTGACAGCCGTCCGCGCTGGCCGGTATAAGCCCCCGTCCCGGCGCGTGCAGGGCGAGGGGGCTCCCGCGCCCTCCCCGATGGCGGGACGGGCTCCGAGGTGACCAGTCGATGAGTAGCTCCCCGGCAGCGTGGCGGCCGTCTTTCACCGGGCGGCGGGTCGGCCTGCTCGGGGCCGCGCTCCTGACGCTCACGGCCCTCGCCGCCCTCCTCCCCGAGGACTTCGTTCTGACCGCGTTGGCCAAGGTGCTACTCGGCGCCGCCACGGCCGGCGTGCTGCCGGGCCTCCTCCTCGCGTGGATCTTCCGCCCGGCACGCCACTGGGGCGTGATGGAGCTGGCGGCGGTGTCCGCGTCCGTGAGCATCGCCCTCGTCCAGGCCCCGACGATGGCGGCCCTCCTCCTCGGCCTGCCCGCCTGGGCCGTCACGGCCGGCTATCTCGGGCTGGTCGGTCTGGGGTGCCTCTTCCTCATCCTCCGTGACGGCGAGCCGGTGACGCTCGTCCTCGCGCCGGGCGAAGGGTGGCTCCTGGCCGCCCTCGCGCTGACCGCCGCCCTCCTCTACGTCAAGGGGTCGCCGCTGGCCTCGGACGAGGACCAGATCCACGCCTCCGTCGTCCGCCGCCTCGCCGAGGCGCCCAGGCCGGGGGTGGAGAACATCTACCCCGCGCGCGGCGTCGTCTACACGCACCCCTACCCCGGCACGCACTACTTCATGGCCGTGGTCGCGAAGGCGTCCGGCTGCGACCCCCTCTTCGCCTACCACAAGCTCCGCTTCTACTGGGGGCTGGTGGCCCTGCTCCTGCTCTACCGCGTGGCCGCGGTGATCTTCCGCCGGCCGGACCTGGCGCTGTGTTCGGCGGCGGCGGGCATGGTGCTGATGCTGAACGGGTCGTTCGCCGACTTCCTCAACCTGTACTGGGCGCAGCTCGCGCCCACGAGCCACCCCTCCGACGTGGCCCTGGGTGTCTTGCTGCCGGCGCTGCTGTGCATGGCGCTGTCGTACCTCTCCGCCGCCGGGGCGGCCCGCGCGAGGTTCTACCTCGCCGCGACCCTCCTCGCCGTGGTGATGGTCAGCATCGTCCACCTGCGCGAGGTGATGCAGTTCCTCATCTACCTCGGCTGCTTCATCCTGGCGTGCCTCGTGTGCCGCGAGTGGCGCTGGCTCATGCTCCGCCGCGCCGCCCTCGTGATCGTCCTGACGCTGGCCATCGGCGGCGCCTACGCCTGGCACCACGGGCACGTCGTCGGGCACGTCGCCGCCTACGACAAGACGCAGAAGGCCGCCCTGTGGGCGTCGCTGCGGCAGGCGACGACATACGATCTCTTCGCCGCCATCCGGCCCCAGAGCATGATGCATTCGATTTACGTCGGCTGGATGCCGGTGCTGGCGCTGCTCGCGCCTCTCGCCCTACTCGCCTACGGACGGCGTCCGCTGGTGCTGCTCGTGTGCGGCAGCCTGTTCGCCTACCTCGCCATCCTGCGCATCCCGCTGCTGTCCATCGCCCTCATGCTGGCGACGTTCTGGGAGGTCCTCGTCACCCCCGTGCGTCACTACGGCTTCCTGCTGGCGCTGCTCGCCGGGCCGCTGTTCTACGTCCTGGCGGCCGCCGCGGCGCGGATCGGCCCGCGCTGGGTCGGGGTCACCCTGGCCGGCATCGCCGGCGCCGCCCTGGCGTTCGTGGCCCGCTTCCCGACGCAGACCTGGATGGCCCGGCAGGACTGGTTCTTCCTCCCGGCCCTCGCCGGCTACGCCGCCGCCCTCGCCATCACATGGTGTCGGCCACGCGGCGCCGAGGAGGCGCTCGCCCCGCGGTTGCCCACGTCCCGATGGGCGCCGGCGTTCGCCGTGCTGCTGGCCGTGGCCGCATGCCTGACCCCGACGCCGCGGCAGTCGCCTCTCCACGTCCGCTCGGCGCCGACCGCCTCGCACCATTTCCTGGGGCGCGTGGCGCTGGCGTGGCGGCCGGCCGACCTGCTCGCCGGGCCGCGTCCGGCCGTGCTGGAGCGTTACCGGCTGTCGAGCGTCCACCCGGCGTTCCTGCCCGTGGACCGTGAGTTCGCCCGCCTGGAGGCCGCCGCCCCGAGCGTGGCCCTGATCCGCTGGGCCAGGGCGGGCCTGCCCGCCGAGGCCGTCCTCGCCTGCGACGCCTTCAACGCCTGCCCGTCCTCCATGTTCTTCCCGCAGCAGATGGCGACGTGGCCGGCCATCGCGAGCATCAACCTCGTCTACGTGAAGGACCTGTGGCCGGCGTACTACGCCCGCTTCGAGCGGAGCATGGCCAGGGACCGCGAGCAGCCGTTCTTCAACGTCAGAGACACGGCGGCGGAGCGGGAGGACTTCATGGCGGCAGTCGGGGCGACGCACGCGCTGATCGGCCCGCCGCACCGCGACGGGCTCCTGCCGCTGCTGGCCGCCGACACCTCGACGTACCGCGTGCTTTTCGATGACGGGGAGTGGGCCGTCGTCGAATTCGTGCCCGCCGGCCGCCGGCCCGCGGGCCTTGTGAAGGGGGAGCGCCGATGAGCGTCCGTCCGTTCCGACCCAGCCTGTCGATGCTCGGCTGGGCGCTCAACGAGGAGATGAACATCGGCGACTACGTCGAGCGGGCCGGGGCGCTGCTCGCCTCGGTGTCCGACGACTACGAGCTGATCCTCATCGACGACGGCAGCACGGACGGCACGGCGGAGATGATGGAATCGATGCGCGGCACGCGGCCCTGGCTGCGTGTCCACCGCAACGGGCGGAACCGCGGCCCCGGCTACAACACCAAGAAGGCCATCGAGCTATCGACCAAGGACTACGTCTTCTGGCAGACGGTGGATTGGTCCTACGACGTGACGACGATGATGCAGAACCTGCACCTCCTCCGGGGCTGCGACGTGCTGCAGGGGGTGCGTCTGGGCACGTTCTCGCTCAAGGGCCTGTTGACGCGCTCGGACAACGTGCGCAAGGCGCTGATCTCGCAGTTCAACTACGCCCTGATCCGCACGCTGTTCTGGCTGCCGCTGAGCGACTACCAGAACGTGACGGTGTACCCGAGGCGGCTGATCCAGGGGGTGAGGCTGGAGAGCGAGAGCTCGTTCACGAACCCGGAGTGCCTGCTGCAGGCGTGGTGGCGCGGCGCGGTGATCCAGGAGGTGCCGGTGCCGTTCATCAAGCGCGAGAAGGGCGAGGCGAAGGGGACGCGTGTCAAGCAGTTGTGGATGGCGATCTGCGACGTGCTGGGCTGGTGGTGGCACTGGGTGGCGCTGGGCAACGCCCCGGCGCGTGGGCGTGGCCGCGTCATCCCGTGGACGCCCCCGCAAGAGGGTGAAGGCGCGGGACGGGCGGCGGCGTGAGGCTGGGTTGATTTTCCCGCCGGGGCCGGGTTATCATCCCGCCGGTCCGGCTCTGCCGGCCGCGCTGCATGGAGGCAGCACCACATGGCCGACCGCGTCGCCGTCATCCTGCAGCCGAGCTACCTCCCGTGGCTGGGGTATTTCGCCCAGCTCTACCGGAGCGACGTGTTCGTCTACTACGACGACGTGCAGTACGACAAGCACTCGTGGCGCAACCGCAACCGGGTGAAGACGGCCCAGGGCGCGCAGTGGCTCACGGTGCCGGTGCTGACGCACGGCAAGAACAAGCCGCTCATCTGCGACGTGGAGATCGACAACCGCACCGACTGGCGCAAGAAGCACCTCGCGACGATCAAGCAGAGTTACGCCCGCGCGGCACACTACCGGGACCACATCGCCGCGTTCGAGGAGCTGTACGCGCGGCCCTACGGGCGCCTGCTGGAGCTGAACCTCGCGATGATGACCGGCCTGTGCGAGATGCTCGGCCTGAGGCGAGAGATGAGGCTGTCGTCCGAGCTGGGCTGCGAGGGCGGCCAGTGCGGGCGGCTGATCGCGCTGTGCCGCGCCGTCGGCGCCGACGTGTTCTACGAGGGCGCCTCGGGCAAGGACTACATCGACGGCGCGGAGTTCGCCGACGCCGGCGTGCGCCTCGAATACCAGGACTACAAGCACCCCACCTACGAGCAGCTCCACGGCGACTTCGTCCCCTACCTGTCCGTCATCGACCTGCTGTTCAATTGCGGCCCCCGAAGCATGGAGATCCTGTCGCGATGAAGACGATCCTGATCACTGGCGGTGCCGGTTTCATCGGCAGCAATTTCCTGCACCACCTGTACAACAAGTACCCGAACTACCGGCTCCTCGTCCTCGACCTGCTGACCTACGCAGGCAGCGTGGACAACCTGCCGGTCACCTACGACCAGTGCGACCCGCGTCTGGAGTTCTGGTACGGCGACGTGCGCAACGCCTCGCTGGTCGATTCCCTCGTCGAGCAGTCCAACATCGTGGTGCACTTCGCCGCCGAGACGCACGTCACGCGGAGCATCTACGACAACTACCACTTCTTCGAGACCGACGTGATCGGCACGCAGGTGGTGGCCAACTCCATCCTGCGGCACCGCAAGACCATCGACCGCTTCATCCACATCTCGACCTCCGAGGTGTACGGCTCGGCGGTGTCCCCGACGATGGACGAGGACCACCCGCTGCTGCCGATGAGCCCCTACGCCAGCGCGAAGTGCGGGGCCGACCGGCTCGTGTACTCCTACTGGGCGACGTACCAGCTCCCGGCGGTGATCGTCAGGCCGTTCAACCAGTACGGCCCGCGGCAGCACCTGGAGAAGGTCGTCCCGCGCTTCATCACGTCGTGCCTGCTCAACGAGCCGCTCACCGTCCACGGCGACGGGTCGGCGATGCGTGACTTCATTTACGTGGCCGACACGTGCAACGCGCTGGACACGCTGGCCCACTGCGACGTGAACAAGGTGGCGGGCGAGGTGTTCAACGTCGGGACGCGGCGGCACCTGTCGGTGAAAGAGATCGCGGAGACGGTGGTGGACCGCATGGGCCGCGACCGCAAGCTGATCACCTACACGGGGGACCGCCCGGGGCAGGTGTTCCGCCACACGGCGTGCAGCAAGAAGATCGAGCGTGTGCTGGGGTGGAAGCCGAACATCGAGTTCGAGCTGGGCATCGACATGACGATCGAGTGGTACAAGCAGAACTCGACGTTCTGGAAGAAGCAGATGTGGATGCGCGACACGCCGATCGTGAACCGCAAGCCGCTCCGCCTGGCGGCGTAGCCGGCCCTTCGGGCCGACAGGGGTCAGGGGACAGGGGTCAGGGGTCAGCGGAAGAAGAGAGAATAGCCGGGGGAGACAAGACCCGGCTGTTCACTCGGCCGTTGACCGGCTGTTCTCTTGTCTTCTCTTCCTGACCCCTGACCCCTGACCCCTGACCCCTGGTAGCCATGGTCCCCTTCTTCCATCACGGCCTGGGCAAGCCCGAGCTGGACGCCGTCGCCGAGGTCCTCTCCGGCCCGCTCCTGACCACCGGCGAGTGGGTGCGGCGCTTCGAGGAGCGGTTCGCGGCCTACCTCGGTGTCAAGCACTGCCTGGGCGTCACGTCCTGCACCGGGGCGCTGCACCTGTGCCTGGAGGCGCTCGGCATCGGGGCCGGCGACGAGGTCATCACCACGGCGATGACCTTCATCGCCACGGCCACATCGGCGCTGGAGGCCGGGGCGACCCCCGTCCTGGTGGATTGCGAGAGGGACACCGGCCTGATCGACGTGAAGGCCGTCGAGGCCGCCATCACGCCACGCACGCGGGCCATCATCCCGGTGCACCTGTACGGGCAGATGGCCGACATGAAGGCGATCCGTGCGTTGGCCGACCGGCACGGGCTGGCGGTGATCGAGGACGCGGCCCACTGCGTCGAGGGCGTGCGCGACGGGGTCAAGCCGGGGCAGCTGGGCGACTTCGCGTGCTTCTCGTTCTACGCGACCAAGAACCTGACCTGCGGCGAGGGCGGGGCCCTCGTCACCAACCGCACGGACCTGATCGAGCGGCTGCGCCTGCTGCGCCTGCACGGCATGACGAAGACGGCGGCCGACCGCGCCCGCGAGGGCTACCAGCACTGGGACATGGTCCTCCTCGGCTGGAAGTACAACATGGACAACATCCAGGCGGCGCTGCTGCTGCCGCAGCTGGACCGCATCGAGGACGTGTGGAAGAGGCGGCACGGGCTGCTGACGCGCTACGACGGGCTGCTGTCGTCGGTGCCGGGGATCATGAGGCCACGCACGGTGCCGCACAGCCGACACGCCCTGCACCTGTACCCGGTGTGGTCGGTGGACATGCCGCGTGACGCGGTCATCGCGGGATTGCAGTCGGCGGGGGTGAGCTGTGTGGTGAACTACCGGGCCATCCACCTGCTGACCTACTTCCGCGAGACGTTCGGCTACCGGCGCGGCCAGTTCCCCAACGCGGAGTGGATCGGCGACCGCACGCTGTCGCTGCCGTTCTACCCGGACATGCCCGTTGAGCATCAGGACCGCACGGCCCAGGTGCTGGGCGGGCTGATGCGGGCGCGGAAGGCGGCATGATCGGCATCGCGACGAAGTTCCGGCCCGGCAGGGGGGCGTATGCGACGGCGGCCGCCGCCGGGTTCCGCCGCGCCGAGCTGTGGACCGACGCCGGCGTGCTGCTCGCCTGGCGCGAGGCGGCGGCGCTGGCACGCGAGTTCGGGATGGATCACGCCATCCACTTCCCCAACCGCCTCGACCAGCCGCCGGAGGTGTTGCAGGCGACGGCGGAGATGTACCGGGCCGTCGGCGCACGCGCCCTGATCCTGCACCAGCCGCACATGACGCGGCACGGGGCCGAGCTGAGCCGCCTGTGCCCGGAGGCGGCGCTGGCCGTCGAGAACCACAACCTGGACCGCGACGGGCTGGAGCGGTGGGCCACGGAGTCGCCGGGCCTGTGCCTCGACTTCGAGCACCTGTGGATGTACACGCTGCACGGCAGGCCGCTGGGCGAGGTGCTGGCGTTCTGCCGTGCGTTCCTGCATCGGTTCGGGGGCAAGCTGCGGCACGTCCACCTGCCGGGGTACTGGCCCGGCCTGCCCGAACACCGCCCGATGTACTGCTCGCGCGAGCTGACGCTGGGCTGCCTGGACATCCTGGCGGACATCGGCTTCGAGGGGCTGATCGTCAGCGAGGTGAATCCGGAGTACCAGAACGCCATCGACCTGCGGATGGACGTGCTGCTGTTCGAACGCTGGGCACAGATCCGCGACGGAGATGCGTGCTCGGGCGCTTCATCGCACTCGGGCCCCTGACGGGGACGCTCGCCTGATCCGAGATCAGGATTGGCCTCGACAGATCCGCCGCCGCGTGGTATTCGCGCCGCCTCACATCGGACCAATTCGGGCCTGACGAGGGGGGCGTGGCCATGCTGCGCAAATGGGTGCTGCTGCCGGCGGGGCTGCTGGCGGCCGCGATGATCGTGCGTTCGGCCAGCGGCAGGCCCGAGGAGCCGTTCGGCGTCCTCCGGGGCACGCCCTCGGCGCCCCCGCCCGCCGGATCGTCGGCCCTGCCGCCCGGCGTCGTGCCGGCACGCGGCGCGGCCATGTCGGGGCCGGACAGGGCGCCTCGGCCGCACAACCCGTTCCCGCTCACGGCCGCCGCCGGCGACTGGCTCATCTGCGCCGCCCACTACGGCGGGCCGGACGGATTCCACCTCGCCCATCAGGTCGCGGTCATCCTCCGTGACCAGCACCGCATGCCGGTCTACATCCTCGACCGCGGCGAGGACGAGCGTCGCAAGCAGGACGCCGAGTGGGAGGCCCTGAAGCGGCAGTACCCCGACGCCCAGATCCGCCGCCGCATGGTCCGGATCGAGGACAACTTCGCCGTCCTCGTCGGCGGCTACAAGGACCTGGCCGCGGCGAGCGCCGCGCTGCCCAAATTCCGCGCCCTGCCCATGCCGCCGCTGAAGCTCGACGGCGGACGCAGCCCCTACGAGCAGCTGTTCTTCACCGAGGCCGCCCCCGACAAGAAGGGGATGGTGGTGAAGACGGCGAGCATCAACCCCTTCACGCAGGCGCTGGCCGTCCGCAACCCGATGGTGCCGCCGTCGGCGAAGCAGAAGTGGGACCCGTTCTGGAAGACGCTGAACTCCGACGAGGAGTACAGCCTGCTCAAGAACCCGAAGAAGTACACGCTGATCGTCAAGGAATACCTCGGCAGCGCCCAGGTGGTCTCCGGGTCACAGCCGGCCAGGGCCACGGGGCTGCTCGGCGGCCTCGGGATCGGCGGCGCCAGGGAGGGGGCCAACGCGCCGGGCGATGCCCTGGCGGCGTCGCAGGCCCAGGCCCACGAGCTGGCCCGGTTCCTGCGGACACCGCAGTTCGGGTTCGAGACCTACGTGCTGCACATGAGGACCGGCAGCGTCGTCGCCGTCGGCGGCTTCGACGGCCCGGACGACCCGGCCATCTCCGGCATCCTGCGTCGGCTCAACAGCCTGAAGAACAGCATCAAGGCCAACGGCACGACGGGCGGCGGCGACCCGATCGGCCTCAAGGCCGTGCCGCAGATGGCGGAGGTGCCTCGGCTCTGACCGCGGACAGCTCGTCGTCGTGGTCTCCGGCGTGGCACCCGTGGGCGAAGATCACGTACACGGCGACGAGCAGCAGCGGCGGCAGGAGGAGCCAGCCGGGGGGGCCTTGTGGTGGCGTGCGGGCCGGCGGCGGCTCGGCCAGGGTGGCGGTCATCTCTTGAGCTTCTCGTCGAGGAAGGTCAGCATCTGGTCGATGCCGCGCAGGAGGTTCATCCCCCTCCAGGTGTGGCCCTCGCCCTCCAGGACGAGCAGACGCACCGTGCCGCCTGCGGCGCCCACCTTCTCCTTGAAGGCGCGGACGTGTTCGAGCGGCACGAGCCGGTCGTCGGAGCCGTGGGCCAGGAACACCGGCGGCATCCCAGTGAGATCATACGAGAGCGGCGAGGCGGCGCGGTAGGCGTCGGGCTTTTCCGCCGGCGTGCCGCCGAGCAGCGGCACGAGGTTTTTCGCCAACAGGTCGGGCGTGTGCATGGCCGGGTCGGTCAGGTCCACCGGCGCGGAGAACGCCGCGACGGCCTTGAAGTCAGCGGGGCTCGTCGCGGCGAGGAGCAGGGCCAGGTGGCCGCCGGCCGAGAGGCCCATGACGGCGACACGCTTCGGGTCGGCCTTCAGCTCGGGGCGCGAACGCACCCAGGCGGCGGCGGCGCGGGCGTCGTCGAGGGCGGCGGGGAACGGGTGTTTCGGGGCGAGGCGCACCTGCGGCGCGACGGCGGTGAAGCCGCGGCGAGCCAGGACGGCGAGGGTCTGCGTCATCTGCTTGCGGGTGCCGGCGGTCCAGCCGCCGCCGTGCAGGCAGAGGACGGCGGGGAACGGCCCGTCGCCGGCGGGCACGCAGGCGTCGAGCTTCAATTCCTCGCCGCCGACGTCCGCGAAGACCACGTCGGTGAGGGCCTGGCCCTCGCGCGGCGTGGCGGGCGTCTGCGAGGGGTTGAACGCCCACACGAGGACCGCGGCGCCAGCGGCCGCCACCAGGGCCAACACCCAGACCATCCGGCTCATCATGGGATCACCTCCGTGTGAATCCGCCCCGCGGACGGGCGCACAGTATCGCCGGGCCGCCGCCGCGATACAATAGAGGGTGCCCGGAGCCCCCATCCCCCCATGACGCGAGCCGCACCGAGCCCGCCCCATCACCCGGCGCGCGTCGCCGTGATCGGCCCGCGCGCCGCCGGCAAGACGACCCTCCTGGCCATGCTCTACCGCGAGTCGCTGGCGGGGCGGTTCGGGAACGTCCACCTGCACGCCGCCGACTCGCGGAGCGCCGCCTACCTCGCGGACACGGCGCTCGACCTCGACCGCGGCGTGCCGCCCGAGGCGACGGGCAAGCCGTTCGAGCTGCATCTCACGTTGGAGCGCGGCGGGGAGTGCATCGCGCTGGCCGTCACCGACGGGGCCGCCCCACGGGGCTGCGACGCGGTGTGGCTGTGCCTGCCGGCGGCGGCGCCGACGCTCGACGGCGTCGATCTGGAGGCGGCCCTGTCGGCCCCGCTGGCCGTCATCCTGACCAAGGCCGACGAGCTGGCGGCGCGCGGCCCGGAGGCGGTGCGGGCCGCCGGCGACCCCTTCGCCGGCCATCCGCTGTCGGCGCGGCTGGCGAAGCGGGCGACGTTCGCCGTGACCAGCACCGGCCCGGCGGGCGCGCTGCCCGACGGACGCCCCGTGCTGCCGACGCCGCTGGCGCCGGCGGGCCTGGAGACGCCGCTCGTGTGGCTGGCCGACACGCTGCACCGCGAGGCCCCGGCGGAGCCGGCGGCCCCGGCGCCGCGCTCCTGGGGATGGTCCGCCGTCGCCGCGATATGCCTCGTATGCGCCCTCTGTGCCCTATGGGCCACATCCGCCGGACGATGGACGCCGGAGACGCCGCCCGACGGCGACACGCCCACTACCCCGGACAAGAGCGCCCAACTGGCGAGGGCGGCACGCGAGGCGGAGGCAGCCCGCGAGGCCAGGGCGCGCGAGGCGTTGACGGCGCTGGAGAAGTCGGCGGCCACCCTCCCCGAACGCATCCAACAGGCGGAGGCCATGCTGAGGGATCTCGCCGGGGCGCCGCCGACGAACGAGACGCGGGCGCTGCTGGTCCGGCTGCGCAAATCGCAGGCCGACATCGACGCGAAGGCCCTGGCGGCGAAGCGGAAGCAGATGCGGATCGACGGGGTGGCGGCCTACGTCAAGCTGCGCGAGAAGTACAGGTCGGATAACGGCGACGTGAAGGGGCTGCGCGAGGCGGCGCGGAGGTGCATCGACGCCGACCCGGACGGGCCGCACGCGAAGGCGGCGGGCGGGGTGCTGCACTACTGCGACGCCCTGGAGAAGCCGGGCGAGTACCGCGTGACGCTCGTCTCGGGGGTGTTCTCGAAGAAGACGGCGTTCGCCCTCAGCACGGGCGTGAAGCTGTCGGTGAAGCTGGAGGTGGGCGGCGAGACGTACGGCCCGAGTGCCATCGGCCCGGGCGGCTATTACCCGGAGTGGAACTGGGAGTTCCCCCGCCGCGTGAGGTGGAAGCCGGGCGACGCCATCCGCATCCTCGTGACGGACCACTACCTGTGGAAGCGGAGCGTCTCCGACACGACGATTGACGAGGCCGGGTCGATCCGCAGGCTCGACGACAGCGTGGAGATCGACAAGGGCACGCTGAACTTCGACACCGATTTCCCGCTGCCGCGCTTGCCGAGGGTTGATTGATGGACATGCGCATCGAGCAGGCGCTCCTGGGCGGCACGGCGGCCGTCCACTCGCCCGGATTCCGCCCGGAGTGGCTGGCCGAGGCGGCGCGGCTGCACGCGGCGTTCGGCCAGGCGGACGACGCGCTGTTCGCGAAGCCGTTGCCCGGCGGCGTGGCGGTGGTGCGTGTGTTCGGCCCGCTGGCGCGCGTGTTGGCGGTGCCGGCGGAGCTGTACGTCGCGCTGGAGGGGGACCTGTTCGCCATCGACGACGCGTTCCCGCCGGACTGGGGCGCGGCGGCGCTGCCGACGCTGGAGTGGACGGCGGGGCCGCTGCCGCGGCGCACGGTGGAGGGGCTGGCGCGGTACCTCGACACGGCGGCGGACCGGACGGCGACGCTGCTGGGGTCGGCGCAGGCGTTGCTCGACGGCGGGCGCGTCGTGTACCAGCGTCAGGCGGCGGACGAGGAGCTGCTGCGCGGGCTGTGGGCGATGCTGCCCGCTTCCTCTCGGGCGGAGATGTGGCCGGCGACGTTCGCGCCGGACAACAGGCTGGGGTTCCACGCGCTGGCGACGCCGGCGGTGGGCGGGGCGCAATTCGCCGGCTACGTCCGCGAGGCGGAGGCGATGGAGTACCCCGAGGGGACGTACGAGCTGGCGTTGCAGACGGCGGTGGATGCGAACGACCAGGAGGAGCTGGAGCGCCTGCTGGCGCGGCGGACTCGGCCGCAGATGATGCGGCTGGCCATCATCCTGCTGGTGGTGGTGGCGCTGGCGGCGCTGCTGACGAACGTGCCTCTGGGGGCGCCTGCCCCCAAGGGCCCGCCGCCCGTGAAGGAGAAGCAGAAGGAGTGAGCGCATGGACGAGCGCATCCTGGTGATCCCGACGGAGGCGCTGCACCGCGCCGGCATCTTTCAGGGCTTCACGGCGGACGTGGGGCGGTATCTGCCGCGCCTGCTCGACGCATCGTTGATGCGGTTCGTGCCGCGGGCCCCGGCGGAGACGGACCCGTCGTTGAAGCAGCTCATCCCCTACGCGGTGCTGCGGCACGGCGGGCGCCTCTTCCACTACGGGCGGGCCGGGGGCGGCGAGGCGCGGCTGCGGTCGCGGCGCTCCATCGGCCTGGGCGGCCACATCAACGACACCGACGGCCTCGCCGGGCCGGAGGCGTATCGTGCTGGGTTCTTGCGTGAATTGGCGGAGGAGGCCGAGATCGCCGAGGGGTGGACGGAGCGCGTGATCGGGCTGATCAACGACGACTCGTCGCCGGTGGGCCAGGTGCATCTGGGGGTCGTCCACCTCGTGGATCTGGCATCGCCCGAGGCGCGGCTCCGCGAGTCGGGGCTTGTGGCGGGCGGCTTCGCGAAGGCCGAGGAGCTGCGGCGCGAGATCGAAGGATTCGAGACGTGGTCGCGTTTCCTCCTGGAGGGCGACACGCTGAGCGGAGCGTGAGCGGATCCGGCAGTTGGCGAGCGGGGATGCGTCCGCGCCCCGAGTGGAGCGTCAGCGCATCTGGGTTTGTTGGTTCAATCATGCGCGCCAAGTCAGAGAGGCGCTGACGCTGTTCACTCGGGGCGCTTGGGTTTGTTTGTTCATGCGCGCCACGCCAGCGATGCGCTGACGCTGTTCACTCGGGGCGCTGACGCAACCCCGCTCGCCCGAGCCGCTCACGCTCCAACGCCGCGCCCCACGACGAGACCTATCATGACGCCATCGACACCCACTGGGAGCCCCGCCATGCGTCCGCTCTTCGTCGCTGTTAGCGCCTTCGTGATCCTCTCCGCCGCCTGGGCCGCCGCGCCGCCGTCCGCGTGGTGGCCGGCCGAGGTCGAGGCGGCACTCGCCCGCGCGGGGAAGAATCGCGCTGAGATGCTCGACGCGCTGAATGCCACCCCGAAGGCTCAGCGTGCCGGCATGGCGTTCCTCCTCGCCCACATGCCGGAACGCGACCTGCGATCGTTGAAGGCGGGGTTCCTGCTGGAGAATGTCGGACTGGCGTACAAGGCCCGCGCCGAGGCGGCGTGGGCGGTCCCCGACGATCTGTTCTTCAACGACGTGCTGCCATACGCCAACCTCGACGAGCCACGCGACCCCTGGCGGAAGGAGCTGCGCGAGATTTGCCTGCCGATCATCAAGGGGTGCAAGACGCCCGCCGAGGCGGCGCAGAAGATCAACGCGACGCTGTTCGGGAAGGTGAAGTACTCGACGGGGCGGAAGCGCGCCAACCAGAGCCCGAAGGAGTCGATGGAGACGGGGCTGGCGTCCTGCTCCGGGCTGTCGATCCTGCTGGTGGACGCCTGCCGCAGCGTCGGCATCCCGGCCCGCGTCGTCGGAACGCCGCTGTGGGCGAACAGGAGCGGCAACCACACCTGGGCCGAGGTGTGGGACGGGCGGTGGATGTTCACCGGGGCCGCGGAGCAGGACCCGAACGGCATGGATCGGGGGTGGTTCGTCCACAACGCCTCGCAGGCGAAGGCCGACGACCCGGCGCACTCCATCTACGCGGCGAGCTACCGCCGCACCGGCGTCGTCTTCCCCCTCGTGTGGGCGCCGCGGACGCGGGACGTGTTCGCCGAGAACGTGACGGCGCGGTACGCGAAGGCGGCGCCGGCGAAGTTGGTGCGGGTGCTGGTGCGTGTCGTCGAGGCCGGGACGGGGAAGCGCCTGGCGCTGCCCGCTGTGGTCGAGGAGCGGGCCGGGCTGTGCGAGCGGTGCCGTGGGGTGACGAAGGGCGAGTCGGCGGACCTCAACGATCATCTCGCGTTCGAATTACAGGCGGGGCGGCAGTACGTCGTCCGCGTCGGCAGCCCCGCACGCGCCGAGGCGTCGTTCACGGCGGAGGGGAAGGAGCAGCTCGTCACCGTCGAGGTGCTGGCGGCCGACGCCACACTGACGGCGGAGCTGACGAAGGAGGCGAGGAGGTATTTCGAGGCCCCGGAGGAGAAGCGGGCCGGGTGGAAGTTCGACGCGCGGCTGGAGGCGCTGCTGGCGAAGGACGACGCGGCGGCGCGGGCCGCGGTGTGGGCGGGCTACAAGGCGGCGGCGATCCACGACAAGGCGAGGAAGGACTTCGACGGGAACGTGGTGCGGCACGGCACGCACGTCAGCCCGTACACGGTGAAGAAGGTGGGCAAGAGGCCGGAGGGCGGCTGGCCGGTGTTCATCGCCATGCACGGCGGGGGCGGCGTGCCCAAGTCGGTCAACGACGATCAGTGGAAGGTCATGCAGATCTACTACCGCGACCAGCCTTCGGTGACGGGGTACATCTACATCGCCCTGCGGGCGCCGAACGACACGTGGAACGGGTTCTACGCCTCCTACGTCCCGCCGCTGGTGGCGAACCTCATCCGGCAGATGACGCTGTTCGGCGAGGCCGACCCGGAGAAGGCGTTCCTGATGGGCTACTCGCACGGCGGCTACGGGGCGTTCTTCATCGGGCCACGCATCCCCGACCGGTTCGCCGCCGTCCACGCGAGCGCGGCGGCGCCGTCGGACGGCGACGCGATCGCCCGCAACCTGCGTTCGATGCCGTTCTCGTTCATGATCGGCGAGAAGGACACGGCGTATGGCCGCATCGGGCGATGCCAGGCGTTCGGCAAGGCGGCGGACAGGCTGCGCGAGGAGAACAAGGGCGAGTACCCGATCAGGATGGAGCTGAAGGCGGGGATGGGGCACGGCGGCCTGCCGGACCGCGACAAGATCAAGGAGATGTACCCGCACCGCCGGGGTGCCGTTCCGAGGCGGGTGACGTGGGAGATCCACGACGACTCCACAGCGCGGTTCTACTGGCTGGGGGTGGCGAAGCCGGGCGGCGGCCAAATGATCGACGCGGCGCTCGACGGTAACAAGGCGGCGGTGACGACACGCAAGGTGGAGAGGCTCGACCTGTACCTCGACGCGCGGCTCGTGGACCTCAAGAAGCCGCTGGCGGTGACGCTCGACGGCAAGGCGAGCGAGGTGAAGCTGGCGCCGTCGCTGGCCGTGCTGTGCCGGACGATGGCGGAGCGTGGCGACCCGCACCTGGCGGCCTCGTGCGTGGTGACGCTGACGCCGGGGAAGTGAGGCCTTGTCGTGGCGGCGCAGACTACCTCACCCCCTAACCCCCTCTCCGAAGCGGAGAGGGGGGATCGCAAGAGTCAGAAGAGTGACGGTGGGGATGTGTGAGCCTCCCTTGAATCGCTTCGCCCAACAAGAGGGCCGTACACTGCCCCTCCGCAGAAGTCGATGCTCTTGCGATCCCCCCTCTCCGCTTCGGAGAGGGGGTTAGGGGGTGAGGTAGTGTCTGCCGCTCAATCCTTCCTGATCTGGGCGTCGTGGGTGATGCGCCAGCGGCCCTTGCGTCCGGGCCCCGCCGCGCTCGCCTCGAAGCGGGACGAGGTCGTCTCCAGCTTGACGCCGTCGAATTCGCGGCCCGTCAGACGCAGCTCGCCCAGCGTGGCGGCCCAGCGGCCACGGGCGTGCCGGTGGTCCCTCTGGGCGTAGTAGACGCGGTGCAGCAGGTGGCGGGTCGCGTCGGCGGGGTCGGGGCGATAGGCGGCCTTGCCGGGGGGGGCGTTGCTGAACTGCACGACGCCCCAGCGCTCGGGGCGGTGCATGTCGATGACGCCCTGCGGCGACCACACCCAGTTGTCCTCCTTGGTGCCCTTCACCGTGCGGTACTTGCCGGCGGCGACCTCGTGCTTCCACTCGACGCGCGAGAAGTTGATGCGCCACTGGTCGCCGTCGCGTGGCAGCGGCTTGCCGTGCATCAGCTCGGCGAAGGACTGCCACGGCCAGGCGATCTCGACGCTCCAGCCGGTGTCCCGGTCGCGCGGGTCGTTGAGGGTGCCTTCGACGTGGACGGCGGTCTTCAGGCCGGGGATCTCCCAGGCGTTGATGGCGTGGCCGGAGTCCTTGTACGGCTTCGTGAGGAGGAGGTCCCACGTCGTGTTGAGGGCGTTCAGCTCCAGCTCGGCGTAATTGTGGCTGTCGCCGTCGGGGTCGATGAACACCTCGAAGTCGTTGTCGTAGAAGATGACCGCGTCGTGCTTGGTGAGCGTGCCCCAGACGTGCGGCTCCTCCATCAGGGCGGCGATGTAGAGGTACTTGTCGTCCCAGAGCATCTTCATCCGCGTGCGGAAGCGTGGCTTCGGGCGGATGTCGCCCTCGATGTCCACGAAGTCGTCGCTCCACGGGGCGGCGGCCCAGGCGGGCTCGTCGAGCTTGCCGTCGATGGTGATGGCGCCGCCGGCGCGGCCACAGGCGTAGCCGCGTGGCGTGATCTCCGGGTAGGGCGAGACGGCGAAGGGCGTGGGCGGGCCGGCGGCGGGGAGCCAGAGGGCCGCCGAGGCGAAGAAGAGGGCCGCGAGGGCGGCCCGGCCGAAGGTGTTCATGGGGGGAAGGGTACGGATGGCGGCGCGGGGCGGATAGGGCGGGGGCTTGCATCGGGCGGCTGACGCCCGACAGAAGTAGAGCCGCTCACGCTCCAACTCGGGGCGATGACGCTCCAGAAGACGAGATGCGCTGACGCTCCACTCGGGGCGCTGACGCGGCCCCGCTCGCCCGACCCAGAGCCGCTGACGCTCCACTCGGGGCGCTGACGCGACCCCGCTCGCCAGATCCAGAGCCGCTGACGCTCCAGAAATCAAGAGACGCTGACGCTCCACTCGGGGCGCTGACGCAACCCCGCTCGCCAAGATCGCTGACGCTCCAGATCCGCTCAATCGTAGCGGCCGCTCGCCTCGATGGGCCACACCGCCTCGACACGCCCGCCACGCACCGCCACCACCTGGCGGTGGAGGTTCATCGTCGCGCAACAGTGGGCCGGCAGGATCTCACGGCGCTCGCCGACCTTCGGCCCCTCCCCGTCCACGATGGCGTGCTCCTCCGCGAGCTTGAACACCTTCTCGCCCGGATGGCCCTTGATCGCCGCGGGGCCGAAGTCCTGCGACACCGCCTTGCTCCCGGCGTCGAGGATGTACCGCCCCGGACGACGGCTGCACACCGCCGCCAGGATCGACAACGCGCAGCCGAACTCGGGCCGCACCGCGTGATACGCCGCGTCCATCAGCAGGAACGATCCCGGCTGCAGCTCCGTGAGCGCCGGGTGCGCCGCCGCGTAACTCCACGTCCCCGTGCCCGCGCCCGTCACCACCTCGACGGGGATGCCCGCGGCCTCGAGCAGCGCCCGCGTCCGCGACAGGTGATCCAGGCCCGACCGGCACGCAGCCTCCTTCTCCGCCGACGGGGGCCGCTGCTGCAACTGGCCGTCGTAGCCTTGCAGGCCGACGAAGCGCAGGCCGCGCTCCGCGCGGATGGCCCGCGCCAGGGCCAACGCCGGCTCGCCCGGGGCGACGCCGCTGCGGCCCATGCCGATGTCGATCTCCACCAGCACGCCCAGCTCGACGCCCTCCGCCCGCGCGGCCTGGCCCATCTCGCGGACGTTCGCGGCGTCGTCCACGCACACGCGGATCCGGGCACGCTTCGCCAGACGGGCCAGGCGTGCGAGCTTCACCGGGCCGATGATCTGGTTGGCGACGTAGATGTCGGTGATGCCGGCGTCGGCGAGCACCTCGGCCTCGTTGACCTTGGCGCACAGGAACGCGGCGACGCCCCTGGCGGCGAGGTACCGGGCCAGGGAGCCGCACTTGAGGCTCTTGAAGTGGACGCGGAGGTCCTTACGGGCCTCCCCGCAGGCGCTCTGCATGCGGGCGAGGTTGGCGTCGAGGACGTCGAGGTCGAGGAGCAGCGATGGCGTGTCGAGGGTGTCCATGCGGAGATGATAGGGCGGGCGTCTCCGGATGGAACATCTCACGCCTCGTGCGGCGCGGGGTGCCAGTGCTGCACCGGCTCCTCGATGGGGGCGCCGTCGGCGCCGCCGAACTTGTCGCTCGACGGCATCGCCCGGTCCAGGTCGCGCAGGACGGCGGCCGCCGCCTCCAGCGGGTGGCCCAGGCACTCGACGCTGATGACCAGCTCGGTCAGTGCGGCGAACGGCAGGCCGTCGCTCTCCTCCACCCAGCGGGCGAGGTCGGCCCGGCCCAGCCCCGGCAGTTTCTTCGTGAAGTACGCCTCGCGCAGCAGAGCGTCGGGCGACTCGATCTTGAGCAGGCGGTCGAAGCGGCGCGGGCGGGCGATGATGCGGCGGTCGAGGCGCTCGGGGTAGTTGGTGCTGGCGAGGTTCACCACCTTGTTCACCTGCGAGTTGCCGTCGAGGATCTGGAGCAGTTCGCTGTCGCCGTAGTGCTTGATGATGGCGTCGATGTCCTCGAAGACGCACACGACGGGGCGTTCGGGCTCGACCTCGCGGAAGCGGGCGAGGCAGGTGCGGAACCACGGCGGGTAGGTGCAGAAGAAGGCGACGTGGCCGGCGCCGACGATGCGCCCGATGATCTGGTGGATGAGCGACGACTTGCCGCAGCCCTGCTTGCCGTAGAACAGGTAGCCGCGGCGGTGGGCGAAGCCGAGGCGTGCGAAGCGCTCCTCCATGGACCAGAACTTCTCGACCTCGGCGAGGATGTTGGCGGAGACGCTGGCCGGGAACTCGATCAGGTCGTCGGTGGCGAGGGGCTGGCGCTTGAAGTGCGACTCGCCGCAGTTATCGACGCTGACGGTGTAGGCGCCGGGGGCGATCTGGTGGGTGGTCCGCCCGCAGGCGACGTAGGCGCCCTTGCCGGTGAGGGTCCACTGGAGCTGTCGGCTGGTGGGGGGCTTCATCGTGCAATGGTCCCTTCGTGGGGATCGTGCGTGTTCCGTTCCGTGACGTTGGGGGTATACGCGGGGCTCGGGGTGACATTTCGGGGGCGGGGCCGATTTTCGGGCCGTGGCGGCGGGCGGACATCGGGTGCGTGCGAGCGGGGTGTTGTCTGCGACCCACGACTCCCAAAGCGTCGCCGTGGGCTTTACTGAGGTCGCCGAAGCGGCTCCAACAGCCAACAGCCAGCAAGGTGCGGGGTGTCGTGTTGTCTGCCAGCCCATGCTTCTGCTCGGCAGTACCAGTTGGGACAGATGAGGCGGATGGAGCTTCGGTAGGACAGGTAGGACGCCGAGGACACATCCCCGGCGGCAACGTGCGGTCATCTGGGGGAATGTCGGTGACATTGGGCGACGGCGTTCACCGTCGTCCAAACTGCTCATCGAGAATCGTGCGCAGCGTGGTAACGTGCGCGGTGCGGGGCATCCCAGCGCCCCGCATGGCACAGAAGGTGGCGCACAGATGAGCGTGAGGATCAAGGATCCGGAGAAGAACGGCCACACCAACGGCGTGGCGCACGACGGGCACGCCGACGCAGATGCGGACAAGGAGGTGAGCGGCGCGACCGGTGCGCCTGCGGGGGAGGTGGACAACGATGGTGACCCGTACATCCGTCTGGAGTGCGGGCGGTTCATGCCGGGGAACAGGGGCGGCCCCGGCAACCCCTTCGCCCGCCACGTCGCCGCCATGCGCGCGGCCATCTGCGCGGCGGTGCCGCGCGAGAGGCTCATGAGGATCGCGGACAAGGTGGCCGAGATGGCCGAGAACGGCAACCTGGCGGCGG
>CAZVZK010000112.1:0-31905 GCA_964630925.1 uncultured Alcaligenaceae bacterium
CGTTCATGGGCGTGCGGATCTCGTGGCTCATGTTCGCCAGGAACTCGCTCTTGGCGCGGTTGGCGGCCTCGGCGGCGGCGCGGGCGTTCTGGGCCTCGATCTCGGCCTTCTTGCGGGCGGTCACGTCGCGCGAGATGCCGAACGTCCCGACGATCCGCCCGTCCTTGTCACGCAGGGGCAGCTTCGTGGTGGACACCCAGGTGACGCGGCCGTCGGCCCACGTCTCCTTCTCCTCGATGTCCACCATCGGCGTGCCGGTGCGCATGATCTCCTGCTCGTCGCGCAGGGCCTGCCCGGCGTGCTCGGGCGTGAAGAAGTCGTGGTCGCTCAGGCCGATGGCGTCGGCGGGGTCCGCCAGCCCGTGCTGGTCGGCCAGGGCGCGGCTGACGCGGAGGAAGCGGCTCTCGGCGTCCTTGAAGTAGATGCGGTCGGGGACGTTGTCCATCAGGCTGCGGAGCAGGTTGCGCTCCAGGTGCAGGTCATGCTCGGCACGCTTGACGTCGGTGAGGTCGCGGACGACGAGGGTCCAGGTCGGATTCCCGCCGACCTCGCCGGCGCTGACCGACAGCTCGACCGGGAAGGGCGTGCCGTCGGCGCGGCTGCCCTCGATCTCGCGCCGCCCCGCCGGCGTGGCCGCCCCCCACCGGCTGGGGCCGGGCAGGCGCAGCGCCTCGTCGATGCCCGGCAGCAGCAGCGAGATGTGCTCCCCCAGGACCTTCTTCGCCGGCCTCCCGAAGACGCACTCCGCCGCCGCGTTGAACGACAGCACGCGCCCGCGCTCGTCCACGGTGAGGATGCCGTCGGCGGCCATGTCGAGGATAGCCTGGGTCTGGCCGCGTGCCTCCTCCAGCGCCCGCTGCCCCTGGCGGAGGTGCGTCAAGGACAGGGCGAGGACCACGAGGACGACGCCCGAGGCGGCGACGCTGAGCAGGTAGGCCTGGGCCGCCATCAGCGCCGTGCTGAGGACGAACAGGCCGACGACGGCAAGCAGGGAGTATTCCCGGACGAGGGCGAGCAGGCGGCCCGCCCAGCCCGGGGGGGTGGGGGGGCCGGGAGAGGTGCGGCCTGGCATCTTGGCCTCCTGGGGCCGGATGACCCCTCCATTCTACACAGCGGCCCCTCGCGGGGCCCGGCCTGCGGGAGGGCTCAGCCCCCCTTCTTCTGCTCGAACAGCCACGCCAGCACCTTGGGGTCAGCGTAGGTGCGCGTCCACGAGTCGTGCCCCACCCCCTTGTACTCCGTGTACCTGGGCGACCCGCCGGCCTTCTTCATCGCCTCGACGACGGCGACGGACAGCGTGTGCGGGACGGCCGTGTCCTTGTCCCCGTGGAACGCCCACAGCGGCACCTTGGCGATCTTCTCGCACGCCTCGGGGTCGCCGCCGCCGCAGACGGGGATCCCCGCCGCGAACAGGCCCGGGTTGCGGCACATCAGGTCGAAGGTGCCGTAGCCGCCCATCGACAGGCCGGTGATGTAGATGCGCTTCTCGTCGATCTTGAACTCCTTCTGCATCGCCGCGATGAGGGCGACGACGAGCTTGCCGTTGGGCGACGGGCCCTCGCGCATCTTGAGGGGGCGCGACTTGTAATCGACGTTGGCCCAGGAGCCGCCCGTGGGGCACTGCGGCGCGATGAGGAAGCAGGGGTACTTCTTGCGGTTGGCGTCCGAGGCGAAGTCCTTGATGCCGTGCTTCATCTGGGCCTTGTTATCCGAGCCGCGCTCGCCGGCACCGTGCAGGAAGATGACGAGGGGGTACGACTTGGTGTCGTCGTAGCCGGCGGGCTTCAGGAGGCGGTAGGGCAGAGACGCCTTGCCTTCCTTGAACGTGCGGGCCTCGAGGACGTCCTCGGGGCCGGCGGGGAAGGCGAGAGACGTTGCCCCCAGGATGAGGGCGAGGAGGAGGGTGGTGCGCATGTTCGGCCTCGCGGGTGGTGCTGGATCGTGCTAGGATACCGGCCGGGGCGCGGGCCGGGGAGGGGGCGATGGGTGAGGAGGCGGAAGGTGACAGGCCGGCGTGGGGCTGGCCGGAGCTGGTCGGCGTGTTCCTGCTGGGCGCCGTGGGGCCGGCCCTCGCCATCGACCTCCTGACCCGCGCCGGCCTCTTCGCCTGGCTCTACGGCCCCGGCCTGGAGGGCCTGGCGCGGTCCACCGAGGCCGGCCTCGCGGGGGAGGTGGCGCGGGGCCGGATGATGCTCTGGGGCGTGTCGCTGGCGCTGCCGTTGCAACTGGTGGCGGGCGTCGCGTTGATGCGGGCGTGCGGCGCGTCCTGGGCCGGCATGGGGCTGACCTGGGCGGGCGCGGGGCGTCAGCTCCTGGCGACGCTGCCCCTGGCGCTGGTGCTGCTGCCGGCGGTGTGGGGCGTCCACGCGGTGGCGCTGTGGCTGTCCGGCCCGGCGGAGGACCACGTCTTCACCAAGATGGCGAGGGCCGGCCTGTCGGCCGGCGAGTGGGGCCTGCTCGTGTTCGCCGCTTGCGTGGCCGCCCCCCTGTGGGAGGAGCTGTTCTACCGGGGCCTGGTGCAGCCGTGGGCGGCGGCCAACCGGCCCGACGCTGGGCTGCTGTGCCTGGGCATGGCGCTGGCGGCGGCCGTGGCGGTGCGGCTGTCGGCGTTCGAGAAGGCGGCGACGTTCCTGGGACGTGTGGGGGCGATGACGCCGGCGTTCTGCGTGCTGGCGCTGGCGCTGCCGTTCGCCTTCCTGGCGAGGAGGCCGGCGGGCGGCGTGTGGGCGGCGGCGGTGCTGTTCGCGTTCGTGCATGCGGGCGTGTGGCCGACGCCGGTGCCGCTGATGGCGCTGGCGGTGGGGCTTGGCTGGCTGCGGGCGCGGTGGGGGACGCTGGCCGGCCCGGTGGCGCTGCACGCGGCGTTCAACGCGGCGGCGTGCGTGATGCTGGCGTCGGAGGTGGGCCGTGCGAGGTGATTCACGGATGAAGGATGGGAGCGAGACCCGGCGGCCGTCCTGGACCGGATCGAGCAGCGTCTGGCCGGCGGTACGGCAAATAATGCGGGTAACCGACCAGGCGGGAGTGGGAATTAGACAGAAGTGGACGGGTGGCGTGGACGGGTGGTGCGAATTGCATTGCATTGCACCCCCCCAGGCAACCCCCTGCAATGCAAATCCCTGGCGGAATTTGCATTGCAGGGCGAGTGGTCAGGCCACCCACGCCCGTGCCGTGGCCGCCCTCCACGTCTCATTTCGTCTAACCCCACAGGCCGGGTGAACGGCGACGCTTGCGGGAGGGCGAGGTGCCTCGCCCTCCCGTGCGGGGGCCTCACGCCACCGCCGACGCCGGCACACGCCGCCGCGCCGGGCGGTCGAGCGTCGCGTCGTCCGGGTGCCACAGGCTCAGGCCCAGACGCGCACGCTCCTCCAGAACCGCCACCTTCTCCAGCGACCCCGGCAGCGCGTCCGTCGGCTCCGCCGCCAGCGCCGACTGCCGCGTGAAGTCGCTCACGCCACGCCGCGCGAACTTGCTCGTGGACGGGTACTGGTCACGCACGCCCGGCCGGTAGTAGCACGACCAGCACAGCCCACGCGGCCTGTTCGAACGCACCTTCTGGCAGTGACGGCACATCATGGCTCTTCTCCTCCCCGTTCCGTTCCCGCTCTGCGATCCGCTGACGCTCCACTCGGGGCGCTGACGCGGCCCCGCTCGCCGAGACTCACGCCGCCCGCCGCGCCGCCGCGGCCGCCAGGGCCAGCGACAGGATCGCGTTGGGCTCCAGGTAGTCGATCTCCGTCCGCAGGTCACGCAGCGACCGCTTCGCCCGCGTCGCCGGCTTCAGCCGCGGGTCGTTCAGGTGCCTGTCCTCGCGGGCCGCCGCGTAGCGCTCGGCCTCGTCGCGCGAGTCGAACAGCTTCCGCTCCACATGCCCCGTCTTCACCAGCGACACGATCACCTCGAACATGGTCTGCTCCTCTTGATGCCACGCCCCGTTGGAATCACGCCGCGGCCGCGGCCGGCGCCTTCTCCACCGCGCTGCCCATCAGGAACCAGGTGAACACCTCACCGCTCCGCGCCTCGATCACCCCGCCCTCGTCGCCCCGCCGAGCCCGCGCCAGCAGGGCCTTGAGCACCACCTCCGGCGGGATCGTGTCCGCCCGCCGCCACACACGGTTCTTGCGGTCCAGCAGGATGTCGCCCAGGTAGCGCTCGCCCGCCGTCACCCGCAGCACCGAGGCCACCTTCTTCGCCCGAGCCATGATCCCGCCCTCCTGCCCTGGTTGTGGATCAGGCCGCCTCACGCACCGGCCGCCCCCTGCCCCGCGCCGCCAACGCCGCCAGCACCTCGGCCAGCAGGCTCTTGCGCATCTCGTCCCGCGGCGTCTCGTCGAACCAGTTCAGGAACCACCGCACCGCCGCCGGCTCCCCCATCCGCACGTCCACCTCGTAGCACATCCGGGCGAAGAACTCCTCGACCTCGCCCACCGTCTCCAGCCCGTCCCCCTTCCACCCGCAGTACCCCAGGGCACACGCCCCCTCGCACGGCCAGTCCTGCACGCACATCAGCGGGGGCGGCGTCGTCGTCACGCCCTGCTGCAGGCGTCCGTCGTCCGTCTCCAACGCCTTCCGCAGCGCCTCCAGGCCCTTACCCGACAGCAGCGGCTCCACCCCCTCGCGCCACACCTTCTGCCAAACTTTCATCTCTGTCTCCCGCTGTCGTCGCCTTGTTGTTCGCCCCTCTCAGGGCGTCGTGCGAATGCTCTATGAGAATATACGTCCGATCACGCTGATTATCGCTGGTCTTTGGGCTAAAAATGCTGATTAATGCGGGCTTGGCCGACGTTATTGGGTCGCAAGATGAGCGTCAGGGCGGCGATATTAGACTTTATTAGACACCATCCGGAATCAAGGTCAGCTGGTGATCGCGCCGGGGGAGACGAACCGCGGGTCGCCCGCCCGTGTCCGTGGGACAGCCCGAAAGGAGGGGAGAGCGGACAGAATGACCGACACCGGATTCCTCCGCGCCGTCCTGGCCGACCCGGATGATGACGTGACCCGCCTGGCCCACGCCGACTGGCTGCTGGAGAACGGGCACGAGGCGCGGGGGGAATTCATCCAGGTCCAGATCCGCATCGCCCGCCGCGCCGAGAGGGCCGTCGGCCCCGGCGGATGGTGCGACGCCGCCCTCTGGCCCGCCCTCCGCAAACGCGAGGAGCACCTCCTCGCCGCCCACGGCCAGGGGTGGGCCGGCATCGCCCGCACCGCGACGGAGGAGTACACCTTCCGCCGGGGCTACGTCGAGGAGGTGAGGCTGACCGCGGCGCAATTCCTGGCCCACGGCGACGCGCTCTTCGCCACCCACCCCATCCGCCGCATCCGCTTCTCCGGCCCGCTGACCCCGCGCGTCCTGGCGTCGCCGCTGCTGGCCCGCCTGTCGGGCCTCGACCTCACCGGCCTGAGGCTGGGGGACGCCGCCCTGCGGACGATCCTGGCCTCGCCACACCTGGCCGGCCTCACCTGGCTGGAGCTGGACCGGTGCGGCCTGTCGGACCGCGGGGCGCTGGACCTGGCGGCGTCCCCGCTCCTCGCCCGCCTGACGCACCTGGGCCTGGCGAACAACCGCATCAGCCTGGACGGGGTGGCGGCCCTGTGCCGCTCGCCGCGCTGGGGCAAGGTGCGCTCGCTGAATCTCAAGGGCACGCTCATCGACGCGCGGGCGCAGGCGTACCTCACGGAGACCCTGGCCGGCTCGCACGACGTGTCGTTGCTCGGCGCGATGCTCCAGCTCACATCCCGAGGCCAGCGCGACTACACCTCCGCCCCGGTGCGTCATCTCGCCGAGCGTGCCGCCGCCGGGGACACCCCGGCCGTGCTGGCGGAGGGCCTCGGCGCCGGCCAACGCCGCGTCCGCGCGGCGGCGGCATATCTGCTCTCCAACCTGGGCCGCGGGGGCGCCGCCGCGCTCCCCGCCCTCGTGCAGCGTCTGTTCGACCGTGACCCGCGTGTGCGTGACCACGCCGCCCCGGCGCTGGGCCGGCTGTCCGCCGAGCTATCGCCGGAGATGCAGATGTGGGTGTGCCTGCTCGTCAACCCGCTCCAGCCGCCGGGGGCGACCCTCCGCCGCGGCCTGGAGCGCGAGGACCTGCCCGGCGAGGTGCGGGCCGCCTTCCACGCCATCTGTTTCCGCCGCGTGGCGTGGCGCGAGCGCCTCGGCGGCGGCCCGGTGCCGCCTGCCCCGTGGGTGACGGCGGCGGAGGCGGCGGACTGGGTGGCCGATCACGCCGGCCGGCACGAGGCGCGTCGCGGGACCGCCGGCGTGGCCGGCGCGATGCACCGCGAGTCGGCGTGGCTCCTGGCCCGCCTGATCGAGGCGCTCCAAGCAGAAGACAGAAGTAGCCACGGATCAACACGGATCAAACACGGATAACATCCAAAGACAGAAAGAAGCAGACGGGCAGGAGACATCAACACTCCTGCCTACTTCCATTCTCTTATCTTGGCGCGGCTGTTATCCATGTTTGATCCGTGTTGATCCGTGGCTCGCTCGCTCTTCCTCACTCCTTCGGCACACGCCGCGACGCCCACGCGGCGATCCGCGGCAGCAGACGCAGGCCCGACGAGATGTTGTGCTTCCCCACCGGGTCGCGGTCCGCCGTCACCTCGATCCCCAGCCGCCGCGCCTCGTACAGGAAACTCTCCACCTGCGCCGCCACGTTGAACTCGTCCTTCGCCCCGTACCCGATGTAGATCTCCAGCTCCCCCGGACGCAGCCCCTCACGCCGCATCAGCTCCAGCGGGCTGAGGCGGCTCATGCCCTCGATGGCCGCCTGCCCCCGCCCGAACAGCGGGGTGTACAGGTCGCGGTTGCGCAGAGTGAACAGCCGACGACGCCCCAGCGGCGCCCAGTGCCGATACTCCTCCACCAGCGCGTAGCAGGCCGGGTCGAACTTCGAGCGGTAGTTCCCCCGGCAGTCCGAGTAGCGCAGATTCAAGAGCGGCATCACCGAGATGACCACCTTCAGCCGGTCCCGGTACTGGATGCCCAGCCGCATCGCCGCCGACCCTCCCATCGACACGCCGATCACCGCGTGCGCCTCGCGCCCCGGCAGGATGGGGAACGTCTCGTGCAGGAAGTCCCACACGTCCACCATCAGGTAGCGCTCGAACGCCCCGGCCTTCGTGTCGGCCCAGAAGCTCGCCAGCTCGTACAGCGTCGCCCGCCCGTGGATGCTCCCGTCCGGCGCCGCGAGGATCACCGGGGGCATCTCCCCAGCCGCGATGGCGCGGTCGAAGGGGCCAACCAGGGCCTGGAGGAAGAACTGCTCGTCCTGCGCCGCCCCGTGCAGGAACAACGCCAGGGGGTAACGCTTCTTCGGGTCGTAATTGGGCGGCAGGTACACGAGCAGGTCGCGGCGCTGCCCCAGCGCCGGCGACCAGATCCGCCGGTCCTGGAGGCCCTCCCGCGTGAAGGCCACGAGCTGGCCGTGCAAGTGCTTGTTGACGCGCTGCACCTGCCGCGGCCCGAGCAGGACCGACGGCACCTGCCCCAGCCCGAGCCCGTCCGACCACAGCGTCGCCAGCCACAGGAAGCCGCTCATTTGCCGCTCTCGGGGGGACCGGGCATGACTCGTCCTGTATCGGACGGCCCGATTCGTAGCGCCCACCCGATCAGCCCGCGCTTGCGTTGCTTCCCCCGCCCTGGCCGTTACAATCCACTTCTCCGTTATTGAACTGAACCGTTCAGTTCAGTATCATCCCCTCGGGACAGGAGGGCAGGCCATGCGCGGCGCGATCCTGGCGGGGTGTCTGGCGGTGATCCTCGCGGGCTGCGGCACGCCGCCACCGGAGCCGCCGCCCACGCCGCCCGCCGACGTCGGCGCCCTCGGACGGCTCGAGCCCCGCCGCAAGGTCTACCAGCTCGCCGCACCCGCCTCCTTCGAGGGCGCCCGCATCGAACGCCTCCTCGTCGAGGAAGGCGACGCCGTCACCAAAGGCGCCAACATCGCCGAGCTGGACCTCCTCGGCCTCCGCGAGGCCGCCCTCAAGGAGGCCAGGTCCCAGGTGGCCGTCGCCGACGCACGCCTCGCCCTCGTCAGGGCCGGCGCCAAGCCCGAGGAGGTCGCCGCCCAGTCCGCCACCGTCGAGCAGATGCGCGCCTCCCTCGAACACGCCGAGGCCAACCACCGCCGCGCCGTCCTCCTCCGCCGCACCTCCGCCATGTCCGCCGAGGACCTCGACGCCCACCGCATGAAGTTCGACACGTCGCGCCAGGCCCTGCGCCAGGCAGAGGCCACCCTCGCCGCCCTCAAGGCCGTCCGCCCCGAGGACGTGGCCCTGGCCGCCGCCGAGGTGGCACGCGCCAGGGCCGGCGTCGAACGCGCCGCCGAGGAGGTCCGCCGCTGCAAGGTGATCTCCCCCATCGACGGCCGCGTCCTCAAGATCCACGCCCGCGCCGGCGAGCGCGTCGGCGACAAGGGCGTCGCCGAGATCGGCGACACCGCCAACATGGAGGCCGTCGCCGAGGTCTACGAGGCCGACGTGCCCCTCGTCCGCGTCGGCCAGAAGGCGTCCGCACGCCTCCGCACCCGCGCCGCCCAGAAGCTCACCGGCACCGTCATCCACGTCGGCTCGCTCGTCGGACGCCGCGTCGTGCTGGACAACGACCCCGTCAAGGACGCCGACGCCCGCGTCGTCGAGGTGCGCATCCGCCTCGATGCGTCCGCCGCCGTCGCCGGCCTGTCCTACGCCCAGATCGACGTGGTCATCCACCGGGGGGGCGTGGGGGGTGAAGCCGAAGGCCCCCCCACCACTCGCGGGGGCGTGGGGGGTGAAGCCGAAGGCCCCCCCACGGGACGTGGCCGCGGGGAGGGTTGAAGGTGCCCCAGAACATCCCCCTCGCCTGGAGGCAGCTCGCCTTCGAGCCCATGCGCACCCTCTCGGCCCTGGCCGGCATCATGGCCGCCGTCCTCCTCATGTGGTCGCAGCTCGGCATCCTCGTCGCCGTCCAGGAGAGCGCCACCGTCGTCCACCGCCGCGTCGGCCCCGGCCTCGTCGTCATCCACCCCCACTCGACCAGCCTCACCAAGCTGCAATCCTTCTCCGGCCGCGCCCTCGCCCGCCTCCTCGCCCACCCCCTCGTCGCCGGCGTCCACGAGATCCAGTCCGCCCGCGGCGACTGGAAGGCCCCCGGCGGCTCCCCCGCCCGCTCCATCATCGTCTACGGCCTCGACCCCGGCGTCTGCCCCCTCCAGCTCCCGGGCCTGGCCGAGGCCCGCGCCCGCCTCAACGCCCCCGACTGCGTCCTCTTCGACGCCGGCTCCAAGCCGGTCTTCGGCCCCGTCATGCCCGCCCTCCGCCGCGGCGAGGCCTTCGAGGCCGAGCTGGACCACCGCCGCGTCCGCGTCGTCGGCGAGACGCTCATCGGCACCACCATCGACGCCGACGGCCACATCATCACCACCCGCGCCAACTTCCTCCGCCTGTTCCCCGGCCGCACGCCGGGCCTCATCGACCTCGGCCTCGTCAGCCTGTGCGAAGGCGCCGACCCCGAGGCGGTGCGTCGTGATTGCCAGAGCCTGCTCGGCCCGGAGGCGAAGGTGCTCACCGCCGCCGGCTTCCTCGCATTCGAGATGGCCTACCTGCGGGCCAACCATCCCGTCGAGTTCATCTTCAGCGCCGGCGCCGCCATCGCCTTCTTCATCGGCTTCGTCATCGTCTACCAGATCCTCTACACCGACGTCGCCTCGCACCTGCCGCAGTTCGCCACCCTCAAGGCGATGGGCTTCACCGACGGCTACCTCCTCCGCATCGTCCTCGGCCAGGGGCTGATCCTGTCGATCCTGGGTTACATCCCCGGCACGATCCTGGCGATGGTGGTCTACCTCGTCCTGTGGAAGGTGACGAACCTGCCCATCGTCCCCACCTGGGAGCGAGGCGTCTTCCTCCTGGTGCTGACGGTCCTGATGTGCTTCCTGTCCGGCATGGTCGCCGTGCGCAAGCTACGCTCCGCCGACCCCGCCGACGTGTTCTGAGGTGCCGCGTGCAGCCGGTCATCGCCGCGCGAGGCGTCAACTTCTGGTTCGGCGAGGGCGACCTGCGCAAGCAGATCCTCTTCGGCATCGACCTCGACATCCTGCCTGGCGAGGTCGTCCTCCTCAGCGGGCCGTCCGGCAGCGGCAAGACCACCCTCCTGACCCTGATCGCCGCCCTGCGCACCCTCCGCGACGGCCGCCTGACCGTCCTCGGCGAGGACCTGCTCGACGCGCCGCAGGCCCGGCAGGTGGCCGTCCGCCGCCGCATCGGCTTCGTCTTCCAGGCCCACAACCTGATGCCGCACCTGACCGCCCTCGACAACGTCCGCCTCCTCCTGGAGCTGAGCCCGCAGGTGACGCCCACGGAGGGCCGCGAGCGTGCGGCGGCGATGCTGGCCGCCGTGGGCCTGGCCGACAAGCAGCAATCGTACCCGGCCCAGCTCTCCGGCGGGCAGCGCCAGCGCGTCGCCGTGGCGCGGGCGCTGGTCAACGGCCCGTCGCTGCTCCTGGCCGACGAGCCGACCTCGGCCCTGGACGGCCAGTCGGGCCGCGAGGTGGTGGGGCTGATGGAGAGGCTGGCGCGTGAGCGCGGCGTGCCGGTGCTGATGGTGACGCACGACCCGCGGGTGGCCGACGTGGCCGACCGCGTCATCCACATGGAGGACGGGCGTGTGCAGGGGGGCGGGTGATGGCGGCGCGAGGCGAGAAGCGGGGCCGTATCCTTGGGGCGGCGCGCGAGCTGTTCCTGCGCGACGGCTTCGCCGGCACGAGCATGGACGCCATCACATCGCTCGCCGGCGTGTCCAAGGCCACCGTCTACGCCCACTTCCCCAGCAAGGACGAGCTGTTCGCCGCCCTCGTGCGTGAGACCGCCGCCCCCATCCTGGGCGGCCTGCCCCCGCTGGAGGCCGGCGGGGGCACGGAGACGCAGCTGCGGCGCTACCTCGCCGCCATCCGCGCGGTGGCGTTCACCGAGGGGCTGGCCTGGGAGCGCCTGGCCATCGCCGAGGCGACGCGCCACCCGGAGGTCGGCCGCCTCCTGCACGAGCTGGGCGAGTCGCGCGTCAAGGCGGCCCTCATCGATTTCCTCGCCGCCGCCGGCTGCCCCGACGCCGCCTTGGCGGTCGAGACGCTGATGGCGGTGACGCTGACGGCCCCGATCCACCGCCAACTGATGGGCGTGGCCGACCCCGCCCATGCCGACCCCGACGCCGGGCTGCTGCCGGCGATCCGCGCCGTGCTGCGTGCCCACCCGCCGCGCCGCGCATAAGATGCCCGCTCAGGAGGGCCGGCGTATGATCGAGTGGCCGAAGGTGGTGGGCTGGGTGTTGTCGGGGCTGATCGGGCTCATGCTGATCGCCAGCGCGGTGGTGAAGTTCGTGGCCGTCGAGATGATGCGCAAGGAGATGCCGCCGGGCATCTTCGCGTGGATCACGGTCATCGGCATCGGCGAGCTGGCGAGCGCCGTGCTGTTCCTGATCCCGCTGACGGCGCCGCTGGGGACGCTGCTGCTGTCGAGCTACCTGGGCGGCGCGATCATCGTCCACATGATCAAGCAGGGCGAGAAGCCGGAGGAGTCGTTCGTCTTCCAGTCGGTGTTGCTGATCCTGGTGTGGGTGGCCGGCTACCTGCGCGGCACCTGGGGGTGGGGCCAGAGGAAGGCGTGACCGGAGGGGACGCCCAATGAGAGCGGTGTTGCTGCCGGCGCTGGTGTTGGCGGGTGCGGCGTGCGCCGCCGCACCGCCCGCGTCGTTGACGCCCGAGCAGCACAAGACGCTGCTCCAGTGCGAGGCGCTCTGGCAGCGTGCCCAGGCCGACTGGAAGGCCGGCGCCCACGCCGATGCCGTCGCCGGCATGCGCCAGGCCCTCGCCGTCATGGAGCGCGTCCACGGCCCCCATTCCCGCCCCACCGGCCGCGTCCTCTCCTGGATCGCCGGGTGGGAGGCCCACCTCGGACGGTGGGAGGACGCCGCACGCTCCCGCGAACGCCTGTGGCGCATCGAGGAGGCCCTCCACGGCCCCGACGACTGGCACGCCGCCGACGCCCGCCGCCAGTGGGCCGACGCCCTGGCGCAGGTGAAACGCACCCCCGCGCAGCGGGACGCCCTCCAGAGGGCGAACGGGCTGTACCAGCAGGCCGCCGACCTCCAGCGCAAGGAGCAATCCGCCAAGGCCGTCCCCCTCCTCAAGGAGTGCCAGGCCCTCCTCAAGGATGTGCACGGCGAGAGGCACCCCGACCGCGCCTCCGCCCTCAGCGCCCTCGCCTCGGCGTACCACGATCTCGGCGACCACGCCGCCGCCCGTGCCCACCACCTCCAGGCCAACGACATTTTCCGTGAGACGCTCGGGGAGCATCACCCGCGGCACGCCGCCGGCCTCAACAACCTCGCCCTCCTGTACAAGTCCCTCGGCGATCACGCCCGCGCCCTCCCCCTCGCCCGCCGGGCCGTCGCCGCCCTGGGCCGCGCCCGCGGCACCGGCCACCCCGACTACGCCGCCGGCCTCGACAACCTCGCCCAGCTCCACCACGCGATGGGCGGCCACGCCCACGCCCTCGCCCTCTTCGAGAAGGCCCTCGACCTCCGCAGGCGCGTCCTCGGCCCGCGCCACCCCGACGTCGCCACCACCCTCAACAACCTCGGCTCCCTCCACCTGGACATGGGCGACCACCGCCGGGCCCTCCCCCTGGCCGAGGAGTCCCTCTCCATCCGCAAGGAGGCCTTCGGCGCCAGACACCCGCGCTACGCCACCGCCCTCATGAGTCTCGCCGCCCTCCACTCCCGCGCCTGGGACCACCAGAAGGCCCTCTCCCTCCTCCAGCAGGCCGCCGACATCCGCAAGAAGAGCCTCGGCGTCAAACACCCCCTCTACGCCCACAGCCTCGTGGGGCTCGCGCAGATGCACCAGGCCCTCGGCGACCACCACCGCGCCCTGCCCCTCTGCCAGGAGGCCCTGAACATCCGCAAGGACGTCCTCGGCGAGAAGCACCCCGACTACGCCCGCGCCCTGGACCTCCTCGCCCACTTGCACTGGGTCATGGGCGACGCCGAACGCGCCATCCCCATGTCCGAGCAGGCGCTAGGGATCAGCGAGGAGGCCTTCGGCAAGAGGCACGTCCGCCACGCCGTCGCCCTCAACAACCTCGCCGTCCTCCTCATGGATTCCGGCGCCCACGCCCGCGCCATGCCCCTGCTACGCACCGCCGCCGCCGTCCGCAAGGAGGCCCTGGGCGAGTGGCACCCCGAATACTCCAACGCCCTCAACAACCTGGCCTCCTGCCACCAGAAGGCGGGCGATCACGAGGAGGCCGGCCGCCTCCTCCTCCGCTCCCTGGCCATCCAGGAGCGGGCCGCCGGCGGACGCCACCCCAGCCACGCCACCGTCCTCCACACCCTCGGCATGCACTGCCTGAGCACCGGCGCCCACGCCCAGGCCCTCCGCCTCTTCCGCCGGGCCCTCGACATCTCGCTGGAGACCCTCGGCGAGAGGCACCCCGACACCGTCAACAGCCTCGTCGGCGTGGCCGGCGCGTATCAGGCCCTCGGGCGGCCCGGAGCCGCCCTCCCGCTCCACGAGAAGGTCATCGCCCTGTCGCGCCGGCAGATCGCCCTCGACGCCTCCGTCATGTCCGAACGCCAGCACCGCGCCGCCGCCCAGGCCATCCGCAGCCGGCTCGCCTGGCGTCTCTCCCTCCCCGACGAGGCCGACCACTCCTCGCACACCCACGCCCTGTGGTGGAAGGGGTCCGTCTTCGCCGCCCAGCAGGACCGCCGCCGCTTCCTCGTCGCCCAGGCCGACCCGGACACACGCCGCCTCGCCGACGACCTCCTCGACGCCACCCGCTCCCTCGCCCTCCTCTCCTCCCGCATCGACGCCGAATCCCGCGCCCGCTGTGAGGCGCTGGCGGCCACCCGCGAATCCCTTGAGGCGCGGCTCGCCGAGGTCAGCGCCGACTTCCGCCTCGCCCGCAGGCCGCCCACCGGCGAGCAGCTCCGCGCCTCCCTCCCGCCTCGCGTCGCCCTCGTCGATTTCCTCGCCTACGACGGCACCGACCCCGCGAAGCCGCAGACGGCCCAGCGCGCCCTGCCACGCCTCACCGCCTGGGTCGTCCGCGCCGACGCCCCGGCCGCCCGCTTCGACCTCGGCCCCCTCGCCCCCGTCGAGAAGGACATCGCCTCCTGGCGCCGCGCCCTGGAGTCGGGCCGCGACCCCGGCGCCGCGCCCGCACGCCTCCGCAAGGCCGTCTGGGCGCCCCTCGAGAAGGCGATCGGCGGCGCCGACACCGTCCTCGTCTCCCCCGACGGCCCCCTCGGCCGGCTCCCCTTCTCCGCGCTACCCGGCGCCCGCGCCGGCTCCTTCCTCATCGAGGACGTCCGCCTCGCCATCCTGCCCGTCCCCCAGGTCCTCCCCCGCCTCCTCCTCCCCGCCGACGGCAAGCCCTCCCTCCTCGCCGTCGGGGGCGTGGACTTCGGCCCCGGCGGCCGCTGGCGCCCCCTCGCCGCCACACGCCCCGAGACCGACGCCGTCGTCTCCCGCTTCCGCGCCCGCCTCAAGGCCGACGCCGACGCCCTGGCCGGGGCCGAGGCCACCAAGGCCGCCGTGCGCGACGCCCTGCCCCGACACCGCTTCGCCCACCTGGCCACCCACGGCTTCTTCGCGCCCGCGTCCCTGCGGTCCGCCGACGAGGCCGGCCTCTCGCGCGGGCCGTCCCGCCTCCTCACCCCCGCCGGCGTCGCCGGCTGGGACCCCGCGTTGCTGTCCGGCCTCGTCCTCGCCGGCGCCAACCGCCCCACGCCGTACGACGACGGCGTCCTCACCGCCAGCGAGGTCGCCGAGATGGACCTCTCCAGGCTGGAGCTGGCCGTCCTGTCCGCCTGCCAGACCGGGCTCGGCAAGGAGGCCGCCGGCGAGGGCATGCTCGGCCTGCAACGCGCCTTCGCCGTCGCCGGGTGCAAGAGCGTCGTCGGCTCCCTGTGGTCGGTGAACGACGCCGCCACGAGTGTGCTGATGGAGCGCTTCTACCTGCACCTCTGGCAGAAGAAGAACCTGTCGAAGGTCGAGGCGCTCCGTCAGGCGCAGCTCGACGTGATGCGTCACCCCGAGTGGGTCGAGGCCCGCGTCAAGAAGCTGTCGGGCCTCGCCGGCCTGCGCGGCCTGGGCGAGGCCGTCGACGTGGTCGTCGCCGGGAAGAAGGAGAGGCGCTCGCCCGTGGCGTGGTGGGCAGCCTGGCAGCTCTCCGGAGACTGGCGGTGAGGCCGGCGTCAGCGCCCGTGGACGGGGATCGTCACCGTCAGCGTCTTACCGCCGCGGACGACCTTCAGGACGGCGGGCTCCTCGAAGGCGTAGGCGCGGAGCAGCGCGTGCCGCAGCGCCGCCGCGTCGGCGGTCTTCACGCCGTTGACCTCCGCGACCTCGTCGCCGGCGAGCAGCCCGGCGGCCGCCGCGGCGCTCCTCGGAGTGACGGCCGTCACCTTCGTGCCGCCCTTCTCGGGGAAGAGGCCGACGCGGTCCAGGGTGAAGAAGCGTGTCTTGCCCAGAGGGTTGGTTTGCTTCTCCTTAATCGTGGTCTTGGTAGTGAGGCTGGGGCCGATCTTGATTGTATCGCCGGCGATGAGCACACTCTCGGAGGCGCCACCACACTTGATTGCCCCCGCCGAGCGGATGACGGATTGGTTGCAGTTTGCAGTTTGCGCCCCCCCCCGCGGACTCCGGGTCGGGCGAGGCCGCCGCCCGCCTCAGCAGCGGCAGCGCGTCCACCCGGCGTGCCAGACGCCTTACGGCGTCCTCGCGCTGCTTGGGCTCGTCGGCCCCCAGGAGCGCGACGATGCGGGCGAGCGGCAGGGTGTCCGCGGGGGGCGCGGCGCCGCGTCCGTCCGGGGCCACGGCCAGGGCGAGGCACGCGACGGCCGAGGCCCCCCAGGCCAGGGCCGCCCTCTTCATGGGTGTCATCGGCGTCACACCGGGTTGATGGGGTCGGTCACCGAGACGCCGGACAGGGTGTAGTTCCCGCCGGTCGCGACGTGGAAGGCCCCGCCGGCGGTGTTCGTCATGCCGTTCACCGTGTTGTTGCGGATGAAGCCGCCGATGATGGTGATCGTAGCCCCGCTGGCGTAGAACCCGCCGCCGTCCCACCCCTGATTGCCGTTCAGGTCCACATTGGTGAGGGTCGTGCTGTTGCCGGGTGACTGAGTTCGGATCCCGCCCCCATTCGTCCCCGCCTGATTCCACCCGATGACGCCGCCGTTCATCGCGAACGTGCCGGTGTTGAACACGCCGCCGCCGTCGATGGAGGCGATGTTCTGGACGATCACGCAGCCGCTGTTCACCTGACAGTCTCCGCCCGCGTTGTAGATCCCGGCGCCGTTCTGGGCGTTGTTGCTGCTGATCGCCCCGCCGGAGACGTACAGGTCACCCATGTTCAGGATGCCGCCGCCCCGAGAGGCCGCCGTGTTGCCGTGGAGCAGCACGGACGAGAGCGTCGCCTCCCCCTCGTTGTAGAGGCCGCCACCCCCATCCTCCGCGTAGTTGCCGCGGATGTCCACCGAGATGAGCAGCAGTGTCCCGTAGTTGGCGATGGCGCCGCCGCTGTCGCCGAGGAGGCCCTTGGCGTAGCCGCCGGTGAGGTCCAGCCCGCTGATGGTGCAGCTCTTGGCGGCATCGACCTTGAAGATGCGGAACGGGTTGAGGGCGGTACCGGTCCCCTGGACCTCCAGGGTCGCCGCGCCGGGGCCCATGATCGAGAAGTCGCGGCTCAGCGACGGCAGCAGGCTGTTCACGGTGATCGTCCCGGACAGGCCGGTGAGGTCGATGGTGTGGGAGCCCGCCAGGGCGTTGCCCTCCATGATCGCCGCCCTCAGCGTCGTCCGCCCCAGGGCGTCTTGGGCCAGGCCATCGCCGGGGTTGACATCCGGCGTATCGAGGAGGCTGCCCACGGTGAAGGTCGCCGGCGTGCAGCGGTCCTCCAGACACTCCAGCCCCAGCCGCCTGCGCGGCCGCGGCGTCCGGGAGGGCCTACCCAGCCCCCCCCCCTCCGAACATCTTACCGATCCACTCGAACATGTTTTGGCATCCTGTGAAATGTGTGGACGGTCCAGGAAGCATCGGTACGGTATCCGAGCCCGCCAAGGCTGTCAATCCCCCAACCGATTTTCTCCCGTCGATCCAGATCCTTGAACGCCTCCGTCTTCATGGCCGTCTTCCCGCCCATCGACGTGACAGCCACTCGTCCCCATGAGCCTTCCCCTCCGGTGAACTGAACCGCGCGGCACCAAGATGAAGGAGCGTCCCCACCCCCACTCCCCTGGCGGAGTGGCAGCACTCCGGCGACTGGCGGTGACGGCGTGGCCCTTTCGATGAATCTCGATGAATCTCGGCGACTTCGTTCATTGACGCTCAAAATGCTATTCTAACTGGCCGCACGTCCAGGTACATTCCCTCGCGTCCTGGGGATCGGCCCCAGGTGGCGCGGCGGGAGGTGCCACCCCACCCCGCTCCCTCCCGCCGCGCCGGCCCGGACACATCCCCCGCGAGACGCTCCCACGATGTTCGTTCAGCTCACCCGCGACCTCCTCGGCCGTCAGGCCGGCGAACGCCTCGACCTGGCCGAGGCCGACGCCAGGACCCTCATCGCCGCCGGCTCCGCCTCCGCCGTCACCGACGACCCCATCACCCCCCTCGTCCAGGAGGCCCTCGGACGCGCCTCCGCCGGCCTCGCCGGCCAGGTCCAGTCCGCCGTCGATTCCGCCCTCAAGCAATTCGCCTCCGCCCAGTCCCTCTCGCGCCGCCACTCCCTCCCCGCCATCTTCGGGCCGGGCAACGGCGGCGACACCCAGCGCTCCTTCGGCCGCTTCCTCCTCGCCGTCCGCCACGGCGACCGCAAGACGCTGGACGACATGGGCAGCCGCTTCGTCGAGTGGGAGGACGCCTCCACCAAGGCGGCCATGTCCACCCAGACCGGCACCACCGGCGGCTACCTCGTGCCCACGGAGTTCCACTCCAAGCTGATGGCCCTCGTCGCCGAGAAGAGCGTCGTCCGCCCGCGGGCCACCGTCATCCCGATGGCGTCCCGCGAGATGGAGGTGCCGGCCATCGACGTGACCACCGCGCCGGCGTCCGGCGACACCGCCTTCCTCGGCGGCGTCGTCGCGCGGTGGACCGAGGAGGCCTCCAGCGTCAACGAGACCGAGCCGACACTCAAGCAGGTCAAGCTCACCAACTACGAGCTGTCCGGCTACTCGAAGGTCAGCAACACGCTGCTGGCCGACGCCCAGGCCGTCGGCCTCGACGCCCTCCTGATGCAGCTCTTCAGCCGCGCCATCGCCTGGTACGAGGACCACGCCTTCCTCCGCGGCAACGGCGTCGGCAAGCCGCTGGGCATCCTCTCCTGGCCGGGCCTGATCTCCGTCACCCGCTCGGGCGCCAGCGCCGTGGCCCTGGCGGACGTGGCCGGCATGTACGGCCGCCTCCTGCCCGGCGGCAACATGCAGAGCATCATCTGGGCCGTCCACCCGACGGTGCTGGTCAAGCTGCTGACGATGACGGGCGGCGACAACGTGATCTTCCTCGGCAACGACGTGACGGGCAAGCCGCGCTGGCAGATCCTGGGCCACGACGTGGTGGTCAGCGAGAAGTTACCCGCGCTCAACACGGCCGGCGACATCCTGCTGATGGACCTCGCCCACTACCTGATCGGCGACCGCCAGCAGTTGGAGATCGCCTTCAGCGACCACGTCGCCTTCCTGAGCAACCAGTCGGTGTGGCGCTTCGTGTCGCGTGTGGCGGGTCAGCCCTGGCTGCGCGACAAGGTCACCCTGTCCGACGCCACCAACACCCTGGCGCCGTTCGTCGCCCTCGCCGCCGGCTGATCCATCATGGAGTGCAGAGCGCAAAGTGCAGAGTGCAAAATGCAAGCACTGTTGACTCGCTCTGCCTTCTTCGCTCTGGACTCTGCACTTTGCACTTTGCACTCCCGGAGACCCCATGTCCAGCCAACCCTCCGAACGTGTCACCGTCACCGGCGCGGGCGACCCGCAGACGGTCAACAACACCACCATCAGCGCCTCCATCGACATGAGCAAGTTCCACGAGGCGCTGTTCATCCTCCAGGCCGGCGCCATCCCCGCCGGCGGCAGCGTCACCGCCAAGCTGCAGGAGGACAGCGTCAGCAACTTCGCCTCTCCGACGGACCTCACCGGCAAGGCCATGACCGCCCTCGCCGACACCGACGACAACAAGCAGGTGCTGTTCAACCTCAAGGCCGAGGAGATGACCGCCGGCGAGCGTTACGCCCGCCTGCTGGTCACCGGCTCCGCCCACGCCAACGTCCTCGCCTGCATCGCCCTGGGCCTGTCGCCGCGTATCGGCCCGGCATCCGACGACAAGGCGTCCACCGTCGCGCAGATCGTCACGTAGCTGTCAGCTTTCAGCTATCAGCCGTCAGCAACAAACAAGACCGGCCGACATGTGTTTCGCCCTTCCTCCCCTCACCTTCAACCGAGGCTGTCTTGCTGATAGCTGACAGCTGATAGCTGAGAGCCATGCCCGAGACCTTCGACCACGCCACGACCAACCCCGGCTCCGGCGGCACGAACCTGGCCGGTGACACCTTCCCCCAAGGTGGAGTAACCCACTTCCTCCCGGCCTGCTACCTCGTCTTCGGTCCGGCCGACGGGCCTTACACCCGCGTCGATACCGGCGCGGGCCTGCCCGTCTCCGTCCAGAACGCCTCCCTCGCCGTCACCGGGCCGCTCACCGACGCCCAGCTCCGCGCCACGCCCGTCCCCGTGTCCGGCACCGTCGCCGTCACCGGCACCTTCTGGCAGGCCACCCAGCCCGTCTCCGGCCCTCTGACCGACGCCCAGTTGCGGGCGGCCGCCGTGCCGGTCAGCGGGACGTTCTGGCAGGCGACGCAGCCGGTCAGCATCGCCGCCACCCTCGGCGTGGACACCGAACTTCCGGCGGCGGCCGCCCTCGCCGACAACGCCTCCACGCCCACCGCCCCCGCCGTCGGCGCCTTCGGCATGCTGTGGGACGGCGTCTCCGGCTGGGACCGCGAGCCCGCCAACCAGGAGGCGTCGCTGCTCGCCTCCGCCGCCCGCACCTCGACCACCAGCTCGGCGGCGCAGACGAACCGGGGGCACCGCGGCGTCATCGTCTGGCTCAACGTCACCGGCGCGGGCGCGGGCGGCACCATCCTCGTCCACATCCAGGGCTGGGACCCGGCGGCGTCGGCCTGGGTCACCCTCAACGCCACCCCCGCCGGCGCCGGCGCGGGCTTCACCGGCGGGCTGGGCATGGAGGTCTCCCCCGGCGCGTCCGGCGGCACGGCCGCGACGGCGGGCTACATGATCCAGCGCGTCGGCGGCGGCCTGCCGCGCACCTGGCGCGTCTCCGTCGTCCACGACACCGGCAACTCCTTCACCTACTCCGTCTCCTTCTCCCTCCTCCGATGATCGCCCACCTCCTCCTCTTCGACTGGTCCCTCGGCGGCGTCGTCGCTGCCCTGCGGCCGCCCCGCCGACACCTGCTCGCTTCACCTCTGCCACGTCACGCCCTGGAGGCGTCGTCCGCCATGCCGTTCCTGCTCGCCTCGCGCCGCACCGCCCCCGCCCTCGCCGCGTCGCGTCTATCACCCCTCCTGCCCGCGTCGCGCCCGTCCGTCGTGTGCCGGGCGCGTCCACTCAGCCAACACCTCATCGAGGCCGCCGACGTGTCGATCACCAGCCACCTGTCGTTCTTCCGGGGCGAGGACCTCACCCTCGACTTCCAGATGACCCCGCCGTCCGACGTGACCGGATGGACGATCAGCCTCAAGATCGCCGACAGCCTGGGCGGCTCCGTGCAGGTCACCAAATCCGCCAGCATCATCGACGGCCCGCGCGGACGCTTCCGCGTCACCCTCGCCAGCGCCGACACCGCCGCCCTCGCCGTGGGCCGCTACGTCTGGGACGCGCGGCGGACCGACGCCGGCAACAAGGCGACGCTGGCCGACGGCACCCTCGACCTCCGCCAGGAGGTGACGGCGTGACACAGAACCTCTCCTCACTGGAGCGGCTGCGCCTCGCCGCCGCCGGCTCCTCGTCTTCCGACGACCGCCTCCTCGAGGGCCTCCTCGCCGCCTGCTCCGACGGCGTCCGCGCCTGGTGCGGCAGAGGCTTCGCCCTCCGCGAATACGACGAGATCCACGACGGCACCTACGCCGAGCGCCTCGTCCTCCGCCAGTACCCCGTGCAGGCCGTCGCCTCCGTCCGCGGCTGCCCGCTCGCCGTGCTGGAGGTCACCAACACCACGGCCCAGCAGGCCCGCGCCGCCGTCACCCGCACCGGCCTGGAGCTGGTCCGCGTCGCCTCCGGCGTCCGCACGCTCGACACGTCGATCACATGGGCGTCGAATGTTACCCTCTCCGCCGTCGCGTCGGCGATCAACGCGCTCGGCAACGGCTGGCAGGGCCGCGCCCTCGCCGGCTACGCCTCGTGGCCGGCGCTGGACCTGTTCGTCCCGACGCCGGACGACGCCGACCGCTCTGCCGGCGCGCTCGCCTGCGCCGGCGTGTGGGCCGGCTTCCGCCTCCACGTCGAGGAGCTGGCGGATTACCTGTGGGCGCCCAGCGGCTGGCTGGAGCGGCCGTGCGGCTGGGGCGGCGGCGCCCAGGCGTGGCGCGTCCAGTACACCGCCGGCTACTCCACGGTGCCGGAGGCGGTGCAGCAGGCCGTCTGCCTGTGGGCCGCCGAGCTGTTCGCCGCCTGCCGCCGTGACCCCGCCCTCGCCTCACAGGCGCTCGCCGGGCAGCTCTCGCAGACGTTCCAGATGCCCGAGGCCGGGCCGCCGCTCCGTGTGCAGGCGCTGCTCCTCACCTACCGCGCCCGGAGGGTTTAGGGGGAAAGCCGCCAGCGAAGCGCTACGCGGCTGACGGGGGACATCTCGCCCCCCGATGGAGGAAAGACCGATGACGCTCCCCGCGACCAACACCACCTGCGACATCTACCGCTCCGGCAACAGCCCGCCCGCCGCCCCCGACGTGGCCGGCGTCGCCTGCTACTTCGCGCCGAAGGGGCGGTCCACGCTCACGACCCCCAACTTCACCCACATCCTGCTCGTCCCGGCGACGACGGACATCCGCGACCAGTACACGCCCGGCTCCCTCACCTACGGGGGCACGAGCGACAAGGTGTACATCCCCGACAAGACCTCGAACGTGATGTACCGCGTCGTCCTCGTCCGCCGCGTCGCCCTCGGCACCTCGCTCGACCACAAGGAAGTCCTCCTCGTCCGCCAAACCACCACCTGGCCCACCAACGACCTGTGAGAGATCGCATGTTCCGCCTCCGCCTCGCCGCCCTCGCCGCCCTGATGCTCGCCTGCTCCGCCACCGCCCAGACCTACCGCATCGTCCTCAAGATCGAGAAGATCGACGACACCCCGCCGCCCGCCGAGAAGCCACCCGGCGAGAAGCCGTTGCCGAAGCCCGAGCCGAAGGCCGCCCTGGGCCGCCTCACGATGGGGACGGCGGGCTGCACCTGCACCGTCATCGGCCCGCGCCGCGCCGACGGCAAGTGGGACATCCTCACCGCGTCCCACTGCCTCCCCGGCCGCGTGACGAGGGGCAAGGTGGCGATGCCCGACGGCCGCACCCTGGCCGTCACCCTGGCGGCCCGCGAGCCGGGCAGCGACCTCGCCTGGCTCGTGACCGATGAGACGCACGCCGCATTGGCGTTCGCCAACCTGGCCGCCAAGGCGCCCGGGCCGGGCACCGCCATCTGGCACGCGGGCTACGGCATCGACCGGCCCGGCAACGTCGAGGAGGGCCAGGTGCTGGCCGGCGAGTCGCGCGACCGGCAGCTGTCGATGAGCCTGAGCGTGTCGAGCGGCGACTCGGGCGGCGGCATCTTCCGCAAGGACACGGGCGAGCTGATCGCCGTGGTGTGCTGCACCCGCTCCATCGGGCGGCGCGCGACGATGTTCGGCGGCTCGTCGGTGCGTGCCGTCGAGCTGCGGCCCGGCAAGGGCCTGGCCGTCGAGGACGGCGCCGCGATGGCCCATCCGCTGCTCGACCTGTCGCGGTTCGGCTGGGACGGCAAGGAGAAGAAGTGATGGACGCCATCCGCAACCGCATCGTCGGCCACCGCACCGTGAGGGCGTCGGACCTGCTGCCGCACGAGCTGAACGCCCGGCTGCACGGGACGGCCCAGCGTGAGGCGCTGCGGGCGCTGCTGGGCGAGGTCGGCTTCGCACGGTCCACGCTGGCCTACGTCGCCGACCGGCATCGGCATCTCGGCGCCGACGCCCCGCTCACGCTGATCGACGGCCACCTGCGCCGCGAGGAGCTGGCGGGCGGCGAGGTGACGGTGGAGATCCTCGACGTGGACGACGCCGAGGCGAGGAAGCTGCTGCTGTCGCTGGACCCGATGGCGACGCTGTCCGGCTACGACGACGGCGTGCTGGCGCGTCTGCGCGAGTCGGTCAGCACGGGCTGCGACGCGCTGGCGAACCTGTGGGCGTCGGTGGCCGACGGCCAGCGGGCCGCCGAGCGTGCGATGGCGCAGGCGAGGCGGAAGGGGAAGGAGGCGAAGGAGGAGCCGCCGGACCGCTGGCTGGTGATCGTGGAGTGCGCCGACGAGAAGGCGCAGGCGGAGGCGCTGCGGATCTGCCAGCAACACGGCCTGGAGTGCAAGGCGGTGATGTCGTGATAACGGCCCACGTCCGGGCCGTGCCAACGTCTCCTCCTGCCGGATCGCGTCAGCCATCGATCTGGCAACCCGGCAACGCCCGCTGCAACTTCTTCCTCCCCTCATCTGTCACGCCCGTGAAGATCAGGGAGATCAGCTTGAGACTCTTCAGCCCGGCCAGATCCTTCATGCCAGCGTCCGAAACCTTGGTATCAGACAGGTCGAGGAGGGTGAGGCCTTTTAGCCCTGCGAGGTGCTTCAGTCCTCGATCTGTTATCTTTGTGCTGCCCAGGCTGAGCTGGGTGAGGGCCTTCAGTCCTGCGACGTGTTCCAGGCCGGCATCCACCACGCCGGTGCCGGCGAGGTCGAGTTGCGCAAGCCCCTTTATGCCGGCCAGGTGTTTCAGTCCCCCACCGGTGACTTTCGTGCCGCCCACCTCAAGGAGCGTGAGGCCCTTCAGTGCGGCCAAACTCTTCAGCCCAGTGTCCGTCAGGCCCGTGGAATTCAGGCGGAGGTGCGTGAGTTTCTTGAACTCGGCCAGCCCCTTCAGGCCTGCGTCCGTCACCGTTGTCCCGCCCAAATGGAGGTGCGTCAGGCCCCTCACCGGCGCGAGGTGCTTCAGGCCCACGTCCGTCAGCTTCGTGTTGCACAGGAAGAGCTGGGTGAGGCCCTTTAGGGCGGACAACTCCTTCATGCCCGCGTCCGGTACGTCCGTGAAGTTCAGGTCGATCCCGAACGGTCTCGCCGGGGCCGGCAGTTTCGGGATCACCCCTGCTCGCCATTCCTTGAAACGGAAGCCCGGCGTCGCCTGCGTCACGTCCAGGCCCTCGCTGGTCGTGAGAAAGAACGGGTGTCCGGTGATTTCGAGTGGCCCCATCCAACCTGCCACGGCCCCGGCCTTCACCCACGCCTTGACGAGGTCATCTGGCAGTGGAAGCTTGATCTCCTTGGGCGGCCCACCTTTCTTGTCGTCCTTCTGCGCGCTCGCTTGTCCCGCCCCCAACAGCAACAGCCCGGACAGCAACGGCATGAGCGCCCGCATCAGGCACCTCGCTTTCGGATGAGCGTTCCACCCGCCTCAACCTATTTGCCACCCGCCGCTGGGACCACAACCATGCACCTCCGCGTCAGCACCCCCATCGACGAGACCCCGCGTGTCCTGCAAGTGCGCGGCCTCTTCGACCTCGTCCCCGAGAAGTCCTCATCCGTCGAGTGGGACATCGACATCCCCCTCTCCGCCCACCCCTGGAAGATCGGCCTGATCACCGGCCCCTCCGGCTGCGGCAAGTCCACCATCGCCCGCCACGTCTTTGTCGGCGGCTGCCTCTGGCTCGACCAGATGACCGACTGGCCTTTCTCCCAATGCGTCCTCGACGGCTTCCCCGACAGGCACCCCGTCAAGGACATCACCGGGCTGCTGGGGGCGGTCGGCTTCTCCTCCCCGCCCGCCTGGCTCCGCCCCTACCACGTCCTGTCCACCGGCCAGCGCTTCCGCTGCGACCTCGCCCGCCTGCTCGCGTCCTGCCACGCCGGCGAGACCGCCGTCTTCGACGAGTACACCTCCGTCGTCGATCGCACCGTGGCGAAGATCGGCAGCGCCGCCGTGGCGAAGGCCGTCCGCGGCCGCGACCTCCGCTTCGTGGCCGTGAGCTGCCACGACGACGTGGAGGACTGGCTCCAGCCCGACTGGGTGCTGCGGCCCGCCGAGGGGACATTTACCTGGAGGTCGCTTCAACGCCGCCCTCCGATCACCCTCGAAGTCGCGCGCTGCGGCTCTCAGGCATGGCGCCTCTTCGCACCGCATCACTATCTGAGCGGCGCCCTCGGCTCCGGCTCCGTCTGCTTCCTCGCCACCTGGGAGACACGCCCCGTCGCCTTCTCGGCGTGGATGCCGTTCGTCGGCGCCGGGCCGCTCGCCCGCCGCGAACACCGCACCGTCGTCCTGCCCGACTTCCAGGGCGTCGGCATCGGCTCCGCCCTGTCCGACCTCATCGCGTCGATGTGGAAGGGCCTCGGCTACGCTGCCCGCTCGACCACCACGCACCCCGGCTTCAAGAAGGCCCGCTCACGTTCGCCCCACTGGCGCCTCGCCCGCGCCCCCTCCCTCGCCCGCCCCGGCAAGGGGCGTTTCGCCCGCCTCCGCCACGCCGACACCCGCCTGACCACGGGCTGGGAGTACGTCGGCGAGGCGCTGCCCCCTCGCCTGGCGCGGGCCCTCCTCGCGGAATGACCATGTCTGCATCCAACCCCACCGCCAAGATCACCAACGACATCGCCGCCTTCGTCCGCGCCGGCGGGCACCCCGAGGTGGCCGCCGAGGCCGCCGGCGTCCCGCGCGACGTGTTCCTCGCCTGGATGCGGCGTGCCGACCTGCCCCGCGCCGGCAAGGCCGTCCGCGACCTGGCCGCCGCCGTCCGCACCGCCGCGGCCCAGGCCCGCCTCACCGCCGAGACCGAGGTGCGCTCCGGCAAGCCGCTCGACTGGCTCAAGAGCAGCCCCAACAGGGACGCGCCCGCGTGGACCACCCCGGCCCGCCCGGCCGGCGCCATCCCCGACATGTCGCTCGATGACCCCCGCGTGCGCCTACTGATCACCATCGCCCTGTCCGCGTTTGCCGATGATCCCGGCGCCCGCCGCAAACTCGCCGATTCCTTCGCGAAATCGGCGATGCGGCCCTTGTAACTCGTGCTGGACTAGTGTACACTAATACATGGGTTGAGAGAGAGGCGTCGATGACGCGCTGCGAGCATTGCGAGCGTCCCGCGGAGCGGGACAAATGGGGGCTGTGCCCCCGGTGTGGGTCGAGGGAGGCGATCCGGGTGCTGTACACGCGGCGGCGCGGCTGGACGCCGGCATGGGAGGCGAATCTGAGGCGGCTGGCGCGGCGGGCGCGTCTACGTCTGCCGCTGTTCGACGACCCGGAACAGAGAGAAGGGAGTGCGGCATGAGGGCCAAGCGTGAGAAGGTGCGGAAGGCTCGTTGCCCCCGGTGCGGGGCCGAGCTGCGGGTGCGGGCGGGCGCGGTGATGCTGTGCCGATGCGCGGCACGCCTGCCGCTGCGACGCGCCGCGTGACGGAGAAGCGATAGGGCACTTACGACGCCTGGGACGCCTACCGGAATAGGCGTCCCAGGCGTCTCATGCGTCCTACGATGCCAGCGCCTTCTTCAGCTCCTTGACCCACTTCGGGACGGCGGTCTTCGGGTCCTCCTTGGCCTCGTACTCCAGCGCGACGTAGCCCTGATAGTTGACATCCCGCAGGATGCCCACCACCTTGCCCAGGTCGGCGTCGGTGCGCTTGTTGCCGGGGAAGACCTCCGTCTTGAGCTGCACCACCACGGCGTAGGGGGCGGCCTTGGCCATGTCGGCGTAGGGGTCGGCGGTGTGGAAGTTGCCCGTGTCGAGGTTCACGCCGAACCACTTGCTCTTGATCGGCTTGACGAGCGCGAGGAGCTGCTCCGCCGTGCCGGTGATGCCGCCGTGGTTCTCCAAAGCCAGGGTCACCTCGTGCCTGGCGGCGAAGTCGCACGCCTCCTGGATCTTCTCGATGGCGCGTCCGCGGGCCTTCTCCTCGGTGTCGCCCTTCTTGACGCTCCCGGCGAAGATCCGCATCGTCTTGCCGCCGAGCCGGGCGGTGTGTTCAACCCACGCCTTGACGGACTTCATCTGCTCATCGAGTTTCATCTTGTCGGGCCAGCAGAAGTCGTTGCCGACGGCGGTCCCGCTGACCGCAAGGCGGTGCTTCGCGCACCGCGCCTTGATGTCGTCGAGGTGCTCCTTCGTCGTCTCGCGGAAGTAGTACGCGGTCAGCTCGACGGCGGGCAGCTCCATCCCGGCGGCCTCGTCGATGAACTCCTCGAGGGTCATCGTCGGCTTGACCTTGCCGCGGAGGGCGAGGAAGCGGTTGTAGCTGTAGGCGGCGAGGCTGGCGGTGAGGCGGGGCTTGCCCTCGCGCTTGAACGGCTCGATGGCGCCGGCGGCTGTCGCGGCTCCGAGGGTGGCGAGGAAGGCGCGGCGGGTGAACACGGGTGATCCCTCCGGGTGGGCTGACAGGGGCAAGGATACGCGGCGCGGGCCGGCATGGCGATTGCTTGTGGCGTCGGGGCGGGGTAAGATGCAGAGGGGAAAGGCGGACACGCGAGGGGGGGGATCATGAGCGAGGTCCGGACGAACCAGGCCGCGGGGCCGGCGAAGCCGCTGGACGAGGTGGCGGGGCGGCTGGAGCAGATCGCCCGGCTGCACCCGGACACCCGCCTCACCGCCGACCTGGCGCATGACGCCCTGCGCGACGCCGGCAGGCAGATGGCGCTCCTCGCGGCCAGGATCCGGCGTGGCCGTCGCAAGCAGAAGAGGCAGCGCGAGCACGCCCGCGAATTGCTCGACGCCCTGGCGTCGGTGCCGATCCCGCCGTGGCGTCTGCCGGCGTTGCCGGCGGACGCCACGGCGGCGTACCGGGCGCTGCGAGGCGAGACGCTGCCGGCGCTGGCGATGATCCTGCACGAGGACGCCAAGAAGGGCGAGACGCGCGACTACCTGCTGATGCTGTCGGAGCAGGTGCTGCGCCGGGGCCAGCGGACGCTGGTCGAGGGGCTGGTGCGCAACGTCGAGGCCGACCGCCCGGCGCTGTGCGAGCGCGTGCGGCCTCTCATCGGCGGGAGCCTGGCGAAGACCCTGGCGCGGCAGGCGGGGTATCGGCTGACGGGGGCGCCAGGGGTGGCGGCGGAGGCGGCGCTCAAGGAGTCGCTGTCGGTGCTGGACGCGCTGTTGCACTCGTGGCCGGCGGTGCGGCTGTTCTGGGCCAGGCCGGGGCAGGCCGTGGACTCGGACCGACACGAGCGCGGCTCGGGCAAGGCGGTGTCGGAGGACCGGGTGGTCCTGGCGACCTTGCTGCCGGGGCTGTGGCGTCCGGCGGAGGGCGTGGTGGTGGAGAAGGCGCTGGTGGCGACGAGGCGGGCCGGCGAGGCGGGGTAGCGCCGGCCCGCGCGGGCGGGTACGATACGGCGAGGAGGGAGACATGGCCGCCACGATGAAGGACCTGGGGATCGGCCGCCTGCCTCCCGCCGAGCGGATCGCCCTCATGCACGAGATCCGGGAGAGCCTCGCGGCGGAGGCGGCGGACGCGCCGAGCGAGGCGATGAGGCGTGAGATCGACCGTCGGCTGGCGGCCCACGAGGCCGACCCCGGCGCCGCCGTCCCCTGGGAGCAGGCGGACGCCGCCGCGCTCGCGAGGCTGCGGCGATGAGCCTACCGGTGCGCCTCCTGCCCGACGCCCAGCGGGAGTTCGATGACGCCGCCGACTGGTACGAGCGTCAGAAGGCGGGCCTCGGCGCTGACTTCGTCGCGGCGGTCCGCGCCGCCATCCAGGGCATCGCCGCCACGCCGGCCATGTACGCCATCGTCTCCAAGGACGTGCGGAAGGGCGGGTGATGCGGCTCCCGGACATCAATCCTGTATCGCGAGGACGGCGGCGAATTGCTGGTCGTGTCGGTCTTCCACACGTCGCCCGATCCGTCCGTGTGGCAGGGGCGTGTCTGACGCTCACCGCGGCGCCCGCAGGCGGCGGAGGATCGCCTCGGCCAACTCGCCGGTGGCCGCGGAGTCGCGCCCGGTCATGATGTCGCCGTCCCACTCAAACGACTTGCCGCTTACCTTGGCCCCGTGAGACTTCAGCACCCAGTGCAAGTCGGGGTAACCTGTCGCCTGCTTATCTTTCAATATGCCTGCCTTCGCAAGGACCGCCGATCCACCGCACAGCCCCGCGACGGGCTTCTTCAAGGCCAGCATCCCTTCCAACAGACGGCGGGCCTCCTCCAATTTCGCGCCCGACAGCTCTTCCACCTTCGGTCCACCGGAGAAGATGACCGCGTCGAACTGTGACGCCAGCGAAGCACTGACGCGCACGGTGGCCTTCACCTCCTCTGTACCATCGACCGGGATGAGCGGGCCCGTGTTCCAGGAGGCGACTGTGACTTCGGCCTGACCGGCCAGGCCGTGCATCAGATTCCGGTAATCGGGTGCGTAGAACCTGTTGTAGGGCAGCACGATCAGGATGCGCGGCTTCGGCCCGCCCGGCCCCGCCGTCCCGCCCGGCGTCGGCGTCCCCATCCGCGCCAGGATGACGCCGATCACGACGCCCAGAAAGGCCACGCCCGCTGCGATGGCGGCGAACAGACGCCAGCGTCCCACGGGCAGGCGCCTCCGCGGCGGAGGCGCCTTGGCCGACGGCGTCGGCGCCAGATCCGCAGGCGGCGGTGGCGGGGGTGGCGGCGCGGGGGGTGGCGGCGCGGGGCGTGCCGCCTCGCCGGCGGGCTGCTTGGCGAACGGCGTGAGCGCGGCCGCCACCTCGCCCGGGGTGGCGAAGCGGGCGTCCGGCTTCTTCGCCATCATCTTTTCGATCACGGCCGCCAGCTCGGGCGGCATCTCGGGCCGCAGCACACGCAGCGGCTCCGGGCTGCCCTCGACGTGCGACAACGCCTTCTCCAGGGCCGAGCCCTCGGGGAACGGCGGGCGGCCCGTGAGGAGGAAGTAGAGGGTGCAGCCGAGGGAGTAGATGTCGGCGCGGATGTCCACCGCGTGTGAGTCGCCCACCTGCTCGGGGGCGATGTAGTCCGGCGTGCCCAGGACCGTGCCGATGGCCGTCAGCGGGCGTGCGCCGGCGGCGGGGCGGGCGGCCTCCTCGGCCACGCGGGCCAGCCCGAAGTCGAGGACCTTGATGTGGCCCTTGCGCGTGACCATCAGGTTCTGCGGCTTGATGTCGCGGTGGACGAGGCCCTGCTCGTGCGCGTGCTGCAACGCCTGGGCGGCCTGGCGGATGAACAGGCAGGCGACGGCGGCGGACAGCGGGCCGTTCTTCTTCACGAAGCGGTCGAGGCTGACGCCGTCCACGTACTCCATGACGAGGAAGTACAGCCCGCCGACCTGCTCGGCGTCGTGGGCGGCGACGATGTGCGGGTGGTTCAACTTACCGACGGCGACGAACTCCTTCTTGAAGCGCTCGACGACGGCGGGGTGGCGCATGAGAGGGGCGGAGATGACCTTGAGGGCGACCTCGCGCTCCATCAGGCGGTGGACGGCGTGGAAGACGACGCCCATGCCGCCGGAGCCGAGGCGGCGCGTGAGGCGGTAACGCGGGTGGTCGATCAATTCCGGGGGCATCTCGGCGGACGGGACGCCGGGGGCGTGCGGCCCGGTGTCGCCGCCGGCGGGGCCGACGGTGCCGGAGTCGCGGAGGCGGCCCATGAGGGTGTCGTCGGGGACGGTGCCGAGGAGGGCGGCGCAGTTGTCGCAGGTCGAGACATGCGACTCGACGCGGGCGCGGTCGGCGGCGCTGCCGCGGCCGTGCGCGAAGTCGCGGAGCTGGCCGCGAGTCGGATGCCCCTGGCGTGTCGTCCCCATCGTGCCTCCTCCTGACAATGTATGTCACGGCGCGGGGCAGGGCTTTCAAGCGGCGATGGGGTTGCCGCCTCGCCCCTCGCTTGAGGCGCTTCCGGCCGGGGACGAGACGTCCAAGGAGGGCGTGGGGCCGGGGTGAAGACCCTGCTCGGGGTGCGGTGATGCCGGCTGGGCGAGGCGTGCGGGCGCCGGCGCCGGCGTTTGCTGTCAATCCGGGCGATCTGGCGCTGACCGTGAGGGCGTCCTGGCCGATGATGTTTCCTCGCCGGCGAAAAAGCGGCGGGGGTGGAATTTCGCCCCTTGCCGGGCGTTTTCGCCGTCCTATAGTGCAATCACACCCGATGGTGTTTATCGGGGGATCAGTGGGGGGTGGCCGGCACTCCAGCCGGTGCGCCCCTGTGCGTGTTAGTGAGGTTCGTGGCCATGCCGACCAGCGTTGAGACGGAGCTGGATTTCATCGAAGAGCTGCGCCTGCGGCGTTGGGCCCGCGAGAACTACGTGCCGGCGGAGCACCGTCAGTCCGGGTGGCACCCGGTCACCATCGACGAGATGCTCCGCAAGGACCGTGAGCTGCAGGGCACCCAGACGGCCACCAGCGCCTGACCGCCGCCCCGGCCTCCTCTCCAAGACAACCTCTCCTCCGCCTCCGCCGGCACGGGCCCGCGGGGGCGGAACCGTTTCGGCTTCGGGGCAGAAGATGAGGATTCACCACGGAGGCACAGAGATCACAGAGCAAGCACAGAGGAAGCAAGAAGAGAGGTAGAAAACAAAGGCCAATAGTCTTCTGCTTCTCTTCTTGTCTTTTCCCTCTTCGGTCCCGTACAGCCGGGTGTGGGAATGAGACGGAAGTAGACAGGTGGGATGGCCGGGTGGGGCG
>CAZVZK010000113.1:0-31713 GCA_964630925.1 uncultured Alcaligenaceae bacterium
CCGCAAGCTCAAGGACGGCAGCTAACGGTGGTAAGTCACCTTGGAAGGGCTGGCTCCTGGGCTCGCCCAGGGACAGCAGTACCCTGCCCGTCCCGGCGTCCCAAACCATCACCGCCCCGTCCTTGCCGCCGCTGGCGATGCGCGATCCGTCCGGGCTGTGGGCCACGCAGAGGACGCCTGCGTCGTGCCCACGGAAGGCGATCCGCTCCGGGGTGGCCCGGAGGTCCCAGACCCTCGCCGTGAAGTCCTTGCTGCCGCTCACGAGGCGCTGGCCGTCGGGGCTGAACGCCACGCCGGTGACGCCGAACTTGTGCCCGGTGAGGGCCTGAATCTGCTCGCCCGTCTGGACGTCCCACACCTTCAGGGAAGTGTCCGGGATGGCTTGCGCGTCCCAGCTCCCGAACAGCTCTTGGGTCAGATCGCTCGCGCTGGCGATGCGCCTGCCGTCCGGGCTGAACGCCACGCAGGAGACCCCGGCGGCGTCATCCTCGAAGATCGTCGTCAGCACCCGACCGGTCCGGGCGTCCCTCACCTTCAGCTCGCCGCTGACAAACGCCATGCGATACCTCATCGTGTCATGGCTCGTCCACGTCCCGCCACCGGTTGCGATGCGGGTGCCGTCCGGGCTGAACGCCAGGCAATCGACAGTGAAAGACGCCGATCTGCCCTTCCGCGTACGGAACTCCCTCTCGACGCACAACAGTTGCTTGCCCGTCGCCGAATCCCAGACCCTGAGCGCGCCATCCACACCGGCGCTGGCGATGCGTAGGCCGTCGGGGCTAAACGCCACGCAAAGGACGCTCTCGCGCAGCAGCCTGTGCAGGATCTTCCCGGTGTGCGCATCCCAGACGAGCAAGGTGCCCCCTTCAGTGGCCAGGCTGCCGCCGACGATGCGGCTGCCGTCGGGGCTCACGGCCACGCACTTGAAGAACCACCCATCCTCGCCCCCCTCCAGCGAGCGGAAAACCTCCCCGGTCACGGCGTCGTAGATGCGCACGATGCTGTCGTCCCCCGCGATGATGTGCTTGCCGTCCGGGCTGTACACGACGCATCGCCGTATTTTCCTCCGTCCCTGCAAAGTGAGGACGCACCTCCCCGTTACCGCGTCCCAGACCCTCACGGCTCTGTCGTTGCTGGCCGTGGCGATGCGACTGCCGTCGGGGCTGAAGGCCACGGCGGTGATCTGGTGCCTGTGTCCGAGCAGGGGCAGCGACTTGCGGAGGCAGCGGGCCTGCAGGTGCCTCGTCTCCCAGGACTGCCGGAAGGGGGCAGGCATCCTGGCCAGCAGCTGCTCCGCCTCCTCGAGGCCGTTCGACTCCCAGGCCCTGATCCCCAGGCTGATGTCGCTAGAGTGTCGGGCCGAATCGGAGAGGAGGGCCTGTCGGGTGGCCGCGTCGGCCTTGGTCTTCGCCAGGGCCGCGTTGGCCGTGGCCTGGCGCCCGTTCTCGTCCGCCTCCCGCTCCGCCTTCCGTGCCGCCAGGGCCTCCTGGTTGGCCCGGCCCTTCTCGCCCAGCGCCCAGGCGGCCAGGCCCCAGGCCACCGCCGTCCCGACCACCAGCACCCCCGCCACCGCGGACACCAGGGACGCCGTCACCGGCTCACGCCGCGCCCACCGCCACAGCCGCTCGGCCGGGCCCGCCGACCTCGCCAGGATCGGCTCGCCGCGCAGCCAGCGCTCCAGCTCGTCGGCCAGCTCCGCCGCCGAGGCGTAGCGCTTAGCCGGCTCCTTCTCCAGGCACGTCAGCGCCACCACGCCCAGGTCACCCTCGACCTTGGCCGGCTCCTCGCCCACCACCGCCCGCAACACCTCCAGCACGTTCGCCCCGCCGAACGGGGGCCTGCCCGCCAGCATCTCGTACAGCACCGCCCCCAGCGACCACACGTCCGCCGCCACCGTCAGGCCCTTCTCCTCGCGCGCCTGCTCCGGCGGCATGTACGCCGGCGATCCCACGATCCCCGTCGCCGACCGTGCCGCGTCCTCCAGCCGCCGGCCCAGCCCGAAGTCGGCCACGTAGAGCTCGCCCGCCCCGTCGAGCAGGATGTTGGCCGGCTTTACGTCCCTGTGCAGGACGCCGCGCTGGTGGGCGTGATGGACCGCCCGCGCCGCCTTCGCCAGCAGGGCCGCCGCCCGCCGTGGGTCGCCCCTCATCTCGGGCATCGCCGCCGCCAGGCTGCGGCCCTCGACCAGCTTCATGGAGAAGTAGGGCATCCCCTCGTGCTCGCCCACCTCGTAGACCGGCACGATGTTCGGGTGGTCCAGATTCGCCGCCGCCTCGGCCTCGGAGCGGAACCGCCGCGCCTGCTCCGGGCCGGCGTGGTCGCCGGCCAGCAGCATCTTCAACGCCACGGGGCGGTTCAGGCTGATCTGCCGCGCACGGTACACCACGCCGAAGGCGCCGCGCGCGATCTCCTCCACCAGCTCGTAGTCGCCGACGTAACGCACCCGCACAGGCGAGGCCTCCGCCGGGACCGCCCCGGAGGCCAGCGTCGGCGCGTCCAGCGTCCCGTCGCCCCGCACGGCGCCGCGCAGCCACGCCTCATTCTCCGCGAACCGCCGCAGCCGTTCCGCATACTCCGGATGCGCCGCCAGCAACGCCTCGCGCCCCGAGGCATCGGCCTGCATCCACGCCGCCAGGATCTCGTCGAAACGCGGATCGCTGCCGCTCATCACGCACCCCCCATCGCCCGCCGCAACGCCTCCAGCCCCCGGAACAGCAGGCCCGCGGCGGCCGGCGTCGTCTTGCCCATCCGCGCCGCCGCGTCCGCCACCGGCAGCCCCTCCAGGTAGTGCAGCGTGACCGCCTGCCGCTGCGCCTCCGGGATCGCCTCCAGCGCCTCCGCCAGACGCTCCAACTGCTCCGCCTTCGCCACCAGGCTCTCCGGCGACGGGGCCCCGTCCGCCACGTCCCCTTCCAACCCCACATCCTGCCCGCCGCCACGCTTGGCCGTCCGCGCCTTGCGCACCTCGTCGCCCAGATTCCGCGCCAGCAGCCGGCGCAGCAGCGGACGCTCCTCACCCTCGTCCGTCTCCAACCGGCACGCCTCGGCGAGCGTCACCTGCACGACGCCGGACACGTCCACCTTGCCGCGCAAGGCGGGGGCGAGGCCGGCCCACGCCAGCAGGCCCAGCCATGACCGATGCGCCTCCAGCCGCCGGGCCACGTCCGAAGCGTCCATCGGGCCTCCCGACATCTCAAGCGTGAAACGCGGCCCGGCGGAGCGCGGATTTCTCCTGGCCGGGGTCGCTCACGGATGAGATAGGCGGCCCGCGTCCCCCCATCAGCTCTCCGGAGCCCCTTCCTCTGATCGTCAAGATCGTGGCGGTGGCTCCGGCGCCTCCGAGCTGCCGACGCCCTGGAAGTCGCCGACCCTGGCGCGGGCGAGGTCGGCCTCGTCGGGGAAGGCGCGTTCGATGGCGTTCTGGAGCAGCGAGCGTTCCAGCTGCAGGGCCGGCCTGCGGGCCTCCGGCAGGACGCGCAGCAGGTGATCGAGCATGGCCCGGAGACGCCTCGCCACCTGCATGCTGCCCGCCCCGAACTGGCGGATCTCCGAGACGGCGAGCGTGACGAAGTCGGGCCAGTCCGGCGTCCCGTAGTGCAGCCGCACCTCGCCGTCACGGCCGCGTGTCCGGCTGGCGTCGAGCCGGCGCTTGCCGACGTGCATCAACAGGTCGTGGATCTGGTCCAGCGCCAGCACGGCGGTCGTCGGGTCGTTGATGGCCGGGGACAGCGCCTTGCTGGCCACGTCCACCATGATGCGGAAGGCGAAGCGCGGGTCCTGCTCCAGCGTGCGTTCGGCGCCGACGGCGACGCAGGCCCGCAGGGCGTCGGCATCGACGGCGCCGCCGCGGACGCGGAACAGCGGGTCGCCCCGGGCGAGGTAATCGCCGACCTGCGGCACCAGCTCGACCACCGCGTCCGCACGCCCGGCGAGGGCCACGATGTCGCCGGGGGCGAAGGCCAGCACGACGCCGGAACGCCCCGTGTGTTCGATGACGGGGGCCTCGCCATCCTGCGGTGATGCCCGGCCAGGCGGCCCCTCGGCGGGGTCGAACGGCTCGGGGTAGACGGCCTCGACCACGGCGCGGCCCTCCTCGGCCACCCCCTGGAGGACGGAGATCGGACGCAGAGAGGCGCCCAGGTCCTGGGCGAACCAGAAGAAGAGGGCAAGGCACGCCAGGTTGCAGGAGATGGCGAACGCGACGGGCAGCTGCGGGGCCGGCTCCTCGACCCGGCCCGAGACGGCGATCGTGTACGTGTAGCAGAAGGTGAAGACGCCCAGGACCCACTTGAGGCTCGGGGACGCCAGCACGCGGGCGATGATCCGCGGCGTGAGCTGGGCGCTGGCGAGCTGCACGACGATCAGCAGCGACGACACGACGAACACGACGAACGTCAGCATCGACGACGTGAACGCCCCGAGGACGGCCCGCGCGCCGTCCGGGGAGAAGTTGAGCCACACCCAGCCCGTCGCGGCGTCGAGGCGGCGGACGAGCGGGGCGACGACGAGCGCGACCCCGATGGCCAGCACCGGCGGGAGCCAGAGCGACCAGCGGACCGCCCATCTCAGGTGGTAGCGTTGCAGCCACGTCATGCCCGGGACGCCCCGATCTTTGGCCCGATCACTTCAGCGAGATGACGACCTTGTGGATCTTGCCGGTGAACCTGTTGTCGCGCTCCTTGTAGTCGCCCGTCACCGGCGTCTCGCCGTCCTGGCCGACGTCCGCGCCCTCGTCGGCGGAGAAGATGAACCCCTGGGTGCGTTCGATCTTCCCCTCGGCGGCCCCCTTGCCGTTGACGAGGATCCGGCCGGTGCCGCCCTTGCCCGGGCCGCCCCCGTCGTAGGTGAACTCGTAGCGGATGGTCGCCTTGCCGGCGGGCAGGGCCTCGCCCGCGGCGACCTTGTACGTCTTCAGGCCGAGGTAGTTGTAGGCGTACATCGGCTTGCCGTCCTTCAGGTACAGGCTCCAGCCCCCGAAGCGGCCCGCCTGGGCCAGGATCACGCCGTTCGCGCCGCCCTCGGGGATCGTCACCTCCGCCGTGATGGTGTGCGAGCGGTTCTTGGTGTTGATGAAGACGTTCTCGGTCATGCCGATCATGCCCTCGTACACGGTCAGCGAGGTGCGGCCGGCCATCAGGTCGGGCCTGCCGACGAGGGCGGCGTTGAGCCGTTCGAGTGTGCGGTCGTCGAGCGGCAAGACGTGATTCTTCACGGCCTCCTTGAGGAACAGGGCCTGCAGCTCCTTGAGCTTGCCGGGGTTCTTGGCGGCCACGTCATTCGCCGAGCTGAAGTCCTCATCGACGTGGTACAGCTCCCACACGTCCTCGAGCAACGGGTGGCGGACCTTGCCCTCCCACGGCGCGCGGTGGACCGTGTGGGCCAGCCAGCCGTCGTGGTAGATGCCCCGGTTGCCGAAGATCTCGAAGTACTGCGTCTTGTGCCGGTCCTTCGCGTCGGCGTCGTTGAACGAGTAGAGCATGCTCACGCCCTGGATGGGCGTCTGCGCCGTCCCGTTCACCACCTTCGGCTCGGGCAGGCCGGACGCCTCGAGGATGGTCGGCGCGATGTCGATGACGTGGTGCCACTGCGGGCGGATCTGGCCCTTGCCCTTGATCCCCTTGGGCCAGTGGACGACCAGCGGGTTGCGGCAGCCGCCGTAGCTGCCGGCCACCTGCTTCGTCCAGGTGAACGGCGTGTCGCCGGCCACGGCCCAGCCGGCGGCGTAGTGGCCGTAGGAATTCGGGCCGCCCAGGTCGTCGTAGTGCTTGAGGATCTCGGCGACGGTCTCGGGCACGCCGTTGAAGTAGGTGGACTCGTTGAACAGGCCGTTCATGGTGCCCTCGGCGCTCGCCCCGTTGTCGCCGACGATGTAGAAGACGAGCGTGTCGTCGAGCTGGCCGAGGTCCTCGACGGCCTGGACGAGCCGGCCGATCTCGTGGTCGGCGTACTCGCCGTAGCCGGCGAAGACCTCCATCTGGCGGGCGAAGAGCTTCTTCTCGTCGGCGCTCAGCCTGTCCCAGTCCTTGATGTCCTTCGGCTTGGGGGCGAGTTTGGTCCCCTTCGGCACGACGCCGAGCTTGATCTGCTCGGCGAGGGTGATCTCGCGCTGCCTGTCCCAGCCGTGGTCGAACTTGCCCTTGTACTTGTCGATCCACTTCCTGGGGGCGTGGTGCGGCGCGTGCGTCGCCCCCGGCGCGAAGTAGGTGAAGAACGGCCTGTCCGGCGTCAGCGCCTTCTGGGCCTTCGTCCACTTGATGGCCTGGTCCGTCATGTCGGTCATGAAGTGGTAGTTCGGATCCTTCGGCACCTCGACGCGGCTCATGTCCTCGTAGATGGCCGGGGCCCACTGGTTCGTCTCGCCGCCGATGAAGCCGTAGAACTTGTCGAAGCCGGAGCGGGTCGGCCAGCGGCTTGTCGGGCCGGACGGGCTGACCTCCCAGGCGGCGGTCTCGTGCGACTTGCCGAACGCGGCGGTGCTGTAGCCGTTGAGCCGCAGCATCTCCGCCAGGGGCGCCACGCTGTCGGGCCGCTGCCCCGTCTGGCCGGGGAAGCCCGTGGCCGTCTCCGTGATCGAGCCCATGTTGCAGACGTGGTGGTTGCGGCCCGAGAGCAGGGCGGCGCGGGTCGGCGAGCAGAGCGCCGTCGTGTGGAACTTGTTGTACCGCAGGCCGCCCCTGGCCAGCTTCTCGCACGTCGGCATGTGGACCGGCCCGCCGAAGGCGCTGGACTGCCCGAAGCCCATGTCGTCGATCAGGATGATGAGGACGTTCGGCGCCCCCTTCGGCGCCTTCACCTCGAAGCGCGGCGGGGCCTTGGCCTTGCGGGCGTCGATCTCGGTGATCGCCTCGACGGGCGGCTCCTTGATGGGCAGGACGGTGCGGTCCATCACGTAGGGGCCGGCCTTCTCGGCGGGATCGGCGGCGCGGGCCGGGGACAGCCGCCCCGTCGCCGCCAGCCAGCCAGCCAGCGCGCCGCAGGCCAGGACGGCGGCGGCCAGGATCATTCGCGTGCGCATGAGAACCCTCCGTGGGGGAGGCCACTTCACCACTTTTCGCCCCCCCTCACACGTTATGGCGGCCCCACCTTGCCGTCACCCGCACGCACGGTAAAGTCCGCCCCGCCTGTCGGCCGATCTTCATTCGGGGGATCCTCTCATGCGGGCCGGCGCGTTCCTGTTGCTGGCGGCGGTGCTGGCGCAAGGCTGCGCGCTCGGGCCGGGCGCGCTGGAGAGGACGCACGGACGCTACCTCGACGCCGTCTCGCTCGTCGAGGAGGAGCAGCTCCTCCGCAACGTCGTGCGCGTGCGCTACGACGAGGCGCCCCTCGTGTTGAACATCACCTCCGTCACCACGCAGTATGATTTCTCCGCCGGGGCCGAGGCCCGCCCGTTCTTCTCCACCGAGGCCACGGGCAACCTGTTCAAGTCCTTCACCTCCGTGCTCCCGTTCGCGCAGGCGTCCGCCTCCGCCCGGCCCACGTTCTCCTTCGACCCCGCCGACGATGGCGCCACCATGCGGCAATTCCTCACGCCCATCAGCGACGACGCCCTCACCGCCCTGGTCCGCACCGTGCCACGCCTCGACACCGTCCTCCGCCTGTGGATCGAGCGGATCAACGGCCTGGCCGAAATCCGCCGCCCCGCCGAGCTGTTGCAGGCCATCAAGGACCGGGGCCTCGTGAGCATCCAGGCGGACGAGAGCGAGGCGGTGGTGGGCGGCCCCATCCCCGCCGCGGCGATGACCGCGTCGGCCGCCGTCGAGGCGGCCCGCGACGGCCTCCGCTACCGGCCCTCGCCCGACGGCAAGTCGTGGCTGCTGGTCCGCCGGACGAACGGCCTGGCGGTGCAGGTCACGCCGGGGGCGGAGGCGTCGCCCGAGCTGGCCGAGCTGCGGTCCCTGCTCGGCCTGCGGCCCGAGCTGACCCGCTACAGGCTGCGCGTCATCGGGGCGGCCCTGCCCGAGCCGGCGGCCCAAGCGGCCGGCGACACGATCCACCTGACGGCGCGCTCGACCGCGCGGGTGTACAAGTTCCTCGCCAACGCCGTCGAGGTGCCGGCGGCCCACCTCGCCGAGGGGGTCGCCCGGTCGCCGTACGACGAGCTGGGCCGGGCGGAGGGGGTCTTCGTCGTCCACTCCTGCGTCGGCCACAAGCGTCCGCCCCACGCCTTCCTGGCGGTATGCTACCGCGGCCACTGGTATTACATCGACGACCGGGACGCGGACAGCAAGGCGTCGCTCGCCCTCGTGCTGCAGCTCGGCCGGCTCGACTTCAAGCGGCAGAAGATCGGCGGGGCCCCGGCGTTGACGCTCCCCGTCGGCAGATGAACCGGAGGATGCGATGAGCAGGACCTGCACGCTCGCCCTCGCCGCCGCCCTGATGGCGTCCCTGCCGATCGCGGCCCAGGCCCCCGCCGAGGCCGGGCGCCGCCCGGAGGCACCGGAGGCCGAGCGCGAGATCGAGACGGACCGCGACTCATTCACGCCCGCCGTCAGCACCGCCGGACGGGGCCGCTTCATCCTCGAATCGGCGTACTCGTTCCTGGACAACCGCGACGTCAAGGAGACCCACAGCCTCCCGGAATTCCTGGTCCGCTTCGGCCTGACGGAGCGTCTGGAGCTGCGCCTCGGCGGCAACTACGAGGTCGGCGGGGCCGGCAACGACACCTCCGGCAGCGGCGCGGGCGGCGAGGACGAGTTCTCCGCCGGCGGCAGGCTGGAGCGTGCCACCAGCGTCAGCTACGGCGTCAAGTTCCGCGTCAGCGAGCAGGACGAGTGGATCCCCGGCAGCTCGTTCCTGCTGGTCGGCTACACGCCCACGAGCGGGCCGGAGACCGACAGCCAGGTCAGCGCCGGCTACGTCTTCGGCTGGGACGTGGGCGAGCGCTGGAAGCTCGACGCCGCGTTCCGCTACCGCACCGACGCGGAGCGGCAGGACCACTTCAACACCTGGGCGCCGTCGGTGGTGGTGAAGGCCCGCGTCGGCGAGCGCTTCAACGTCCACGCCGAGTACTTCGGCCTCTTCTCGCAGGGCAAGGAGAGGGACTTCGTCAAGCACTACGTCAGCCCCGGCCTCCACTACCTCCTTAACGAGAATCTGGAGGTCGGCGTGCGCGTCGGCTGGGGGCTGAACGACCAGGCGGCGCGCTTCTTCGTCAACGTCGGCGGCGGCCTGCGCTTCTGAACGCCGTCACTCCTCGTAGGCCCACTGGCACTCGTAGGTCCGCTCCTCACTGGGGTTCATCATAGACCAGGCGATCACCAGGCCGTAGGGGTGGTCGATCTTGTAGCGGGGCTCCTCGGTCTCCGGCGCCCCGGGCTGCCCGGCCACGAAACTCCGCAGCTTGTAGTCGCGGTACGGGTGGCTGGTTGGGAACAGGAGCCAGACGTTGCACATCCTCGTCGGCATCATGGGCTTGTAGCGTACCCAGTAGCCCTTGACCTGGGCGACGTCGCGGAAGAGGAAATCGCATTCGAGGCTGACCGAGTCGCCGTGCGGCAGTTGGGACAGGTCCATCTCGACGTGGGTCAACGAGCCGGGCTGGCCGTGGACATCCACCTTGCCATCGAGCTGTTTAACGGACGCCTGAACGTCGGACGACCGGACACGGACCTCCGGGGCCGCGCCGCGGATCCTGTAGACGAGAGTCAGCCGGCCGTCACCCCGGTAGGTGGGCAGCTTCCGCACGCGCAGGACGTTCGAGTAGAAGTAGCTGGGCGACCGCCTGCCCCAGCCGACGGGGTTGAATTCACGGAGGTCGAGGACGATGGTGTCGTTGACCAGCTCCCAGCCCTTGTGATCGGCCGGCTTCAAGGTCGCCACCTTCTCGACGTGGTCGGCCTTCCAGCCCCCCGTCGGGTCGCCCTCGATCAGCTCCATCGCCTTGCGGAAGTCGGGCATGCCCTGGGCGACGGCGTTGACGATGGTCGCGTTCCGCCGCGACTTCTCGTAGAAGCGCCAGCCCATGTAGGGCAGGACGCCGAACAGGAGGATGAGCAGGGGCACGAAGACGTAGGTCGGCCAATCCCGGAAGTCGAACAGCGTGGACCAGATGCGGCGGGCCGCCGAACGGCGGAGTGACCGCGCGTCCTCCGTATCCTTGGCCCCCGAGGGCGCCACGGGGGCGGCGGCGTTCGCGGGGGCGAAGGGGTCCCAGGGCGGCAGGGCCGGCGCGGCGGGCCGGGGCTCGGGGCGGTGGCGCGAGCAGATCGACCGCGCGACCTCGTAGCCGTGCATGATGAGGGCGCGCGACTCCAGGTCCGAGAAGCGGTCGAGGTCGGTGCGGATCATCGGTATCTCGGCCTGGACGACGGAGGGCAACGCCGTCGGGTCCTCCTCCCTGGGGACCTTGTGGTTGATGGGGATGAAGCGGAACAGCGGGTCGGCGCCGAAGTTGGCCTTTTCGAGGTGCCAGACGCGGTCCATTAGAATGTCGGACGCCCGCATGCAGGACCAGGAACGGCTGCCCGGCGTCGCTGACGAGGATCTCATCGAAGCCCGGCGGCATGGTCGGCAGGGCGTCGCGGCCGAGCGATTGCTTCAGGACGCTGGCCAGGAGGTGGCGGTTGAGCCACGCCTGCGAGCCGGCCTCCAGCTCCTCGCCCCCGGCGGCGCGGGCCAGCATCGCCGCCGGCTCGCCCTCGAGCGCGACGGCGTCGAACCCGGCCTTCTGGTGGAAGCGGTGCTGTTTCAGCAGGCGGCCCAGCGACGCGGCCACCTCCGCCAGCAGCTCCGTGCGCGGCCCGGCCTGGGTGGCCGACAGCCCCGCTCGCACGTCCGCAGGCAGTTGGCCGGCCACCCAACGCAGGGCGGGCGGGCTGGACTCATCGACGCGCCCGAGGGCATCGAGGACGCCGGGGGCGAGGTCCGCGGGGGCGAGCGCCAGGTTGCGTTCGGCCCAGACCTTGCGGATCCAGTAATAGGCCCTCACGCCGAGGTTGTCGTAGACCCCGCCGTCCGTCAGGGTCTGGATCGGGAACTCCCCCTCCTGCGCGCCCACGTCGGACGCCTTGATCTGCACCGGGGGGAAGAAGCCGGGGAAGGCAGCGGATGCCGCCACGGCCATCGCGACCGACGCGAGCTGGGCCGGGACGGACTCCACCCGATCCGGCTGCCCGGCGGTCCGGACCTGGAGGATGACCCCTTCGCGCGTGAAGGAGCAAAGACCGCCCTCGCTGACGTTCGTCGCCAGGATGTGCACCTTGGGCGAGGCGGGCAGGTCGTGAAGGCAGCGGCCGTGATAGAGGTGGTGGTCGAGGTACGACTCCATCAGGCCGTTGACGGTCAGGGCGCGGTTGAAGCCCCCGCCCCTGAGCCGGGAGAGCAGGCGCAGGGGGACCTGGAAGGGGATGCGGCGGACGATGCCGTTGCGGACGTCGAGGGCGGTGAATCGTAGGATCTCGGCGGCCGCGTCGTCGAAGTCCTTCTCCGACGAGTTGTAACGCTCCCAGTTCAGGGCCAGGTGGGCCGCGATGATGCTCCCCCCGGACACCGACACGATGTCGCTCACCTCACGCAGCAATCCGACATCCCGGAGGTAGCGGACGACGCCCAGGTGGAACAGCGTCGCGCGGAACCCACCCCCCGAGAGCGATAGGCCCAGACGCATTGAAGGCCTCCCGATCAGGACAGGCGTTCGTGACCCCTCCAGTGATACCAACTCCCGGGCGGGCGTGCAAACACCGAGCTGCATGCATTCTCTGCCGTCGATCCTAACAATCCTTACAACCGCTCGCCTCGTGCGTGCCTTTCCTGTCGAGGGCGAGGTCACTTCTCGAGCGGGAAGACGCGCATCCAGCCCTTCTTCAAAACCCGAGTCTGAGCGCCGGTCACCCCTCGTAGGCCCGCCGGCCTCGGGCCCCCCCTCTCACTCCGTGTCCGCCAGCCCCAGCAGCGCGGCGAACGGCTTGATCTCCGAAGCCGACGCCACGACCTCCAACTGCACGCGGTCCTCCTCCACCGTCAGCGCGATGGAGGTCAGGCCCTGCACCGGCTCCGCCTTCTTGCCGGCCCGATACCGCGCGATGTTCCGCAGGTTGACGTGGACCTCCAGCTTCCGCTCCTTCGACAGCCGCGCCAGCTCGCCCGTCACCATCTTGTCGGCGGCCAGGCCCTTGCCGCCCTTCTTCACGTTCGTCAGCGCCTCCCGCAGCAGGCCGAGGTGCGACCCGGCCAGGAACATCACCTTCCTGTCCTCGACGGCCACGCGGATCCTGCCCCAGTCCGGGCCGAAGGCCGCCTCCAGCTCCTTCTTCTCGGCCTCCTTGAGATCTGGGATGCGCACGCCGATCACGTCCACGCGCACGCCGTCGATCTTCTCGGCCTTGCCCTCGTAGGTGAACACGGGGGCCTTGCGGTCCGTCCCCTTGGCGGCGTTCTCGGCGGCCTTGTTGAGGTGCTTCACCACGGAGGGCATCTCGCCGAGGTGCTTCTCGGTGTCGCCGATGTCGAGGATGCCGACCAGCGCGAACCGGCCACGCTTCGTCGCGTCGCCCGTGTCGTACAGGGCGATGCGGCTGCCCTTCAGCTCCTTGTACATGCGCTCCAGGGCGGCGATGAACGCGGGCCGCTCCTTGCCCGGCAGCAGGGCGTCGATCTTGCCCTGGTCGAACAGCATGTTGACCAGGGCCCGCGTCATGGCGACGTTGGTGGCGCCGTCGCCCTTGGCGGCGAACACCAGCCACGGCGCCGCCGTCGGCAGGCCGGCGAGGTCCGACGCGCCCGGCCCGGCGCGCAGGGCCGCCAGGAACTTCTTGGCCGCCTCGCCGTCCTTGCCCTCACGGAACGTCGCCACGGCGTTGATCTTGCCGCCGCCTTCGAGGCTGAGGCCGGCGACGACGAACCGCGTCTGCCGCAGGGCGTCGATGAGTGCCTTCGACTGCGAGTCATCGAGGGCGTCCTTGCGGCGGAGGTTCTTCTCCAGCTCGTCGAGCTGCTTGCTGAAGATCACCCCCAGCGCCTCGGCCCCGAGGTGGATCGCGAGGTCGGACTTGGTGATCGCCGCCTTCTGCTGCGCCCCCAGCGCCCCGGTGAGGGGCTTGCTCTTGGCGAGCAGGGAGAGCGCGTCCTTGCGGTAGGCCATGTACAAGTGCTTGCCCTTGAGCTGGATCACCTTGCCGCGGGCCTCGTGCATCTTGCCGTCCTTGAGGTCGTCCGCCTTGAGTTTGAAGTTGGCGGCCATCTCGCCCACGTCCTTGACCGGGATCACGAGGTAGATGTAGGCGAGCAGGGTGACGTCGAACGAGATCTCCTCGACCTCCAGCTTCTTCAGGTTGGGCATCACGAGGGCGGCGGCGCCCTTCTCGTCCAGCCCCTTCCGGACCCCGAGGTAGTCGAAGAGGTTGTTGAAGAGGGTCGATGGCTTCGGATCGGACACACGCAGCCCGTGGTCCTTGACGAACTTCTCGCCCTTGTCGCGGAGCCCGCCCACGTCGTTGATGACGAACGCGAAGGAGGCGTCATCGGGGATCAGGTCGGCGCCCGATTGGCCGAACGCCAGTGTGGAGCAGAATAGCGACAGGGCCAGCATGGTCGATCTCCTCTTGGCTGTTTCAATCTGCAATCTGCAATCTGCAATCTGCAATACTACTTGAACTTCTTGAGCATCTGCTCGGCGACGTACTTGTGGCCGGCCTCCGTCCAGTGGTTGCCGTCGTAGGTGAGGAAGCCCTTGGCCTTGTTGTCCGGGTTGTGCTCCTTCCAGTAGTCGATGAACGCCTTGCGCAGGTCGTTCAGCGGCAGCGACTTCTCGCGGGCGATGGCCCGCGCCACGTCGGCGAGGGCGTCGAGCTTCCTGTCCATCGCGTTGGTGGGGCTGTAACCCTCGATGCGGCATGTGCAGGTGCACAGGACCACCTTGGCCCCGCCCTTCTGCAGCTTACCGATCAGCTCCTCGAGCTGCCCCTTGAACTTCTCCGGCGTGACGCCGCCCGAGGCGTCGTTCACCCCGATCTGGATCACGACGACGGTGGGCTTCCTGGCCAGCACGTCCTTCTCGACGCGGGCCAGGAGGTCGGTCACGCGGTGACCGCCCGTCGCCACCGCGTCCACCTCGACGCCCTTGTCCTTCAACGCGGCGCGGACCAGCGGGACGTAGCCCTTGCCCTCGGGCACGTTGCGGTCCTTGATCGCCAGCGCGGTCAGCGAGTCGCCGAAGAAGATGATCTTGTCGCCCTTCTTCAGGGTGACCGTCGCCGTGGCGGGGGCCTCCTCGGCGGCGTGGGCGGCGGGGAGGAAGGCCAGGAGGGCCGGCAGGACGAGGCTGATCCGCAGGGACATCGAATGCCTCCGGGGTGGGAGTTGTGAGGGCTGGCCTCAAACCCAGCTACCCTACCTGGCCGCGCGGGACAGGCAAGTAGGCACCGGCCGACCCCGCCGCGCCACGCCACTTTTCGCATCGCGGCAGAATCCTGCGGCCGTCACGCGAAAAAGCCCACCCCGGAGGCGGCTTATTGCCGGCACGGAAACCACACGCCCGCCTCACCGGTTCTACGCTTGAATTGAATCCACCGGCCTCCCGACCAGCCGCGCCCACACCGTGGCACTACCCTCGAGGTGGAACATCAACGCCACCAGGACCCCCACCGCCGCCGGCACCAGCCCGGCCCCCGCGCAGGCCGACCCCTCCGCGGCCTGGCCCACCGTCCCCGGCTACGAGATCCTCGCCGAGCTGGGCCGCGGCAACATGGGTGTCGTGTACAAGGCCCGCCAGACGGGCGTGGGCCGCGTGGTGGCCCTGAAAATGATCCGGGCGGGCGCCGACGCCGGCCCGGAGGAGATGCGCCGCTTCGCCGCCGAGGCCCGCGCCGTCGCCTCCTTCCAGCACCCAAACATCGTCCAGCTTTACGAGATCAGCCTGGACCGCGCCTCCCCCTACTTCTCGATGGAGCTGGTTGAGGGCGGCACCCTGGCGGCCCGCCTCGCCGGCACCCCCCAGCCCGCGCGTTCCGCCGCCGAGCTGTCCCTCACCCTGGCCCGCGCGATCCACGCCGCCCACTAGCGCGGCGTCGTCCACCGCGACCTCAAGCCCGCCAACATCCTCCTCGCCGCCCCACGCACCGGCTCCACCGTCAAGGAGCTGGCCCTGGACCTCGGCCTGCCGACCGCCGGGCACGGCCTCGGCGTCCCCAAGATCACCGACTTCGGCCTCGCCAAGCAGCTCGGCGCCGACATCGCCCAGACCGAGTCGGGCATGATCATGGGCACGCCGTGCTACATGGCCCCGGAGCAGGCCGAGGGCAAGTCGCGCGAGGTCGGCCCCGCCGCCGACATCTACGCCCTCGGCGTGATCCTCTACGAGATGCTCACGGGACGCCCGCCGTTCACCGCCGAGTCCCCGCTCGAGACGGTGATGATGCTCTTCCAGGCCGAGGCCATCCCGCCCACACGCCTGCAGCCCAAGGTGCCGCGCGACCTGGAGACGATCTGCCTGAAGTGCCTGTACAAGGACCCGAGGAGGCGTTATGCCAGCGCCAACGACCTCGCCGACGACCTGGCCCGCTTCCTGTCCGGCGAGCCGATCCACGCCCGCCCCGCGTCTTTGTGGGAGCGGGTGTCCAAGTGGGCGCGGCGCCGCCCAGCCGCCGCCGCCGCCGCCGCCTGCTCCGTCCTGGGCCTCGTCTGCTTCCTGGGGCTGCTGGTGTGGCATCACGTGCGATTGAACGCGGAGGTGGTGCGCGTCCGCAACGACGAGCTCGAGGCCCGCGCCGCCGAGGAGGCCACCGCAGAACGCGTGCGTCTGGCCGGCCTCACGGGCAAGGTGAAGGACCTCCTGCACGCCGGCGAGTCTGCCCTGGCCGCCGCCGACTGGGCACGCGCCCGGCTCGAATTGACCCGCGCCCACGACCAGGCGGGCGGCGAGCCGGAGCTGGCGGACCTCCGCACTCGGATCGGCGCCCTGCTGGCGTCGGCCGAGGGGCGCCGCAACGCTCACGAGCGTCTGGAGGCCTTCCGCCGTCTGCGTAACGACGCCCAGTTGCACGCCACCCTGTACACCGGCGCCTCGCGGGCCGCCGCCCTCGCCGACGCCTCCGGCTCCGCCCGCGCCGCCCTCGCCATCTTCGCCGAACCCCCGGCCGGCGCCCATTACACCACCCAGCAGAACGCCGAGATCCGCGCCGGCCGACTCGAGCTGCTCGTCCTTCTCGCCGACGCCGTCGCCGCCGGTGACGGGGATCCCGCCGCCCGCGCCGACGAGGCCCTCGCCGTCCTCGACGGGGCGGCCCGCCTCGGCGTGACGCACGCCCACCACCGCCGACGGGCGCAGCTCCTCGCCACCGCCGGGCGTCGTGACGAGGCGGCCCGCGAGGCGGCCCTGGCCGACGCGAAGCCCCCGGCGTCCGCCCTCGACCACTTCCTCCTCGGGCAGGAGAAATACCGGGCCGGCGACAACGGCGCCGCCGCCCGCTCCTTCGAGGCCGCCCTCCAGCAGGAGCCGGGCCACTTCTGGGCCGCGTCGTACCTGTCCCTGTGTCGGCTCAAGACGCGGCGCTACGAGGAGGCGGCCGCCGGCCTGACCGCCTGCCTGGCGCAGCGGCCCGACCTGCCCTGGCTCCGCCTGCTCCGCGCCTCGGCCCGCGCCGAGATGAAGGACTACGCCCTCGCCGAGGCCGACTTCGCCGAGGCCCGCCGGCCGCCCCTCTCCGACGCGGCCTTGTTCGGCCTGCTGGTCAACCGCGGTGTGATGCGTTACCACCAGGGCGACCTGGTGAGGGCCGGGGACGATCTGCGCCGCGCCATCGACCTGCGGCCGGCCCACTATCAGGGCCACCACAACCTCGCTCAGGTCCACCTGAAGGCCGGGCGTCTCGACGCGGCCATCCAGTCCCTGGAAGACGCCATCCGCCGCTCCCCCGCCCCCGCCGGCTCGTACCGGCTGCGGGCCTACGCCCTCCTCCAACGCCGCGACGACGGCGCCGCCCTCATCGACCTCGAACGCGCCGCCCGCCTCGACCCGCGTGCCGACGACCACATCGAGCGCGGCCGCATCCTGCATCGCCGCGACAGGGCCGCCGCCCTGGCCGCCTATGACGAGGCACTGGGCCTGCGGCCTGGTGACGCGGTGGCCTCGCGCCTGAGGGCCGACGTGCTGCTCGCGCTGGGCCGCGACGCCGACGCCCTGGCAGCTCTGGACGAGTGCCTGAAGCGGTCGCCGCGCGACGTGGCGGCGGTGCGGGCGCGCGGCGCCGTGCGGGCCAAACTCGGGCAGCACGCCGCCGCGCAGGCCGACTTCACCCGCGCCCTGGAGGTTTCGCCCGACGCGGCGACGTTCGCGGCCCGTGGGTGGGCGTACCTCGCCGCCGACGCGCCACGCCTCGCCCTCGCCGACTTCGAGGAGTCGATCCGTCTCGACCCCGCCTCGGGTGACGCCTGCGCCGGACGTGGCGTCTGCCGCGCCCTGCTCGGTGACGCCCGCCGGGCCGCCGCCGACGCCGAGGAGGCGCTGCGGCGCGGGCCGGCTTCGCCGCGCCTCGACTACAACGTGGCCCGCGTCCTGGCCCTGACCTCCCGCCACGGCGACAACAGAGCGATCCAGCTCCTGGCCCGCTCGCTCGACGCCCGCCCGCCGGCGGAGGCATCGCGCTTCTGGCACGGCGTCGTCCGCGGCGACCGCGCCCTGGCCTCCCTGCAATCCACCCCCGCGTTCCGCCGTCTGGCGGACCGCTTCCCCCGCCCCGCCGAGTGAGAAGGAAGCCTCCCGATGGTACGCGAATGGCTGTCCTGGCTCCGACCCACGCGCCCGATCGTGAAGGCGGCGCGATTGGCCGCGTGCCGCCCGCGTCTGGAGGAGCTGGAGGGGCGCGACCTGCTCAGCGTGTCGCCGTTGTTCGACAACGCCGTACCGCTGCCGCCAGGCACGGTCCAGGCCGGCGTCCTCTCTTCGTCCCCGCAATACTTCGCCGTCACCGCCTCCGGGTCGGGCCGTCTCCGCGCCGAGCTGACGCCGGCCTCTGGCACGGCGCGTCTGTCGCTGCTGTCCTCGGACGGACGCATCCTGGTGCAGAGCGACGGGCAGGTGGATTCGCCCGATGGCCTGATCGACGTTCACCTCGCGGCGGGGGCGACGTACTACGTCGGCGTCCAGGGCCTCGGCGGCGCGTCCGCGGCCTTCACCCTGACCGCCGACTTCGCCGCCGCCACCCTCCCGTCCGAGCCGCTCCCCACCGGCAATCAGCCGTGGAGCAGCGCTACCGGGGACTTCGACGGCGACGGCTCGCTCGACTTCGCCGTGGCCAATTACGGCTCGGATGATGTCTCCGTCTACCTCGGCCTCGGTGACGGCACCTTCGCACCCGAGCGCCGCTTCGCCGGCGGCTCCGGATCCAACGGCATCATCGCCGCCGACCTCGACGGCGACGGCCACCTCGACCTCGCCACCGCCGACATGTTCGGGGGCACCGTCTCCGTCCTGCTCGGCGACGGCGCCGGATCATTCGCCGCCCCCCTGGCCTTCGCCGCCGGGGTTTCTCCCGCCCAGCTCACCGCCGGCGACTTCGACGGCGACGGCCATCTGGACCTCGCTGCCGCCGACCACGGCTCCGACGCGGTGGCCGTCCTCCTCGGGCACGGTGACGGCACCTTCGGGGCGTTCACGGCCTCCGCCGTCGGCGCCACGCCTTACTTCGTCGCCGCCGGCGACCTCAACGGCGACGGCCGGCTCGACCTCGTGTCCGCCGACTACGGCTCGAACGAGGTGTCGGTCCTGCTCGGGCACGGCGACGGCACATTCGGCCCGCGCACGGCGTTCGCCACGGGGGGCCAGCCCTACGTCGTCGCCCTGCGCGACCTCGACGGCGACGGCGTCCTCGACATCGCCACGGCCAACTTCGAGTCCTGCGACGTGTCGGTCCTGCTCGGCATGGGTGACGGCACCTTCGGCGCGGAGGCGCGACTGGCCGCCGGCGCCGGGGCGTCGGACGTCGAGGTGGCGGACCTGAACGGGGACGGCATCCTCGACCTGGCGACGGCCAACCTGGGCGACGGCACCCTGTCGGTGCTCCTCGGCGCCGGCGCGGGCCAGTTCGAGGCCGCACGCCAGCTCGCCGCCGGCTCGTCGCCGTCGTCCCTGCTGGCCGATGACTTCGACGGCGACGGCCATGTGGACCTGCTGTTCACTGACCTCACGCCCAACAGGGCCGGGGTGGCCCTGGGGCGCGGCGACGGCACCTTCCACCTGGGCGCGCGACAGTCGCCGCGCGTGCAGGTGGTTGACGTGACGGCGGCCGACTTCAACGGCGACGGGGTCATCGACCTCGTCACGGCCGACTACTCGACCAACGGAGTATCGGTCCTCCTCGGGCGGCGCGACGGGACGTTCCGCGACGGCGGCCGCTTCACCGCCGGGTCCGATCCGAACGCCGTCGCGGCCGGCGACCTGAACGGCGACGGCATCGCCGACATCCTGACCGCCAACTTCAGCACCTACGACGTGTCGGTCCTCCTTGGCAACGGCGACGGCACGTTCTCCGCGCCCGCCTTCTTCGCCGCCGCCCCGACCCCCCTCTCCGTGATCCTGACCGACCTCGACGGCGACGGCCGCCTCGACGCGGCCGTGACGGGCGGCGCCGAGGTGGCGATCCTGTTCGGAGACGGCACGGGCGGCTTCTCGGCGCCCGCCCACCTCGCCGTCGGCGACGGCGCCTGGCGTGTGGTGGCGGCCGACCTCGACGACGATGGCGACCTCGACCTCGCCACGTCCGACACCGGCGCCGGCACTGTCTCCGTGCTGCTCAACGCCGGCGGGCGCCTGTTCGCCGCGCCGATCACGCTCGCCGCCGGGGATTCCCCCGTCGGCCTCGCCGCCGCCGACTTCGACGGCGACGGCAAGATGGACCTCGCAACCGGCAACACCGGCGACGGCACGGTGTCGATCTTCCTGGGCATCGGGGCAGGCGCTTTCGCCCCGGCGGCCACACTCCCCGTCGGTCAGGACGGCTTCGCCCTGCTGGCGGGCGACCTCGACGGCGACGGTGACGCCGACCTGGCGGTGATGGGCCGCGACGGCGACGCCGTGGCCATCCTGCTGGCCCGAGGGGACGGCTCGTTCCTCCCCGGTGGCATGGCCGTGGGTGCCGTGCCCTACGCCCTCGTCGGGGCCGACCTGAACAACGATGGCCGGCCCGACCTCGTGACGGCCAACTCGGAATCGGGGGACGTGTCGGCCCTGCTCGGCGTGGGGGGTGGGGCGTTCGTCGCCGCCGCCGGCACGCCCGTCGGCACCGGCCCCTCGGCCATCGCCGGCGGCGACTTCAACAACGACGGCCGCCTCGACGCGGTCACGGCCGGCCCCGCCGGCGTCTCCGTGTCCCTCAGCGCCGCGGACGGCAGTTTGCAGAACCTCGTCATCGTCTCGCCCGACGGCGCCCTCGCCGTGGTGTGCGGCGACTTCAACAACGACGGCCGCGACGACCTCGCCTTCGCCTCGCCCGACGCAGGCACCGTCTCCATCCTCCTGGGCATCGGCGGCGGCACCTTCGGTCCGGCGACGACTTTCAACGCCGGCATGCGTCCGGCGGCCCTCCTGAGCGAGGACTTCGACGGCGACGGGGTGCTCGACCTGTGCGTCGCCGGCCAGGACGGCCTCGTGTCGTTCTTGGTGGGGGTGGGCGACGGCACGTTCTCCGCCGGCCAGCAGCTCCTCACGCTGCCGGGCCCGGCGGCCCTGGCGGCCGGCGACTTCGACGGCGACGGCCGCCTCGATGTGGCCGTCGCCTGCGACCTCTCTCACTCGCTCACCGTCCTCCGCGGCGCCGGTGACGGGACGTTCTCTGGCGCCACGTTCGCGCTGGGCTTCGCCCCCGTGGCCCTGGCGGCCGGCGACTTCGACGGTGATGGGCTGCTCGACCTCGCGGCGGCGGACAAGGGTGGGGGCGCCGTCCGCATCCTGCTCGGGCACGGGGACGCCACCTTCGCGGCGCCGTCCTCGTTCGCGCCGGGCGGGGCGCCGACAGCCCTGGCGGCCGGTGATTTCAACGGCGACGGGCGGCTCGACCTCGCCGCCGGCCTCGCCGGCACGGCCGGCGTGGGCCTGCAGCTGGGCCGGGGTGACGGCGCGTTCGACCTGCGGGCCGCCCTCGCGGGCGGGGAGCACGCGACGGCCCTCCTGGCGGGCGACTTCAACGACGACGGGCGCCTCGACCTTGCGGCGTCCAACGCGCTGGGCGGGCCGCTGACTGCCGGCCTGGGGTTCGGCGACGGCACCTTCACCGAGGCCGGCGCCGCCTTCCCCGCCGCCAGGGCGGTCCCCATCGTCGCCGACTTCAACCACGACGGGGTGGCGGACGTGGCCGTCGTCCGCGAGGACGGCAAGATCCTGTTCCGCGCCGGGCGGCCCGGCGAGGCCGGCGCCTTCGACGCCCCCGTGGTGCTGAACCCCGAGGAGGAGTGGGACGCCCGCGAGATCACCGTCGGCTCGGCGGGTGGCCTCACGCTCCTCCTGGCGGTGAGCGCCCGCACGGGCACCTTCGCCTTCTACGCCCACCTGGGCGGGCAATTCCTCCGCGTGGCACACACCGTGGTCGAGGGGGCGGTCGGGGCCAACCTCCTGACGGGCGACGTGAACGGCGACGGGCGCGACGACCTCATCTTCAGCGTCGCCGACACCGGCAGGGTGGAGGTGTACCTCCAGAAGACCGTCGAGGACTTCACCGACCGCAGCCCGGATTACATCATGAACGCCGGCGACGTGTCCGACGTCGCCCTGGCCGACGTGGACGACGACGGGCGGAACGACATCCTGGCGACGCGCCGCGGCGCTGGCACGGTCCACGCCTTCCTCAACGCGCCGTCGGCCCCCTTCGCCACGGAGGTCGTCTTCCGCACCGGGTCGAGCGTGGTCGAGGTCGGCCCTGGCGGCCTGCACTCGCCCGACGCGCCGACGGCACTGGCGTTCGGGCGGTTCGACGGCGACGCCATCGCCGACTTCGCGGTCCTCAACGCCGGCGCACACCGGCTCGACATCCTCTCCGGCACCGGGCAGGGCGGCGTCTACAACCCCTCGACGGCCCTGTCGCTGCCGACCGGCATCAACCCCGTGGGGGTGTCGGCGGCGGACTTCAACGGCGACGGGCACGCCGACCTCGCGGTCCTGAACGCAGGCAGCGCCGACATCTCCGTCTTCCTGGCCGACGGCCAGGGCGGGTTCATCGCGCGGCCACGGCTCGACGCGGGCAACGCCCCCACCGGGCTGACGGCGGCGGACATCGACGGCGACGGGCGGATCGACCTGCTGGCGGGCAACGCCCAGGGCGACGTGCTGACGCTGCTGGGCAACGGCGACGGCTCGTTCCGCCCGTACCGCCGCCTCGAGCGCGGCATGGAGCTGGCGGTGATGGGCGATTCGTTCGCCTTCGCGGACCGATCGCTGGACAGCGTGTCAGTGACCTCGGGCGCCGGGGAGACACTTTCTCAGGGCCGCGAGGACGGCGTGCTGTCGCCCGGCGGCGTCGAGCAGGCCGACCTGAACGGTGACGGCCACGCCGACCTGATCGTGGCGAACGGCGGCGGCAACGAGGTGCTGGTGTACCTCGGCCAGGGTGGGGGGCGCTTCGCGGCGGCGCGGCGCTATTTCGCCGGCACCGACCCCGCCGGCGTTACCGTCGCCGACCTCAACGGCGACCGCATCCTGGACCTGGCCGTGGCCAACCGCGGCTCGAACGACGTGACGCTGCTCCTGGGCCACGGCTCGGGCGGCTCGTGGGGCCTGACGACAGGGGCGCGTCTGCGGGCCGGTGCCGGGGCGGCGGCGACGGCGGCCGGCGACGTGAACGGCGACGGCGTCGTGGACCTGCTGGTGGCCAACGCCGAGGCCAACACCGTCCACCTGCTCGCGGGCCTGGGTCGCGGGTTCTTCGATGACAAGCACCCGGTGGTCTTCCAGACGGGCCTGCGTCCGACGCAGGTGTTCGTGGGCCTGTTCGACGCGCGGGCGGGGATCGACATCGTGACGGTGGACGCCGGCGCGGGCGCGCTGACCCTCTTCTCCGGCCTGGGTGCGGGGACGCGGCTCGACGTGGGCGGGGACGCCGTGGCGGCGGTCGAGGGCGACTTCGACGTGGACGGCCTGGGTGACCTTGTGGTGGCGGGGCGCGGCGGCCTGGTGTCGCTGCTGCTGGGCGGGGCGGACGGGCCGGCGCTCGCCGCGAGCGCCTCCCTGCCGGGGCTGGCGGACCTGTCGGATCTGGCGCTAGGATCGGCGGGCGCGGGGCGGGTGGTGGTGTATGCCGCCGCCGAGGGGGCCCAGGAGGCGATCCCCGTCTCCTTTGTCCTCGACGCCGGCCCGGCGGCGCCAGCCCCCGACACCCCGGGCGGCGACGTGGCGGGCGTGACCGAGTACACGTCCGCCGCCGGGGCCGAGGGGCTGGAGGTGGTGGCCACGCTGGCCTTCGGGGGCGTCGAGCCTTCGGCCCCGGCCGGCGGTGCGGAGGACGCGCCGGTGGTGCCCGCGGTTTACGTGTCGGCTGGCGGCGATGAGGAGGCGGAGGCGGGGCCGATGCCGGCGGCCGCGGGCGAGAGGCCGGGCGTCCCGGAGGCGGAGCGCGGCGCGATGCTGCCGGCGCCTGTCCTGGCGGGGGACGCGGCGGGGGCGCCGGCGTACGAGCCGCCGTCCGTGTCGCCGCTGGATGCGTTCGAGGCCGACGGGGCGGCGCCGCGGCGGCGCGGGGCGGCCCCGGCCGCGCCCCTCCCGCCGGCAGAAGAGGACGAGGGCTGGATGCCGGAGGACGGGATGCCGGAGGAGGGGATGCCGGCGGATGTGGACGCGGGGCAATACCGCCTCTCGTCGGTGGCGATCACGCTCCTGGCTGCCTTCCTAGCCGGGGAGCGGGCCGGCGAGAAGGCGCGACACAAGGCTCAGGGAGGGAAGGCGCACCATGGCTGAGACACGAGCGAATGGCGGGCCGATGGCGGTGCTCGGGGCGGGCGTCACCGTGCTGGCCGCCGCCGCGGGGATGCCGTGGTACGCGCCGGGGCTGGCGGCCTCGTGGGGCGTGCCGGCGGTGGCGCTGGCCGGTGGGGCGCTGCTGGCGTTGTGCGCGTGGCTGGCGCGGGGCCGGGCGCAGGCGGAGGGGCTCTCGGAGGCGATCTACGGGCGCGGCGGCGAGGCGATCTTCGCCATCAACGGCCGCGGCCTGATCAAGTCGATGAGCCCGGCGGCGGAGCGGCTGTTCGGCTACAAGGAGGGGGAGGTGGTGGGCCAGCCGGTGACGACACTGCTGGCGGAGCCGCCGACGCCGGACCGGCGCGGCGCGGCGCAGGAGAGCGTGCCGGTGGGGACGGTGCTGGGCCTGGCGGCGGGCGGGCGTGAGATGCACGGGCGGCGCAAGGACGGGTCGCTGGTGCCGCTGGAGCTGACGTTCAGCAGCCTGACGGTGGGCGAGGAGACGCTGTGCGTCTCGTTCGCCCGCGACATCGGCAAGCGCAAGGCGGCGCAGCGCTACCTGATGGCCCACTACGCGGCGACGTGCATCCTGGCCGAGGCGAGGTCGGAGGCGGAGGCTCTGCCGGCGATCCTGTCGTCGATCTGCCAGGCGCTGGAGTGCGAGGCCGGGGCGTTGTGGACGGCCGACGGGGCGTCCGGCGAGCTGAGGTGCGAGTCGCTGCACCAGGAGGACGACACGGCGGTGCCGGCACGGCTGGGCGAGGGTCTGGTCGCGCGTGTTTGGGCGTCGGGCAAGGCCGGCTGGTGCGAGGACCTGGCGTCCGACCCGCCGGGCGCGGCCCTGCCCGGGCCGGGCCGCCTGCGTTCCGGCCTCGCCTTCCCGGTGCTGCTGGGCGGGTCGATCTGCAGCGTGGTGAGCTGCTACTCGCGGCGCACTCAGCGGCGCGACGACAAGCTCCTCGACATCCTGGCGATGCTCGGCAAGCAGGTCGGGCAGTTCATCGGCCGCAAGCGCGACGAGGCGGCGCTGCACGCGGCCAAGGAGGCGGCGGAGTCGGCCGCCCGCGCCAAGAGCGAGTTCCTGGCGAACATGAGCCACGAGATCCGCACGCCGATGAACGGCATCCTCGGCATGACCGAGCTGACGCTGGACACGGAGCTGACCCCCGAGCAGCGTGAGACGCTGGGGCTGGTCAAGATGTCGGCGGACTCGCTCCTGCAGGTCATCAATGACATCCTCGACTTCTCGAAGATCGAGGCCGGCAAGCTCGACCTCGATCCGGCGCCGTTCTCGCCGCAGGAGGCGGTGGGCTGCGTGCTCAAGTCGCTGGCGCACAAGGCGTATGGCAAGGGGCTGGAGCTGGCGTTCGACGTGCGGCCCGGCGTGCCCGCCGCCGTGGTCGGCGGCGCCGGCCGGCTGCGGCAGGTGCTGACCAACCTGGTCGGCAACGCGGTGAAGTTCACGGCGTCCGGTGAGGTGGTGGTGAGCGCCGAGCGCGTGCCGTCGGCGGGCGCGGAGGTGCGCCTGCGGTTCACGGTTCGCGACACGGGCATCGGCATCGCGAAGGACAAGCAGGCGGCGATCTTCGAGGCGTTCACCCAGGCGGACGGCTCGACGACGCGCAAGTATGGCGGGACTGGCCTTGGCCTGAGCATCTCGCAGCGCCTGGTTGGCCTCATGGGCGGGCGCATCTGGGTGGAGAGCGAGTCTGGCCGGGGCAGTGCCTTCCACTTCGAGGTGGCGTTCGCGGCGGCGCCGGCGGACGCCCTTCCGGCACGGCCCGTGGCGGACGTGCGTGGGCTGTCGGTGCTGGCGGTGGACGACAACCCGACCAACCTGCGCATCCTGGGCGAGACCCTCCAGTCGTGGGAGGCCAGGCCGGCGTGCGTGGCGTCGGGGGACGCGGCGTTGGCGGAGCTGGAGCGTGCGGCGGAGGCGTGTGATCCGTACCCGCTGGTGCTGCTGGACGTGGTGATGCCGGGACTGGACGGGTTCGCGGTGGCCGAGCGGATCAAGGGGAGCCCGAGGCTGGCGGACACGGCGGTGATCATGCTGTCGTCGGGCGACCGGGGTGGCGACGCGGCGCGGTGCCGTTCGCTGGGCGTGGCTCGGTACATGCGCAAGCCCCTGACGCAGGCCGACCTGTCCGAGGCGATCCGCGGTGTGCTGGGGGCCGCGCCGGCGCGGCGTGCGGCCCCGGCCGCCGGCCTGCCGGCGGACCGGCCGTTGCGCGTGTTGCTCGCGGAGGACAACAAGGTGAACCAGCTCCTGGCGGTGCGGATGTTGGAGCGCCGGGGGCACGCCGTGGCGGTGGCCGGCAACGGGCGTGAGGTGCTGGCGGCGCTGGACGGCGGGCCGGTCGATCTGGTGCTGATGGATGTGCAGATGCCGGTGATGGACGGGTTCGCGGCGACGGCGGCCATCCGGGCGCGGGAGCGGGCGGGTGGGCGGCGAGTGCCGATCATCGCCCTGACGGCCCACGCGATGAAGGGCGACCGCGAACGCTGCATCGACGCCGGGATGGACGGCTACGTCAGCAAGCCTTTGCACGCCAACGAGCTTTTCGAGGCGATCTCGCAGGCGGTCGGGGCGTGCTGACCCGGTGAGAAGCCGGCTGCCGGGGCATGGGAAGGGCGGTGGCACGCCCGCGGGCCCGATTGTCGGGATCCACGGGCATCCCGCCGCGCCCCGTGACGGCATGATGTTTGCACGTTGAAAACTATCGATCCGAAGCAGAGGAGCTGACGGCCTGCGAGGGCCGCGGATCGAGGTTATCAACTTTCAGGAGGACGGTATGATGGCGCGACTGATGCTCGTGGCGGTGGGGCTGCTGGCGGTGGGCTCGGTGGGCGTGACGGCCCGCGAGGAGGCGAAGGCCGGCGACACGTCGAAGATGGTCGGCACCTGGACGGTGACGGCGTGCGAGAAGGAGGGGAAGAAGGAGACGGCGGCGGACATCAAGGACAAGAAGGTCAAGATCACGCGCGACACGATCACCTGCACGGACGGCTCGGGCAAGACGGAGATGGCCTGCACGTACACGGTGGACGACTCGGCCAAGCCGTGGGCGATCACCATGAAGTGCACCGAGGGCGAGTTCAAGGACAAGACCATCAAGGGCGTCGTCAAGCTGGACGGTGACACCCTGCGGATCTGTCACGCGAAACCCGACGCGACGACCCCGACCTCCTTCGAGACGAAGGAGGGCCAGTGCTGCGTGACCCTCGAGCGCGCCAAGTGACCCGCTGACGGGCAAGGGCCGTTCTCGTTGGAGCAGGCGTCCTCGCCCCCGCGCCCCTCATTGTGAGGGGTGCGGGGGCGAGGCCGCCAGCCGGCACGTCCAGGGGTGACGGCACCCCCTTTGCGTCGATGTCCCCGCCCCCGGCGGCACAAACCAAGAGGCACCTCATCCCCCCGATGGGCGCCCTGTGGGGGCGGCAGACCGCCCTCGCCCGCATCCACTTCGGCACCCGCGAGGACACCATGCCTGCCGATGTCATCCGCGCCCTGGCCCTCGTGAAGCAGGCCGCCGCAGGCGCCAACGCCGGCCTCGGCCTGCTGGACCTGTCGCTGGCCGGCGCGATCGCGCGGGCCGCCTGCGAGGTGGCCTCCGGCGGCCACGCCGAGCAGTTCCCGCTGTCGGTGTTCCAGAGCGGGTCGGGCACGCAGACGAACATGAACGTCAACGAGGTGATCGCGGCCCGCGCCGCCGCCCTCTCGGGCCGGGACGTGCACCCGAATGACCACGTCAACCTGTCGCAGTCCACCAACGACGTGTTCCCGGCGGCGATGCACATCGCGGCGGCGCTGGCGATCCGCGGGCGTCTCATCCCGGCGGTGCGGCGGCTGCGCAAGGCCATCGACGCCAAGGCGCGGGCCTTCGCCGACGTGGTCAAGATCGGACGGACCCACCTGCAGGACGCCACGCCGCTCACCGTGGGGCAGGAGATGTCCGGATGGTCGGCCCTGCTGCGCCGCGGCGAGGCGCGTCTGTGCCGGTCGCTGGAGGGGCTGTACGAGATCCCCCTCGGCGGCACGGCGGTCGGCACCGGGCTGAACTGCCATCCGGGGTTCGCGGCCAGCGCCATCTCGCGGCTGGCGGACCTGACCGAGCTGCCGCTGCGGCAGCACCCGAACCTGTTCGCGGCGCTGTCGGCCCATGACGAGCTGGCGGATGCGAGCGCGGCGATGCGCAACCTGGCCGGCTCGCTGCTCAAGATCGCCAACGACATCCGCTGGCTGGCGTCGGGGCCGCGGTGCGGCCTGGGCGAGCTGCTGCTGCCCGAGAACGAGCCCGGCTCGTCGATCATGCCGGGCAAGGTCAACCCGACGCAGTGCGAGGCGCTGTCGATGGCCTGCGTGCAGGTGTACGGCAACGACGCGGCGGTGGCGTTCGCGGCGTCGCAGGGCAACCTGGAGCTGAACACCTACAAGCCGCTCATCATCGACAACGTGCTGCGTTCGGCGCGGCTGCTGGCGGCGGCGTGCCGGCGCTTCACGGGCCACTGCGTCGCCGGCATGGGCATCGACCGCGGGCGGATGGAGTCCCAGGTCCGCGGCTCGCTGATGCTTGTGACGGCGCTGTCGCCGGTGCTGGGGTACGACCGGGCCGCCGAGGTGGCGCGGGCGGCGCACCGCGACGGCGGGTCGCTCCGCGACGCCTGCATCCGGCTGGGCTACCTGTCGGGCAAGGAGTTCGATGCCCTGGTGAAGCCGGAGGAGATGACGCGGCCGGGGATGGCCGCCGCCGCGCCGGCGCTCGATCCCGTGGAGGAGGCCAGCGAGGCGTCGTTCCCGGCGAGCGACGCGCCGGCCTACGGCCCGGCGGTGGTCGTGGCCGTGCCGGCCTACGACGGCCCGGAGGTGGAGATCGACCTGGCGGGGAGAATCCCCGACGAGGTGTGCGAGCACCCGCTGAGCGACCCGGCGTCGCGTTCGGCGTGAGGGTCGCCGTCCTCGCCGGCGGGGCCTACAACACCCACGCCGCCCTCCCGCCGGAGGATGCCCCATGCCGCGCCATCTCACTTCGGCCGCGCTCCTCGCCGCGCTCCTCGCCCTCGCCCCGGCGGCGGGGGACGAGGTGTCGCCCGAGCCGCCGGGCGGACGCTTCGTCGAGATCAAGACGAACATGGGACGATCAAGGTCGAGCTGTTCGCGAAGAAGGCGCCGAAGACGGTCAAGAACTTCCTCAAGTACGTCGAGGCCAGGCACTACGACGGGCTCATCTTCCACCGCGTCATCGAGAACTTCATGATCCAGGGCGGCGGGATGCTGCCCGGGCTGAAGGAGAAGAAGACGCGCGGGCCCATCGAGTGCGAGGCCGACAACATGCTGAAGAACGAGCGCGGCACCATCGCGATGGCGCGCACCAGCGCCCCGCACAGCGCCACGGCCCAGTTCTTCATCAACGTCCAGGATAACCCCGCCCTCGACCACAGGGACAAGACCGACAGGGGCTGGGGCTACTGCGTCTTCGGCAAGGTGGTCGCGGGCATGGACGTGGTGGACAAGATCAGGGCGGTCAAGACGGGCAGCGCCGGCGTCCACAACGACGTGCCCGTCAAGGACGTGGTGATCGAGTCGATGCGGGCGAGGTGACGCGGGGGGCCTCACAGGCGGATGTTGTTCATCAGCATCCCGCGGCGCTCCTCCGGCGAGAGCATCGCCGACTGCCACGCCGAGGGGTCGCGGCGGACCTGCTCGAGCGCCTCCTGGACGCCGAGGTCGGCGAGGATGGCGCTGGTGGCCTCCTCGCCCGCCCTGCCTTCCAGGGCCACGGACACGCGGGCGGCCCACATCGCCTGGGCGTAGTGCCCCATCGCCAGCAGCTCCAGGGCGGCCTCGGCGTGGGACGACTTGCCCAGGGGCGGGGGCTCCTCGGCCAGCGGCGCGATGGCGGAGTCGGTCAGCGTGGCCGGGTCCGCCGAGCCGGCGCCGTGCGGGCCGATGATGCGGCGGATGTCGCGCGTCCGCTCGCCCGTGCAGCGCAGCAGCAGGAAGACCGCCAGGCAGAGCAGCAGAGCCACGCCGCCCACGGCGAAGAGGATGAGCGAGGTGGCCTCCTTCGGCCTGCTGTCGAAGAGGGTGACGACGGCGATGATGTTCACCACGACGCCGACGATGAGTAGGCCCCAGTTCCAGGTGGTGAAGAAGGTGCGGAAGACGAGGTCGAAGGACCACTTGATGGGGACCATGCGGAAGTTGTCGCCCTGCCAGTCGAAGACGTGCATGGCCTTGATGGGGATGACGGGCATGAAGAAGACGACGATCCACTCCATCGCGTCGTAGCCGCCGTAGCCCACGTCGCCGCGCCCGCCGCAGACGTGCGTGCCGATCCCGTTCACCGTGTATGGCATCTGCCGGCCCTCCTCTCGCCGGATACCCTACGCGGCGCCGGCGATCGACGCAACCCCCGGGCCGCGTGAGTCTACCCCCCGCCTGCCCCGCCGACCCACCGCACCGAGGCCCCGCCAATGAACCCCCCGCGTGGATGAGGCCGGCCTCAAGGCCGCCGAGCGGGGCCTGTCCTACGGCACCGCCTGGGGACGAGCTTCCGGGCCGACTCCGACGGCGTGAAGCTGGATCATCTCGTCGAGAAGCTATTCGCGACGATCCGGGAGCCGGCCACGCGCTGACGGGGCCGCTACGCCGGCGAGCATCTCGGCAACAAGTGATGATTCGAGGCGGCACGGCGACTGTGAATATGAAAATATGAAAACAATATGACATGAAGATCTGTTGATTTTCCGGTTGACAAGGCCCCCCTCTCGCTCGACAATCTGTCATATCTTCACACCCCGTTCGTGCCACGCATCTCCCCCGACTCCGGGGCTTCCACTCACCGACGGTGAGGGCAGGAGAAGATGCCAATCCCAGGAGTTCTGAGCGATCCGTCATCTGGCGTTTCATAATTCCATTGTTTTCTTCTAGGAGTTGGCTTCATATGTTTCTGTTCTCCTTTCGTGGGAAGCGGGCGTTCACCTTGATCGAGCTGCTGGTGGTGATCGCCATCATCGCCATCCTGATCGGCCTGCTCCTCCCCGCCGTCCAGAAGGTGCGCGAGGCCGCCAACCGCATGCAGTCGGCCAACAACCTCAAACAGTTGGGCATCGCCGTCCACAATTACCACGACTCGAACCAAATGATGCCGCCGACGTACGAGTCCAAGTACTACTATTCGAGCAACCCTTATCGCTACGAGTCCTACTCGTTCGGCGTCTTCGTGCCGCTCCTGCCGTACATCGAGCAAGGCCCCTTGTTTGAGCAGATGAGAACGAGTGGTGGCAGCACGAGCGTCACCGTCAAGACTTTCATCGACCCCTCCGACACCACGGTCGGCAATACCCGCTCCACCACGCCGGTGAGCTACCTCCCTGGGGTCGGGAATATCTCCAGCACCACGTACCAGGACGGCACGCTGGCCCCCTACCAGACCTACAGCGCCTCCAGCGACGGGATCTGGTCGGGCTACTCGGATAGCTGGTACAACGAGGGGAGCACCTGGGGGAGTGAGGGGAAGCGGCGGACGCTCACACAGGTCTTCTCGGATGGACTTTCCCAGACGCTCCTCTTCGGTGAGAGGGTCACCGCCTGCGCCGGCTCTGGCGAGGCTTCGTGGCCGAGCCAGCAAGGGCCCTCCGTTTCCGTGAACAACATCGATTGGTACGGCTGGACGGACCACTCCTCGTACGGTCCGACGTCGGTGAAGTCTGGCATGACGTTCAAGAATTGCGGTCCGTTCTACAACACGGCATTCATGACAAGCAGGTCCGGTGGGGTGCTGATCGCCAGGCCTTCCAAGGTGGCTTGACATCGCTATAACAGTAGTGCCCTGAGCGAG
>CAZVZK010000114.1:0-31672 GCA_964630925.1 uncultured Alcaligenaceae bacterium
ACACGTTCTTCGAGATGCTCGGCAACTGGAGCTTCGGCGATTACTTCAAGAAGGAGGCGATCCGCTGGGCGTGGGAGCTGCTCACCGGCGTCTGGGGGCTGGACAGGTCGCGCCTGCACGCGACCGTCTTCGAGGGCACGAAGGACGTGCCGCGTGACGAGGAGGCGGCGGCGCTGTGGAGGAGCGAGACGGACATCGACCCCTCGCACATTCACCTCGGCAACGCGAAGGACAACTTCTGGGAGATGGGCGACACCGGGCCGTGCGGGCCCTGCACCGAGATCCACATCGACAAGACGCCCGGCAAGACCGGCGGCGGCCTCGTCAACAAGGGCACGCAGGACGTCATCGAGATCTGGAACCTCGTCTTCATCCAGTTCAACCGCAACGCGGACCGCTCGCTGACCCCGCTCCCCGCGAAGCACGTCGATACGGGCATGGGCTTCGAGCGCGTCGCCGCGGTCATCCAGGGCAAGAACAGCAACTACGACACCGACGTGTTCACGCCCCTCCTGTCCGCCATCGGCCAGCTCACGAAGCGTGAGTACGGCGGCAAGCTCGACGACGTGCACGACATCGGCTTCCGCGTCATCGCGGACCACCTACGCATGGCGTCCTTCGCCATCGCCGACGGCGCGCGGCCCGGCACGAAGAAACGCGACGCGGTCCTCCGCAGCGTCATCCGCCGTGCGTTCCGCTTCGGCTACCAGTACTTCGACCAGCGCGAGCCATTCCTGTTCCGGCTGGTGCCCACGCTCGTCGGGCAGATGGGCAAGCCGTTCCCCGAGCTGAAGGCGAATGAGGCGAAGGTCGAGAAGCTCATCCGCGAGGAGGAGGCGGAATTCCTCAAGACGATTACCCGTGGCCTCTCCCACTTCGCACATGCGGCGGAGAAGGCCCAACTTGGTAATGGGGTCATCGACGGCAAGGAGGCGTTCAGCCTCCATTCGACTCTGGGCTTCCCCATTGACCTGACCCAGCAGATGGCTCAGGAGCATAAGTTGTCGGTGGACATGCCCGGCTACGAGCGAGCGTTGCAGAAGCACCTTGAAGACTCGGACGGGAAACAGGAGCGACCCGTCATCGCGGCCATCCAGGGCGACCTGCCGAAGACCGATGACTCCCCCAAGCACGGGCCGACGACGGCCGAGGGCGCCGTCGTCGGATGGGTCAAGGACGGCAAGGTCATCCGCGAGGGGGCGCTCTCCGGGGACGACACCGTCGGCCTGCTGCTGGCACGCACCAACTTCTACGCCGAGCAGGGAGGCCAGGTCGGCGACACCGGCACGATCCGCACGGCGGCCGGCGAGTTCGAGGTGCTGAACACCCAGAAGATGGGCGACGCCGTCCTGCACGTCGGCCGCGTCACCGCCGGGACGATCACCGCCGGCCAGCCGGCCACGCTGGAGGTCGGCGGGGCGCGTCCGCACATCATGCGCAACCACACCGCGACGCACCTGCTCAACTGGGCGCTGCGCGAGGTGCTGGGCGATGAGGTCGATCAGAAGGGCTCGCTCGTCGACGCCGAGAAGACGCGCTTCGACTTCACCCACGACAGGCCGCTCACGTCCGAGCAGGTCGCGGAGATCGAACGCCTCGTCAACGAGAAGATCTACTCCGACCTGCCCGTCGTCCCGGTCATGATGCCCCTGGCCGAGGCGAAGAAGATCCCCGGATTGCGTGCCGTCTTCGGCGAGAAGTACCCCGACCCCGTCCGCGTCCTCCTCATCGGGGCGGACACGCCGGACAAGGTGAGCCGCGGCCACTCCGTCGAGTTCTGCGGCGGCACGCACCTGTCGCGCACGGGGCAGGCGGGCTTCTTCAAGGTCATCTCGCAGGAGGGCGTCGCCAAGGGTGTCCGCCGCATCACGGCGACGACCGGCCGCGGCGCCGTGCAGGCCGTGCAACGCCTCTCCTCCACCATCGACGCCCTCACGTCGGCCCTCAACTGCAAGGCCGACGAGGTGGTGGCCCGCGTCGAGGGGTTGCAGGAGGAGGTCAAACGCCTCAGTGCCCAGGTGAAGAAGGGCGCGGCGGCCGATCTCAACAGCGCCGGCGACACCCTCTTCGCGAAGGCGCTCGACATCAACGGCACGAAGGTCATCATCGGCGAGGTGCCGGCGGCGCCCGTGGATCAGATGCGCACGCAGATGGACCGCCTGCGCCAGAAGGGCGGCGAGCGCACCGTCGTCCTCGTCGGCTGGGTCGATGAGGGCAAGGTCGGCCTGATGGCCGCCGTCACGGACGCCGTCACGGCGAAGGTGGAGGCCGGCAAGCTGGTCGGCGAGGCGGCGAAGATGGTCGGCGGCAAGGGCGGCGGACGCAAGGACATGGCCCAGGCCGGGGGCAGCGACCCGTCGAAACTCGCCGAGGCGCTCGACGCGGCCCGCGAGGGCGTCAAGGCGAAGCTGGCGTGAGCGTCGCCCCTCCGCGGGATTGGACTCCGGGCGGGGCGGTGGTATGCTGACGGGGAACGAGGGCCGAACCATGCACGCCGAATCCTGCCGTGGCTGTCACCGCCGGGCCTTCCTCGCGGACGTGGGGATGGGCTTCACCGGGCTGGCCCTCGCCGCCATGCTGCAAGAAGCGTCCGGCGCCGCCCCGCCACGCAAGGGGCGGGCCAAGAGCGTCATCTGGCTTTTCATGAACGGCGGCGTCAGCCACATGGAGTCGTTCGACCCCAAGCCGGCGCTGGCCAAGTACGCCGGCAAGACCATCGCCGAGACGCCCTACAAGGACACCCAGGATCCGGACAAGCTGAAGCTCGCCCGCGTCGTCGTCGTCAACGACGCCAACGGCCAGCAGCGCAACAGGCTGCTGCCGCCACAGGTCGGCTTCAAGAAGCGCGGCAAGGCCGGCGTCGAGGTGAGCGACTGGTTCCCGCACATCGGCGAATGCTCGGGCGACATCGCCTTCGTGCGGTCGATGTACACGACCGACGATAATCACGGCGCCCAGACCCAGTTCCACTCGGGCCGGCACATGCTCGACGGTGAGTTCCCGACCCTCGGCGCCTGGGTGCATTACGGCCTCGGCACGCTGAACAGGAACCTGCCGCAGTTCATCTCGATGGGCAAACGCGAGTACTGGAACGCGAAGGACGGCCATTACCTCGGGCCGCAGCACGATGCCGTCCCACTGCGCATCGACCCGAGCAACCCGCTGGACTTCGGCAAGCCAGAGGCCGCCCGCTCGGCGAAGGAGCAGGAGGCCAACTTCGGCCTCGTCGGGCGGCTGAACCGGCTGAAGGCCATCGAATACCCCGACGACGCCGCCCTGACCGCGCGTATCAAGGCGTACGAGCTGGCGTTCCGCATGCAGACGAGCGTGCCGGAGGCGCTGAAGTTCGACGCCGAGAGCGAGGCGACGAAGAAGCTGTACGGCATCGACGAGCCGGCCACGCGCGCCTTCGGCCTGCAGCTCCTGGCGGCCCGGCGGTTCGTCGAGAAGGGGGTGCGGTTCATCCAGATCCAGCACGGCGCCGGCGGCGCCGGCGTCTGGGACGCGCACGGCGGCCTGAAGGCCAACCACTCCGCCAACGCCAAGCAGGTGGATAAGCCCATCGCCGGCCTGCTGACCGACCTGAAGCGCCGCGGCCTGCTGGACGAGACGATCGTGCTGTTCGCGACGGAGTTCGGACGCACGCCGGGGACGCAGGGCAGCGACGGGCGCGACCACCACATCTACGGCTTCAGCGTGTGGATGGCCGGCGGGGGGACGAAGGGCGGCGTGGTCCACGGGGCGACGGACGAGATCGGCTTCCACGCGACGGAGGACCGGCACTACGTCACCGACATCCACGCGACGATCCTGGAGCTGCTGGGGCTGGACTCGCGCAAGCTGGAGGTGCCGGGCCGCAAGCGCCTGGACATCGACCACGGCAGGCCGATCCGCGCGATCATGGCGTGAGGCTCACTCCGGCCAGGGGTGCGCGACGCCGAGGACGGCGACCAGGTGCCGCCGGACGGCGGCATCGGTGCAGCGCGCGAGCCGGCGGAAGAACTGGGGCAGCCGGCCGGCGTAGCCCGCGCTGACGAGGGGCCGTGGGCTCACGCCGTGGGCGATCTGATGCCGCTGGGTCATGGCCGCCGCCAGACGCTGGGTTGCCTGCGCCGGGCTGACGTTCTGCCACCGCCAATGGGTGTGGATGTCCGGAATCCCGAGTGCGTCCGAGAGGATCATCCGGACGTTCTCGGTGTTGGGGTTGTTGAACCGGCCGAGCTGCCCTCGGACGGCGGCGTTGTGGGCCGGCCACGCCGCGAGCGGCGCTGCCGGCGGGCGCAGCGCCTCCAGCGATTCACGGACCAGCTCCTCGATGTACGCCTCCCAGGCCGAGACGCACATGATGACCGTGGCGCGGCTCATCGATGCCGTGCGGGCCGGGCTGACGCCGAGCTCATCACGGGCACGCGGGGAGATGAGGATGAGGTTGTCGGCGTCCCCGAGGAGTAAATCCAGGTGGACGTTCCAGGCGTTGGACGGCACGACGGTCCTCCTACGTCGTGGATGCGGCGAGCGGCTTAGCCAAGGAGTCGATGTCCATACCTCTGGCGGCGAGCTTCTCCAACCCGTCGGCGAGATCCTCGGCCAGGGCGGCCCTATCAGCCAGACCGTTGAGTAGTAACGCTGCGGGCCACTCGCGGGGCAGTCGCTTGCGGTAGGCGCCCAGGTCCTCCGCGCGGAGGCCGCGGCTCCCGAGGTCGGCGGCCGCCATGAGGTCGTAGAGCCGCTCCTCGGGGAATGACGACAGCAGCTCCTTCAACTTGGCCTGTTCAGGCGGGGGGGGGCCTTCGTCTTCGCCTTCCCCCACGAAGGGGTAGTCCTTCAGGCGCTTGGGCAGCTCACGGTCCCAATAGTCGCCCACGGCCTGGGCCAGGCTCATGATCTCCGGCAGCTTGTCCGACAGCTTCATGACAACCCTCCTCCGCGTCCATTGTATGCCGGCCTCACCCCCGCCGCAGCCCCCGGCCCGGCCTCGCCTCCGTCCGCGCGCCGCCACGCAGCACGCATTCCCCGTTCACCACCACATGCGCCATCCCCTCAGCCAAGACCGTCCCGTCGTCGAACGTCGAGCGGTCATCGACCGTGTCCGCGTCGAAGACGATCACGTCCGCCGCCATCCCCTCGCGCAGCAGGCCGCGGTCCTTCAGCCCGAACCGCCGCGCCGTGTTGCCCGACAGGCGCTGGACCGCAGTCTCCAGGCTCCACGTCCCCGACCGCACATGGTGCCCCAGGTAACGCGCGAAGCAGCCGCAGCCGCGCGGGTGCGGCCTGCTCCCGGTGAAGATGCCGTCGCTGCCGCCCAGCATGCACGGGTGCCGGGTCAGCGCCACCACGTCCTCCTCGCCGCGCTCCCGGTGCGGCACCACGCACCCCGCCGCCATGTTCGACGCGAGCAGCACGTCGCACACGAAGCGGCCCATCTCCTCCCGCGTCCCGCCCACCTCCGGCAGCCTCTTGCCCTCGTACTTCTTCCACCCCGGCGCGGCGATGTAACTCAGCCGCACCGACTCCAGCGGCAGCGTCGGCGCCTCGAACCATTCGCGCAGCCTCGGCCAGTGCGACCCGTCACCCAGCCGGGCCAGCGTCGCCTCGATACCACCCTCCTGGATCCACGGCGGCAGGCAGTACATGCCCAGGATCGAGCTGCCCGCGAGGTAGCAGTATAGGTCGAACGTCACGTCCACGCCGGCGGCCCGGCCCGCGTCGAGCTTCGGGATCACCAGGTCCGCACGGCTGTTGAAGTGCGAGATGTGGACGGCGCACCCCGCCGAACGCCCGATGCCGTACACGTCCTCCATCGACGCCAATACGTTCGCCGGGGCGTAGCCGCGCATGTGCGTGACGTAGACGCCGTCGAACGGCGCGATCTCCTCGCACAGGCGGGCCAGCTCGGCCTCGCTGGCGTACCGGCTCGGGATGTAGTCCAGCCCGCTCGACAGGCCGACGGCCCCCTGCTCCATCCCCTCGCGCACCAGGCGGCGCATGTGCCGCATCTCGTCGGGGTGCGGTGGCCGCGTCTCCAGCCCCATCGCCTCCAGACGCACGTTGCCGTTGGGCACCAGCGTCGCCACGTTGACGGCGCTGGCCCCGTCGAACGCCGCGAGATACTCCGCGACGCTCGACCACCTCTGCGACCGCTCGCGGGACAGCCACTCGTGCCCGCCGCTGAACCCCGCGGTGTAGCGGCACATGTACTCCAGGGTGGCCGGGGACGCCGGCGCCATCGCCACGCCGTCCTGGCCGATGACGTACGTCGTCACGCCCTGGCGGATGGCCGGCTCGTGCGCGGGGTCGGTGAACAGGGCGAGGTCGCCGTGGACGTGGGCGTCGATCAGCCCCGGAGCGACCACCTTGCCCGCCGCGTCGAGCCGCTCGCGGGCCTCGGCGTGGCCGAGCCGTCCGATGGCCGAGATGCGCCCGCCGGTGATGCCCACGTCGGCGCGATACCACGGCGAGCCGGTGCCGTCGATGACCCGCCCGCCGACGATCAGGATGTCGAACATCGTCACCTCAACCGTAGAGCACGCTTCCAGCGTGCTTGTCGCAGGAGCACGCTGGCAGCGTGCTCTACGAAAGCAGCTCCCGCCGCACCCGCCCGTCGCCGGCTATCGGCATCGGGCGGCCCAGCGTGTCCGGCACCGTCGTGTCCGCGTCGATGCCCAGCAGGTGGAACGCCGTCGCCAGGATGTCCTTGGGCGACACCGGCTTGTCCTTCACCTCGCCGGCGTGCCTGTCCGTCGCGCCGATGATCTTGCCGCGCGCCGCCCCGCCGCCGGCCAGCACCGTCGTGTACGCCTTCGACCAGTGATGCCGGCCCGCGCCCTTCGGTTTATTGTCGATCTTCGGCGTCCGCCCGTGCTCGCTCATCCAGATCACCAGCGTCGAGTCGAGCAGGCCACGCGCCTCCAGGTCGCGGATCAGCGTCGGGTACGCGAGGTCGAAGCCGGGCAGGAGGTACTGCTTCAGACGCGGGTAGTGGTTGGCGTGCGTGTCCCAGGCGCAGCCGCCGAACTGGCCGAAGCCGTCCCAGAACACCGTCACGAATTTCCCGCCTGCCTCGACAAGCCGCCGCGCCGCCAGGCACGACTGCCCGAACAGCGTCGGGCCGTACCGCTCGCGCACCGCCCGCGGCTCCTTGCCGATGTCCAGCGCCTCGCGCATCCGCCCGGCGGAGAGCATCGCGAACGCCGCCTCCCGCTGCCTGCCGAACGCCGCCGGCGCCCGGCCCTCCAGCCCGGCGAGCAGCGACTTGCGCCCAGACAGGCGCTCCGGGGACAGGCCCTCGACCTTCGCCCCCAGAGACGAGATCCCGAACCGCCCACGCAGGTCGGTCTCCTGGAACGGGTCGAGGAATTCGCGTTTCTGCCCCTCGGTGTAGCGCGGCGCGAGCCTCGTGCCGACGCCGACGTAGTCGGCCCACACCGGGTCGTGCGCCTGCCCCAGGAACGCCGCGTACGGCCCGGCACTCACGAGCAGGTCGGTCTTCGAGTTGAGCAGCCACGGCAGGCCGATGTTCCTCGGCACCGCCGGCGCCCTGCCCCCGGCGCGCTGGCCCTCGATGTAATCGACCACCGAGCCGATGAACGGCCAGTGCCGCGCGTCGCGTGGCTTGTCCTCCAGAAGCGGCGTGTACGTCGGGATGCCGCTCACCGCGTAGGCGACGCCGTGCTCGGGGTACGGGTGCGTCATCGAGCGCACGACGGCCAGCCGGTCCATGACCGCGGCGGTCCTGGGCGTGCCCTCGCCGATGCGGACGCCGGGCAGACACGTCGCTATGGACTTCATCTCGCCCTGGATCTCGGCGGGGGCGTCGGGCTTGGGGTCGAACATCTCGTGCTGCGGCGGCGAGCCGTAGGGGAACAGCAGGATGCACGCCTTCGCCTTGCCGAACGAGCGGGCGGTCTCGGCGGAGGAGATTCCGGCGGCGGCGAGGCCGGCGGCGGCGAGCCATTCACGGCGGGAGAGGAGCGTCATGGGTGCGCCTCGTGGGATGCCCCCATCCTACCCGGTCCGGGGGCCAGGTGCCACAAGCTCTTCCGGAACGCGCTCCGACGACCCACCCTGTCCGACCTCTCCCCCGCCGCTTAGGATCACCGCAGCTCCCTTCGCCGGCCCGTACCCCCGCGTGCCCCATGAGCCGGACCTGCGCGCACTGCGAGTACTACCCCATCGGTCCGTATATCGACAACTGCCCCCTCTGCGGCGAGCCAGTGCGCGGCGGCAGGGGCCCCCGCCGCCGCGCCGACGACGATGACGGAAGCGAGGCCGAGGGTGGCCACAAGCCCTTCCGCCCGCCGGTGGCCCTCATCATCGGCTGGGCCGTCATCGGCCTCGCCTTCGCCGCCGTCTATTGGGGCGACTGGCTGTGGCTCCTCGCCCTCGGCCTGTGCGCCGCGGCGTGGTACGGCGTCGCCGGCCGGGAGGAGCCGCCGGCCCGCATCCTGGGCGGCGGCCTCCTCGCCCTGTTCGCCGTCGGCTTCGTGATCGCGCTCCAGCCGCACGTCCTCCCCGGCCTCGACCAGCGGGCCCGCTCGCCCGAGCGGATGATGCACGAGATGATGTCGATCCTGCGTGGCGGCTCGCCCGACGGCCTGCGGACGGCCGCCCGCATGAGGACCATCACCGCGGCCATCCTCCCCCTGTTCATCCTCGTCGTCGTGCCGCCGGCCTCGCTCATCCCGCCCCTGTTCGGCTCACGCGATCACCAGTCGTCCGGCGGGCGTGTCCTCCCGACAGTGGCGGTGGCCGTGGCCGGCCTCGTCGTGTGGCTGCTGATCCTACCGGGGGCAGGGTGGCTGTCATGGCCGGTGGTGCGTGCGTGGGCCGACGCCCCGCCAGGCGGGGATCTGAACTGGCCGCACGGCTGGCCCGGCAAGCCGCCCGCCGGCCTGAACGATGACGGCGATGACGACCCCGACGCATGAATCCGGCCAGGGTGCAGCCATGACCGAGGTGGAACGCGGCCTGCTCCAGGCGATCTTCGAGGACATCGACGACGACACGCCGCGTCTCGTCTACGCCGACTTCCTTGAGGAGCGGGGCGACCCGCGCGGCGAGTTCATCCGCTTGCAGGTGCTGCGACACCGACGCCCCGAATACCGCAGGCATGAAGACCCGTCGCCACGCGAGGCGGAGCTGCTGGAGCAGCACCGCGAAGAGTGGCGGCGCGAGGCCGAACCGTTCGATCCCTTGAAGTTCTCCTTGAAGTTCGAGCGCGGCTTCATTGCCACCGCCTACATCCACGAAGGTACGGATGAGTGCTTGGCCGTGCTGCGTCGCCTGCCCGGCCTTCGTGAGCTGTTCCTGGACTCTTGCGAGGTCGGACGCTCGGGGGTCGTGTCCATCACATCTCTCCCCCACCTCCGCCTACTCGTCATCGACCGGCGAACGAGTATCGCCCCCGAGGGGCTCGTGGCGCTAGCGGCTCTGCCGTGTGGGGCAAGGGTGCTTTGTGAGGGAGGGAGCCCGGATCGGGCTGCCTGGGCCACCCTTCAGGAGCGTCGGATCGCGAAATATGATGGCCTGCCGCCCGCGGAGCGGCGGAAGGCGGCGTTGCGTTTCTTCGTCGCGCTCTCAGGAATGAGAGAGCCAATCCGGGCAGTCCGGATCGAGAACGAGGTGCTCGACGACGCCGAGATGCGGAATTTCCGCGAGGTGCCCGAACTGGAGACCGTGAAGCTGTCCGGCTGCGCGGGCTCGGCCGGGGGCGGGCTCCGGCATCTCGCGGGCCTGCCGAACCTGAGATCCGTCGCGGTCTCGCGGGCCGACATCGATTCCATCAGCCCGTTGACGGAATGTCCGGCACTCGAAGAGTTGTCGGTGGGCAGTTCCGGGCTGACCGACGCGGGGACGGCCGGGCTTGACCGGCTGACCGGCCTGCGGACCCTCTGGCTCCTCGCCGGCGACCTCGGGGCCTCCACCGTCGAGAGGCTCCGGCCGCTCCGGCGGCTCCGTGATCTACGGCTCGACCTCCGCCCGCTGACCGATGACCGCCTTTCCGCCCTCTCCGGCCTCACCGATCTCGAATCGCTGGCGATCAACGAGGCCAGCGGGTTCTTCGGCCTGATCGAAGGCGGGCTGCCCGTGGACGTCCTCCGCCACCTTGCGCCCCTGACGAATCTTCGCTCCCTCCGGCTCCACCTCGGCCCTGACGGCGGAGGTGAGTTTCGACACCTCGCCGGGCTGACGGGCCTGCGATTCCTCCAGTTGAACGGCCCGTGCGTCACGGACGCGGCGATCTCCCACCTCGGCACCCTCCGCGAGCTGCGGACGCTGTTCATCCAACACTCGACGGTCACGGAGGCCGGGGCCATCGCCGTCGCGGCCCGCCTCCCGGCGGTGACGATCATCACGTCGGACCACGTCATCAAGACGCCACGCCGGTCGATGGTGTTCCGCCGACAGGCTGTCGGGAACTGGGCTTCATTCCTCGTGCCGGAGGTTTGGCAAGAATACCGGACTCATTTGGGGGCGCGTGAGGACGGTTGGGAGGATGTACAGGGGCAAGCGGGCAACGCCGTTGGCCCCGCAGACGTCTGGTTCCACCCGGTCAAGGAGGATGGCCCGACGACGCCGTTGATGGCACTCCAACGAGAGACCGGGATTTACGGCCGCACCCTCACGGACGAGGCCGGTCCTCGCATCGAGTGGGATGGATGGGAAACGGCCACGGTGATCTGCCGTGCCTGGAACCACGCCATGTGCCTCATCTGCGCTGGGGTTCGCGGCGGTCAATCCCTGACCATCTGCTGTAACGCCCCGGAGGCGCGGTTCGCGATCCTCCGCCCGCTCTTCCTCCTCATCGCCCGGTCCGTCCGCCTTGGGATCTCCGCGAACGAAGACATCGATGAACGCATCGAGATCTTCGTCGCCGACTTCGCTACCCACACCTTCTGATACCGGATCCGGATGAATCCTGGTGGTCGGCGGAGGGTACGGGAGGGCGAGGCGCTTCGCCCTCCCGTCCGCAACGAATCTCGCCGGTTCGGTATGGGGCGGTGTCCCGATTGGCGAGGGCAGGACGTGCCGGGCTTCCGCGGGCGCGACGGCGGCCCCATCGCCGGATCGCGCCACCGGAAAGAACATGCCAAAGCGGTGATGCTCGCCGCGCTCCAAATCGGCCGCCTGCCAAGGGGGCGTGACAAGCGTGACGTGTGACGGGTGACTCGGCACCCGCCAGGCCTCGCGTCCGCGAACGCAGGGGAGTGGCGCGTCACGCCGGGCTCGGCCACGACCTACGAGACCACAGGGATCGACACGATCGTGCATGGCCTGGCGCCCTGCGGGGCCTCGCGTCCGCCGGAGACGGCCACGGGCGGCCACCGGCACGCGGTGGCGCTCACACGGCTTGACCGTCTTCATTTCAAGTTCGTGTGTGGGGGTCTGAAATGAAATGCAATTCGCACCCCCGGCCACGCCACCCGTCCGCTCCCGTCTCATACCGGGTCGGGTTGAATCGTTCCCTCCGGGCGACGCACATGCTGGCCGGGCCCGCGGCCCGGCGGCAGGCTGGCAGCCTGCCCTACGCGACGAATCAACGCGATACGGTATGACCCCAGGCGCACAGATCAGGTGCGTTCACGCGATCCAGAGGTCGTCGCACGTCTGCTCGTAACTCCGCTCCAGGTCGAGCGGGACCGCCAGATCCTCGCTCAGCCACAGGGGCAACGTCGGCAACGCACCGCCGATGGTCAGGACGTGTGACCACAACTGGAGCAGCGCCCGCTTCTTCTTCACCCACCGGCACGAGGCCGCGTAGGTGTGCGCGGGCGGGTCACCCAGCGTCGGGTCCTCGTGCCCGATGAGTGCCAGCACCTGGGCATAGAGGTTGAAGTGGCGGCCCGTCACCACGTCGATGATGCTCACCGCCACGCCCTTCTCGAGCAGCGCCGCGCACTTGGCGGCGAACAGACTCCGCTTCTCGACCCGTTCCTTGTTCGCCGGGCTGACGATCTCGATGGCGGCCACCAGACGCCGGCCCTCCGTCGTGTCGTAGATGCGCACCTCATACTCGTCAAAGTCCGGCAAGGTCGTCGCGGCCTTCTCAAGCGTGACGGCATCGCTTTCGATCTGAGAGCCAGAGTTAACACGCGGCTCTGCGGTGTAGCCGGCCGGTAACTGCCTGCGTAGTTGCTGCACGATGACCGCAGGCCAACCCCCGTGGAAGCCCTCCCACGAGTGCGACCTGTCGAGCGGGGCGTGGAAGTGATCGCGCAGCGGCATGATGGGGCCTCCCCACCAGTCTACCCCTTGCGCCGAAGCGCTGCCAGGGTGGCAAACCCACGCGAACACGTACAACACCGTGGCCGGCACCTCCGCCGCGACCCACCCCGAGGGCCTCCCCCATGCTCCCCGCTGTCCTCCTCATCCTCGCCGCAGACGCCGACGACCTCACGAAGTACACGAAGCCGCCCGCCGAATTCGCCGACAAGACCGAGGGCCGCTCGCCGCTCCTCTTCGACGACGGCTCGCCCGTCAAGACCAAGGCCGACTGGTCCAAACGCCGCACCGAGATCCTCAAGTACTGGCACGGCGTCATGGGCGCCTGGCCCGAGGTCATCGCGAAGCCGAAGCTAGAGTACCTCGAGAAGGAGCGCGACGGCGACATCACCCGCCATCACATCAGGCTCGAAGTCGCCCCCGGCAAGACCACCGACGACGCCTACCTCCTCGTCCCCGACGGCAAGGGGCCGTTCCCCGCCGTCGTGGTCGTCTTCTACGACGCGAAGACCGGCGTCGGCCTCGGCAAGACCGAACACCGCGACTTCGCCCGCCAGCTCGCCCGCAAGGGCTTCGTCGCCCTCTCCCTCGGCAGCAACCCCGAGACCTACTACCCCGACAAGGAGAAGTGCAAGCTCCAGCCCCTCTCCTTCCACGCCTACGAGGCCGCCAACTGCCACTCCGCCCTCAGCAACCTCCCCAACGTCGATCCCAAACGCATCGGCGTCGTCGGCCACTCCTACGGCGGCAAGTGGGCGATGTTCGCCTCGTGCCTGTACGACAAGTTCGCCGCCGCCGCGTGGTCCGACCCCGGCATCGTCTTCGACGAGAAGCGTGGCAACGTCAACTACTGGGAGCGCTGGTACATCGGCTTCGAGCCGGGGAAGGAGGCTCGCAAGCCCGGCATCCCCTCGGAGAAGAACCCGCGCACCGGCCCCTACAAGAAGATGATCGAGGACGGCCGCGGCCTGCACGAGCTGCACGCCCTGATGGCCCCGCGCCCCTTCCTCGTCTCCGGCGGGTCGGAAGACCCGCCGGCACGGTGGAAGGCGCTCAACCACACCGTCGCCGTGAACAAGCTCCTCGGCGTCGAGGGCCGCGTGGCGATGGACAACCGCCCCGGCCACTCGCCGACGGCGGAGTCCAACGCGGTCCTCGTCAAGTTCTTCGAGCGCTGGCTGGGCAAGCCCTCCGTCACTCCTTGATCCGCATGTCGCGGAAGTCGATGACGCCGAACTCGGCGCGGATCTCCAGCGGGCTGCCCTTGCCCTTGGTCTTGGCCTTGCGCAGCGACTTGCCGTCCTGCGTGACCTCGATGGCGTCGCCCTTGACGGCGATCTCGAACTTGTACCACTTGCCCTCTTCCAGGCCCTTGATGTTCGCCGCCGAGAGGTCGAACTTCAGCCCGCGGAAGAAGATGTCGTTGTTGCACTTCGGGCCGGGCCGGTACTCGAAGCGGATCACCGTGTCGCCTGCGTAGGACTTCGCCGTCTCGATGCGCACGTCGCCCTTGACCATCGGGTCGATGACGAGCAGGCCGTCCTTCACCTTGAACCGCCCCTTGTACGCCTCCGTCTTGCCGTCCAGCACCTCGGCCTCGGTGCCCTTCTTCTTCGCCTGGGTCTTCCACCCCGTCAGGTCCTTCCCGTTGAACAGCGGCGTAAAGCCCTCGTCCTTCGAGTCGGCGGCCACGATGCAGACGGCGGCAAAAAGCAACATCGCGCGAGGCATGATCAGCTCCCCCCAGGTGGGCGAGGGCTGATCGTACCCCGCGCGGCGCTGTTCGTCCCGAAAAATGCAGGCGATCACCGTAGAGCACGCATCCTGCGTGCTCCCCGCCGTGCGGATGGCGTCGCCCACTGCCAGGAGCACGCAGGATGCGTGCTCTACGGCGAGCCAGCGTCCCGCTTGCCGCCACCACACCGTCACTTCGCCGGCACGAGCGTGATCGTCTTCACGCTGCTGAACTTCGTGTGCGACCCCTCGCCGTCGTGGTCCTTGACCTCCTCCTCCACCACCAGCCGCGCCGAGTGCAGCCGCCCGTTGACGGCGTCCCACACCACCTCGCCCTTCGGCAGGAACTGCCACAGCGGCACCACGTCGCCTGCCGCCTTGGGCTTCTCCTTCAGCTCGCTCATGGCCGCAACGGTGACGAGGCCGTCCTTCACGGACGTGACGCTGAACTTCTGCACCGCCGCGTACTTCTCGCCGGCGCCGAGCGGCGGCGCCAGCGTGACCTTGAACTCGCGCGTCCACGCCACCCCCGGCTTCAGCTCCACGCCCGGCAGGGTGCCGATGAACGGCAGCTCGTTCTCATAGGCGCTGGCGTCGCTCTTGCTGTCCTTGACCTCGGCCACCCGCCCCCACGCGTCCACCTTGACCGACGCAAGCGGGACGTTGAGGTGCTTCGCCATCGCCTCGCGCATCTCGGGCGTGCTCTCCTTGGGGTTCTCGCTGTCGTACTTCCACACGTTGCCGCCCCCGGTCGTCCGCTCCTGCCGCATCGCCGTGATGGAGTTCTTCAGCGTGGCGGCCCCGTCGGCATCCACCGACGCCACCTCCCAGCGCCGCGTGACCACCACGACGCTCTTGGCCGTGCTGGTGGCCTCCTTCAGCGTGTGCGTCTGCGTGGTGGAGTAATCCACCTTGTACACCAGGAACGCACCCGGCGCTGGCCATTTAAGCTTGAAGCCGGCGGGCGTCTGGGCCGACGCGCCAGTGCCCGCGAGGATGGCCGCCAACACCGCCGCGACGAATGGACGCAACATCAGCCCCCTCCTTCGGGATGAGGATCTCGACCCGCGACGCCGATACCCCCCCCTGTCGCGAAAAGCAACGGCAGCCTTTGTCCTTGAACGGCCCCTCCGGGGGGCGTAACATCGAATCATCCCCACCACGCCGCCCTCCCGCCGGAGTCGGTGATGCTCGGCCTCGTCCTCCTCCTCACCGCCGCCCCCGCCGACGCGATCCCCTTCGCCGAGCAGGCCCGCACGCACTGGGCGTTCCGGCCCCTGGTGAAGCCCCGGCCGCCCGAGGTCTCACGGCCCGCTCACGCCGGGCCGTTCGCCTGGAATCCCATCGACGCCTTCCTCGCCGCCCGGCTGACGAAGGCCGGCCTCACGCCGGCACCGCGGGCGCCAGCGCACACGCTCGTCCGCCGCGTCCACCTCACCCTCACCGGCCTGCCGCCCACGCCCGAGGAGGTCGAGGCGTTCGTCAACGACACCCGCCCCGACGCCTACCGCCGCCTGGTCGAGGGCCTCCTCGCCCGTCCGGGCCTGGGCGAGCGGTACGGGCGCGCCTGGCTCGACCTCGCCCGCTACGCCGACACCAACGGCTACGAGCGCGACGGCGACAAGCCCCTCGCCTGGAAGTACCGCGACTGGGTCATCGACGCCCTCAACGCCGACATGCCGTATGACCGCTTCGTCAAGGAGCAGATCGCCGGCGACGAGACCCCCGGCTCCGACGCCCGCAGCCAGACCGCCACCACCTTCCTCCGCCTCGGCACCTGGGACGACGAGCCGGCCAACGAGAGCACCGACCGCTACGACCAGCTCGACGATGTCCTGGGCACGGCGGCCAGTGTCTTCCTCGCCCAGACGCTCCGCTGCGCCCGCTGCCACGACCACAAGCAGGAGCCGTTCAGCCAGCGCGACTACTACCGCATGCTCGCCGTCTTCGAGCCGCTCAAACGCCCCCAGCGTGGCCGCGACGACCTCACCTACCCCGTCGGTACCGCGACCCAGCGCGCCGAGTACAAGGCCGCCGTCACCGCCCGCGACGCCGCCCTCGCCCGCACCGACCGGCAGGTGAAGGCTGTCCAGGCCCGCATCCGCGAACGCATCCTGATGGACGCCACCAAACGCCCCGCGTTCATCAAGACGCCGCCGCGCACCCCGGTACAGTGGGCCGCCGTTGCCGACATCACCGAATTGCGGTCGCTGGACGCGCTGGGCCATCGCCGCAAGCAGATCAACGCCTGGCCCATCCCGAAGCTCGAGCAGGCGTACATCTGGCACGAGGCCGGACCAGTTGCCCCCTCCACGCACATCCTCCGCCGCGGCAACCCGAACAACACCGGCCCCGAGGTCTCCCCCGGCTTCCCCGCCGCCCTCCGCAAGGGCGAGCCGCCGCCACCGAAGCCCCTGGCCGAGTCCACCGGGCGCCGCCTCTGGCTCGCCGAATGGATCGCCTCACCCCACAACCCGCTGACGGCTCGCGTCATCGTCAACCGCCTGTGGGCGTGGCACTTCGGCCGCGGCCTCGCCGCCACCACTTCCGACTTCGGCCTCCAGGGCGACAGGCCCACGCACCCCGAGCTGCTCGACTGGCTCGCGTGTGAGCTGATCGAGAGTGGATGGTCTCTGAAACACATTCATCGCCTCATTGTGACGAGCGCCGCGTACCAGTCCTCCAGCGCCCACGACGGCCCAGACGCCGAGCGGAAGCTGGCCCTCTACGGACGGTGGCGTCAGCGCCGCCTCGACGCCGAGGCCGTGCGCGACGGCATGATGCTCGTGTCGGGGCAGCTCTTCCATCGGATGCACGGCCCCGGCGTCTACCCGACGCTCCCCGCCGCCGTCCTGGCGACGCAATCGCGTCCCGGCTCCGGCTGGGGCAAGTCATCGCCCGAGGAGTCGAGCCGGCGGAGCGTCTACGTCTTCGCCAAGCGGACGCTGCGTCTGCCGGAGCTGGACCTCCTCGACCTCGCCGACAGCAACGCCTCGTGCGACGCCCGCCCCGCCTCGACGACCGCCCCGCAGGCCCTCACCCTCCTCAACGGCGACTTCACCACGCAGCAGGCACGCCACCTCGCCGCGCGTCTCGCCAGGGAGGCCGCGACGGACAGGGAGCGCGTGCGTCTCGCCTACCGCCTCGCCCTGTCGCGCGAGCCGACGGCGAAGGAGTCCGCGCGTGTGCTGGCGTTCCTGGCCGACCAGGCCCGCCTGATCGAGTCCGAATCGCCCGCCCCGCCGAAGGATGCGGCCCAACAGGCGTTGGCGTCGTTCTGCGTGGTGCTGCTGAACGCGAGCGAGTTCGTGTATCTGGACTGAGGGGCCGACGATGAACCGGCGTGACTTCCTGACGAACACCGGCGGCGGCTTCGGCGCGATGGCCCTCGCCGCCCTCCTCGCCGACGAGGCGAGCGGGGCGGCCCCGCCCGTCCGGGCCGCCGACCCGATGGCCCCGCGCCCCCCGCACTTCCCCGCCAAGGCGAAGAGTGTCATCTGCCTGTTCATGTACGGCGGCGTCAGCCAGGTCGATACCTTCGACCCCAAGCCCGAGTTGACGAGGTACAACGGCAAGCCGATGCCGAAACTCGACTCCGAGCTGAAGGGCCGCAGCCCCGGCACCCTCCTCGGCTCGACACGCAAGTTCGCGAAGCACGGCAAGAGCGGCATCGAGGTGAGCGACCTCTACCCCCACCTCGCGAAGCGCGTGGACGACCTGTGCATCATCCGCAGCAACTGGACGAACAGCTTCGCCCACGGGTCGGGCCTGTTGCAGATGAACACCGGCTTCCTGCGTCAGGGCTACCCGTGCCTGGGATCGTGGGTGACCTATGGCCTCGGCTCGCCCGGCCGCGACCTGCCCGGCTTCGTCGTCATGCTCGACCGGCGCGGCGGCCCCATCGGCGGCGCCCCCAACTGGGGCCACGGCTTCATGCCCGCCGCCTACCAGGGCACCCAGCTCCGCGTCGAGGGCGACCCCGTCCTCAACCTCTCGCCGCCGCCGGGGACCAGCCGCGCGAGGCAGCGTGGCCAGCTCGACCTCCTCGGGGAGATGAACCACGCCCACGCCGCCGCAGCGCCGGACAACACGGAGCTGGAGGCGCGCATCGCCAGTTACGAGCTGGCGTTCCGCATGCAGGCCAGCGCCCCCGAGGCGGTGGACATCGCGAAGGAGACCGAGGCCACACGCCGCCTCTACGGCCTCGATGGCGAGAAGACGAAGCACTTCGGCCGCAAGTGCCTCCTCGCCCGCCGGCTGGTGGAGCGCGGCGTCCGCTTCGTGCAGGTGTACTCCGGCGGCGGGCACAGCGACCAGAACTGGGACGCCCACGGCGACGTGAACAGGAACCACGAGCTGCACGCCGGCGAGACCGACAGGCCCATCGCCGGCCTGCTCGCCGACCTAAAGGCGCGTGGCCTGCTGGAATCGACCCTGGTCATGTGGACGAGCGAGTTCGGGCGCACGCCGACCGGACAGAACGGCAAGGGCCGCGACCACAGCCCCAAGGGCTTCACGACGTGGCTGGCCGGCGCCGGCGTCAAGGGCGGGACGGTGATCGGCGCGACCGACGACTTCGGCTACGCCGCCGTCGAGGACCGCGTCCACGTCCGCGACCTGCACGCGACGGCGTTGCACCTGATGGGCCTGGATCACACGAAGCTGACGTTCCCGCACGCCGGCCGCCAGCAGCGCCTGACCGACGTGGGCGGCAACGTGATCGAGGCCGCCCTGGCGTGAGGAGGGCCGGCAGGAATGCCGATCCACGATTGGACACGGGTGAGCGACGGGACGTTCCACGACCTCCATCACGTCTGGATCGCGAACCTCCGCTCCGCCCTGAACGACGGCCTGCTTCCACGGGACTACTACGCCCAGTGCGAGCAGGTCGCGGGCGGGGCCGGGCCGGATGTCCTGACGCTCCAATCGCCCCCGATGAACGGCCCCACATGGCCGGCGGCCGGGGGCGGCGGCGTGGCGACGCTGGCCCCGCCACAGGCCACCTTCACCTTCCGCGCGCAGGTCGACGAGTACACCACGCGTCAGAAGAGTGTCATCATCCGCCACGCCAGCGGGCACCGGGTGGTGGCCATCATCGAGATCGTCTCGCCGGGGAATAAGTCGAGCGAGTACGCCTTCGACCAGGTCGTGAACAAGATCGCCGCCGCGTTCCGCCACGGCGTCCACGCCCTGGTGGTCGATCTCTTCCCGCCGACGCCTCGTGACCCCAACGGCATCCACGCCGCCATCTGGGAGGCCGTCCGCGCCGGCACCTTCCGCCCGCCGGAGGACCGGCCACTGACCCTCGCCAGCTACGACGCCGGCCCGTTGAAGACCGCCTACGTCGAGCCGGCCCGGCCGGGCGACCTCCTCCGGCCGATGCCGCTCATCCTCGAATCCCCCGACTTCCACATCGCCGCCCCGCTGGAAGAGACGTACACGGCGGCGTATCGCGGCGTCCCGGCCTTCTACCGCGAGATCCTCGAACGCTCCGCCTGACCTGGCCGAGAACCTCCTGCCGCCGCCGCGTGTCCTCTGCCTGCCCGGAGGACACTCGATGCCAGAATGGACGTTCCCGATCCGCCGCCTCGGCGTGTTGGTGAAGGCCCTCGTCCGAGAAGCCGGCCGCGAGGGTGCGCTCCCCTCACAGCCATTCACCGCCTACCTCGACTCCGGGGCGAGCGACACCATGCTCGACCATGGCCTCGTCTCTTCCCTCCGCCTCACGGCGGCGCGTGAGGTCGTCCTCAGCGTCCTCGGCCGCGAGGACGCCAGCTTCCACGAGACGCATGCCGTCGAGGTGGCTCTCGCCCTCCCCGACGGCACCACCTCCCCATGGGTACGCGTGGAGGCGTTGGCCGGCCCCGTCTTCCCCACCGGCGCCGTGGCCGCCCTCGGCCGCGACTTCCTCGCCGGCTTCGTCTTCATCTACGACGGGCCCGCCCGCCGCGCGACGCTGCGCTGGTGAGGCCGCCGCCTCTTCCCCGCCGGCCGCCGGGCCGTACACTCAACCCCGGCTCCCCCGGACCCCGAGGCGACCATGCGCATCCTCCTGTTCCTCCTCATGACCCTCGCCGCCTGTGGCCCCCGCGCCGCCCCCATCGAGGACGCCCCGCCGAAGAAGGATGACGCCCCACCCAAGAAGGACGACACGCCCCCCAGGAAGGACAAGGAGAAGGACAAGGACGAGAAGCCGCCGAAGGCCTTCACCGCCGTGGACGACCTCAACGCCGAGATCGCCGCGCTCCAGGTCCTCTACTCTCTCAATGCCACCAAGGGGCAGATCGAGGCGCTGGCGAAGGCCGCCGAGAAGACCATGCAAGACGCCCCGCCGGTCAGGGAGATCAAGGTCAGCGAGAAGTACCGCAAGACGCTCCTCGCCCTCCGCGACGCCTTCGCGAAAGGCGACGACGAGGGCATCGACACCCACTTCAAGGCCCTCGACGAGATCCGCGAGAAGGAGGAGGTCGAGTTCGACGGCATCGACATCACCGCCGAGGCCCGCAAACAGGCGCCCGCCCTGCTACGACTCTTCGGCCCGCGTCAGGTCACGCACTACCTCCTGGGTGTCACGGAATTCCCCGACCCCGTCGAGCGCCTCATCGGCGCGCTGGAGGAGACACGCGAGCTGCGTGGCGACGCCTGGGCCGCCGCCCGCGACGACGCCGCCGCCCAGGCGGCCTGGCTGATCGCCGGCCTCGACGACAAGGCCGAGGCCGCCCTCAAGGTGAAGATGACCGCCTTCCTCGACGGCGCCCAGAGGCTCGATGACGGCGAGTTCAAGAAGCAGCGCCCCGCGCTGATCCGCGAGGCGCGTGGTTTCCTCGGCACCCTCGGGCCGACCGACATCATCCGCCACTACATGGAGCGTGTCCTTGCCGAGACGCTGAGCAACCACCGCCTCAAGGCATCCCTGGCGATGATGGGGAAGAGGTAGCTCACCTCGCCCCGAGGAGCTGCCGCAAGACGTACGGCAGGATGCCGCCGTGCGTGTAGTAGCGCACCTCCTGGGGCGTGTCGATCCGCACCACCGCCTGGAAGGACTTCACCACGCCGTCCGCCGACGTGGCCTTCACCGTCAGTGTCTTCCCCGTCGCGAACACGCCGCCCAGAACGTCGGCCAGGCCCTCGAAATCGTACAGCTCCTCGCCCGTCAGCGCCAGCGGCACGACCCCCTCCCCCGCGCGGAACTGCAACGGCAGGATGCCCATGCCGACCAGATTCGACCGGTGGATGCGCTCGAAGCTCTCCGCGATCACCGCCCGCACGCCCAGGAGCCGCGGCCCCTTCGCCGCCCAGTCGCGCGACGACCCGCTGCCGTACTCCTTCCCCGCCAGGATCACCAGCGGCACCAGCTCCTTGGCGTACCGCACCGAGGCGTCGTAGATCGGCATCTGCTCGCCGGACGGGATGTGCCGCGTGACGCCGCCCTCGGTCCCCGGCGCCAGCAGGTTGCGCAGGCGGATGTTGGCGAACGTCCCGCGCACCATCACCTCGTGGTTGCCGCGCCGCGCCCCGTACTGGTTGAAGTCGGCGACGGCGACGCCCTTCTCGATGAGGTACTTGCCCGCCGGGCTGCTCGCCTTGATGTTGCCCGCCGGCGAAATGTGGTCCGTGGTGATGCTGTCCCCCAGCACCGCCAGCACCCGCGCCGCCCGGATGTCGGCCACCAGCGGCACCGCGATCTCCATGCCGTCGAAGTAAGGCGGGTTGCGGACGTAGGTGCTGTCGGGCGACCAGGCGAACGAGTCCCCCTCGGGCACGGGCAGCTTCTGCCACGCCTCCGCCCCCTCGTACACGTTGGCGTACTCGCCTTCGAACATCTCCCGGCTGATGGCGGAAGACACCGCGGCCTGGATCTCGGCCTGCGTCGGCCACACGTCGCGCAGGAACACCGGCTTGCCGTCGGCCCCCTCGCCGAGGGGCTCCTTCTCCATGTCGATGTCCACCCGGCCCGCCAGCGCGTAGGCGACGACCAGGGGCGGCGACGCGAGGTAGTTCGCCCGCACGTCGGCGTGGACGCGCCCCTCGAAGTTGCGGTTGCCCGACAGCACCGCCGCCACGACCAGGCCGTTCTCGTTGATCTTCTTGCTGATCGCGTCGGCCAGCGGGCCCGAATTGCCAATACAGGTGGAACACCCGTAGGAGACGACGTGGAACCCCAGCGCCTCCAGCGGCTTCAGAAGCCCCGCCTCCTGGTAGTACCGCGTCACCACCTTCGACCCCGGCGACAGGCTCGTCTTCACCCACGCCTTCGACTTCAGGCCCTTCTCCACGGCCTTCTTCGCCACCAGGCCCGCCGCCAGCATCACCGACGGGTTCGACGTGTTCGTGCACGAGGTGATGGCCGCGATGACCACGCTGCCGTTCTGCACCCACCCCTCCACCCCCGCCGGAGCGTCCGGCGCCGCCTCCGCCGGCTGCATCTGCAGCGCCGACGCCTTCGGCTTCGCCGCCGCCAGCATCCCAGGCAGCTCCGCGGCGAAGCTCTCCTTCACCTTGGCCAGGGCCACCCGGTCCTGCGGACGCTTCGGCCCCGCCAGGCTCGGCTCCACCGAGCTGAGGTCCAGAGCCATCGTGTCCGAGTACATCGCCTCCGGCGTGTCCGGCCCGTGGAACATCCCCTGTTCCTTCATGTACGCCTCGACCAGCCGCACCAGGCGCTCATCCCGGCCCGTGAAACGCATGAAGCGCAGCGTCTCCGCGTCCACCGGGAAGATGCCGCACGTCGCCCCGTACTCCGGGGCCATGTTCGCGATGGTCGCCCGGTCCGCCAGCGCCAGCTCGGCCAGGCCGGGCCCGTAGAACTCCACGAACTTGCCGACCACGCCCTTCTTCCGCAGCATCTGCGTCACGGTCAGCACGAGGTCGGTCGCCGTCGCCCCCTCGGGCAGCTTGCCCGACAGCCTGAACCCCACCACCTCGGGGATGAGCATCGACACCGGCTGGCCGAGCATGGCGGCCTCGGCCTCGATGCCGCCCACGCCCCAGCCGAGCACGCCCAGGCCGTTGATCATCGTCGTGTGCGAGTCGGTGCCGACGAGGGAATCGGGGTAGGCCAGCGGCGCGTCGGCGCTGATGGCGCTGGCGGCGTTGTGGGCGACGAACACCACGCGGGCCAGGTACTCCAGATTCACCTGGTGGACGATGCCGGTGTCGGGCGGCACGACCTTGAAGTTGCGGAAGGCCTTCTGCCCCCAGCGGAGGAAGGCATACCGCTCCTTGTTGCGGGCGAACTCCAGCGCCTCGTTGGCCGCGAACGCCCCCGCGTTGCCCGCCTCATCGACCTGCACCGAGTGGTCGATCACCAGCTCGGCGGGCAGCAGCGGGTTGATGCGCGTCGGGTCGCCGTTCAGGCGTCGCATCGCGTCGCGCATGGCGGCGAAATCCACCACGGCGGGCACGCCTGTGAAGTCCTGGAGCAGGACGCGGGCCGGCATGAACGAGATCTCCTTGGACGGGGTCTCCGTCGGGATCCAGCCCGCCAGCGCGGTGATGTCGTCGGGGCGGACGGTGTTGCCGTCCTCGGTCCGCAGCAGATTCTCCAGCAGCACCTTGAGCGAGAAGGGCAGGCGTTCGGCGCGGGGCTGGGCCTTGTAGATCGAGTCGAGGCGGTAGAGGGTGTAGTGGTCATCCCCGACGGCGAGGGCGGCCCGGCTGCCCAGCGAATTGATCATGAGTGTGCGTGTCCTCGGGCGAGGCGTCTGTTTGTTGGTATTGTTGGAGGCGGCGGACGTTACGGCAATGGACGCGGCCTCTGGGCGCCCACGCCGCGCCCCGCTATCCCTATCTTCTGGCCCTCGCGCCCTGGGAGGATCCCGCGTGACGCGACGCATCCGCATGACCCTGTACCGGGGCGGCACCAGCCGCGGCGCCGTCCTCGACCCCGCCGACCTGCCGGCCGGCCCCGCCGAGCGTGACGCCGCCATCCTGCGTCTCTACGGCAGCCCGGACCCGCGACAGATCGACGGCATCGGCGGCGCCGACCCGCTGACCAGCAAGGTGGCCCTGGTGTGCCGGTCCTCGCGGCCCGGCGTGCACGCCGACTACCTCTTCGGCCAGGTGCGGATCGGCGAGGCGTCCATCGACTGGTCGGGCAACTGCGGCAACATGTCCAGCGCCGCCATCCTCTACGCCGTCGAGGAGGGCCTCGCGCCCGCCTCCGGCGTCACGGTCTTCAACGTCAACACGGGCAAGGCGATCAATGCCGTGGTGACGCCCGGCGACGACGGCTCGCGCGTGAGCATCGAGTTCCCCGACCCGGGCGGCTCCTTGACCGGGGCGGTCCTGCCGACGGGGCGCCCGCGCGACACGCTAACGACGCCCGACGGTGACTTCGAGGTGTCACTCATCGACGCGGCCAACCCCTGCGTCTTCGCCCGGCTCGCCGACTTCGGCCTCGCCGGGACGGAACACCCGGATGCCATCGCCGCCGTCCCGGGCCTGCTGGCCCGGCTGGAGCGGCTGCGCGGTGCGGCGGCGGTGAGGCTGAAGTTCGTCGAGACGCCGGACGAGGCCGCGGCGCGTTCGCCCACGGTGCCCAAACTGGCTCTGGTTGGCCCGCCGATGGACGGGTCGATGGACCTGGCGGCACGCGGCCTGTCGATGCAGGTGCCGCACCGGGCCTACCCGGTGACGGTGGGGGTGGCGACGGCGGCGGCCGCGTTCATCACGGGGACGGTGGTGAGAGAGGCGTGTCGGGCGGGGGGGGGCGTGGTGCGGATCGGCAACCCGGGGGGGGTGATGGCGGTGTCGGCCGAGGTCGTGCCTGGGCCGCGGGTGGTGCGGGCCGGCGTGGAGAGGACCGCCCGGAAAATCCTGGAAGGTGTGGCCTTGCTGCCCGGCTGAGCTTTCCGTAGCAAGGACGGGGGATGATCGACGACCACGCGGTCTTGCTCGGCCGCACGCCTCTCTTCCACGGCACGGGGGACCTGAAGCGGAGGACATTTTTCCTTGCGAAGTGTCCGCGTCCAGGCCGGTCTCTCGCTTGTATTTGTAGAAGGGCAGTGGGATCTGAACGATCAACCCAACGCAGGAGAGACGACGTATGCCGATTTACATGCAGTACGACGGGATCACCGGGTCGGTGACCGCCGCGGGGCACGAGAAGTGGATCGAGCTGCACAGCTGCCAGATGGGCGTGAACCGCCACATCACCAGCGCCTCGGGCCGCGGCACCAACCGCGAGGCCGCCATCCCGTCCGTGAGCGAGGTCGTGGTGACCAAGGACCTCGACTGCGCGAGCACCTCGCTGTTCAAGGCGTCGCTGTGGGGCGAGGGCAAGAAGGTCAAGATCGACTTCTGCAAGACGGACAAGGACAAGTGGGAGACCTACCTGGCGCTGGAGCTGGAGAACGCGGTCATCTCGTCGTTCAGCACCTCCGGCACCGGCGGCGACGGCAGCGCCCGCCCCATGGAGTCGCTCTCCCTGAACTTCACCAAGATCACCTACGTCACCACCCTGATGGACGACAAGAACGCCACGGGCAAGCCCGACCGCGGCATGTGGGACCTGGCCGCCGGCAAGGGCAGCTGACCCTCCCCCTCGCCTCCTGAAATCCTCGAGGGCCGGTGGCAACCCCACTGGCCCTCGTTGGCGTCACGGGCACGCCGCACCCCGCCCCTTCACACGCCGACACCGGGATGACTCCATGGCAACCCAGACCCAGGACAAGACGCAGTTCACCTTCGACTCCCCCGCCGTCAAGAACCTCCTGCTGGAGAGTTTCTCGGGGACCGAGGGGATCTCCCGCCTCTTCCACTTCCGCCTGGACCTGTCCTCCTCGGACAAGAGCCCGCCCATCACGCCGAAGCAGATCGTCGGCAAGCCCGTCTCCTGGGGCGTCAAGCACGGCACCAAGGCCGACCGCCACTTCAGCGGCTTCGTGAGCCGCTGGACCGCCGCCGGCTCGCGCATCCAGGGCCAACGCAACTACACCGCTGAGGTCGTCCCCTGGCTGTGGTTCCTCACGCGCGCCAGCGACTGCCGTATCTTCCAGAACAAGACGGTCCCCGACATCATCAAGGAGGTCTTCGGCGACTTCGGCTTCAAGGACTTCAAGCCGGACCTCAAGGCGACCTACCGCAAGTGGGAGTACTGCGTCCAGTACCGCGAGACCGCCTTCAACTTCGTCACCCGCCTCATGGAGCAGGCGGGCATCTTCTACTACTTCGTCCACGAGGCCGGCAAGCACACCCTGATCCTGGCGGACCACAAGGGGACGCACAAGGACGTGGCCGACGCCAAGGCGGTCATCGTCGGCGCCGACAACACCGCCAAGCTCCCCGTCCTGACGGGGTGGTCGCACGGCTACGAGTACCGCCCCGGCAAGTGGGCCCAGTCCGACTACAACTTCGAGATCCCCTCGACGCCGCTGCTGACCAACACCAAGTCGGTCATCGCCCTCCCCGAGAACGACAAGTACGAGATGTTCGACCACCCGGGGGAGTACCCCCTCAAGGCCGACGGCGACACCGAGACCAAGGTGCGCATGGAGGAGGACGAGGCCCCGCACGACGTCTTCCGGGCCGAGTCGGAGTGCATGAGCTTCACCGCCGGCGGCGCCTTCAGCCTGGACAAGAGCGAGGAGGGGAAGCGTTTCTTCTTCACGTCGGTCCACCACGCGGGCAGCGGCTCCGACCAGGGAGACTCCGCCTACTCCAACACCTTCACCGCCCTCCCCGACTCGGTCACGTTCCGCCCCGCGCGGACCACGCCCAAGCCCAGCGCGCCGGGCGCCCAGCCGGCCGTCGTCGTCGGCCCCAAGGGGCAGGAGCTGTACACCGACAAGTACGGCCGCGTGAAGGTCCACTTCTTCTGGGACCGCAAGTCCAAGCGCGACGAGAACTCCTCGTGCTGGATACGCGTCGCCCAGGTGATGGCCGGCAAACGCTGGGGGGCCTCCTTCTGGCCGCGCATCGGCCAGGAGGTCCTCGTCTCGTTCCTCGAGGGCGACCCGGACCGCCCGATCATCGTGGGCTGCGTCTACAACGCCGAGCAGATGCCCCCCTACCAGGGGGACGGCCCCGACGGCAAGCACGCCAGCGACAACAAGGTGACCGGCTACAAGTCGAACACCACCATGGGGGGCGTCGGCTACAACGAGTGGCGCTTCGACGACACCAAGGACAAGCAGCAGATCTTCATCCACGCCGAGAAGGACATGGACACGCGCGTCAAGAACGACAGCCGCGAGCTCGTCCTCAAGGACCGCCACCTGATCGTCGGGACGGAGAAGGACAAGAGCAAGCAGGGCGACCAGGTCGAGGAGGTCTGGCGCCACAAGGAGCTGCACGTCCACAACCACCAGGTCGAGTGGATTGAAGGGACTTACATCCTCACCGTCGGCAAGGGCGAGGCCTCGGGCGTCGGCATGGAGGTGCTGATCGAGAAGGACCGCTTCCAGACCATCGAGGGCAACGAGAACCTGCACGTCAAGAAGGAGTCGTGTGAGCAGGTCGACGGGCCGAAGTCGATCAAGGCGGGGGGGGACTTCAACATCAAGGGCGACAAGAACATCCCCGTCGAGGCCACCCAGACCATCCACATCAAGGGCGGGCAGAAAGTCATCATCGAGGCCGGCACCCAGATCTCCCTCGTGGTGGGCGGCAGTTTCATCGACATCAGCTCCGCCGCCATCGCCATCAAGAGCGCCTCGGTGCTGATCAACAGCGGGGGCGCGGCGGGCTCCGGCCCCGGCTGCAGCCCCGTCGCACCCGGCGACGCGGAGAAGGCCGCGCCCACCAAGCCCGACCTGGCCGACGACTCCAAGACCGGCCAGAAGTCCGCACCCGGCTGAGATGAGGCGGGTCGTCCCGACAAATGACGCGGGCCCGGCGAGGTCCCCCTCGCCGGGCCCGTCTTCATCCCGTCGCCGTTCAGCGGCGGGCGCTCAGGTCGCGGGCGGCCATCCGGACGCGGACGTCACCGTCGCCCTCCAGGCGGGTCAGCAGGGCCGGCAGCTTGCCGTGGGAGACGTTCAGCCGCGCGATGCTCTCCAGGCTGGCCAGCCGGACCAGGGCCGAGCCGTCGCCCTCGGCGGTCTGGATCAGCAGGGAGACGACGCGGTGGTCGGCGGCGCCGTTGGGGAGACGCCCGAGCTGCTGGATGACCCACTCCTTGCGCTGCAGGTCGCCCGTCTCGTGGAAGGCGGCGATCAGCGCCTCCGTCGAGTAGGCCTGCTCGGTGGCGGCGACCACCGGGCGGTGCGGGACGATGTGGACCGCGGGGGCGTAGGTCGTCTGCACCACCGGCGTCGCGGTGACGGAGGGCATCGTCGGGGTGACGAAGCTCACCTTCGGCTCCTCACGCGGGGCCGGGACCGGGTCGGCCGGCGGCACGAATGAGGTCTGGGCGGCGGGGGCCACGGTGGCGGGGGTCACCACGGCGGGGACCACGGCGGGGGTGGCCTCGGGGGTGACCGTGGCGGGCACCACGGCGGGGGTCACGGCGGCGGGCATCGGGGTCTCGCCGGGCAGCGGCGGCAGCATCCGCTCGGTCTGGCCCAGCGGGGGCGTCTGGACCGGGGCGGCGGCGGGGGGCGTGACCTCGACGACGCCGTTGGACACCTTGACCGGCTCGCGGGGCGGCTCCTCGCCCTTCACCGCGATGGTGACCGTGCCGGTGGCCCCGGCCGTCAGCGGGCCGTCCGGCGTCACGGGCGTGATGCGGACCTGCGGCTGGGTGCGGGGCGCCGTGGCCGGCACCGTCACGGGCACCGACACGGGCGCCGGGGCCGAGGGCGCCTTGCGGAACATCGAGGGGAACAGGCTGGGGGCGATGCCGACGGCCGCCGGCTGGGCGGGGGTGACGGCCACGGGCAGGGGCACGGCGGCCGGGGGCGGCGCCGTCGCGGGGGCGGGCTGGGCCATCGAGCGAGCGACGATCTCCGACAGGCTGCGGCCCGCCGGGCGGGCGGGGTTGGCCTGGCTGAGGGTCACCTGCCGCGACAGGGCCTTCTTGGCCGGCTCGATGACCTTCTCCCAGTCCATCTTGTTGACGCGCTTGTAGTAGAGGGCCGGGGTCAGCTCCTCGTCGGCCTGCTTGCGGCGGGCGACGGGCTTGCCGTCCTTCTTCTCCTCCTTGCCGTCCTTCTTCCCCTCGATGATGGGGTCAACGGGCTTCTCGATCTTGGGCGAGATGGGCGTCTCCTCGACGCGGGGCACCGGGAGCTCCTTGATGGGCAGCTCGTCGGACGCCTTCAGGCGCTCCGTGTAGCACTCGAGGCAGTTGTACAGGGCGGCGGCGGCGGCCTCGCGGACCCGCGGCGACGCCTCGGGCGGGTTGCCGTCCTCGTCGGTGCAGTTGATGCTGATGGTCAGGGCCTTGATGGTGGCCTTGTTGCAGCAGCAGCCGCGGCCCAGCGACAGGGCCGCCTCCAGGCGGACGCACTCGTTGCGGTCGGCGCGCAGGGCGTTGATGAGGGCCTCGGTGGCCTCCGGCCAGTAGCGGCAGTCCACGGTGCCGAGGTAGCGGGTGGCGGCGCGGCGGGCCTTGGCGGCGGCCTCGTCGGCCTTGATCTTGGCCGCGGCGCCCTCGGCGCTGTCGGCCGGCTTGAGCAGGTCGCTGGGCAGCACGGGCGGGCACAGCGGCTTGATGACGCCCCCGGTGAAGGCGCTGGCCGGCGTGATCATGTTGTTGAGCAGCTGGCCCGCCGCCGAGCGGCAGATCTTCTCCTTGCAGGCCGCCTTCTGCTCCGGCGTCATGCAGAACATCGAGAAGATGTTGCGGGGGGCGGCGGCCCCGGCGGCGGCGGGCGCGGCGGCCACGCCGGGCGCCGCGGCGGCGGGCACGCCGGGCACCGCCTGCCCGAACGCGGCCTGCCCGATACCGAACATCGCGGCCAGTGACATGCCCGCGAGCGATTCCTTCTTCATGACGAACTCCCCCTCGAAAGATCGGAATGGATCAGACACGAGGCGGGCCCGCGAACTCCCCATCCCGCGGGCCCGGCCGGATCATCACGTCTCAGAACCGCCAACGCATCTCGGCCCGCAGCAGGTGCCCCAGGATCGTCTCGTCCGTCAGGGCGAAGGCGAGGCCGAGGCCGAAGTCCACCTTCTTGCACAGCACCAGGCGGATGCCGGGGCCGGCGTTGAAGAACGACCCCAGGTCGTTGGTCCGCAGCAGGGCGCCGGTGTCCGGGTCGGTGTACCGGCCGTTGGTGCTGCACGACAGGTGCGCCTCCAGCGTGCCGATCAGCTCGATGTCGTGCCCGCAGTTCCACAGCAGGTGGTTGTAGGCCAGGCCGCCGTACACCAGCGAGCCCTGGATGCCCGCCGTCCCGCCGATCGGGAACCGGTAGCCGATCTGCCCCTGGAGGTACGAGTAAGGCGTCAGCTTGAGCGAGGCCATCAGCGACGGCTCCAGCGACGTGTGCCCGGTGCCGACGCCCTTGGTGAAGTTGCCGGTCGGCAGGAACGTCTTGAACCCGAAGGCCGCCTGGAGCAGCTCGCAGTCCAGCAGCATCGACTTGGTGCCCAGGACCAGGTCGCCGAAGCCAGAGGACGGGTTGAAGTTGCCGTCCGGGTCGTGGGCCAGGATGCTCGTCTCCACGGAGACGCTGAACACCCCGTTGACCGCGGCCTCGTTGACCATGTACGCCCTGGAGTAGTCCAGCGTGCGGGGGGCGGTGTTCGCCGGGCCGCGCGGGCCCTTCTGGTTGACCTGCGCCCAGAACAGCTCGGACTTGTCCGGCTTCTGGAGGTCCCAGCCGAAGTCCACGCCGAGCTTCATCTGCGTGACCGGGCGCACGTTGTCGATGAAGAACGCGTTGTTCGCCAGCGCGACCCAGCGCGGCTCGTAGCACGGGTCGTTGCAGCAGATGCACTGATACATCCCCATCAGCGTCCCGCCGAACGGCCCGGAGGCGCAGGCGCTGCCGCAGTCGCACGGCTGCTTGCCGGCGTAGCACTGCCCGGGCCCGCACGGCCCGCCGCAGTCGCGGCCCCCGCCGCAGCCGCCGGGGCCGCATCCGCCGCCCCCGCCGTGGCCCCCGAAGAGGGGCGTTGGGCCGCCGAGCAGCCCGTTGGAGCAGGTGGCGCAGCCCACGGGCTGCACCCCGCCCTTGTCGAGGTCCGCCTTGGTCGCGATGGCGGGGACGACACCGGCGTCGGTGGCCGTCTGTGCGTCGGATCGGCCGACGGCGAGGCCGGCCAGCAGCGCCAGGGCGATGGCCCCGCGCGTAATCAACGAGCGGACGTGCGCTCTCATGTTCCCCTCCCTGGAAACAGGCAACGGGCGGCCCGGCGGGGAAATTCCCCCTCCCCCGTGGGCCAACGGATTCGAGTCAACTTGCGTGGGCGTTACCGGCAGGCCGCCTCGGGTGTGAGCCGGTGGCGGTGTCAGGCAGGTGGCAGGAGGACCGCTACGGGCGTTGCCCGGATCACTCCTCTTGCCACCCCATCTATCGGCAAGCCCGGATTGCCGGCTTCGATCATTCCCCCAGGAACACCCGGTACGCGCCGAATCCCCCGGATTGCCGGAACGCCCCGCATCCCCGTCACCCCACGACCTCACCCCCTAACCCCCTCTCCGAAGCGGAGAGGGGGGATCGCAAGAGCATCGCCTGCGCGGAGGCGAGGTACGCGCCTCCCCTGTAGGACGAAGCGATTCAGGGGACGCGTAGACCTCGCCTCCGTGCAGGCGATGCTCTTGCGATCCCCCCTCTCCGAAGCGGAGAGGGGGGCTGGGGGGGTGAGGTAGAAAGCCGGCAGT
>CAZVZK010000115.1:0-31660 GCA_964630925.1 uncultured Alcaligenaceae bacterium
TCCGCTTCTCGCAGGCCGGGTCCGAGGTGTCGGCGCTGCTGGGCCGCATGCCCTCCGCCGTGGGTTACCAGCCGACGCTGGCCACCGAGATGGGCGAATTGCAGGAGCGCATCACCAGCACCACGAAGGGCGCCATCACGTCGGTGCAGGCCGTGTACGTCCCCGCCGACGACCCGACGGACCCCGCGCCGGCCAACGCCTTCCAGCACCTGGACGCCTTCATCTACCTGGAGCGGAAGATCTCCGAGAAGGGCATCTACCCCGCGGTGGACCCCCTGGCGTCGTACTCGAACATCCTCCAGGCGTCGGTGGTCGGCGAGGAGCACTTCCGGGTCGCCAACGAGGTGCGCCGCATCCTCCAGCGTTACCGCGAATTGCAGGACATCATCGCCATCCTCGGCGTCGAGGAGCTGTCGGAGGCCGACAAGGCGGTCGTGAACCGGGCGCGGCGCATCGAGAAGTTCCTGTCGCAGCCGTTCATCGTCGCCGAGGTGTTCACCGGCTTCAAGGGCGAGGTGACCCCGCTCAAGGACACCATCCGGTCGTTCAAGGAGCTGTGCGAGGGCAAGTGGGACCACCTGCCCGAGGGCGCGTTCATGTACGTGGGCGGCATCGAGCAGGCCGAGGCGAAGGCCAGGACCATGAAGTGACGGTTTTCGGTTTTCAGTTTTCAGTTTTCAGTGAACAGCCGGCCCCTCATCGGGCGAGCGATCTCTGATAGCTGTTGCTGAAAACTGAAAACCGAAAACTGAAAACCGATGGGGGCATCCATGGCCGGCGGGAAAGAGCTGCAGTGCGTGGTGGTGACGCCGGAGAAGGCGCTCCTGGACGTGCGCGCCGACTCAGTGTCGATCCCGATGTACGACGGCGAGGTCGGCGTCCTGCCGGGCCGGGCGCCCCTCATCGGCCGCCTCGGCACCGGGGCGCTGCGCATCAGGAAGGGCGGCGAGACGCAGGTCGTCTTCGTGGACGGCGGCTTCGCCCAGGTGCGCGACAACGTCGTCTCCATCCTGACCTCGCGGGCCAGGAAGAAGGAGGACATCAAGCCGGATGCCGCCCGCGCGGAGCTGGAGAAGGCGTCGGCGGCGTTGAAGTCGGCCAAGGGCGAGGAGGCGCAGGAGGTGGCCCTGCGGGCGCAGGAGAGGGCGCGGGCGCAGCTCCGCGTCGCCGGCGAACGCAAGGCGTGACGGCCGTCGTCCGGGCGAGCCGGGGGCGTCAGCCCCCGAAGGGAGAGCGACGCGAAGGCCACCCGCCGGAGCAGGTGGCGGCGTCGCTGGATTGCCAATCGCCCATCGCCGGGCTGATGTGAGCCCGCCCACGGCCGCTCACTCGCACGCCTTCAGGGCCATGACCGCGTAGGCCGTGCCGGCGTTGGAGATGAAGTGGTGGCTGTCCGTGTTCAGCGACTGCGTGAACCAGCGGCCCGACTCGCGCTGGTTGGCCTTCAGCCACGCCACGCCCTTCTTCACGGCGGGGTCGTCCTTCGCCACGCCGGCCTGACGCAGCACGTACACCACGACGCCCGTGGCGTAGCCGTCGCTGGGCGCCTTGGTGTTGTTGTCGCGGCCGTCGAAGCCCTTCCAGTCGCCCAGGCCCGGCAGGCTCCAGCCTCCGTCGGCCCGCTGAGTGCCACGCAGCTTCTTCACCACGGCGGCCTGCTCGTCCTTCGTCAGCAGGCCGTCCACCTTCTGCGCCGCCCACAAGAGAAGCCCCTCGTGGTGCAGCGTCGGGGCCGGCGTCTTCTTGAAGTACGCCCGAAGTTTCGCCAGCCCGGCCTTCGCCTTCTCCGTCGCGGCGTAGCCGCCCGGCGCGTGGCCGACGGTGATCGCCGCCAGCGTGGCGCCGTAGTAATCATCGTGCTCCAGGGGCGGCCACTCGCACTTGATCCACTCCCAGGCGCCGTCGGCCTCCTGCGTGTCCCAGATGCGGTCGAGGGCCTTCCGGGCAACGTCGCTCAGTTTGCCCGTCCTTTTCGCGTCATGGAAGGACAGGGCGGCGGCGACGGCCACGGTGTCGGCGTCGGAGTGCGGCTTGCGCTCGTGCTTCTCCCGCTTCCACTTCTCGACGCGGCCCTCGAAGAACTTGCGGACCGTCTTCTCGGCGTCGGTCGCCGGGCCGAGGTCGGGGGCGGCCATCAGGTACGGCACGTTGGTGTGGCACGTCGCGCACTTCCGCTTCGTCGTCCACCCCAGGCCGGCGTGGTCGAGATATTGACGGGCGCGGGGGATGGATACCTCCTTGCGCACGGCCTCGTCGGCGCGGATTCGGCCGGGGTTGTACTCCTCCTCGCCGCGCGCCGACACGCAGGCGGCCAGGGCGATGACGGCCAGGGTGGTACGCTTCATGACGTGTCCTCTGGATTGTCGAAACGGGCCTCTCATGGATCAACGCGATTCAAGGGCCAGGGAGGAAGCGACGCGCTCGATCAGGTCGGCGAGGCGCTCGGCGCTGGCCTTCGCCACCGCGAGAACGTCGTGGTGGCTCAACGTCTCGGACGACAGGCCGGCGGCCCGGTTGGTGATGAGCGACACGGCGGCGCAGCGTAATCCGAGGGCGGCGCCGGCCCGCGCCTCCGGTGCCGTGGACATGCCGACGGCGTCGGCCCCGGCGGCGCGGAGGGCGCGGATCTCCGCCGGCGTCTCGTAGCTCGGCCCCGACACGGCGGCGTAGACGCCGGGCCACAGGCGGCCCTCCCGGCAGACGGCGTCGAGGAAGGCGGGGCAGTAGGGGTTGCGTTCGGTGGGGCGGATGGGGAAGGGGCGTTCGCGCCAGTCCATCTGGCCGTTGAGGGGCATGAGGGCGCCGGGGGCGAGGTCGTCACGGATGCCGCCGGCGGCGTTGGTGAACAGGGCGAAGCGGACGCCCATCTCGGCGGCGAAGCGGACGGGGCGGGTGACGGCCTCTTCGCCGTGGCCCTCGTAACCGTGGACGCGGCCCTCGGCGAGCAGGACGGGGGTGCCGGCGAGGGTGCCGACGGTGAAGCAGCCCTTGTGCCCGGCGACGGAGGCGGGCGGCATGCCGGGGACCTCGGCGAAGGGAAGCGAGACGCCCCCGGCGACGCGCGCCCCGATCAGGCCCTGCCCGGAGCCGAGGACGATGAACAGCGTGGGGCGGAGGCGGAGGCAGTGGGCGGCGAAGGCGTCGAGCGGCATGGCCGGCCTCCGTGGGTGACACGCGGGCGGTGTTTCGTGTAGGATATAGCCCGACCCCCCAAACTGGGAGCGACCAAGTATGAGCCCTCTCGTTCTCCTCGCCGCGTTGGCCTTCCCGGACGTCAACCCGGAGCCGAAGCCGAAACGCGTCGTGGTCGGCCCCAACGTCGTCCTCGAGATCGACGGCAAGTCGCGGCGCGTGATCGCCACGTCGTCGGTGGTGCTGCGCAAGGGCCCGCTGGAGGGCCTGCTGACGCGGGCCAAGAAGAAGGAGCACGAGTACATCCTCGCCGGCGATTTCGACGCCCGGCACATCCACACGGCGCTGGAGCTGGCCGGGGCCAAGGCGGGGGCGCCGGTGCAGTTCAACCCGAAGTACAAGCCGGCGACGGGCAGCACGATCCGCGTGACGCTGCGTTACATGAAGGGCGGCAAGCCCGTCACCGTGCCGGCGGGGGAGTGGATCAAGGAGGCGAAGACCGGCAAGGCGTTCGCCGCCGACTGGGTCTTCGGCGGGAGCAAGTTCGTGGACAACGGCGGGGTGAAGGAGTACATCGCCAACCACGGCGACGTGATCTGCGTGTGTAACATGGACTCGGCGATGATCGACGTGTCGGCGGCCAGCCCGAAGGCGTTCGAGGACCGCATCTACGACGCCAACACCGACAAGATCCCGGAGGCGGGCACGGCGGTGGAGGTGATCTTCGAGGTGGTCCCGCCGAAGAAGAAGTGACGTGTGATGCAGACACCGGCGGGCTGACGCGGCCCCGCTCGCCGACAGCCAGAGCCGCTCACGCTCCAGCTCGGGGCGCTGACGCATCCCACGCCCGCCAGGAGAGTGAACATGCCCGATGGTGACGCGCCGAAGCGGCCCTCGTTCCCCTGGTGGGTCATCCTGTGCCTCGTGGGGCTGGATTACTTCTCCAGCATCGCCTACCTGCCCAGCATCGCCGCCGCCCACGTGCGCGAGCTGTCCGGCTTCACCAACCTGTCCACCGAGCACGTCCGCGCCCTCGGCCCCGTCGCCGCCCTCGGCGTCGTCGTCATCACCCTTTTCGGGGCGCTGCCCATCTACCTGTACGTCGTCGGCCATTCGCCGCACGGCAAGGGCGGCATCGGCCTGCTCGAGCATCGCGCCTCCGGGTGGGCCGGCAAACTCCTCATCCTCGCCCTGCTCGGGTTCGTGGCCGCCGACTTCGTGCTGACGCGCTCGCTGTCCACGTCCGACGCCGCGGTCCACGTCCTCGGCAACACGTACTACCAGCAGCACGCCTCTTGGCTGTTCAAGACATGGCTGCCCGGCCAGATCCCGTTCCTGAACGAGCAGCTCGGGGTCTCCCTCGCCCTCGCGGTGCTGGCGTTCGGCTTCTACTTCTTCCTGGTCGGGCAACTGTCGCGCGGGCTCCTCGGGCTGGCGGTGGCCGTCGTCGTCTTCTACCTCGCGGTGAACGCGGCGGTGTTCGCGGCGGCGTGGTCGCACATCCAGGCGAATTGGGGGCTGGTCACGCAGTGGGAGAACAACCTGCGGCCGGCCATCGGCGACATCCGCGGGGCCAGCGGCGGCACGCTCGCCTTCCTCGCCCTCCTCGCCCTCATCACCTTCCCGCCCATGGCCATCGGGCTGTCCGGCTTCGAGCTGACGATGGCGTCGGCGCCGCTGGTCAACGGCTCCCCCGCCGACGACCCGAAGACGCCGGCGTGGCGGATCTTCAACACGCGCGTCATGATGATCGTCGCCGCCCTCATCATGTGCGTGCTTGTGCTGGCGAGCGTGTTCGTCGTCACCCTGCTCGTGCCGGATGCGGGCCTCATCAAGGGGGGCGAGGTGCAGCACCGCTCGTTGGCGTACCTCGCCCACGGCGGGGGGACGAGGCCTCTCGGCGGCGATGAGACGCGCCTCGGCCCCGCCATCGCCTCATGGGCGGGCCCCGACTTCGGAACGCTCTACGACCTCGCGACGATCATGACGCTGTGTCTTGCCGGGGCGAGCGCGACGGTGACGCTGCGTGACATCGTGCCGGACTTCCTCACCCGCTTCGGCATGCAGCTCGACTGGGCGCGGCAGACGGGGGTGATCCTGCACCTGTTCAACGCGACGATCCTGGTGACGACCATCGTCTTCAAGGCGAGCGTGGCCGACCAGCAGTGGGCGTACTCGGCGAGCGTCCTGGCGCTGCTCTTCGGCGCTTCGCTGGCGGCGCTGCTCGACGTGCGGCACGCGTGGAAGGATTCGTGGCTGTTCTACCCGATGCAGGTCCCGTTCCTTCTGGTGACGGCCCTCTTCTTCCTGATGGGGCTGCTGATCACGATCCAACGGCCGTCGGGCGTGCTGATCGGGCTGGGGTTCGTGGCCGTGGTGATGGTCACGGCGAGCGTGTCGCGGTGGCTGCGCTCGACGGAGCCGCGTTTCTCGCAGTTCCGGTTCGCCAGCGACGCGGCGAAGGACTCGTGGGACACGGCGCGGGTGATGGAGTTCCAGGTTCTGGTGCCGCACGTCCCCGGCGGGCGGACGCTGGCGGAGAAGGAGGCGGAGATCCGGGCCTCGCACCGGCTCGGCCCGGACGTGCCGATCCTCTTTGTCGAGGTGCTGGTGGGCGACCCGTCGGCGTTCGCTGTGGAGCCGGTGCTTGACACGGCGGAGGAGGAGGGGCGGACGGTTCTGCGTGTGACGGAGGCGACCTCGGTGCCGCACGCCATCGCGGCGATCGCGCTGGCGTTCAGCGAGATGGGCCGCCCGCCGGAGGTGCATTTCGCGTGGGCGGACGAGTCGCCGTTCGAGGCGAACCTGAACTTCGTGCTGCTGGGCCAGGGCAACGTGCCGTGGATGGTCCACGAGCTGGTGCGCAAGGCGGTCAAGGACCCGGCCAAGAGGCCGCGCGTCATCGTCGGGTGAGGAAGAGGAAGGCATACCACGAAATACACGGAAGACATGAAAAAGAAGACAAAGAAGAGAAGCAGGTATTAAGAAAGAAGACGGGAGGCGTCGGCCCTCTTCTGAGCTCCTTGCTACTCTTTGTCTTCCTTTCGTGTCTTCCGTGAATTTCGTGGTATGCCTTCTTCTACCGACGCCCACTCACCACGTCACGCGCAGCGTCTTCAGGCCGCGGAGGTTGAAGCTGTTGCGGTACGCCGGCGCGTCCCCGTCCAGACGCAGGCCGCGGAGGCGCGTGTGGTCGGGGGCGTCCTTGTGCAGCATCGAGACCATGCGGTCCTCGACGAGGTGGTCGAGGCCCTTGGCGGCGAGGCGTTGCTTGACGCGGCCGGCGCGGTCGGACGACAGGCGCGGGTCGCGCAGGCCGGCGGAGACGGCCTCGTGGCTGGTGACGACCCAGGCGTCGAGGGGGGCCGCCCAGTAGACGGGGGCGGCGGCGCGGAGCTTGTGGTACGTCGGGCGCGGGTCGGCGAGCATCTCCGGGCCGAAGATCGCGGTCATCGGGTGGGCACCTCAAGGTTTACCGAACGGCAGCTTACCCGCGCCACGCGGCTTCGGCTTGCCGTAGCCGCCGGCCTTCTCGTACACGCGGACGTAGTCCACCACCATCTCGACGGGGAACCTGGTCGTCTTGTCCGGGTTGCCGAGGAACCGCCCGCCGACGGCCACGTTCATGATCAGGTAGAAAGGCTTGTCGAACGGCGCCGGCCACGGGTTCAGGTCGGCCTCCTTGGTGGGCCTGGCGCCCTTGCCGGCCTCCACCTTGCTGCTGCTCCACCAGAACGACTGGGCGGCGTACTGCTTGCCGTCCACCAGCCAGCGGATCTCTCCCGGCTCCCACTCCAGCGCGTAGACGTGGAAGTCGGCGATGCTGCCCTTGTCGGGGAAGACGAAGTCCTTGCCGGAGTGGGCGTTGTTCGGCCAGCGCGACCCGTAGTGCAGCGTGCCCAGCACCTTGTGCGGCTCCTGGCCGCGCGCCTCCATGATGTCGATCTCGCCCGACGACGCCCACGTCCCGTATTTGTCCTCCTGCGGCAGCATCCACAACGCCGGCCAGACGCCCTTGCCCGTGGGCAGCCTGGCGCGGATCTCGAACCTGCCGTAACACTGGCTGAACAGCGGCGAGCCGTCACGCTTGCGGGTCATCAGCTTCGCCGAGGTGTAGCCGCAGCCGTGCAGCGACTCCTTGAGGGCGCGGATGTGGAGGTTGCCGTCCTTGACGAAGGCGTTCTCCGGCTCGCGGGTGTAGTACTGCAGCTCGTTGTTGCCCCATCCGCTGATCCACGCGCCGGCGTCGTAGTTGTAGAAGCCGTTGCCGACGGCGAAGTCCCACTTCTTGCGGTCGATCTCCTTGCCGTCGAACTCGTCGGCCCACGTCAGCTTCCAGCCGCCCCCGGGCGGCTCGGCGGCGCTGGGGCCGGCGGACGGCAGGAGCCAGGCCACGGCGAGGGCCAGCAGGGTGGACAGGGCCAGACAACGACGCGCCATCGGTTCATCCTCCCGGAAGACAGTCGGCCGAAGTAGGTTCTACGGATCCGCTCACGGACGCAGCCACCAGTACGCCACGGGCGCCGCGAACAGCACCGAGTCGATCACGTCCAGGATGCCGCCGAAGCCCGGCACCGCGCCCGAGGCGTCCTTCTGCCCGCTGTCGCGTTTGATGAGCGACTCCGCCAGGTCGCCCAGCACCCCCGCCAGACCCAGCGCCAGCCCGAACACCACCGCCCCGCCCGCGGGCGTCACCGAAGCCCATCCGCAGATCAGCACCGACGCCAGGACCGACCCCGTCACCCCGCCGACGAAGCCCTCCCACGTCTTCTTCGGGCTCAGCACCGGCGTCATCGGGTGCCGCCCCAGGAACTTCCCCGCCAGGTACGCGAACACGTCGCCCAGCTTCGGCACGGCCACGGCCAGCGCCATCGCCGCCAGGCCGTTGGGCAGCCAGCGGAGCTGGCAGAAGTACGCCGGCAGGAGGCCGACGTAGGCTGTGATGAGGAACAGGTGGGCGACGCGCGTCACCGCCCCGCCCGGCTTGCGGAACCACAGCATCTCATTCAGGAACGCGCCGAACAGGACGCAGGTGAACGCGGTCTGGATCCCCCGCCAGGGGTGGATCTCCCCCTCCGGCCCGGTCCATCGTTGATGGGCAGGCCACCCCGCCGCCACCACGACGGCGACGGCGGCCAGGCACGCCCACACCGGCGGGCGCTCGTGGCCCTCCATCAGGGCGTGCATCTCCCAGGCCGCCCGCAGCGCCAGCGCCTGGACACTCAGGAACAGGAACGGGTACAGCGGCGGCCCGAACGGGGCCGGCAGTGACAGGTCGCCCCACAGGATGCCCACGGCCCCCAGCGCCATCAGGGCACCCACGACGACACGCCGTCCGAAGTTGGGCGGTAGCGTCACGTCAGCCCACCGAAGCGGCGTTCGCGGCGGGCGTAGTCGCGCAACGCCTGCCGCAGCGTGTCCACGTCGAAGTCCGGCCAGCACTTCTCCGTCACCCACAATTCCGCGTAGCTGATCTGCCACAGCAGGAAGTTGCTCACGCGCATCTCGCCCGCCGTGCGGATCATCAGGTCCGGGTCCGGCATGCCCGACGTGTACAGCGAATCGGCGATGACCGCCTCGTCGATCCGGTCGGGCCGCAGCGTCCCCGCCCGCACCTCTTCGGCGATCTTGCGGACGGCGTCGATGATCTCGGTGCGTCCGCCGTAGTTGATCGCCAGGCACAGGCACAGGCCGGTGTTGTCCTGCGTCAGGCGGACGCTCTCGTCGATCTGCCGCAGGACGGGGTCGGGCAGCCCCTCGCGGCGTCCGATGGTGGCGAAGCGGATGTTCTGCTTCAGGATGCTGGGCCGCTCCTCGACGAGGTACTGCTCCAGAAGGGCCATCAGGAAGTCCAGCTCGGTCCGGGGCCGCTTCCAGTTCTCGCTGGAGAGGCAGTACAGGGTGAGCTGGCCGACGCCGAGGCGGACGCACTCCTCGACGGTGGACCGGACGGTGAGGACGCCCTGGGCGTGGCCCTCATGGCGTGGCCTGCCGCGCCCCCGCGCCCACCGCCCGTTGCCGTCCATGATGACGGCGACGTGGCCGGGCATGCGGGCGGGGTCGAGGCCGGCGTCGGCGAGGCGCCCCAGCGTCTCCGGGGAGAGGGTCTTCATGCCCCAATGATACCTCAAGTCGTGAAGATGGTCTGCGCCAGGGCAGGCAAGTGCGGCGGGGGTGCGGCAGGGGCTGACCCGGAATCGGCGAATTGGAGGCCTGCCGCGACTCCACGGCCGACGTGGGTGGCTGCGTCTGCTGTTGGGGGCGGCCCCAACGGGTCAACCGGCGGGATTGGCGGTGCCGTTGAGGGCCGGCGCGGGCGCGCCGGCGGGCCGGATGTCGAGCTTCTGTATGTCGGGGGTGTTCGTGAAAGACACCCGCAGCAGCAGCTCAGGGGGGCCGGCCAATTTGAACACGCCCACCCCGCCGTAAGGGGTGACCGAAGACGGGCGGTATTCGTTGCAGAGGAAGGCGACACGGGCCAGGATGGGGCGGAATGTTGTCCTGCTCAAGGGCAGCTCTTCGGGGGCGTCCCCTTCCTGTCGTGGGGACAGCCAGCAGCGCCCTTCGGAAAACTCGACGGCGGCGCCCTCTTCACCGAGGAGACGCAGGTAGTGGTCGAACAGGCCGATCAGGCCGCCGCCCGGCGCGGGGGACGCCTGCCATCGTTCCGCGAACGTAAGCACCTGTCCGGTCATGGTAGCCCCCGTATCTCCTTGGTCAACCCGCCCCAGGCCTCCAACAAGGCGTCGAACGCGGGCCCCGAATCGAATTGTATCACCCAGCCGGCAGCCTCCGCGAGTTGCAGGGCCGTGGCGTCGGGAGGCACGGCGTGGAGCAGGCCGTAGGCCCCGAGGTATTCACGGGCCGCCGCGATGATGATCTCATCGGGGATGTCCACCCACACGACCGCCGGGCCACCTTCGCTCGGGAACGCCGACGCCTTCCCCGCGGCGTAATGCTCGGATTGCCCGAGGCCCGACACATGGGCCCCGACGGCGAACGAGAAGTTCTCCGCCAGGACGATCCCGCCCGGCTCTCGGAAACGCAGGTCCGGCCCGAGGCGGAGGATACTCTCCGCACGCGAGCGGGTCGTGCCGTGCAACAGCCACCTGCCGGGCCGCCCTCCTCGCCATCCCGGCCCATCATCGCAGTGGGCCACCCCGCCGTCAACGATCCGGTCTCAGTGGCGGAAAGCATCTCGCCTGCCGCACCCGATACAAGTCCCAATCAAACTGATCGAGATGCTGTCGCAACTCAGCGAAGGGAATGAAGCTATCCAGCTCCGCCGTCAAGGTGACTCGCCCTCTGGCGAGGACAGTGAGCCAAAGATCGCCGTAGGGCTTCTCCAGATAGACGTTCATCCCGTAGACGGCCTTCGAGTCAGCCTCGTCGCCGTCGATTGCTTTCTGGTCGATGCCCCACTGCTACTCCAAGGTGAGCTGCTCGCCCTCGACATGGAGGAACGAGGGTGTCTCCTCTAGACTTGGGGCAACAGGTGCCAAATGCACTCTGACGAACCTGACTCCTTCCATCACCAACTTGCCACCCCATCCCGCCAAGTACAACGGGCAGGGGAACGCCGGCTGCAATCGCTCCGGCAGTGGGAGCGTGCTAGCCGCAACCAATTCAACACCCGCCCACTGCCTCAAGATGACACCCTGAACCATGAAGACCAAGGTCTTCTCCTCCTGGCTGGGCTTGCACGCAGCACGGGGATCAAAGGCGATGATACCTTCCCTGAACTCGAACTGGTGGAACCGCTCGCCGGTCAGATCGAAGGCGTGAATCATGGGCATCACTCCTTGCCCATCAATGAATCCACCGCCAAGCAGCCTCGCACATGCACACCCGGATTACGGCATTGGTTCAGCATATCGACGTTATTGCAGCCTGCTTCTTCAAGGGCCGCAGCAAGGACGACGAGACGCGTGGAATCAAGTGTCCCGGTTGGCAGGGTGCGATTGTCGTTGGCGGCAGGGGCAAGGGCGTCGAGTACCTGGCAGAACCGGCTGTCTTCAGGGAACTGCTGGCGCAGCTCGGAGTGTCGGGCAAGGTGCTCTTGGACTTGGAAGGCGGCTACTCTCAGCCGGTCAAGACCATCGAAAAGAACATATTGGTTGACAATTCTGTTTCTGGTCATCAAAATACGCTACGCGGTGAAGATGGTCTGCGCCCGGTCCGGCCCCACCGACACGATCCCGATGGGCAGCCCGAGCGTCTCGCCCAACTTGTCGATGTACGAGCGCGCGTTCTTCGGCAGGTCGGCGAGCTTCGTCGCGGCCGTGATCTCCTCGCGCCAGCCGGGGAACGTCTCGTACACCGGCCTGCACCGGGCCAGGAGGAAGGCGTCGCCGGGGAAGCGCTCGGTCCGCTCGCCGTCCAGCTCATACGCCACGCACACCTTCAGCTCGTCGAACCCGCTCAGCACGTCGAGCAGCATCAGCGACAGCGTGTCGGCGCCGTTCAGTGCCGCGCTGTACCTCACGGCGACGGCGTCGAACCACCCGCACCGCCGTGGCCGGCCCGTGACGGTGCCGTACTCCCGGCCCCGCTTGCGGATCAGCTCGCCCGTCTCGTCCAGAAGCTCCGTCGGGAACGGCCCACCGCCGACGCGTGTCGTGTACGCCTTGATCACCCCGAGGACGCTGGTCAGGTTGCGGCCCGGCACGCCGCAGCCGCTCCACACCCCGGCCACGCTCGAATTGCTCGACGTGACGTAGGGGTACGTCCCGTGGTCCACGTCCAACAGGCTGCCCTGCGCCCCCTCGAACAGCACCTTCTTGCCCCCGGCGAGGGCGTCGTGCAGGAGATGTGTCGTGTCGGCGATGTGCGGGCGCATCGTCTCGCCGAAGGCGGTGTACTGGGCGTGGAGCGTCGCCGGGTCGAACATCGGCGCGTCGGGGTCGAGGCCGTGCAACAGGCGGTTCTTGTAGGGGACGATGAAGTCGAGCCGCTGCCGCAGGTGGTCGGGGTGGAGCAGCTCGCCGACCCGGACGCCGCGGAGCCGCCCGAGCTTGTCCTGGTAGCAGGGGCCGATGCCGCGTCCCGTGGTGCCGATGGCGTCGCCGGCGGCGGCGCCCTCCTGGAGCCGGTCCTCCTCCTTGTGGTAGGGGAAGATGACGTGGGCGTGGTTGGAGACGACGAGGTTCTTGCCGACGTGGACGCCGGCCTTGCGGAGCGTCTCGACCTCGTCGTGGAACTTCAGCGGGTCGATGACGACGCCGTTGCCGACGACGGAGGTGACGTTCGGGTTGAGGATGCCGGTGGGGAGGAGGGAGAGCTTGTAGGTCTGGCCGGCGTGGACGATGGTGTGGCCGGCGTTCGCCCCGCCGTTGTAGCGGACGACGAAGTCGTGGCTCTCGGTGAGCAGATCGACGATCTTGCCCTTGGCCTCGTCGCCCCATTGCAGGCCGACGACACAGGTGCAAGGCATGAAGATAACCCCGAGGAGAGATGGGCTGGGCCAGCGGGTTGTCTAGGCGGACGCGCCGGGGAGGTCAAGGGGCGGCGTGATCCGGGCGGGCGGCGCCGCGCGGGCCCTCACCCCCGGATCCCGTCCCGCGCCGGCATCATCCCTTCCGATGACACCGGCTTCGTGCCCGGCGCCGGCCCCGCGGGCGCCACGAAGGCCGGCCCCGCCGGCGGGCGGTACAGCCCCAGCGCGTAATACGCCAGCACCCCCGCCGCGATGAACCCCAGCCCGATGAACGCCTCCGTCCGCGACTTCGGCGTCGCCAGCATGCTCCCCAGGATGAACAGCGGCAGCACCCCGTACACCGCCGGCAGCCACGGGTACCACGGGCACCTGTACGGCCTCTCCACGTCCGGGTACTTCCGCCTCAACACGAAGATACACAGCACCGCCGCCGTCTCGAAGATCACCGCCCCGAACATGGCGAAGTCCGTCAACTGGTCGAACGGCCCCTTGCCCGCCGGCAGGATGCCCACCCACGCCAGCGCCGACACGCCCACGACCAGCAGGCACGACCACGCCGCCAGCACCGCGATGGCCGCCGCCGGCGTCTCCCACACCGGGTGGATGCGCCGCAGCCACGCCGGGGCCAGGCCGTCCTCGCCCATCGCGAACAGCAGGCGCGGCCCGACCAGCAGGTTGCCGTTCAGCGACCCCAGCACCGAGCACAGGATCACCCCGCTGACCGCCACGCCCCCCAGCGGCCCCAGGAGCTTCACCGCCGCCGCCGTCGCCGTCGGCGTGTCGCCCACCCCCTGGATCTCCTTGCTCGACAGGAGCAGGTAGTACGCCAGGTTGCACCCGAGATACAGCGCGATCACCACGCCCACGCCCACGATCAGTGATAGCGGCAGGTTCCGTTGCGGCTCGCGCACCTCCCCGGCCACGGGTCCGATGTTCATCCACCCGTGGTACGGCCACAGCACGCCCAGGAGCGCCGTGCCGACGCCGGCCAGGAGGGCGAGGTCGAACGTGTCCGGCCAGAAGGGGTACAGCCGCGACACCGCCGGCTGCGTCCCGCCGGGCGCCGGCGAGCCCGTCGCCAGGAACCACAGGGGCACGAGGGCGACGGCGGCGATGGTGCCCACCTTGACGGCCGTGATGCCGATCTGCACGCCGGCCCCGAGCTTGACCCCCCGCATGTTCACCAGCGCCAGCGCGAGGATCACCAGGACCGTGACGGAGATCTGCCCCCACAGCGGCACCTTGCCCGCCGGCGCCAGCCCCATCGCGGCACGCAGGTCGGCGCTCGTCGCCACGTCGTGCAGCGACAGGGTGAACGCGGTGGCCAGGGCGGCGATGGACCCGGAGCGGATCATCCAGAAATCGACCCACCCCCACAGCCACCCGGCCAGACGCCCGTACCCCTCGCGCAGGAAGACGTAGTTGCCGCCCGCCCGAGGCAGGACGCTGGCGACCTCCGCGTAGATGAGCGCCCCCGCCAGCGCGAGTAGGCCGCCGAGGATCCACACGACGGCGGCGAGGCCGGCGTAGGGCACGTCGTTGGCGATGGCCTTGGGCTTGAAGAACACGCCGGACCCGATGACGGTGCCGACGACGATGGCGACGGCGGCCCACGGCCCGAGGACGCGCGGCAGGGTCGGCTGTGCTGGGGTGGTCATGGTGGACAGTCTACGGAGCGCGAGCGTCACTTGGCGAGCGGCGCGGCGTGAGCCGCCGGTTGAGGCCACTCACACCCCGCCTTGCCGCCGGCCCGCGCCCGGCAGTAACATCACGCCATGTCTCACGCAACGATCTCCTCTCGTCGCCGCCTTCGCCGCGTTTGGTGCTTGGCCTGATTGTCTTTCTGCATCCCCGCTGGCAGGGTAGAATGAGGTGAGTCGATGGCCGGCGAGGCGGCACCGACGATCCATGAAGCGGAGCGGGCCTCCGGCCCATCGGGCGCGGTCCTCCACGGCGCGGAGCTCACCGTCGAGCAGGCCGTCGCCCGCCGCGCCGCTGGCGGCGACGTCGTGGTCCGTGGTGACGACATCAACGCGAATCGCCGGCTGGCGGAGCAGATCGAGGCGGCCGTCGGGCCGTATCTGCGGATGGCGCCGCACCGCAGGAGCGCGGGGCCGCTGGCCCTACCGCACTTCCAGCAATCGGACCCGAGCCACCCAGGGCACACGTTCTACGAGACGCCCACCGTCAAGGCCCAGCGGAGGAGGCCATGAAGTATTTCACCCGCGATCTACACCTCGCGATGCAGCACCCCGGCGACGCCGAAGCCTCAGCGGCCGATGCGGCCTGGGAACGGGCCGTCGATGCCTATGAGGCACGCCTCTCCGCCCTCCGCCCGTCGTTGCCCTCCTCCGTCCTCCAGTTGCTCGACGGGCACCTGCTGCACGACGCCCGAGTCCTCGGCACGGGGGCGCCTTCGGGCCGGTTCGTTCTCACAATCCGGCTCGACGCGCCCCCGCACGAGGTGCTGACCATCGCCTACACGCTCACGGCCCCGGCCGTCTGGCGCCGCGTGTCGTTCGCCGGCATGCCCGACGGCGCGCCGCCCCTGTGGCTGTACGACGAGGTGGAGGCCGGGCCGGACGGCTTCGTTCACTCGGTGCTGTTCTCGAACGGGTGGGAGCTGGACGTGCCGTTCCGGGAGGTCGAGGTGCTCTCCGCCTCACCCGTGCTGCCGCCCGTGCCCGGCCTCGCCCCCGTGGCGGTGACGTGACGCCGTCCTTGCCGCCCGCCCGCGCCCGGCCGTAATATCACGCCATGTCCCCGCGCAAGGAGCTGCTCCTGGTCGGCGCCTTCGCCGCGCTCAACGTCCTCGTGCCCCTCTGCGTCCTCGAATTGTACCCCTTCTCCATCGGGCCCATGTTCCGCGACGCCCCGCGACGCTACACCGAGTACTCCGCCGTCGGCCCCGACGGCACCCCCGTCCCCCTCGTCGAATTGGGCCTGCACCGCCGCTACAACGGCAACCCGCCCTGGGGCACCGGCTTCCTCCACCGCCCGACCATCGACAACTTCGACGGCGACCCGCCGCCGATGCCCGAGGTCGCCGCCTGGGTCCGTGAACGCCTCGCCGGACGCCCCGAGGCGTCCGTCACCGTCACCCGCCGCGTCATCGCCGACCTGGGCGACGGCACCGTCGGCCCAGTCGCCGAGGAGTCCGTCCGCGTCGATAACCCGAAGAAGGCGGCGCCATGACCTGGCTCCTGCGCCGCTCCACGCCCCTGTTCGGGCAGATCACCCTCTGGGTGACGCTGCTCTGCTGCTCCTCCCTCGCCGTCTACTTCCTCGCCAACGCCACCCACGGCCAGCCCGCCGGCCCGCGCCAGTGGCCCGTCACCGTCTTCTCCTGGCTGCCGGACCGCGTCCTCGCCTGGCCGCCGGCCCAGTGGGCCTTCGCCGCCCTCTTCTACGCCTCCGCCCTCCTCTGGGCGTTCCGCCTCGCCGTCCCCTACTCCGGCTGGCTGACGGCCATCGGCATCACCGGGACGATCTCCCTGTACGTCGAGAATCACGTCGACTTGACGCACACCTCGCACGTCGCCGTCATGTTCACGTGGATTCATGCCCTATGGTATCATGTGGAGGCGGAGAACATCCGCCGCGCCTCGGCGGACGGCACCTTCTGGAGGGCGGCGCTCTACCCGGAGTGGGTGTACTGGCTGGGCCTGTCGTACATCGCGATGTTCTACGGCTTCTCCGGCTGGCTCAAGCTGCTGCACAGCGGCCCCGGCTGGGCCAACGGCGTCTCGATGCAGATCTGGACGCACATGTGGGGCGACCCGTCGTCGCCCTTCACCGGCCTCATCCTAAGGCACCGCTGGATCGCCCAGGTGATGCAGGTCCTCACCCTGATCGCCGAGGCGGGGGCGCCCCTGGCGATCATCTCCCGGCGGGCGCGGGTCGTGCTGGGCCTCCTGCTGATCGGCTTCCACATCGGCGCCATCAGCGTCTTCAAGTGGGGCTTCCACTCCAACGCCGTCCTCATCGCCCTGCACTTCCTGCCCGTGCGTGAGTGGTTGCAAAGGTGGGATGGGACCGATGGGACCGATCAGAACCCGAACCCCTGACGGCGCATGACAACGGCCCGCTTCAACTCACGCTTCGCCGTCCGACTCGCCGCGGGCCTCCTCGCGGCGGCGGTCCTCGTCTGGCTCCTCCACGCGCTGCAGATCCGCCGCCACGCCGCCGGACAGCTCGCCCTCGCCGGCCGGGCCGAGGCCGACGGCGACACCACGGAGCAGATCGCCGCCCTCAGCCGATACCTCGACTTCATCCCCTCCGACACCGCCACGCGCGCCCGCTACGGCCTCGTCCTCGCCGCCCACGCCGACTCGCCCCGCGCCCGCACCCGGGCGTTGCAGGTGCTGCAACAGGTCCTCATCCGCGACCCCAATCAGCACGAGGCCCGCGTCAAGGCCGTCGAGCTGGCCTCCGCCGCCGGCGAGACCGCCGAGGCCCTCCGCCTCCTCGGCCCCGCCCTCGCCGAACGCCCCGAGGACGCCGCCCTCCACGTCCTGCATGCCCGCGCCTTGCTCGACGCCGGCCAGGACATCCAGGCCGCCGCCGCCCTGACCCGCGCGCTGGAGGTGGAGCCGGGCCGCACCGCCGAGTCCCTCCGCCTCGCCGAGGTGCTGCACACCAAGCTGCGCCGGCCACGCCAGGCCGCCCAGGCCCTCGACGACATGGTCAAGCACGCCTCCAACGTCCCGGCCGCCCTCCTGGCCCGCGCGAAGTTCCGCGCCTCCCGCGGCCAGCCGGAAGAGGCCGCCGCCGACCTCCAGAAGGCCATCCAGCTCGACGGCCAGGACGCGGCCCTGCGCCTCGCCTGGGCCGAATTGTCCGCCGAGCGCGGCGACATGGAGACCTCGTCCACCCAGTACCGCAAGGCCGCCGAGCTGGCCCCCGACAGGCCGGAGACGCATCTCGGCCACGCGTGGACGCTCCGCGAGCTGGGCCGGCCCGCCGACGCCGCCTCCGCCCTGGAGGCAGGCCTGGCCCGCCTCAGGGACCACCCCGGCCTCCTCGTCGCCCTCGCCGAGGTGCGCGCCGAACAGGGCCGCCTCGACGACGCCGCCGCCCTGCGCAAACGCCTGCCCCCCGACGTGAAGGGCGCCGGACTGTACATCGACGGCCTCATCCTCCTCGGCAAGAGGGAATGGCTGCCGGCCGCCCGCGCCCTGATCGACGCCATCCGCACCAACATGCTGCCGCCCCCCCTCGCCAGCAAGGCCCTGCTCGGCCTGTGCCGCGCCTACGGCGCGCTGGAGGCCCCGGAGGAACGCCTCAACGCCGCCCGCCACGCCCAGCACCTCGCCGACACGACCCCCGCCCGACTCGAACGCGCGTCCGCCGCCCTGGCCGTCGGGTTGGCCGACGAGGCCCTCGTGCAGATGCGCGGCGTCGCCGCCCGCCCGCGCGTCCCGCCGTCGGCGTGGCTCCTGTACGCCCGCGCCGCGGTCGAGCACACGCTCGGCCTGCCGCCCTGGCAGCGCGCCTGGAAGGAGCCCGAGGACGCGCTCGCCAAGGTGGCCCCCGCGGACGCCGCCCCGGCGGCGGTCCTGCGTTCGCGCGTCCAGGAGGCGCAGGGCCTGCCGGCCGACGCGCGGAAGACCCTGGAGGAGCAGCTCAAGCGCGACGACTCCCACGCCGAGGTCTGGCTCGCCCTCTCCGCCCTGGAGTCGCGCCAGGGCCGCGAGGGCGCCGCCGCCAAGATCCTGGCGAAGGCCGACGGCCGCTTCGGCCTCGACGTCGGCTGGCTCCTCGTGCGCGCCAGCCAGCTCTCCGCCGCCGGCACCCCGCAGGCGCTGCGTGAGCTGGACGACCTCATGGACGCCGCCGCCCGTCTCCCCGCCTCCGCCCGCTCCCGCCTGGAGTGGCACCTGATCGGCCTGCACAGCCGCGCCGGCAGGCTCGCCCTCGTCGAACGCACCGCCGAGGGCCTGTTGAAACGCCACCCGGCGGACCCGCGTCTGCACCTCCTCCTCGCCGAGGCCCGCATCCAGGCCGGCGACGACGCCGGCGCGAAGAGACGCGTCGAGGCCATGAAGAAGCTCGCCGACGCCGGCCCGTACTGGCGCGTGGCCGAGGCCGAGCGTCTGCTCGCCCGGATGAAGCCGGCGGATGCCCGCACCCTGCTCGACGAGGCGCTGAAGGCCGCCCCGGAGTGGCCGCGGGCGTGGCTCGTCCTGGGCCGCCTGGAGGATCAAACCGGGAAAGGGAAGGAGGCCATCGCCGCCTACCGCAAGGCGCTCGACGGCGGCGACTGGTCCCACGAGCCCCTCAACCGCTCGCTCCAGCTCCTCCTCGCCGCCGGCAAGTACGCCGAGGCCGACGGGCTGATGGAGCGGGCCCAGCGCCGCGGCGTGGTGGAGGCGGCGATGCTGCGCCCGGCGGCGTTCATCGCCCTGCGCGCCGGGCGCGTCGAGAGGGCGCGCGAGTTGGCCCGTCAGGCCGTGCCGCCTGGGACGCGCTCGTACCGCGACCTCGTCTGGCTGGGCCGCCTGCTCGACGGCTCCGGACAGGCCGCCGACGCCGAGAAGGTGCTGCGCGAGGCCATCGCCCTGGCCCCGGAGGCCGCCGAGCCGCGCCTGGCGCTGGCGCGGGTGCAGAAGCGCGACCGCCGCCCTGACGACGCGAACAACACGCTGACGCAGATGGCCGCCGAGGTGCCCGAAGAGCGGCGGGCGGTGGCCGTCGCCCGCGGCCACGAGCTGATGGGCCGCTTCGCCGACGCCGAGCAGGCCCTCCGCGCGTTCCTCGAGGCCCAGCCGCGCGACCCGGAGGCGCAGCGCCGGCTCGCCGACCTGCTCCTGCGGCTGAACCGCCCCGCGGACGCCGCCCCTGTGTTGGAGAGCCTCCTGGCGACGGGCACGCGCGTGCTGCCGGAGGAGCGTCCGGAGCTGCGCCGGCAGCTCGCCCTGGCCGTCACCGCCCCCGGCCATCCGCCGCGGACGGCCCTGGCGATGAGCCTCCTGAAACTGAACGACGACACGGAGGCCGACCGCCGCGTCGAGGCGCTGGTGCGCGGCCTGGCGCCGTCCGCCCGCGACGAGGCGTTGCGGACCCTGGCCGGCCTGCCGGCGGGGCCGCCGGAGGAGGTGCTCCGCTGGGCGCATCTGCACGACCTGTCGGGCAACTGGCCACGGGCGCGGGAGATGCTGCTGGAGCTGGCGTCGGCGGACCCGGACAACCCGGCCTGCGCCGTCGAGCTGGTGGACGGCCTGCTGCGGAACAACCGCCGCCCGGAGGCCAAGTCGTGGCTCGAGAGGCTGGAGAAGCTCGACCCCAAGCACCCGCGCCTGCCGGGGCTGCGGAAGCAGTTGGAGGCGGAGTAGACGCCCTTCCGGCCGTGAAACAGGCCAGCGCGGTCATCCGGGAGGCGGCACTCCACGGGCGTCTCCTGGGCGGTCACTTGCCGAGGATCCGGGGGCGTCGAGCGCCCGAGCGCCGCGGCGCCCTTGCCGGATGAGTGAACCGGACGGCCGTCTGGAGCGTGAGCGGCTCTGGCTGTCGGCGAGCGGGGTTGCGTCAGCGCCCCGAGTGGAGCGTGAGCGGCTCTGGCTTTGTTCGTTCAATCATTCGCGTCACGCCGGAGAAGCGCTGACGCTGTGTGACTCGGGGCGCTGACGCATCCCCGCTCGCTTCGATCCGCTCACAGCCACGCCCCGCTGAGCTGCCACGCCGCCCACCATGCCGGCGGTGAGATCCGCTCCGCCTTGCCGCCCGCCGGCACACGCTCCGCCGCCTTGCCCACGCCACGCAGCCCCGGCATCGCACCAAGACGCTTCACCTCCGCCTCCACCCACTCCGGGTGACGCATCACGTCGAGCTGCGCCTGCCGCAATGCCTCCGCCTTCGACAGCTTCTTCTCCCACAGATGCGAGTAGAAGCGCCGCATCAACACGCCCGTCGCGGCGTCGTTCACCGACCACAGCGACGACACCACCGACCGGCACCCCGCCACCTGGAACGCACGCTGCAACCCCAGCATGCCTTCGCCGCCCGCCTCCTTGCCCAGGCCGGTCTGGCACGCCGACAGCACGGCGAGGTCCAGGCCCGACAGGTCCATCTCCGCCGCCTCCAGCGCCGTCAGGATGTGGCCGCCGTCCGATCCGGGCCGGTTCGCCCCGGACAGCACCAGCCCCGACCGCAGGCCGGGGTTCCAGTCCGCCAGCCAGTGCCAGCCGCCCCGCCCCAGCGGACGCTCCCGCTCCGGCGCCAGGAAGTAGCCGTGCGTCGCGAAGTGCGCGTGGCTCGCCTTCGCCAGCGCCGCCCGCACCGCCTCGCGCCCCGCCCGCGTCCCCGACAACGTCTCCACCCGCCCATCGGGGAACGCCGCCTTGAACCGCCGCGCCGCCGCTTCGGCCTCCGGCCCCGCCGCCGGCAACGCCGGCCAGCGCCCACCGATCCCGAAGTCCACGCCGCCCACCGCCGCCAGCACCCGCCCTGGCCGCGGCGGCGTGTCCTCCAGCCGCGAAGGCGCCGGCACCATCACCACCGGCACCTCCTCGATCAGGGCCGTCCCAGCCTTCGACCCCGGCAGGGCGGCCCACGGCAGGCGCGTCAACGGCCCGTCCGGCGACACCAGCAGCATCTTCGCCCCGGCGACGTGTTTGCGCAGCGGCGTCCACAGCCGCTCGGCCACGCGCCCGCCCGCGCCCGTCCGCCCCGCCTCCAGATCCTGGCGCCAGCCGTCGATGAGGCGCTCCGCCTCCCCCGCGAGGCCTAGATCCACCCGCACCGGCGCGACGCCGCGACGCAAGACCCACACGTTGATCCGCGCCTGCCAGCGCGGCGCCCCCGGCGGCGCGTCCGGCAGGAAGCGGTGCTGCACCAGCCAGTCCAGCAGCACCGCCCCATCCGGCAGGCGCGCCGCCACGGCGGCGCTCGGCACCGGCCTGTTGGGCGGCGGCGGCGCGTTCCGCTCCGCGAGCGCCGCCTCCAGCGTCATGCGCCTCTTGGCCAGCTCGCCGGCCTCCGCGTCCACGTCGCCGGCCAGCGCCAGGGCCGCCAGCCGGCGTGTCAATCCGCCCAGCTCCTCGCCGATGCGGGCGGCCTCGCCACCGGCCTGCGCCAGCCGCGCCATCCGCCGCCGGTGCTGCTGCCCGGCGAACACCGCCCCCTTCCACCCCAGCAGGTGGGCGTGCCCCGCCGCGGCGTCGTCCTCCGGGACCGACAGCCGCATGTGCAGATACAGGCCCACCTCCTCCAGCGCCTCGAGCTGCTGCTGCTCCGCCTGCACCGTCGCGGCGAGGTCGAGCCGCCGCCGCGCCAGCGAGATCGACTCGTCGGCGAACCGCCTCGCGTCGTCCGGCTTCTTCAGCGCCAGGGAGCAGCCGGCCAGGAACGTCAGCGAGTGGCACAGGCGCGGGTCGCCGGGCACGCGGCGGAACACCGCCATCGCCTCGCGGGCCAGCTTCTCCGCCTCGGCCCGCCGGCCCTCGCCCCACTCGACGCTCGCCAGGAACTGCACCGTGCTGGCGTACTCCGGGCTGCGCGTGCCGAACACCGCCTTGCGGATCGCCCGCGCCTCCTCGAACAGCGGCCGCGCCTCCGTCAGCCCGCCCCGGTCGGCGTGCCACAGTGCCACCAGCTCCAGCGCCGCGGCGGTCTGCGGGTGGCGCTTGCCGTGGACCGCCCGGCACAGCACCAGCGCCTTCTTCAACACGTCGCCGGCCTCGTCGTATTCCTGGGCGCTGGCGAGCGACGCGCCCAGGTTCATGAGGGCCTGGGCGTACTTCGGGTGCCGCGGCCCCAGGGCCTCGCGGTACACCTCGACGGCGTCCGACGCCGCCTGCAGCGACGAGCGCCTGTCCGCCAGCGCCGTGTACGCCGCCGACAGGTTGACCAGGCTGTCGCCGACGGCGGCGTGGCCCGGGCCGAGGAGCCGCCGCCGCACCTCGATCGCGTGCAGCATGAACTTCAGAGCCTCGCGGGCCTGCCCTCCCTTGAGCGCCATCACCCCGAGGTTGTCCGCCGCCATCGCCCACTCCGCCGTGCGGCCCTCGTCCGCCTCCCGCGCCCGCAGGACGTGGAGCATGAGCCGCATCGCGTCGTCGGTGTGGCCCTGGAAGTGCAGGACCGCCGCGAGGTTGTTCAGGACATTCAGCGTGTCCGGGTGGACTTCGCCCAGCGCGGGCCGCAGCACGGCGAGGGCCGCGTCGTACGCCTTGCGTGCCCCCGCGTGGTCGGCGAGGTTGCGCAGGGCGACGCCCTCGTTGGCGAGGAGGCGCGCGTACTTCGCCGACTTCTCGCCGTACAGCGCCCGCGTCAACTTCTGCGCCTCGCGCAATGGGGCGAGGGCGTCCTCGAAATCGCCAGCGCGGGCCATCGCGCCGAACTTCGCCTGCGCCTCGAACGCCTTCTTGCCGCCGGCCCGCGCCTCGGGCGTGGCGTCGCGCAGACGCAGGGCGTCACGCCGCGCCTCCTCCGCCTCGCGATGGCGCCAGTGCCCGGCCCCGTACAGCCGCGACATGGCGGCGCCCCGCTTCAGGAAACACCCGGCGGCGTCATCGAAGCGTCCGAGCGCCGCGTGGACGGAGGCAGTGAGGGCCAGGGTGTCGGCGGTCTGGAAGTCGAGCGGCCCGAACAGGTCGAGGTCCGACTCATGCACCTTGCGCAGCAGAGGCAGGGCGTCGGCGTGGCGGCCGGCCTTGTGCAGCGATTCGGCCTTCTCCAGCAGGGCGAGGGCGTCGGCGAAGCGGCGTTTCTGCTCCGCCGTCGGGCGTTGCGGGGGGGCGGCGGCGAGGGACGCGAGGGCGACGAGCAACGCGAGCCGGCGCATACTTCACCTCCAGTCACCGGAGAGCTGCCAGGCGGCCCACCACGCCGCCGGGCTGCGTGTCGCCTTGTCCGGCAGCGGCTTCGCCGAGGTGCGGATGCCGCGCGTCGTGCCCAGCTCGGCGACGAGCTTCTTCTCTCGCTCGCTGACCCATCCGGGGTTGCGCAGCACGTCGATCTGCGCCCGCCGCAGCGCCTCGTGACGCGCGAGCTTCCCCTTCCACAGGTGGTGATAGAAGCGCTCCATGAGGACGCACGTCGCCGCGTCGTGGACGCTCCACAGCGACGACACCACGCCCCGGCACCCCGCGACGGCGAAGGCGCGTTGCAATCCCAGCAGGCCCTCGCCGCCCGCCTCCTTGCCCAGCCCCGTCTCACAGGCACTCAGCACGGCGAGCTGGACGTGGGACAGGTCGAGGCCGGCCAGCTCGGTGGCGGTGAGGACGCCGTCGTCCGTCTCGCTGGGGGAGTTGGCCCCGGCGAGGACCAGCCCCGACAGCAGGCCGGGGTGGAAGCCGGCGATCACGTCACCGGCGATGCCGCGCCCCTCGCCGCGCACATCGAACGCGCTGCGGGTGTCGGCGCCGGCGAAGTAACCGTGCGTCGCCAGGTGGAGGTGCGAGCGTCCGGCGAGGGCCTCCCGCACCGCCCCCTTGCCGGCGCTGTCGTCGCTGAGGCGCGTGACGGGCGCGGCGGGGAACGCCGAGGCGAACTGCGCCGCCGCCGTGTCGGCCTCCGGGCGTGTGGCCGGCAGAGGCGCCCAGCGCCCGTCGCCGGCCCCGCGCGGGCCGTCGAACTTCACGCCGCCCACCGCCAGGAGCGACGGCTTCGCCGCGCGGCCGCCGGGCTTGCCGGCCAGCGCCGCCGGCACCGGCACGACGGCCAGCGCCACGTCCTCCAGCAGGAACGTGCCCTTCTTCCTCCCCGGCAGGGCGGCCCACGGCAGACGGGCCAGGGCGCCGTCGGGGGAGATGAGGACGGTCTCGGCGCCGGCGGCGTATGCCGCCAGCGGCGCCCACACGAGGCGGGTCACGGCGGCCGCCTCCGCCGCACCGCCGCCCGAGACCAGCTCCTTGCGCCAGGCGGTGATGGCCGCCTCGACGGGCTCGGCCCTTCCCAGGGCCAGACGCAGCGTGCGCCGGCCGGGGCGCGTCACCCAGACGGCCACCTCGCGCCGGTGCTCCCCCTTCTCCGGGGCGTGCAGGTAGACGAGGAAGTCGAACAGCACCGCGCCGCGCGGCAGGGCGGCCGCGACGGCGTCGGCCTCCGGGGCGGGCGGGGACAGCAGGTTCTGCGTCGTGAGGCCCGCCAGCGTGCCCTCCAGATAGTCCTTCGCCTCGCTCAGCTCGGCCAGCTCGGCGGCCCGCCGCCGCGCGTCCGGGCGGAGGGCGAGCGCCGCAAGCCGCGCGTTGACCCCCTCCAGCTCGGAGGCGATGCGGGCGGCGTCGGGGTCGGACGAGGTGACGAGCTGGCGCAGGACGCGGCGGCGGCGCTCGCCCTCGAACACCGCGCCCTTCCACGCCAGCACGTGGGCGTAGGAGCGTCCGCCGTCGCGCTCGGGCATCGACAGGCGCATGTCGAGCGCCATCCCCGCGTCGTTCAGGACGGCCAACTGCTGCCGCTCCGACTGCGTCTCGGAGGCGTTGTCGAGCGAGCGCCGCGTCAGGCGGGCGGCCTCGTCGGCGGCCGCTAGCGCCTCCAGGGGGCGGCCCTCGCGGCGCAGCCGCAGCGCCAGCAGACGCAGGCAGCGCGCCCGTTGTGGGGCCTCGCGGCCCTGAGCCTCGGCCATGAAGGCGGCGAGGCGTTTGAAGTCGGCGGACGGCACGACGCTGAAGATCAGCCGCGTCTGGAGGAGGTTCATGCGTGCCGCCAGCGTGTCGGGGTGATGCTCGCCCACGGCGGGGGTGAAAATGGCGAGCGCCTGGGCGAACACCTTGGCGCCGCCGCGGGGGTCGCCGGCCGCGGTGAGGGTGACGGCGAGATTGTTGAGGCAGTTGGCGTAGGCGGGGTGCCGCTCGCCGTGGGTCTTGCGGGCCAGGGCGAGGGCCTCGGTGAGGAGCCCAACCGCCTCCTTCAGGTCGCCCGTGCGGGCCACCGACAGCCCCAGGCTGTTCAGCGCGTTGTAGCGCAGAGGGCCGGAGGCACGCCCGCCGTCCTTCTCCAGGTCCGCGACGCGGCGGAACAGCGGCAGGGCGGCCTTGTCGTCGCCCATCTCGGTGTACAGCACCGCCAGGCCTTGAAGCGCCTGGGCGTGCAGCGGGTGGCGCTCGCCCAGCGTCCTCTTGGTGGTGGCGACGGCGTACTGGTAGTAGAGGAGCGCCTGCCGGTAATCGCCCATCTCGCGGCAGCACACCCCGAGCAGGCGGACGCTGGCGGCGTAGTGCGGGTGTTTTGGTCCGAGGAGGTCCTTGCGTAGCCGGGCGGCGGCCAGGAGCGGCGTGTACGCCTCGCGGAAGCGCGCCGACGACATGAGCGCCTCGCCCATCCCGGTCAGGGCGGTGGCCAGGAACGCCGATCGCGGCCCCATCTCCTCGCGCACCGCGGGGACGAGCCGGCGGAACATCCTCAGCGCGCGTGCCGGGTCGCCCATCTCGCGGACCAGCATGCCGAGGTTGTTGACGGCGTTCAGCGTCTCGGGGTGACGCGGCCCGCGCAGGCGGGCGATGCGCGGCAGGGCGGCCTCCAGCAGGCGGGCCGCCGCGGCGTACTCGCCGCGGAATTGCAGGGAGAGGCCGAGGTTGTTCAACAGCGTCACGGTGAGCGGGTGATCGGGGCCGAGGACGCGCTCGCGGATGGACAGGGCGCGGCGGAGCAGGGGGATGGCTTGCGCGTCGTCGCCCCTGGCGTGGTGCAGGGCGGCCAGGTCGTTGAGGGCCTCGGCCACATCGACGTGCATGGGGCCGAGGGCCGCCTCGCGGAGGGCGAGGCAGCGTGCCGCCGCCTCGGCGCCGTCGTCGTACTTGCCCTTCTCGTGCAGGCGCTCGGCGTCCTCGTGCAGGCGCGTGGCGTCGGCGAGGTCGCGCCGCGCCTTCTCGGGGCGCGACGCGGCGGCGCGGGCCTCCGCCAGGGCGACGACGGCGTCGGCGACGCGCCAGTGATCGCGGCCGTACAGGGCGCGTGCGCCGGCGACGATCTCGCGGCGCTGGCAGATGGCGTCGTCCCAGCGGCCGGCGTCGGCGTGCAGGCCGGAGAGGTTGCGGCGTGTCTGCAGGGTGCGCGCGTGCGCTTCGCCGAAGAGTCGGCGTTCGACGGCCAGCACCCCGCCGAGGTGGGAGGCGAGGGCGGCGCGGTCCCTGGCGGCGTGCGCCTCGTTGGCGCGGGTCATGTGGGCGTTGCGCTCCGCGACGAGCCGGCGCTGGTCGGGCGTCGGGTGGGCCGGCGGTGCGGCGCCGAGGGCGACGAGGGCGAGGAGACATGCGAGGAGGCGCATGGCTGGCTCCGTGGGGCGAGGGCCGGCTTTCACCATAGCGGCCCCGCCCCACGTCCGCCAGCCTCATGGCGTCACTTCTTCTCGGGCTCGGTCGGGGAGGAAGGATCGACGTTCTTGACCACCAGCCGGTCGTCCCCGGGCGGGATGAACACGAACACCTTGGCGTCCGGGATCAGGTGGAAGCGTTTGTCGAAGGCCAGGCCCTTCTCGGCCACGTCGGTGCCGCCCTCGGGCTTGGTGGCGGGCACCTCCACGCCCTTGATGCTCATCACCGCCTTGTCGGACCCGAGCCGGCGCACGTCCAGCGTGCGGGCCGGCGCGTCGCCCCGGAAGGGCGTCCCGTCGCCGAGGTAGAGGTAGAAGTCGGAGTGCTGGGCCGGCAGGTAGCGGCCCTGCGGCTCCGTCCCCGGCAGCGTCTTATTCCCCTTCGGGAACGCCAGCTCGGTGAACAGCCCCGACCCGGTGAACAACGCCTTCCCCCCCCGGCCGGGGACGACATGCCCGTGCGAGGTGTGGCTGTACTGCCTCTTGCCTGTGGTCTTCTCGACGTGGAACCAGTGGGCCCCGCTCGGGATCGAATTCATGGTCCAGGCCGCGAAGGAGCGCCCGTCCGGGGCGGCCCGCAGGTGCAACTTGTCGCCGTGGAGCGGGTGGACGTGGCCGGCGCTGGACCAGGCGACCTCGCGGGGCTTGAGGTCGTCCAGCCCCAGGAACACCGGCACCTGGACGAACGGCGACACGCCGTCCTTGGCCAGCAGCGCCGCCGGCCCCTGCGAGGCTGAGCCCATCGCCACGGCCAGCACGTCGCCCTTGATCGGGTACTTGATCGACGTCTCGCGCTTGAACGTCCTGAGGTCCCATCGCTCGATGGTCCTCGACCCCGGCAGCACCACGAGCAACTTCTCCAGGCCGGCGGCGATGAGCAGTTTCTCGTCGTCGGCGGGCAGGGTCTTGACGACCTTTGCCTCGTTCACGTCGAAGACGGCCAGCTTGCGTGCCTTGGGCATGTGCAGGATCAGGTAGCGCCCGCCCCCGCCGACGGCCAGGTCGGCCACGGGCGACTCCAGTTTGCGGGTGATGGTGTCCGCCTCCAGGGCCGGCGGCTCGATGTCGAGGAACGTCTCCCCCTCATCCTCCTTCGGCGCGCCCTCGACCTCGATGGCGCGGGTGACCCGTCCGATCTCCTTGCCGTCCCGCCGGGCCACCACCGTGGCGGACAACGCCGTCAACGCCGGCGCGTGGAAGCGCACTTCGTCGGCCTTGGCCAGGTCGAAGGGGGCCTTGACGGCCCCGAACAGCACCTCGGCCTCGGCGGAGGCGACCTCGCCCTTGAGGAACCGCCCGTCGTGCAGCCAGGCCCGCCCCGCGGGGCCGCCCAGAAGGCGGCGCACCTCGGACAGCTTGAATGCCGCCTTGCCCACCTTGATCTCGCGGTCGGTGATCTCGCCCTTGACCGACCCCCGCGCGAACGTGGCCGTGAGCCGCAGCGGCGCGCCGGCCTTGGCCTTCACGTACGGGACGGCGCTGGCGGAGTGGGCCCCCTCGTCCGCCTTCATCTTGAACCGGCGGGTGTCGAGGCCCTCGCCGTGAAGCGTCAGCTCCATCTCGACGGGCTTCGCGCCAGGCAGCATGTCGAGGGAGATGGCCTTGAACTCCGTCGCGGCGTGGATGGCCCCGAACTTCAGCGGCGCCGGGTCGAAGACCAGCTCGGCGCGTGAGAGGAAGCGGTGGACGTGGCTGACGGGGATGGCGAAGTTGATGCCGGCCGCGGCGCCGCCCACCGCGATGCCGCCCACGACCACGCCGGCCACCTTGCCCTCCTTGTTCAGCACCGCCCCGCCGGAGTTGCCCTTGTTGAGGACGGCGTCGAGCTGGATGCGGTGCAGCGCGTCGTCCTTCTCGCGCAGCGACGTGACCTTCCCCACGCTGACCGTGATGGCCGGCGACTCCTTGCCGTCCGCCGACAGCCGGGCGCCGAAGGGGAACCCGAACGCGATCAGCTCGTCCGTCTCGCTGACGTCGTCTTTGTCGGCCAGGGGCAGGGCGGTCAGGCCCTTGGGATCGTCCACCTTGAGGAGGGCCAGGTCCAGCTCGGCGCTGGCCCGCAACACCTTGGCGGTCACCTTGCGCGCCGTCTTCAGGCCGGAGTCGATGACGAGGGTGACCTCCGTCTCGTCGCGGATGACGTGCTCGTTGGTGACGAACAGGCCGGCGGCGTTGATGCAGAACGCCGAGCCTTGGGCGCGGAGGCGTTTGCCGGTGACGAAGGCGGAGGCCGACTTGCCGGCCTTGATGACCTTGCCGCGTGGAGCCTCCTCGCCGAGGGCGAGGGGGACGGTGAGCAGCGCGAGGAGCAGGCCGGCGGCGGCGAGGCGGGTGGACGGGGACACGGGCGGGCCTCCTGGGGACGGCGGGCGATGCCGCCTATCCTACCGCCCCCGCCCGCGCCCGCCAGGGGTGTCGGACTACTTCTCCGGCTCCACGGGGGCCTTGGGATCGACCTTCCGAAGCACGAGGCGGTCCTCGCCTGGCGGTATGACGACCAGCAGTTTGGCGTCGGGGACCAGGTGGAACCGCTTGTCGAAGGCCAGGCCGCTGACGGGGTCGTCCAACTTGGTGGCCGGCACATCGACGTCCTTGACCCGCAGGACCGGCTTGTCGGAGCCGAGCCTGCGGATGTCGAAGGCCCGGGCCGGCGCATCCCGCCCTGCGCTCACGTCGCCCAGGTAGAGGTAGAAATCGCCGTGCTGCGCGGGGATGTACCGCCCGTTCCGCGCGGCCCCCGACACGAGGTCCTTCTCGCGGCCGTGCTCCGGGAGCGCGGTGAACGCGCCCGCCCCGGTGAACAGCACCTTGCCCCCGCGGCCGGGGATGACGTGGCCGGCGGACGTGTGGGTGTAGGCCCTCATGCCGACGTTGCCCTCGAGGGTGAACCAGTGGACGCCGGTGGGGAAATGGATGAGGGTCCAGCAGCCGAAGGATCGCCCGTCGGGCGAGGCCCGCAGGTGGACCTTGTCGCGCCCGAAGGAGTGATTGTCGCCGGCCCAGACGGTCGTGCGGACCTTCAGGTCATCCACCCCCAGCACGAAGGGGTGTTGCCTGGGGGAGGGGCCGTCCTTGGCGATGAAGACGGCCGGGCCCTTGGACGCCGACCCCATCGCGATGGCCATCACGTCGCCCTTCACCTGATACGGGGCGGTCAGCTCGTGCTTGAACGTCTTGAGGTCCCACCTCTGGAACGTGCGCGAGCCGGGCAGCGCCAGGACCAGTTTGTCCATGCCGGCGGCGATCATCACCTTCTCGTCGGCGACGGGCAGCGACTTGACCACCTTGGCCTCGTTGACGTCGAAGACGGCCAACTTGCCCACGCCCGGCATGTGCAGGATGAGGTAGCGCCCCGCGCCGCCGGCCACCACGTCGGCGACGGCCGCGTCCAACTTGCGGGTGACGGTGGACTCTTCCAGGGGCGCGTCCTCGATCTCGAGGAACTCCTCGTCGTCCTCGGTTGGGACGCCGGCGACGGTCAGCGGCCGCGTGACGCGTCCGACCTCCTTGCCGTCGCGCCTGGCCACGACGGTGGCCGACAGCGTCCCCGGCCCGCCCGGCGGGTGGAATCGGACCTCGTCGGCCTTGGTCAAGTCGAGGGGGACCTTGGCGGCCCCGAGCAGGACCTCGGCGGCGTCGGCGCCGCCCACCTCGCCACGCAGGATCTTCCCGTCGCGCGTCCACACGCGCGGCGTGGCCCCGTTGAGCAGCCGGCGCACGTTCGCCAGCCTGACCGACGCCTTGCCGACCTTGATCTCCCTGTCGGCCAGCTCGCCCTTGACCGACCCGCGGGCGTAGGTGGCCGTCAGGCGGAGGGGCGGGGGGCCCTTGGTGGACGGGACCGGGACCGCGCTGACGCTGTAGACGCCGTCGGCCAACTTCATCTTGAACGGGCGGGGCTCCCCGCCCTCCGCCTTGAGGATGAGCTCCAGATCGACTGGCTTGGCCGAGGGGAGCGCGCCCGGCGTGATGGCCTTGAACTCGTGGGCGTCGTGGAGGTTGGCGGGGGTCAGCGTCGGCGGGTCGAAGATCGGCTCGGCGCGGGAGAGGAAGCGGTGAACATGGCTGACGGGGATGGCGAAGTTGATGCCGGCCGCCGCGCCCCCGACGGCGATGCCGCCCACGACGACCCCGGCCACCCTGCCCTCCTTGTTCAGGACGGGCCCGCCGGAGTTGCCCTTGTTCAGCACCGCGTCGAGCTGGATGCGGTGCAGCGCGTCGTCCTTCTCGCGCAGCGACGTGACTTTGCCCACGCTGACGGAGATCGCCGGCGACTCCTTGCCGTCCGCCGACAGCCGGGCGCCGAAGGGGAACCCGAACGCGATCAGCTCGTCCGTCTCGCTGACGTCGTCTTTGTCGGCCAGGGGCAGGGCGGTCAGGCCCTTGGGATCGTCCACCTTGAGGAGGGCCAGGTCCAGCTCGGCGCTGGCCCGCAACACCTTGGCGGTCACCTTGCGCGCCGTCTTCAGGCCGGAGTCGATGACGAGGGTGACCTCCGTCTCGTCGCGGATGACGTGCTCGTTGGTGACGAACAGGCCGGCGGCGTTGATGCAGAACGCCGAGCCTTGGGCGCGGAGGCGTTTGCCGGTGACGAAGGCGGAGGCCGACTTGCCGGCCTTGATGACCTTGCCGCGTGGAGCCTCCTCGCCGAGGGCGAGGGGGACGGTGAGCAGCGCGAGGAGCAGGCCGGCGGCGGCGAGGCGGGTGGACGGGGACACGGGCGTACCTCCCTGGGGGATGAGGGCGACGCGGGCTATCCTACCGCGGGCGGGCGCGCCTGCCCACTGTTGAACGACAATAGGAATGTCCGGTCTTAGAGCGGTAGAAATGTCCTCCCT
>CAZVZK010000116.1:0-31538 GCA_964630925.1 uncultured Alcaligenaceae bacterium
GCACCGACTGGATCGACCTCTACCAGCTGCACGCCTTCGACGCGATGACGCCGGTGGAGGAGGCGCTCTCGACCCTGGACGACCTGGTGAAGCAGGGCAAGATCCGCTACATCGGCTGCTCCAACTTCTCCGGCTGGCACCTGATGAAGTCGCTGGCCGTGTCCGACCGCTACGGCTGGACACGCTACGTCGCCCACCAGGCGTACTACTCCCTCGTCGGCCGTGACTACGAGTGGGAGCTGATGCCGCTCGCCCTCGACCAGAGGGTCGGCTGCGTCGTCTGGAGCCCGCTGGGCTGGGGCCGCCTCACGGGCAAGATCCGCCGCGGGGCGCCCCTCCCCGCCGCCAGCCGGCTCCAGAGCAAGCTGGTGGTGGACATCGGGCCGCAGGTGCCGGACGAGTACCTGTACCGCGTCGTGGACGCCCTCGACGCCGTCGCCGCCGAGACGGGCAAGAGCGTCCCGCAGGTCGCCCTCAACTGGCTCCTCCAACGCCCCTCCGTCGCGACGGTCATCATCGGCGCACGCAACGAGGAGCAGCTCCGCCAGAACCTCGGCTCCGTCGGGTGGGCCCTCACGGCGGAGCAGGTGAAGAGGCTCGACGCCGCCAGCGTCACGCCCCTCGCCTACCCGTACTGGCACCAGCGCGGCTTCATCGAACGCAACCCGGCGCCGGTGTGATCGGCCCCTTGACGGCCCGTGCCCGCCCCGCCTATCATGCCGTCTCGCCCGGCCATTTCAGGCCGGGCGCCACACCATCCTCGGCCCCGCGTCGGCCGTCAAGACGCACCTTCATGCCGCTGCGCATGCGCCTCCACGACAGGGAGCCCATCGGGCTCGCCCTCCGCCGTTTCAAGAAGATGCTCGAACGCTCGGGGCTGGCCCGCGAGATCCGCTTCCGGCAGTCCCGCTTCAGGCCCTGGGCCGAGATCCGCCGCCACAAGGAGTACACGAAGCTCCGCAAGTCCCGCGATCAGACGCGGCTGGACAAGCGCGCCGGCCGCCAATGAGCTGGCGATGGGGTCGGCCACTCCGCGGCGGGAATCGACACTTCCGGAAGAGGTCAGGCGCACTGGCGTGCGTCTGATCGCCGGTGGCGGTGGCGATTCGTTTCCGTCGCGCGGGGGGGGGGTGAGGGGGGTCTGGGAAACGAACTTCCTCAAGTCCCTCCGCCGCTTAACGTTGCGGCGGTAAAGTTCGTTTCCCTGGTTCGTTTCCCTCACTGATAGACGTCCATCCGCCCCCATCCGGGGCGGGGGGAGTCGGGAGGCCTGTTGAGGCGAGGAAGGGAGGCATGATTCGGCGGGTGTCGTTTCAGCGAGGAGTGCCCGGAAGGCCCGCCGCGGAGCGGCGGGCTCCGTTCCCGTCACTTCCAGCCCACCGCCCGCAGCAGGCCGTCGCCCGCCCACGTCTGCCGCGGCGCCGGCTGACGCCCGCCGGAGCGACGCAGGTAGTCCTCCCACTGCTTCGCGTCCGGCGGGATGTCCTCGTGCGTGATCGTCACCAGCGATTCGTGCGACACCCGCCGCAGCCCCACGTCGTCCGCCTTGCCCAGCGTCTCCACGAGGGCCGAGGTCGCCTGGTAGTTCTGGAATTTCGCCAGCGCCCGCGCCGCCACGATCCGCTCCTGCACCCGGGAGTCGCGGTCCACGTCGGGGCCCTCCGCCGCCGGCTCGCGCAGCACGCTCACCAGCAGCTCGGCCGCCGCCGGGCTCTGCGTCTTTTCGCCCAGCGCCGCCAGCGCCAGCCGGCGCAGCACCGTCGCCTGCTCCCCGTGGAAGCTGCCGGCCCGGTAGTACGCCTCCTTCAGCCCCTCGATGGCCCGCGGGTCCTGGTACTTACGCAGCGTGTCGATGGCGGCCATGCGGCACAGCGCCGTCGGGTCCGCCGCCGCCGCGTGACACAGCAGCGTCACGCACGCATCCTGATCCTGCTTCGACCCGCCCGACGCCATCGGCTCGTGCAGCACCCGCAGGGCGCGCTTGCGTATGTTGGCGTCCTCGCTCCTTGCCGCCGCGACGGGGTCGCTCGGCGTCGAGAACACCTCGAAATTCCGCTGCGTCCAGCTGAAGTCGTCCATCGCCGCGCACCCCGCCAGTGAGGCGAGGAACGCGGCCGCGAGCGGCCACGCACGGCGAACCAAGGCTGTCGGGATCACGGCCATGCCCTCCCCCACTCCAGCGTGGCGGGGGGCTTCGGCCTCCCCCGCACCCCCCCGTCCGGACCGCGCATCTGGCTGGCACATCGCGTAGGCGGGGCGTATACCATCGTGACGCCGGCCCGGCAAGAGGAGATTCGCGTGGCCCGATCCAGCCGCCCCGAGACCGTCCACGGCCTCATCGCCCTCTGCTGCACCCTCGCCGTCGTCCTCCTCCTCCAGCTCGTCTTCCGCCTGCCCTGGACGTGGCCCTGGCTCCTGGCGGGCTGGCTGCTGGGCGCCAACCTGACGGCGTTCGCCTACTACGGGTACGATAAGGGCCAGGCGCAGGCCGAGGGCCGCCGCGTGCCGGAGGCCGTCCTTCACGGGATCGCCGTCCTCGGCGGGACGCTCGGCGCCTACGCCGGCATGCGGTACTTCCGCCACAAGACCATCAAGGGGCCGTTCCAGATCTTCTTCTGGTGCGTGGCGGTCCTGCAGGCGGTCCTCGCCGCCGTCGTCATCTGGCGTCTGGTGGGAGGTTGAGTGCCGCCCCGCCGTGCGGTACAATCTCCCAGACACACCGCCCCACGGCCCGCGAGCGCTCATGGAAATCACCGACTCCACCACCTTCGGGCAGTTCGCCGCCAACCGCGGGCTGATCACGCCGGAGCAGTTGACCGAGGCCATGGAGGAGGCCAGGGCCGAGGACGGCAAGGCCGTCCCCGAGCTGTACGTCCTCATCCGCGTCCTGGAGCGCAAGGGCTGGATCACCAACCTGGAGACCTCCAAGCTGGTCAAGGGCGACGCCGACGGCTATTTCATGGGCAACTACCGCATCCGCTACAAGATCCAATCCGGCTCCTTCGGCCGCGTCTTCCGCGCCGAGGAGCGAGGTAGCGGGCGCGTCGTCGCCGTCAAGGTCCTCCGCCGCCGCTGGAGCGAGGACCAGCAGCGCATCGACCTCTTCGTCCGCGAGGGCCGCGTCGGGCTCAGCCTCAAGCACCAGAACATCGTCGAGGTCCTCGCCATCAACCAGGACCCCAATTCGAAGCAGTACTACATCGCCATGGAGTTCGTCGAGGGCGGCAACCTCCGCGAGATGCTCGCCCTCCAGCCGCAGCGCAAGCTCCCCCTCGACAAGTCCCTCGGCGTCCTCGAGGACTGCGCCGCCGGCCTCGCCTACGCCTACTCCAAGGGCATCACTCACCGCGACATGAAGCTCACCAACATCCTCGTCTCCACGTCGTTCGAGGCCAAGCTGGTGGACTTCGGCCTGGCGCAGATGTTCGCCGCCATGGCGCGCGAGGACGAGCACGTGGACCGCACCGTGGACTACGCCGGCCTGGAACGCGCCACGGGCGTCAAGTCCGGCGACGTGCGCTCCGACATGTTCTTCCTCGGCTGCGTCTTCTACGAGTGCCTCACCGGCAAGTCGCCCCTGGAGATGACCAAGGACCGGCACGCCCGCATGGCCCGCCGCCGCTTCGAGGAGTGCCTGCACCTCAAGCCCGGCGACGTCGAGGCCCCGCCGTCGGTCTACTCGCTCTGCGAGTCGCTCATGGCCCTCGAGCCGGCCCGCCGCTTCCAGACGCCCAACCAGATGCTGGACGCCGTCCGCGCCGCCCGCCGCGACGCCGGCGCGCCGCCCCGCGCCGGCGTGGTCGGCGGGGCGGCCCACGCCGCCAGGGCGGCGCAGCACACCGTCTACATCGCCGAGGCCAACCAGGGCCTCGCCGACAAGATGCGCGACAGCCTCAAGGCCGCCGGCTACCGCGTCTTCCTGGCCGGCGACCCCACACGCGCCCTGGAGCGTTTCCGCCAGCAGCCCTTCGACGCCTTCGTCGTGGACGTCGGCACCACCGGGGAGGACGGCCTGTTCGTCTTCGAGAAGGTCTTCCGCGACGCCAAGGACAAGGGCATCCGCGTCGTCGGCCTGGTCATCCTCAACGAGGACCAGGCGGAGTGGGCCACCCGCCTGCCGGCCTCGTCACGCATCGCCGTCCACGTCCGCCCCGCCAAGCTCAACCTCCACGGCAAGCTCCAGGAGCTGTTCCGGGCCAAGGCCGCCAAGGAAACCCGAGGGGCCTGACGTGTCGATCACCGTCGAGGACTACCACAAGAACTACGGGGACACCGTCGCCGTCGCCGGCATCTCCTTCCACGTCGCCGCCGGCGAGATCCTCGGCCTGCTCGGCCCCAACGGCGCCGGTAAGACCACCACCCTGCGCGCCCTCGCCGGCATCCTCACCCCCACCAGGGGCCGCCTCCTCCTCGACGGCCACGACATCCGCACCGACGAATTGGCCGCCAAGCAGGCCCTCGCCTACGTCCCCGACGACCCCCAGCTCTTCGAACGCCTCACCGTCTGGGAGCACTTCCGCTTCATGGCGGCGACGTACCGCCTGACGAGCTGGGAGGCCCGCGGCGAGGCCCTCCTCGCCCGCCTCGAATTGGCCGAGAAACGCGACGTGCCCGCCGGCGACCTGTCGCGCGGCATGCGTCAGAAGCTGGCCCTGGCGTGCGGCTGGCTGCACCACCCCAGGGCCGTCCTCCTCGACGAGCCGTTCACCGGCCCCGACCCGCGCGGCATCCGCACGATGAAGGACCTCATCCGCGAGCTGGCCGCCGAGGGCGCCGCCATCATTGTCAGCTCGCACCTGCTGACGCTGTTCGAGGACCTCATCACCACCGTCTTGATCATGCACAGGGGCCGCGTCCTCCGCCACTCGCGTCTCGCCGACCTCCGCGCCGAGCTGGCCCAGGAGGGCCGCCACGAGACGCTCGAGGAGATGTTCTTCCGCCTCACCGAGGCGCCCACGCCTGTAGGGATGAGGGATGAGGGATGAGGGATGAAGTGAAGCGAGGCGATCCGATGAGTGGATATTGTTTCATCCCTTATCCCTCATCCCTCATCCCTACTGGAATGGGGGCAGCGTGAGCCCCCTCTGGCTGCTGATCCGCTTGCAGATGGGCGGCTGGCTGCGCTTCGTCGGCAAGGGCCTCGCCACGCCACGCGGCGCGCTGCTCGCCATCTTCGGCCTGGGCATGCTGGTGCTGTGGGTGACGGCCCTGCTCGCCTCGCCCGACGCCGCCACCCTCTCCCCCCAGGGCGTGCCGCGTTACGGCCCGGCCATGCTCATCCTCTTCTGCGTCGCCAGTGTGGTGTTCTCGCCGCACGACCGCGGCCTGTACTTCTCCCCCGCCGAGGTGCAGCTCCTCTTCCCCGCCCCGTTCACGCGCCGCCAGCTCGTCGCCTACAAGGTCGCCCTCGTCCTCCTCGGCAGCCTGCCCACCGCCCTCATCATGGGCGTCGCCGTCCGCATCCGCCACGGCTGGTTCCCCGCCGCCGCCATCGGACTGTTCAACCTCATCGTCTTCATGCAGCTCTTCAGCCTCGCCCTCGGCGTCTTCGGCGCCTGGCTCGGCGCCGCCATGCACACGCGCCTCCGCGTCGCCGTCGGCGCCGGCGTGGGCGTGGCCGCCGCCCTCGGCGTGGCGGCCCTGGGCGTCTTCAACGGCTGGGACGGCCAGGCGATGGGCCACGCCGTCCTCGACAGCACCGCGTGGGCCGTCATCTCCTCGCCCGTCGAGTCGTTCTTCGCGGCGATGGTCGCGCGGAGCTGGGCCGACCTCTGGCTGCCGGCCCTGTCGGGCCTGTGCGTCAACGTCCTCGTCCTCACCGCCCTCTTCTGGATGGACGTGAATTACCTGGAGTCGGCGGCGGCGTCGAGCGCCGACCTGTACGCCCGCCTGATGCGTGCCCAGGGCAAGGCGGTCAACGTCGAGGTGCAGGGCGACAAGGAGCGCACGCGCCGCTGGGGCCTGCCGATGTTCCCCTACCTGGGCGGCGTCGGCCCCGTCGTGTGGCGGCAGATGATGACGGCCTGGCGCTCGCCGGGCCGATTCCTGCTGATGCTGGCCATCCTGGGCGGCATGCTGGCCGCCCCGCTGATGGCGCGGCCGGCGGGCGAGGACCGCTGGGGGACGGCCGTCCTGCTCGTGGGGGTGGTGGCGTGGGTGTCGGTGTTCCTGTCGGTCCTGGTGCCGTTCGACTTCCGCGGCGACATCGACCGCATGGGGACGCTCAAGACGCTGCCCGTCGTGCCCTGGCGCCTGGCGCTGGGCCAGACGCTGGCGCCGGCGTTCGTGCTGACGCTGGTGCAGTGGGGGGCGATGGGGTCACTGATGGCCGCCTCGCCGGGCCAGCGTCTCCTCCTCGCGCAGGGGATGGCGTTCGCCCCGGCGTTCAGCTTCTACATGGTGGCGCTGGACAACCTGCTCTTCCTGTTCTTCCCGGTGCGTGTGCAGGCCTCGGCGCCGGGCGACTTCCAGGCGGTCGGGCGCAACGTCCTGCTGTCGCTGGGCAAGTTCATGGGCCTGACCGTGCCGCTCGTGGCGCTGGGGCTGGGCGTGGCCGTGGGCGCCCTGTCGGGGAGCGGCTGGTTGGGCGTGGCGGTGGCAGACCTCCTCACCCTCGCGGCCGGCGGCGCGGTGGTGGCCCTGTCGGGCCTGGCGTTCGGCTGGTTCGACGTGGGCCGCGACACGCCGGCGTAAGGGGGGGACAGGGCGTCCTCTGCGGTCAGTGGTGGGCGCCGTGCCCGTGGCCGTGCCCGTCGTGCGCCTCCGCCGGCGGGTCGAACGTCACCTCGGCCGGCGTCCAGCCCATCACACCCTGAAGCCAGCCGCAGAACAGCGCCAGGGCGGCGAGGAGGGCCGACGCCGCGAGCTGCCAGAAGAAGTCCGGCCTGTGCGGGAACAGCGCCGTCCACGCCAGCGCCGCCAGGACCGTCAGCAGCACGGCCACCGCCCAGCCGCCCCGCGCCAGGATCGGCCACGCCCGAGGCCAATCGACACAGAACAGCCACCAGGCGCACCACGCCAGCAGCGGCAGCAGGGCCAGGAGCCAGCCGAGGGTCTGGCCGAGCAGGGACGGGGCGGCGGGGTCCGGCATGGTTCTTCCTCCGAGCGTCACGTCACGCTAGGGCCGGCCCCCGCCCGCGTCAATACTCCTCCTCACGCCTGGAGCGACGGCGTGGCCTCTCGTCCTCGTCCTCGTCGCGGGTGGCCCGGCGGCGTGGCCTCTCCTCCTCTTCCTCGTCGCGCCGGGCGCGGCGGCGGGGCCTCTCGTCCTCCTCGTCCTCGTCCTCGTCCTCGTCACGCCGGCGGCGCCGGGGCCGTGCTTCCTCGACGGGGTTGGCCGCCGCGATGGCCAGGATGAAGCCGCCGATGGAGTACAGGCCGGCGCCCAGGAAGAAACCCAGGAGGATGGCGGAGCTGTACGCCGCGCCCGCCTTGCGCCCGGACAGCTCGAGGGTCACGTCGTGCGAGTACGCCCCGGACTGGTTGACGAACTGGTTGGACCCCTGCAACTGCGGGTACGACACGTTCATCGAGATGCGTAGCTGGAGCCGCTTGCCGACCAGACGCTCGTCGTCGGGCAGCTTGACCTTGGCGTACAGGGTCTGTGTGCGGGTCTTGCTCTCCTTGCTGCTGACGCTGATGCCGCCCGCCCAGTTGTCCTTGCTGCTCTCCGCCGTGATCGGCGCCAGGGGCGGCTGCAGGGCCAGCTCGGCGGCGTTGGTCACGTTGACCTGGATGTTGCTCGCGTTCCAGTAGCCCTTGACCGACGTGATGGACTGGTTGAAGTAGATGGTGCCCTCGTCGCCCGGCCCGACGACCTCACCGGCCCAGCCGGGATTGAGCTTCACCTTGCTGGTGGCGACGTGGACCACCGGCCACAGGAACGCCAGGGCGCCGACGCCGAGGAGGGCGTAGCCGCTGAGGGCCCCCACGCCCCAGGGGGCGCGCGAGATCAGGTCGGCCATCAGGCGGATGACGATGCAGATGACGGCCAGCGCCAGCTCGACGTAGGCGGCCGTGGTGGCGGAGATGACGCTGTTCATCACCAGGATCACGAGGAGGATGAAGGCGGCCAGGGCCGACCCACCCACGATCCAGTGCAGATTGGACCGGTTCGTCGAATCATCGCTCATGAAGGATCTCCCTGCGGCCCCGGTTGGGTCGGTCAGTAGTCGTCGTCACGGCCCTTGCGGCGCGGGCCCTCGTCGTCGCTCGTCCTGTAGCGGCCCTCTCCCTCGTCGCGCGCCGCCGGGCCGCGGCCCTCGTCCCCGCCCGGCGGCCCCGAGGGGACGCCCTCATCCTGGCCGGGCACGAAGATGTCGGTCGGCAGCGCCTTCTCGCGGAACGCCGCGGAGGCCAGCGCAAGCGTCATGCCGCCTGCGAGGGTCAGCACGAGGCCGGCGACGAACCCGATCCACCAGAGGCCGACGAAATTCGACCCGGCCTTGGACGCCGAGACGACCAGCGGCGCGGTGTGCGTGAAGTTATTCGTCACGTTGATGAACTGATTGCTGCCCTGCAGCTGCGGGAACTGGACGTTCATGCTGATCTGGAGCTGGAGCGTCTTGCCGATCAGACGCTCGTCGTTGGGCAGGCGGACGTAGGCGTACAGGCGCGGCGAGCTGGTCTTGCTCTCCTTGCTGCTGACGCTGATGCCGCCCGCCCAGTTGGAGGTGTTGGCCCGCGCCTGGAAGTTGACCGGCTGCCCCTGCAACCCCAGCTCGGCGGAGTTGACGAGGTTCACGACGATGGGCCCCTGCGTGTTCCAGTAGCCCTTGACGGAGGTGATGCTCTGGGAGAAGTAGACGTAGCCCTCATCGCCGGGGCCGAGGATCTCGCTGTTCCAGTTGGGGTTGAGCTTGGCCCCGACGGCGAAGGCGTAGGCCGTCGGCGCCAGGAACAGCAGCAGTGCGGCGACGAGCATGACGTAGCCGACGGTGTGCCCGGTGTTGTAGCCGCTGCCCACCGGCTGGCCGTTGCCCTCGCCCTTCTTCCCCTCGGGGGCCCACAGCTCGCGGCGCTGCTCGCGGTCCTGGGCCAGGCGGTGGTTGGCCTCCAGGTTGGCGTTGGGGTTGAAGGCGTCCACGAGGAAGTGCCAGGCGAGGAGGACCGCGGCGGAGATGGCCAGGGCGTAGGCCCCGGTGGACTTCGCCATCACGTCGGAGATGACGAGGATCCAGATGAGGAGGAACGGGGCGATGCCGATGCCGAACGCCCACCAGTGCCGCGCGGAGCGCTCGGAGGCGATCATGTCGGGCTGGTACGACCCGCAGCCGGTGCAGGGCTGCATGTCCACCTCTTTGGTGAGCGCCTCGACGACGGCGTTGTGGGCCGCGGCGGCGGCGGCGTCCGGGGTGGCGCCCTGGCCCTGCTTGGTACGCTGGAACAGATAACGGTACACCGTGCCACAGCGGACGCAGGTGTGTTCCTTCCAGACGTTGACCTCGATGGTCGAGGTGTACGTGGTGCTCATGAGGCGCCGACTCCTGTGCGAGGCCTGAGGTGAGGTGCTCCTATCATCCCCAGACGGACGCCCCCCGTCAAGGCGGCCGCGCGCGTTCGGCGGAGGCCTGCGGAGCTTGACAGGGCGCCGCCCGTCGTGTGTGATGGGCGGCGTGTCGGACGCGAAGGGTGCCACGCGGGAGATGCCGATGGGGGTCGAGCCTGGCCTGTCCGCCGCGCTGGAGGCCGCCCTGTGCGGCGAGGTGGTGGACCCCGGCGTCATCGGCGTGAACTTCACGGCGGGGACATTCCCGATCCGCGCGAGGACGCCCGGCGGCGCGTTCTGGAACAACATCGACGGCGCCTCCGGCGAGGCGGTGCCGCTCCGCGACGCCCTGGGGGCCGCCACGCCCGCCCGGCTGAGCTTCCACTCGGCGTCGGCCTACGCGGGGTTCTCGGCCCCGAAGACGCCCAACGCGGCCGTCAACCGGCTGTACCGCGCCGGCCTGGTCGGCGACGACACCCGCGCCGAGATCCGGGTCCGCCTCACCGGCATCCCCTACCCGGCCTACGACGTGTTCGTCTTCGCCTCGGCGGACACCGCCGACCGGTCCACGCTGTCGGCCGGCGACGGGCGGACGACCTTCTACTACCGGAGTGCCGGCCGCGACAACGCCCGCGCCGGCAGGCTCCTGCGCACGCTGAGTGGGGATCCCCAGGCCCCGACGGAAGGGCCGATGCAGTACCAGGTGTTCCGGGGCCGCTCCGGGCCGGACTTCACGCTCACCACGGGCGGCTCGCGCCACCGCGTGTTGAGCAACAACGTCTTCGGCCTCCAGATCGTCCGCGTGGGCCCAGCCGAGGAGGGTGTGATGGCGAGGAGGATGGAGAGGCAGCACGGCAGCCCGCCACGCTCCGAGATCGTGATCCCGTTCGGGCCCGGCGCGTCCGTCCGCGTCCGCTACACCGGGCACTCCCCCGACGGCAGGCCCGGCGGCGGGGCCATCAACATCTACTCCGGGGCCGACATCGCCCTGCACGTCAACCCGCGGCCGGGGCTGGGCGCGTTTGTGCTGAACTCGCACATCCAGGGCGGGTGGGGGCCGGAGGAGCGGCCCGAGGGCTACCCCCTGGAGGAGCCGGGAGAGATCTGCCTGTCGGTGTGGGCCGGCCCGGACGGGTATCACATCCAGGCATCCGCCCCCGGCATGCAGAGGCCGTTCCAGTACCTGTATGCGTACCGCCTGCCGGAGGGCCGCGAGACGGGACGCCTCACCATCGACCTGCCCGGCCTGCGGGCCGTCACGGTGCAGCCGGAGCTGTAGGGCGGGCAGGAACACGGGTCAGATGGCTCCGGGCGTCCGCTCCAGCATCCCCGCCGTGATCGGCAGCCCCTGTTCGCGCAACTCGCTGATGAGATCCTGTGGCGAGTAGGGCGGCCGCTTGAGCCGCGCGCGGATCTTCTTGAACGCCGCGAGCACCTCCGGGGGCGTTCCTCGATCAGCGCCGGGATGAGCGTGTCGGGGTGGAGGGCCACGATGCCGTGCGGGGCGAGGCGCTCGGGCGGGAAGTCTTTCAGGTTGAACGTGACGATGGTTGCCGCCTCCGCGTGGATGGCGGCCGCGAGGACGTGGCGGTCATCGGCGTCCGGCAGCTCGAGGGTCGGGATGAGGTGCTCGTAGCCGGTGACGAGGGCATCCGGCACGGCCGCATCCATCATCGGCCGCGTCCGCGCCAGCCTGTCCTTCAGCTCCGGCTTGCCTCTCAATACCGCGTCGATCCACTCGTCGTGGATGCGATCCGTCCAGCGTGCGCGGCACAGGCCATCGGCCGCCAACTGCATGAGGGCGTCGCGGACGGCGGGCGGGAAGAGGACACACGCATCGTAGACGGAGACCGTGGCGGCCATGCCCAGACCCTCCGGATCAAGTCATCGCCGCCGTTTCGGGTGGAGGCGGCTTGACTCTCAGTCGTCTTTCTGGCCCGGATACCCCAGGCCGAGATCCTGCGCCTCCTGCGTCAGCACGTCGAGGAGCCGGCTGCTGTTGGCGTAGGCCTGTTCCTTGTAGGCGAGCAGGGCGTTGACGGGGATGCGATGGTGGCCGCCGACCATGCGGTAGGGCAGCTCGCCCTTGTCGAGCAGCCCCACGACGTACTGGCGGGAGACGTTTAGGAGGTCGGCCGCGTCCTGGGTGCCCAGCTCGCTCTCGGCGGGCAGGACGGCCAGAGCGTTCCCCTTCTCCATCTCCTCCAGCACCCGGAGGATGGCCGCCGCCACCGGGCCGGAAAGTGTCAGGGCCTCGCCGCCGACTGTGATCTGGAGATCGCCGCCCCGCGCCCCGTTGCTGACGAGGCGCGAACGCATCTTGCCGGCCGCCACGCGATCCTGGTCGCTCGGGGCGAATGTCGGGGTAAGGGCCATCCTCTGAATCCTCCGCCGTGGGTGCTGATGTCGCCGGCGATCCTGCCCACCATTGGATTCTACGGCGGCCGCAATACAAGAAGCAGTCGAAGCACTCGCGATGCTTGCGGGCCGGCCTGGGGTTGTCCGCGCTAGAAGGCTCCCCGAATGGAGGCGTACTGCTGCGATGAGATGCGACAGCATGTCGAGTCGGTGTGCAACCTGCACCCGGATCGTTTCGGTTGCCCGGACTGCCTCATCCACTATTTGCCCCGGTTCCGCGAATACGGGCTGTTGACCAGGGCGACCACTTGCCCTTCCCCCCTTCCCCACCTACACTTCGCGGCAGCCCGCAGGATCTCCCACCAGGCGGCCGAAGCCCCGACGCCGACGAAGCCTGTCCCCGCCGAGGATGGCCGAGGGGGCCGCCGCCCATCGGCCACGACCAGCGCCTGCGTCAACCGTCGGCCCGGCGGATCAGGGAGGAAGACGCATGGCCCCGGCCGAACCGCATCAGATCCTCCCCAAGCACCTCTTCCGCGACATCCAGCGCGAGAAGCCGAAGGCCGCGCCACCTCAAGCCCTGCTCGAAGCGGCGGCTCTGGACGCCGCGGGCGTCCTCGCGCGGCTGTCCACCCGCCCCGAGGGGCTCACGGCGGGGGAAGCCGCCGCGCGCCTGGTCGAATACGGCCCCAACGTGCTGGCCAAGGATCAGCAGGCGGGGCTCGGCAAGCTGCTCTGGAACGCCACGGTCAACCCCCTCGTGATCCTGCTCGCGGTGCTGGCCGGCGTCTCGTTCGCCACCGGCGACCCGCGGGCCGGGGTCGTCATGTCGCTGATGATCGCCCTGGGCGTCGGCCTCAAGCTCATCCAGGAGGCCAGGGCCGACAGCGCCGCCGCCAGGCTCAAGGCCATGATCTCCGTCACGGCAGCCGTCGTCCGCGACGGCGCCACGCTCGAAGTGCCCGTCGCCCGGCTCGTGCCCGGCGACGTGGTCAAGCTCGCCGCCGGGGACATGATCCCCGGAGACGTGCGCATCCTCTCGGCCAAGGACCTCTTCGTGAACCAGGGCCCGCTGACCGGCGAGAGCTTCCCGTCCGAGAAGTCCGAGGTCGAGAAGCACGCCAAGACGGCATCCCCACTCGAGCTGACCAGCATCGCCTTCCTGGGGACCAGCGTCGAGAGCGGCTCCGCCACGGCCGTCGTCGTCGCCACGGGGGGCGAGACGTACCTGGGCGGCCTGGCCGAGTCGCTCACCGGGCAACACACCCAGACCGCCTTCGACAGGGGGATCGCCGGCTTCACCTGGCTGATGCTGCGCTTCATCCTGGTCATGGTCCCCCTCGTGTTCGTCATCAACGGCCTGACCAAGGGCGTGTGGGCCGAGGCGTTCTTCTTCGCGGTCGCCGTGGCCGTGGGGCTCACGCCCGAGATGCTGCCGATGATCGTCACGGTCTGCCTCTCCAACGGGGCGTTGGCGATGAGCCGCAAGAAGGTCATCGTCAAGCGGATCAACGCCATCCAGAACCTGGGGGCGATGGACGTCCTCTGCACCGACAAGACCGGCACGCTGACGATGGACCACGTCATCCTGGAGAAGCACTGCGACGTGGTCCTCAAGGACGACGAGGGCGTCCTCGCCCTGGCGTACATGAACAGCCACTTCCAGACCGGCCTCAAGAGCGTCCTGGATCGGGCGATCCTGGCGCACACCGAGACCCACGCCCACGCCGCCATCCCCGACCACGCCAAGGTGGACGAGATCCCGTTCGACTTCCAGCGACGCATCATGTCGGTCGTGGTCCGCACGCCAGGAGGCAAGGACCGGATCATCAGCAAGGGCGCCCCCGAGGCGATCTTCGCCCGCTGCAAGCAGTTCGAATTGGACGGCGAGCTGTACCCCATGGAGCACCTGTTCATCGAGGAGCTACAGGAGGAGTACGAGCAGCTCAGCGCCGACGGCTTCCGCGTCCTGGCCATCGCCAGCAAGGAGGCCGAGCCCCGGGTGTCCGGGGCGGGCGCCACGCCCTACTCCAGGGCCGATGAGTGCGACCTGATCCTCAACGGCTACGTCGCCTTCCTCGACCCGCCCAAGGATACCGCCAGGGCCGCCATCAAGGCCCTGGAGGGCCACGGCGTCCTCGTCAAGGTCATCACCGGCGACAACGACCTGGTCGCCCGCAAGGTCTGCAAGGAGGTCGGCCTGTCCACCGAGCGCGTGCTGCTCGGCGGAGAGGTCGAGAAGTTGACCGACGAGCAGCTCGCCGACGCGGCGGCCGGTACCACCCTGTTCGCCCGCGTTTCCCCCACCGACAAGCGGCGCATCATCATCGCCCTGCAATCCCGCGGCCACACGGTGGGCTTCATGGGCGACGGCATCAACGACGCCCCGGCGCTGCGCACGGCGGACGTGGGCATCAGCGTGGACACCGCCGTGGACATCGCCAAGGAGTCGGCGGACATGATCCTCCTGGAGAAGTCCCTGATGGTCCTGGAGGAGGGGGTGATCGAGGGGCGCAAGGTCTTCGCCAACATCCTCAAGTACGTTCGGATGGGGGCGAGCAGCAACTTCGGCAACATGTTCAGCGTGCTCGGGGCCAGCGTCTTCGTCCCGTTCCTGCCGATGGCCCCCATCCAGATCCTGGCCAACAACCTGCTCTACGACGTCAGCCAGACCGCCATCCCCACCGACGAGGTGGACCCCGAGCAGGTCGAGAAGCCCCGGCCCTGGGACATGGGCCTGCTCACCCGCTTCATCGTCTTCATCGGCCCTTGCTCGTCGGTCTTCGACTACACGACGTTCTTCCTGATGCTGTACGTCTTCGGCTGCTGGGACACCTCCACTCCCGAGGCGGCGGCCCGCAGCGCGAGCCTCTTCCAGACCGGTTGGTTCATCGAGAGCCTGCTCACCCAGACTCTCATCATCCACGTCATCCGCACCAACCGCATCCCGTTCCTCCAGAGCCAGCCGTCGTGGCCGTTGCTGGTCACGTCCGCCCTCGTCATGGCGGCCGGCGTCGCGATCCCCTTCACGCCCCTCGGGGGCTACCTCGGCTTCACCACGCCCCCGCCGCTGTTCTGGCCGCTGCTGGCCCTGACGCTCGCGTGCTACGTCGCCCTGACGCAGGTGGTCAAGACGTGGCTGCTGCGGCGGAGGTGGATCTGAGGCCGGCACCCAACGTGGCCCGGCTGGTAGGGGCCGCGCCTCCTGGCCCGGGCACACGCGTCTGGTCCTGCCTCGGGCTCGCCGCGGTTGCGGACATTCCTGTTGGGCCGCGACGCCCTCTGGCATTCTCTTGCCCATCCCCTCTCCCCACCTACAATGCTTGTTTAAGGCTCGCACCCCCCGCGCCGCTCGGCAAGGTTTGCCGCATCCCCCGATTCTGACGGCCTGGCCGGCCTTGCCGGTCCTGCCGGTCACGGTAGCCCGTTCGGCGGCGGCTGTGGTCTTTCCACCGCCGCCCTCCTTCTCTCCGATCCTACCTCTTTGGTAAATTTAGGTAGTCTGGACAGCAAAGGGGTTATGGGCGCGGTGGAGGGCTCATTCGGATGACTCGCGATATTCGAGGGACGCGGCTCCTGATCACGGGTGCATCCTCCGGCATCGGCCGGGCGCTGGCCGTCCGCGCCGCCGCCGCCGGCGCCCGCCTCGCCGTCGTCTCACGCTCCGCCGACAAGCTCGCCACCCTCACAAATGAGATCCAGGGGTCTGGGGACGTCTCGCCCCCCGCTCGCAGCGCCGAGGTCTTCCCTATCACCGCCGACATCACCAACGCCGAGGACCGAAAACGCCTCCTCGCCGAGGCGTCCGCCCACTACGGCGGCCTCGACGCCCTCGTCAACAACGCCGGCGTCGCCAGCTTCGGCCACTTCTCCACCTGCACCGAGGCCATCCTCCGCCAGGTCATGGAGACCAACTTCTTCGCCCCCGCCGAGCTGATCCGCCTGGCCATCCCCGTCCTCACCCACGGCAGGCAGCCCGCCATCGTCAACGTCTCCAGCATGTGCGGACGCCGGGGCATGCCCGCCTGGAGCGAGTACTCCGCCAGCAAGTTCGCCCTGTGCGGCCTGACCGAGTCCCTGCGCGGCGAGCTGGCCCGCTTCGGCATCGACATCCTCCTCGTCCTGCCGGGCCTGACGAAGTCGAGCCTGCACGACAACATGCTGCACAACACCGGGCGCATGAAGATCGAGTTCGACAAGGGCCAGCCGCCCGAGGCCGTCGCCGATTGCATCCTGCGCTCCCTGCGCTACAACACAACCGAGGCGGTTGTCGGCTGGGAGGCACGCTGGATGCTGTGGTTTAACAAGTGGATGCCACGCCTCACCGACTGGCTGATCGCCCGCCGCGTCAAGAAACTCTACGCCTCCTAGCGTTCTCCAGGCGAGCGGCGGCATTCGAGCTGGGGGCGAGACGCCCCCAGACCCCCGCTGCGAGCTGGGGTCGAGATGCCCCAGACCCCCGCTGCGAGCTGGGGGCGAGACGCCCCCAGACCCCCGATAAGCCCGCCGAGTCATTCAAAAGGGCGACCAACGAGATGTGCGGAATCGCAGGAATTATTGATCTGACGGGCCAGAACCGCCCAGCCCCCGCCGGGGCCGCACAGGCGATGGCACAGGCCATCGTGCACCGCGGCCCAGACGAGGACGGCTTCCTCGAGCTGCCCGGCCTGTCGTTCGCCTCGCGCCGCCTGTCCATCGTCGGCCTGCACGACGGCCGCCAGCCGATCAGCAACGAGGACGGCTCCGTCACCACCGTCTTCAACGGCGAGCTGTTCGACTACCCCGAATTGAAGGCCCGCCTCCAGGCCAGGGGCCACGTCTTCCGCACCCACGCCGACACCGAGAACATCGTCCACCTGTGGGAGGACCACCAGGAGGGGATGTGGGACCACCTCAAGGGCCAGTTCGCCGTCGCCCTGCTCGACCGCAAACGCCAGCGCGTCGTCCTCGGGCGTGACCGCTTCGGCATCTGCCCCCTCTACTGGGCGAAGTCCGACGGCTGGCTCCTCTTCGGCTCCGAGATCAAGGCGATCCTCGCCTCCGGCATGATCGACGCACGCCCCGACCCGGCGGGCATCAACCACCTGTTCACCTTCTTCGCCCTGCCCGGCCCGCGCACCTGCTTCGAGGGCATCCAGCTCCTCCCCCCCGGCCATTACCTCGACCTGAAACTCGGTGGCGGCCCGGCGCAGCTGCACGAGAAGGCGTACTGGGCCCTCGGCTTCCCCGACCAGGGCGACGAGGACCGCCGCGACGTGGCCGCCCTCACCGACGAGTTCGAGCGCCTCCTGCTCGACGCCGTCACGCGCCGCCTCCGCGCCGACGTGCCCGTCGTGTCGTACCTGTCCGGCGGCGTGGACAGCAGCCTCGTGGTGGCGATGGCCAGCAAGGTGCGTGGCACGCCCATCCCCGCGTTCACCATCCAGATCCAGGCCAAGGGCCTCGACGAGACGAGCGAGGCGGCCATCGTCGCCCGCCACGTCGGCTGCGACCCCACCGTCGTGCCGGTGGGCGCCAATGAAGTCCTGAACACCTACCCGGAATTGATCCGCGCCGCCGAAGGGCCGGTCATCGACACCTCGTGCGCCGCCCTGCTCCTGCTCGCCAAGGAGGTCCATCGGCAGGGGTACAAGGTGGCCCTCACGGGAGAGGGGGCCGACGAATGGATGGCCGGCTACCCGTGGCACAAGGTCAACCGGGCGCTGAGCTACCTCGACGTGTTCGGCCTGCCGGTCTCGCAGTGGCTCCGCCGCGGCGCCCTGTGGCTGTCCGGCTCGCCGGGCGTGCCGCTCGACAACCTGCGCCGCGCCCAGGCCGCCGTCGCCGGGCACAACGGCTGGCACGACATCCACGGCCTCGTCAGCCTCTCCAAGCAGCGTTTCTACAGCGACGAGATGAAGCAGCGTCTCGGATCCGTGGTCCCGCTGGAGGAATTGGGGTTCGACCCGGAGAGGATGAAGCGCTGGCACCCGCTGAATCGCGAGCTGGCGGTCAGCGCCCGCGCCCACCTCGCCGGCCTGCTGCTCAACGCCAAGGGCGACCGCGTGGCGATGAACTCGTCCGTCGAGACACGCTACCCGTTCCTCGACGAGGAGGTCTTCGCGTTCCTGGCGAAGGTGCCGCCGAGGTACAAGTTCAAGGGCGTCTTCGGCGACAAGTACCTGCTGCGCCGCGTCGCGGAGCGGTGGCTGCCGCGTGAGATCGCCTGGCGTAAGAAGGCGATGTTCCGCGCCCCATTCGACAGCTTCCACCTGGACGTCGCACCCCCGTTCGTCCACCAGCTCCTCAGTGAACAATCGCTCCGAAAAGCCGGGTACTTCGACCCCAAGGCCGTACAATACTGGCGGACCGGCTTCCGCTCGTTGCGGGACGGCGGCCTGACCCGGATCTCGGTCGAGATGGGCCTGGTCGGCGTCCTCGCCACCCAGCTATGGCACCACTTGTTCATCGACGGCACCCTGTGCGACCTGCCGTCGTCTCACGCCCGCCGGCCCGCCCCGGCGGCCCTCCAGGGGGTGGCATGATGACCACCCCCATCCACCACCCACCATCCTTCCTTCTTTCCACCGGGGGGGCGAGATGACATATTCCCTCACCACCCTGTGGCACGAGCGGCAGCGCTACCTCCCCGGCGTCCTCGCCGTCGGCTTCAGCGCCATCCTGATCGCGCTCCAATGCGGGCTGCTGCTGGGGCTGTTCTCCGTCTCATCCATGCCGGTGGACCGCAACAAGGCCGACGTGTGGATGGGCGCCCCCGGCGTCCTCTCCGTGGACCTCGGACGCCCCTTCCGCGAGGGCTACATCGCCCGCATGGCCTCGCAGCCGGAGATCGAGCGCTGCGAGATCTACCTGCAGGGCTTCTCCTACTGGGCCAAGCCGAACGGGGCGACCGAGCTGTGCATGGTCGTCGGCTCGCGCCTCGCCGACGACTCCCTCGGCGCCATCGACAAGCTCACGCCGGAGATGCGTGCCCTGCTCACCGAGCCCGGCGCCGTCATCATCGACGAGTCCGACCGCGAGCGTCTCGGGGTCAAGGGCATCGGCGACTACGCCGAGGTGTCGTGGACGCGCGTCAAGATCGTCGCCATGACCAAGGGAGTCAAGAGCCTCGCGGGGCCTTACGTCTTCTGCTCGATCAACACGGCCCGCCCGCTTCTCCGCTACCTCCCCGATCAGGTGACCTACGTCCTGGGCAAGACGCGTAACCCCGGCGACGCCCAGAAGGTCGTGGACCGCCTGAAGGCGGACTACCACAACATCGCCGCGTTCACCGCCCCGAAGTTCTCGTTCCAGTCGCAATGGCACTGGCTGACCAAGACGAAGGCCGGCATCGCCCTTGGCTACGCCGCGGCCCTCGGCCTGCTCGTCGGCGCGGTGGTGACGAGCCAGACGCTGTACGCCGCCACCGCGGCATCCCTGAAGGAGTTCGCCGTCCTGCGGGCGCTGGGCATCCCGTGGTGGCGCATGGCCGCGATGGTGATGGCCCAGGCGTTCTGGGTCGGCGTCATCGGCATCGCCCTGGCCATCCCGGCGGTCCACGGCCTGGCCTGGGTCGCCGACTATCTGACGGTTCAAGTCCTCTTGCCCTGGTGGCTGCAAACCGGGGCCGTGGCCATCACGCTCCTGATGGCCGTCGGGTCGGGGCTGGCGGCGCTGCGCTCGCTCAGCAACGTGGAGCCCGCCACGCTGCTCCGCTGACGGAACGCCGGGTCGAAGGAGACGACATCGATGCACGACACCCCACCACTCCAAGGCTTCGACCTCCGCCGCACGTTCGGCGCGGGGGAGATGATGTCGGTCGCGCTGGACGGCGTGTCGCTGGAGATCGGCGAGGGCGAGATGGCCCTCCTGATGGGCCCGTCCGGCTCCGGCAAGACGACGCTCCTGGCCTGCCTGTCCGGGCTGCTCACCCCGGACTCCGGCAAGGTGATGGTCCTGGGCGAGGACCTGTGGGCCAAGAGCGAGTCGCAGCGCGAGCAGTTCCGCCTCAAATACTTCGGCTTCATCTTCCAGGGCTACAACCTGTTCGCGTCGCTGACGGCCCGCCAGCAGCTCGAGATGATCGTGAAGTGGGGCGAAGGCGCCAGCCACGCCGAGGCCGCCCGCCGCGCCGAGAAGGTGCTCGAGCTGCTCGACATGCGGAAGAAGATGGACCTCCGCCCCGGCGAGATGTCGGGCGGCGAGAAGCAGCGCGTCGCCATCGGGCGGGCGCTGATCAAGAACCCGCGCCTCATCTTCGCCGACGAGCCGACCAGCGCCCTCGACTGGGCGCACGGCGAGGCGGTCATCCAGCTGCTCCGCAACGCCGCCCACGACCTGGGGGCCACGGTCCTCTGCGTCGCACATGACGCCCGCATCATCCCTTACGCCGACCGCGTGTTCAACCTGGAGGACGGCCGCCTCCAGGACACGGAGGAGCTGGTGGCCAAGGCGCGGCACGCCGCGCCGCGCAAGTCCAGCCCCGTGCCCCGCTGAATCGGCCCGCCGAGGAGACGCCATGACGAAGACGAACGAAGCCGCCGCATCCTCCCGCCCGCTGGTCCGCTGGGGCACCGGCGTGGGCCTGGTGGTGCTGGCCCTGTCGCTCGCCGCCGCCAGCCTGGCGATGAAGCCCTCGGACACGGACGCCCCCAACGGCAGCGGCACCACCCCCCCGGCCCCCGGCAAGCGCGCCGTGGCCGTGGCCCGGGTGGACGTGGAGGGCGGCGTCACCAGGAGCCTGTACCCGGTGCGGCACGGCCGCGTGGTGTCCGTGCCGTTCCGCGAGGGCGAGCCGATCAAGGAGGGGGCCGTCCTGCTGCGTATCGACGACACGCAGGCCCGCCTCGACCTGTCGCGTGCCGAGTACGCCCTCGAGCTGTCCAGGGAGAAGCTCACCCAGGCCCGTATCCTCGTGAAGAAGCACAAGACGGGCCTCGGCGAGATGCAGGCCGCCGTGACGGCGGCGCAGAAGGCGCACGAGAAGGCCAAGGCCGTCGAGAAGAAGGCTCGCCGCCTGTTCGAGGAGAAGTTGGGCGGGGCGTCCGCCGAGGACGTGGAGGCGGCGGCGGCCCAGGTGGCGGAGGCGGAGGCCGGCGTGCGGGCCAAGCAGAAGGGGCTGGACCGCCTGATGCTCGACGACCCGGAGGGTGCGGTGCGGGCGGCCAACCTCGACATCAAGGACAAGGAGAAGCTCGTGGAGCTGGCCAGGTTGGCCATCGCCGAGCACGAGGTGAAGGCGCCGTACGAGGGCACGATGCTGCGGCTGGGGGTGGGCGTCGGGGACGTGCTCGGCCCCAGCCCGAAGATGCCGATCATGGAGTACTGCCGGGCCGGCCCGCGCATCGTGCGGGCGGAGGTCGAGCAGGAGTTCGCCAGCCTGGTCCGCGAGGGGCAGAAGGCCACCATGATTGACGACGCCACGGGCGGCGACAGGTGGGAGGGCCAGGTGTTGCGCATCGGCGACTGGTTCGCGAAGCGGCGGGGGCAGCTCCTGGAGCCGATGGAGTTCAACGACGTGCTGACGCTGGAGGTGATCCTGGCCGTCAAGCCGGGCGGCAAGCCGCTCCGCATCGGCCAGCGTCTGCGCGTGCAGCTCGAAGGCACGTCGCCGTGAGGGCTCACGCGGGCCCGCCGCGAGCTGGGGGCGAGACGCCCCCAGACCCCTCGCCGCGAGCTGGGGGCGAGACGCCCCCAGACCCCTCGCCGCGAGCTGGGGGCGAGACGCCCCCAGACCCCCCGGTGGGCCCGCTCGCCTGATCCGAAGGCGCTGCCCGTCACCGCAGCCGCACGCTGCCCGACCCGAGCATCTCCACCAGCTCGTCCTGGCGGTACGTCGCCGGGTTGATGTGGAAGTCGCGCCCCAGCTTCAGGATGCACTTGCGGCCCGCCGCGTCGAGGACCGTGAGCATCACGGGGCAGGCGCCCGGCGTCTGACGCAGGATGTTCGCCAGGCGGTCCACGTCCACCGGCTGGTTCTGCTGCGTGCGGAACAGCAGGTGCAGCGCCGTCGCCTTCTCCTGCCGCGCCTCGTCCAGCGTCATCACGCGGGTGATGACCAGGCTGGGCTCGTCGGTCTTGCGCTCCAACTTGCCGCGGACGATGACGATCTCGTCCTCCTTGAACACGTCCTTGTACTTGACGTACTCGTCGCCCCACATGAGCGACTCGATCACGCCCGTCAGGTCCTCCACCTTGCAGCGTCCGAAGCGCGTGTTGCCGTTGCGCTGCGGCTTCTTGTAGTTCAGGATGCGCACCTGGGTCAGCATGCCGCCCAGCTCGACCTCGGTGTCCGCCGGCACGCCTTTGAGGTCGGCGACGGTGTGGGTGGTGTAGCGTTTGATCTCGTCGGCGCGGTCCGCCAGCGGGTGGCTGCTGAAATAGAAGTCGAGCACGTCCTTCTCGAACTTGAGCTTCTCCTGCTGTGGCCACGGCTCCACCTCGGGGAGAGACTCGGCGGCGGACGGCGTGCCGTTGGCGGCGGCTTCGGCGGCCCCGGCGTCGAACATGTTGAGCTGGCCGGCGCGGCGGTCGGCCTGGCGCTCGGTGGCGGCCTGGGTGGCGCGTGGCAGGGCCTGGATGAGCTGGGCGCGGTGCCCGCCGAGGCCGTCCATCGCCCCGGCCTTGATGAGCCACTCGATGGCGGCCTTGGTGACGGCCTTGAGGTCGACGCGCTCGCAGAAGTCGAAGAGGTCGCGGAACGGCCCGCCGGCCTCGCGTGCCTTGACGACGGCGTCGGTGGCGTTGCGTCCGCAGCCCTTGATGGCGGCGAGGCCGAAGACGATCCTGCCGTCCTGCACGGAGAACTCGGTCTCGGAGCGGTTGACGTCGGGGGAGAGGACGGGGACGCCGAGCTTGCGGGCGTCGTTGATGTGATCGACCATGATGTCGCGCTTGTTGCCGTCGTCGATCTCGCTGGTGAGCAGGGCGGCCATGAACTCCGGGGTGAAGTGGCGCTTGAGGTACGCCGTCTGGTACGACAGGTGGGCGTAAGCGGCGGAGTGAGATTTATTGAAGCCATAACCCCCGAAGAAGACGATCAGCCCGAAGATCTCCTCCGCCGTCTTCTGATCGACGCCACGCTCCTGGGCGCCCTTCACGAAGTCGATCTTCCGGGCGTCGATGATGTCGTACTTCTTCTTGCTGATCGCCTTAATGCACGCGTACGCGCTGGCCAGCTCGATACCTCCCAGCTTGTTCAGAATCCGCATGATCTGTTCCTGGTAGCACATGACGGCATGTGTCTCCTCCAGGACTTCTTTCAGGATCGGGTGCGCGTACGTCGGCTGCGCCCTGCCGTGCTTGCAGTTGATGTAATCATCGACCATGCCGCCCTCGAGGGGGCCGGGGCGGTACAGGGCCGTGCAGGCGATGATGTCGCGGATGTTGTCCGGCCGCAGGCGCTTGAGCAGCTCGCGGATGCCGTCGGACTCGAACTGGAACACGCCCTTCGCGTCGCCTCGCTGGAGCAGCTCGTACGTCTCGGGGTCGTCCAGCGGCAGCTTGTAGATGTCGATGTCGATGCCGCGCGTCTTCTTGATCAGGCGGACGCAGTTCTCCAAGAGCGTGAGGGTGCGCAGGCCGAGGAAGTCCATCTTCAGCAGGCCGACCTTCTCGATGTCGCCCATCACCCACTGGGTGGTGAGGACGGGCTCGCCCCCCCTGCTGCCGTCCTCGCCCTTGCGCACCACGCGCTGCACCGGGACGTAGTCGGTGATCGGCCCGTTGGCGATCACCACGCCGGCCGCGTGGGTGCCGGCGTTGCGGTTCGTGCCCTCCAGCGACCTCGCGATGTCGATCAGCTCGCGGACCTGCGGGTCGGTCTCGTACAGCGACTTCAGGTCGCCGTTCTGCTCCAGGGCGTCGTCCAGCGTCGTGCCGAGCTTCGTCGGCACCATGCCGGCCACCTCGACCACCCGGAACAGCGGGATGCCCAGCACCCGGCCCACGTCCTTCAACGCCGCCTTCGCGCCCAGCGTGCCGAACGTGGCGATCTGGGCGACGCTCCCCTCGCCGTACTTCTTCTTGACGTAGGCGATCACCTCCTCGCGGCGGTCCTGGCAGAAGTCGATGTCGATGTCGGGCGCCTCGGAGCGGTTCGGGTCGAGGAAGCGCTCGAACAGCAGGTCGTAGTCCAGCGGATCGACGTGGCTGAGTTTGAGGAGGTAGCTCACCAGGGCGCCGCAGGCCGAGCCGCGGGCGCCGCACGGGATGCCGTTCTCGACGGCGAAGCGGACGAAGTCGCCGACGATGAGGAAGTAGGAGGCGAAGCCCATGCGGCAGATGATGCCCAGCTCGTGCTCCAGGCGGGCCCGCGCCGCAGGGGGCGGGTTGCCGGCGTAACGCTCCAGCATGCCCGCCTCGCACAGCTCGCGGAGGTACTCCTCCGGCGTCTTCTGCCCCGGCGGCGAGAAGGCCGGGAAGTACCGCTTTTTGAAGTCGAGGCGGATGTCGCAGGCGTCGGCGATGTCCTGCGAGCGTTTGACGGCCTCGGCCTGCTCGGGGAACAGGCGGTACATCTCCTCCGGGCCGCGGACGTAGAAGAGGTCGCTGCCGTAGCGGATGCGCTTCTCGTCGTCGCGCGTCTTGCCGGTGTTGATGCACAGGAGCACGTCGTGGGCCGGGGCGTCGCCCTGCTTCAGGTAGTGGGCGTCGGACGTGGCGACGAGCGGCAGGCCGAGCTTGTTGGCGATCTGGATCGCCCCCTCGGCGCACTGGCGCTGGATCGCCAGGCCGTTGTTCTGGATCTCGATGTAGAAGTCGTTCTTGAACAGGCCGTGGAAGTAGCGGGCGACCTCCGTCGCCTCCTTCATCTTGTCGGACAGGATGAATTCGGAGAACTCGCCGGAGGCGCAGCCGCTGAGGCAGACCAGGCCCTCGTGGTGGGCGGCGAGCAGCTCCTTGTCGATGCGCGGGACGTAGTAATACCCGTCGAGGAAGGCCGACGAGGCCATCTTGATGAGGTTCTTGAAGCCGGTGTTGTTCTTGGCGAGGAGGGTGAGGTGGAAGCCGGCGTCGCCGCGTTTCTTGGCCTCGCGGTCGGTGCGCTTGGTCGGGGCGACGTAGGCCTCGTAGCCGATGATGGGGTTGATGCCGCCGTCGCGGCACTCGCGGTAGAATTCGATGGCGCCGTACAGGTTGCCGTGGTCGGTGATGGCGCAGGCGTTCATGCCCTGGGACTTGACGTGCTGGACCAGCTCGGGGATGCGGCTGGCGCCGTCGAGGAGGCTGTAGTGGGTGTGGCAATGGAGGTGGCAGAACGGCCGGTTCGACATCGGCGACCTTCCTGGAGGGAGGGGACAAGCATCCAGCAACGATACCATCGGCGGGGGCGGCCCGACAAGCCCGGTAGGAATCGGCCGGAACCCCCGGCCCGCCGCGCTGTTCCATGCTCACCGCCCGCCCATCCGGAGAATCCCGCCGTGCGCGCGTTCATCCTCCTGTCCGCCGTCGTCTTCCTGGCCGCCCCCGCCGACGCCCGGCCCGACAAGAAAGGCAAGGGCGACAGGATCAAGCAGGACAACGTCCTCGTCGCCGAGCTGCAGTTCACGTTCAAGGTCATCGACAACGCCGACCCGATCTATCACGGGCACCGCAGGCTGGCGCGCGAGGAGATCAACGCCGCCATCGGCGAATTGCAGAAGGAGATGAAGAAGCGCGGGCTGAAGCAGCACCACCTCGACGACGGCGTCACGCTGCCCAGGAGCGTCTCGCACGCGCGCATGCTCGAGGCCGCCGACGAGATCCGCTCCATCCAGAAGCAGATCGCCGCCCTGCCGACCACGGCGCACCGGACGGCGGCGTCGAAGCACCTGGTCAAGGCGCTCAAGGAGATCGACGCGGCCATCGACTCGGTCAAGAAGAAGAAGAAGTGAGCGCCTGACGCAGGCGGGCGATCTGCTCGGCCATGGGGCGGGGCGGCTTCGGGGTCTTCTGCCCCAGCCGCCCCTCCACCTTCAGCACGATGACGCACGGCCCGTCGCCGCCCAGCGCCTCGCCCGCCAATCTCTCCCAGTCGGCAAGTCCGGCGCACTCGTACACACGGCCCACGCCGGCGGCCCGTGCCAAACCGGCGAAGTCGGTGCGGCCCGCGCCGGCGACGGCCTGTCCGCCGGTGACCTCGTACAGCCCGTTGTCGAGGATGATCAGCCACACGGGGGCCGGGTTGCTCGCGAGGGTGACGAGGCAGCCGAGGTTCATGAGCGTGCCGCCGTCGCCGTTGACCGCCACCACGCCGCGGCCAGAGGCCAGGGCGAGGCCGAGGGCGAGGCCCGGGGCGTGGCCCATCGCCGACGGGATGTAGGCGAAATCCAGCGGCGTGTCGGAGATCGTCGGCCAGATGCCCGTGGCCGTCATCGTGGTGACGACGGCCTTGTCGCCCCGGTGTCGGGCCAGCACCTCCATTGCCTCGCGTGCGGTCATTGGCGGTTACCCCCCTAGCCCCCTCCCCGAAGCGACTGAAGCGGAGAGGGGAAGCCGTCAGAGTATCGATTTCTGTTGCGGAGTCCTGCTACCCGTCTCTGTTGGGCGACGCGATTCAAGAGGCCGTAAGCTCCTCCGCCGCTGAAATCGATGATCTTGCGATCCGCCCGCCCATCGTCGGAGATCGGCACAACGAAGAACTTGAATGGCATCCTTGCCTCCGGTGGCTGTCGGGGTCGCGGGGGTTGTGCGGTATCCCGATAACAACTCTCCCTCCGGCCTGCGCTCCGGGCCTCCGGGCCTCCCTTGCCTCACTTGCCTGGCGGAACTAGGGCGGCCCGGAAGCCCAGGTTGTAGTCCCGGTTCGTCGGCTCGTTCCTGCCCCGGTACGCCGACCGGCAGTAACCGGAGCCGCCGAACCAGCTCCCGCCCCGGAACACCCGGCGGGAGCCCTCTTCCGGCCCCGTGGGGTCAGTTACCGGCCCGGCAGGGTAGTCGCCATACCATTCCTGACACCACTCCCAGACGTTGCCGTGCATGTCGTGAAGGCCGAAGGCGTTCGGCGGGTATGACCCCACGGCGCAGGTCCGCTGGAGGCCGGAGTCGTTGAAGTTGGCCTGGGTCTTGTCAAGGATATCACCGAAGTGGAACGGCTTTGAAGCAAGCCCTCCTCGACAGGAATACTCCCACTCCGCCTCACTCGGCAAGCGGCACAAACGTTTTTCCTTCTTTTCTTCAGACATCATCGACAGCTTCTCGCAGAACTCCGCCGCATCCTCCCACGAGACCTGCTCCACCGGGAACGACGCCGTGTCGATCTTCTTCACCTTCGCCTTCCCCCCGCCCTTCTTCCAGAAGTGGCTCGGGTTCTCCCCCATCACCGCCTCGTACTGCGACTGCGTCACCGGATGCACGCCCAGCCAGAACGCCCGCGTCAGCGTCACCTGATGCCGCGGCTCGTCAGGATAGCGGCCCTCCTCGTCCTCCGGCGAGCCCATCCAGAACGTGCCCGCCGGGATCAACACGAAGCGCATGCCGATGCTGTTGACGACCTCCGGCACGCACGGACGCACGCCACACGAGAGCAGTTCGCGGATGCGCTGCTCGGCGGAGACACGGCCGGCCGTGGCACGGCACGCTGACGCCGTGCCGCTCGCCTGGAGTGTTCGTGTCAGGCGCAGCAGCTCGGCGCGTTCGGCCTCGCCCTGCTCCTCCAGGCGGTCGGCGACGGCCAGCCAGAGTACCTCATCGTCGGGCGTCTGGTGCAGACAGGACAGCAGGGACGACAGCTCGGTCACGCGTGGCTCCTACCCCACCCCCCAGCCCCCTCCCCGAAACGGAGAGGGGGAGCCGGAAATCGCATCGCCTATCCGGTTAGGCTGTGCGTCTCTCTTGTCTGGCGTGGCTATTCGGGTGCGGGTGGCAGTACCCCGCCGCCACTCTTCAACACTCTTGCGACTCCCCCTCTCCGCGCATCGGGGGTCTGGGGGCGTCTCGCCCCCAACTCGCAGCGAGAGGTCTGGGGGCGTCTCGCCCCCAGCTCGCAGCGAGAGGTCTGGGGGCGTCTCGCCCCCAGCTCGCAGCGGGGAGGGGGGGCTGGGGGGTGGGGTAGTGGGGCGGCCTCACTCCGGCATCAGGATAATCAGCGGCCCGCCGTCGGCCCGCCACTTCGCCAGCGCCTCTGCCAGCGACGGCCCTGGCGCGTCGGCGGCCATCCAGACGTACGGCACGCCCCACGCCTTCACGACGGGCTCGGTGAGGGTCGCGCAGGAGTCGGAGGACTGGCTCTTCTGGTGGGCGAGGTACGAGCGCACGCCGACGAGGACGCAGAGGGGGAGGCCGAGGTCATGCAGGACGTTGCGGAGGGCGTCGCCGGCCTCGAAGAGGCCGGTACACTGGATCATCACCAGCGGCACGCGCCCGCCGATGTGCAGGCCGGCGGCGACGGCGAGGGCCTCGCCCTCGCGGCACACGCGGACGAGGCGGATGCCCGATGACGAGAGCGCGGCGTCCCATCGTCCCAGCTCGGTATCGGGCAGCCAGGCCACGTCGGTGACGCCGGCGTCTTGCAGGATGCGTACCAGCTCCGCGCCGTCGAGCATCGTCACTCCTCCTTCCCCCGATTGTAGGGAACGCGGTACCATGGGGGCATGGAGACGCGGCTACTCGACGAGGCCCGGCGGCTGGGGTTCGCCCTCGCGGGCATCGCCGCGCCCGAGCCGGCGGACGGCTTCCACCGCCTGCGCGAATGGCTCGACGCCGGGATGGCGGGCGAGATGGCGTACCTGCACGACACCGCCGACGCCCGCCGCGACCCGCGTTCGGTGTACCCGCCGGTGCGGGCCGTCATCGTCGCCGCCCTCAGCTACGCCCCCGGCCCCGGAGCGGCCCCGCTCACCGGGGCCAAGGTGGCACGCTACGCCCAGACGCCGGACTACCACGCGGAGGTGCGGTCGCGGCTCAAGGCGCTCGCCGGGTGGATGAAGGCGGAGAGGCCCGACTGCTGGGGCCGCGTGTGCGTCGATACCGCCCCGCTGATGGAGCGCGACTTCGCCCGCCGCGCCGGCCTCGGCTGGTTCGGCAAGAACACCATGCTCCTCGACAAACGGCACGGGTCGTGGTTCGTCCTGGGGGCCGTCCTCACCGACCTGCCGCTCGCGCCGACGCCGGCCTTCACCGCCGGCCATTGCGGGACCTGCACCGCCTGCCTCGACGCCTGCCCGACGGACGCCTTCACGGCCCCCCACGACCTCGAAGCGAGGAAGTGCAACAGCTACCTGACCATCGAGCTGAAGGGAACGGTGCCCGAGCCGGCGATGATCGGCGATTGGCTGTATGGCTGCGACGTCTGCCAGGACGTGTGCCCGTGGAACCGCAAGGCCCCGCGGGGGGTGTTGACGCCTCTGCCGCACCTGTCGGGCGTCGACGCGGCGGGGCTGCTCTCCCTCGATGAGGCGGCGTTCAAAGAGCGGTTCACCGGGACGGCGTTGTACCCGCGTCCGGGCCGGGCCGTGGTGCTCCGCAACGCCGCCCTCGTGCTGGGCAACACGGCGGGGGCCGAGGCGCTGCCTGCCCTGCGCCTATCACTGAATGACGTGCCCCTCGTCCGCGAGGCGGCGGGATGGGCCATCGCCCGCATCACGGAGAGGGCCTCGGGATGAAGCCGCCGGAGAATTCGACCCACCCGCTGACGCGGGCCGAGTGGCGGGCCTGGCTGGAGGCGAACCACGGCCGGTCCGAGGGCGTGTGGCTGATCTCGTACAGGAAGGCGGCGAGGAGGCCGGCCGTGACGTACGACGAGGCCGTGGAGGAGGCCCTGTGCTTCGGGTGGGTGGACAGCAAGCCGGGGAAGCTCGACGCCGAGCGGACGATGCTCTACTTCGCCCCGCGCAATGCGGGCAGCGGCTGGGCGAAGACGAACAAGGGCCGCGTCGAGCGTCTGCTCGCCGCCGGCCTGATGGCCCCGGCGGGGCTGGCGAAGGTGGAGGCGGCGAAGGCGGACGGGAGCTGGACGAAGCTCGACGCCGTGGAGCTGCTGGAGGTGCCGACGGATCTGGCGGAGGCGCTGGAGGCGCACGCGGGGGCGCGGGCGAACTTCGACGCCTTCCCGAAGTCGGTGCGGCGGGGGATCCTCGAATGGATCGCGCAGGCGAAGCGGCCCGAGACGCGGGCGAAGCGCGTCGAGGAGACGGCACGGCTGGCGGGGCAGAACATCCGGGCGAATCAGTGGAAGGAGAAGTGAGGGCTTCCGTGAGCGCGGGTGGCGAAGGACGCGCCTCGCCTCACCCCCCTTGCCGGATGTGGTGGCGATGCGCACCGCGTAGCCGCGGCTCGAATCCCTGCCGATCTCCGGTATCGGTGCTGCGCGTGCAGACGGCGGTGCTGACCTACGCGGGCCTCCTGGACAAGGCGGTGGCGAAGAGGAAGTGACGGCCTGCTTTGGTTGCCGAGGCCCGTCGGGGGGGATACTCTGGGCCACAGGGCCGCGGCCAGGCGTGCCCCTGGAGGCGGATTGATGGTCTGGTGGCTGCTGGTGGCGTTGTGGGCCCTGGCGGGGCTCTTCATCGTGGGGTGGGCCGTGCTGGCCTCTTTTGCTCCCACGCCGGATACGCCGGGTGAGAAGCCGCGCGCGTGGCATCAGCACGCCCTCGACGCGGCCTATCACGCCGTCGTGGGCCTGGTCTGTGGGTTCTTCGACACGCTGGGCATCGGCAACTTCGCCCCGACCACATCGGCGTTCAAGTTCCGCGGCTCGGTGCCAGACGAGAAGGTCCCCGGCACGCTGAACGTCGGCTACGCCCTGCCCACCATCGCACAGGCGCTGATTTATATCTCGAGCGTGGAGGTCGATGCCCGGACGCTGGTGCTGATGATCTTCGCCGCCGTGGTAGGGGCGTGGCTGGGGGCGGGGGTGGTTGCCAACTGGCCGCGGCGCTACATCCAGGTCGGCATGGGCCTGGCCCTGGTGGCCGCCGCCGGTCTGATGATGATGCAGCAGCTCAAGATCGGGCCGCCAGGGGGGGACGCCCTGGGGCTGAGTGGGGTGAAGTTGTGGGTCGGGCTGGTCGGCAACTTCGTGCTCGGCGCCCTGATGACTCTGGGCGTCGGCCTGTATGGCCCCTGTTTGGTCCTGGTGAGCCTCCTCGGCATGAACCCCACGGCCGCGTTCCCGATCATGATGGGGTCGTGCGCGTTCTTGATGCCCACCGGCGGCCTGCGCTTCATTCGCGCCGGCGGTTACAGCCCCTTGCCCGCCCTCACGCTGACGGTCTCGGCCATCCCCGCGGTGCTGGTCGCGGCGTTCCTGGTGAAGAAGATGGACCTGGACGCGATGCGCTGGCTGGTGGTGATCGTGGTGCTTTGCACCGCGGCGCTGATGCTGCGCTCGGCCGTCGTCGAGCCGGCCGAACCGGCCCCGGGCGAAATGGCGGAGGCGCCCATCCCCTGCGCGACAGGGGCCATCACGGCCCATCCCGCCGAGAACAACAGGACCGCGTAGGCGGGATCCGCCGCACCAGGAGGGAGACGGCGAGCAGGCCGGCTGGCCGGAGGGCACGGCGCCCCGGGCCTTGTCGTCGGGCCAAGGCCCGACGAGGGACCCGTCGAGCCTCGTTCACAAGACGTTCAGGCCATTGAGTAAGCCCGGAGTAGCCGTTCACCCGACCTGTGGGGTTAGACAAAATGAGACGTGGAGGGCGGCCACGGCACGGCCGTGGGTGGCCTGACCACTCGCCGTGAAATGCAAATCCCGCCACGAATTTGCATTTCAGTCCCTCATGCCGCTGCGCGGCAC
>CAZVZK010000117.1:0-31440 GCA_964630925.1 uncultured Alcaligenaceae bacterium
CATCTTCACCAAGATCGCCGACATCGGCTCCGACCTGATGAAGATCGTCTTCAACGTCAAGGAGGACGACCCGCGGAACCCCGGCGTCATCGCCGACTGCACCGGCGATAACGCCGGCGACTCGGTCGGCCCGACGGCCGACGGCTTCGAGACCTACGGCGTCACCGGCGTGGCCCTCATCGCCTTCATCGTCCTGGCCCTGCCCGAGGCGCTGCAGTCCCTCCAGGCCAAGCTGATCGTGTGGATCTTCGCCATGCGGTTCCTCATGGACTTCATGTCGGGGGCCAGCTACTTCATCAACCAGGCCATCAGCGAGAGGAAGTACGGCGAGCTCAAGGAGTTCGACTTCGAGGAGCCGCTCACGCGGCTCATCTGGATCGCCAGCATCCTGTGCATCAGCACCTCGTACCTGATGAGCTGGCTGCTGCTCGGCCGCCTGGAGGTCGAAGGCTTCGCGTCCGGCTCCCTGTACAACCTGTGGTGGCAGCTCGCCACGATCATCAGTTGCGGCACGCTGGCCGCGGTGCTGATCCCCGAGTTCACCAAGGTGTTCACGTCGTCGCACAGCCGCCACGTCAAGGAGATCGTGACGGCGTCGCGTGAGGGCGGGGCGTCGCTCACCATCCTCTCCGGCCTGGTCGCCGGCAACTTCAGCGCCTTCTGGAAGGGCCTGCTCATCGCTGGCCTGATGGCGATGGCCTACTTCGTCAGCCTCCAGGGCCTCAACGACATGATGAAGGTGCGGCTCGAGCAGCCGCGCTCCGCCGCCCTCGACAAGCTCGACAAGGCCACCGCCGAGAAGATCCGCGAGGAGCTGCGCGAGTCCAAGGACGGCCTGACCTCGAAGACGCTCGACGGCCTGGCCGACGCCGGCGTCAAGGCCCGCATCAAGGAGGACGTGGCGGCGACGCCGCTGGTCGGCGTCGGGTCGATCTTCGCCCTGGGCCTGGTCGCGTTCGGATTCCTGTGCATGGGCCCGGTGAACATCGCGGTGGACAGTTACGGCCCGGTGACGGACAACGCCCAGTCGGTCTTCGAGCTGGCCCAGACGGAGAAGATCCCGGGCATCAAGCAGGAGATCGAGCGCGACTTCAAGTTCACGCCCGACTTCGAGCAGGGCAAGCACTACCTGGAGGCCAACGACTCGGCGGGCAACACGTTCAAGGCGACGGCCAAGCCGGTGCTGATCGGCACCGCGGTCGTGGGCGCCACGACGATGATCTTCAGCATCATCCTGCTGCTGGCGAAGGACGGCCTGCTGCGGCTGGGGCTGACCGACGTGCCGGTGCTGCTCGGCTTCCTGTGCGGCGGGTCGGTGATCTACTGGTTCTGCGGCGCCTCGATGCAGGCCGTCACGACAGGCGCGTACCGGGCGGTCGAGTACATCAAGGAGAACATGGACCTGAACAAGAAGGAGGCCGACATCGAGGACAGCAAGAAGGTCGTCGAGATCTGCACGAAGTACGCGCAGGAGGGGATGTGGAACATCTTCATCGCCCTGATGGCCCTCACGCTCGCCTTCGCGTTCTTCGACCCCAACTTCTTCGTCGCCTACCTCGTGTCGATCGCGGTGTTCGGCCTGTTCCAGGCGATCTACATGGCCAACGCCGGCGGCGCGTGGGATAACGCCAAGAAGCTGGTCGAGGTCGATCTGAAGGAGAAGGGCACGCCGCTGCACGCGGCCACGGTCATCGGCGACACGGTCGGCGACCCGTTCAAGGACACCACGTCGGTGGCCCTGAACCCGATCATCAAGTTCTCGACGCTGTTCGGCCTGCTGGCGGTCGAGATCGCCGTCGAGATGGGCAAGGCGGCGAAGCTCGCGGGGACGGCGAATTACGCCCCGTTCATCGGCGTCGTGATGCTGGCCATCGGGCTGGTGTTCGTGTGGCGGTCGTTCTACGCCATGCTCATCCCCGAGAAGCAGGGCACGGCGGCCGCCGCCCACGGCAAGGCAGCCCACTGACCGCGGCCACGGCATCGAAACACAGCGGGCGGCTGCAGGCACCCTGCACGCCGCCCGCTGTCGCTTCAACCGCTCACCACGCGCACCTCGACGCCCTCCTCGTCACGCCGTCCCCTCGCGCATCACGTCGCCGTCCAATCTATCCAGGTTGGCGACGAAGGCGGCCAGGTCCTTCTCCCACAGCGCCCGGCTCTTGTTCGGCGGGCGGAAATACAGCGATGACGCCCCGTCCCGTGGTGACGACCCGCGGACGTGGCAGGCGTAACTCTGCTCCAGCGGCAGGCAGGTCATGTCGTCCAGCCCGTCGAAGTCGATGAACAGGCTCGGCCGCCGGCTGCTCCGCTGGATCTCCCAGCTCGCCGAGATGGCGTACCCGTCCCCGGCGTGGACGGCGACGATCCGCCAGCCCCTCCGCCCGAGCGCCGCCTCCAACCCCTGCCAATGTTCCCTCGACACGACTCGCCCTCCCGCCCGTCGTCATCGTACCGCGCCATCTCGATCCACGACACCCGCCGGTGGCCACTGCGCGGGCGTTCCGCTACCCCTCACCTCATAGCCTCCTCACCCACGAGCCTCACCTCCATGCCCGGCTTCCGCCACTCACTCGACCCCATCTTCAAGCCGCAGGCCGTCGCGGTCATCGGGGCCAGCGCCACGCCCGGCAGCGTCGGCAGCATCCTGATGCACAACCTCCTCGCCAACCCCTTCGGCGGGGCCGTCTACCCCATCAACCCCCGACGCCACTCCGTGCACGGCGTCTACTGCTACGCCGACCTCGCCGCCCTCCCCGAGGTGCCCGACCTCGTCGTCATCGCCACGCCCGCCGCCACCGTCCCCGCCCTCGTCAAGGAGTGCGTCGGGCGTGGCGTGCCCGCCGGCATCATCATCTCCGCCGGCTTCTCCGAGCTGGGCGAGCAGGGCCGCGCCCTCGAACGCGAGGTGAAGGCCATCGCCAGGGGCCGTATGCGCCTCATCGGCCCCAACTGCCTCGGCGTCATCCACCCGCCGTCCCACCTCAACGCCAGCTTCGCCGCGGGCATGGCCCGGCCCGGCAAGGTCGCCCTGCTCAGCCAGTCGGGGGCCATCTGCACAAGCATCCTCGACTGGGCCGAGCAGTCGCACGTCGGCTTCAGCACCTTCGTGAGCGTCGGCGCCATGCTCGACGTCGATTTCGCCGACCTCATCGACTACTTCGCCGACGACCCGCTCACGCGCTCCATCATCCTCTACATGGAGTCGATCGGCGACGTGCGCAAGTTCCTCAGCGCCGCACGCTCCGCCTCGCGCACCAAGCACCTGATCGTCGTCAAGTCCGGGCGTCACGAGGCCGGGGCCAGGGCCGCTGCGTCGCACACGGGGGCGATGGCCGGGTCCGACGGCGTCTTCGACGCCGCCTTCCGGCGGGCCGGGTGCCTGCGCGTCGTCACGATCCCGGATCTCTTCAACATGTCGGAGATCCTGGCCATGCAGCCGCCCCCACGCGGGCCGGCGCTGGCGATCATCACCAACGCCGGCGGCCCCGGCGTCATGGCAACGGACGAGCTGATGACGCGCGGCGGGCAGCTCGCCCCGCTCACCCCGCCGACCATCCAGACGCTCGACGCCAACCTGCCGCCGTTCTGGAGCCGGTCCAACCCCATCGACATCCTCGGCGACGCCACCGCCGAGCGTTACAAGGTGGCGGTCAAGGCGTGCCTCGACGACCCCGGCGTGCAGGGCCTGCTCGTCCTGCTCACCCCGCAGGCCATGACCGACCCGTCGGCGACGGCCCGGCAGCTCGCCGCGTTCGCGGGGCAGGCGAACAAGCCGCTGCTGGCGTGCTGGCTGGGCGGGGCGGGCGTGCGTGAGGGCCGCGACATCCTCGGACGCGCCGGCATCCCGACCTTCGACTCGCCCGAGGCCGCGATCAAGGCGTTCCTGCACATGGTGCAGTACCGCCGCAACCAGGAGCTGCTGTACGAGCGGCCGGAGGCCATCCCCGACAACGGCCAGCCCAGGCCCGAGGTCGTGCGGGCGCTCATCGACAAAGCGAGGCAGGAGGGGCGGACGATCCTCAACGAGGCGGAGGCGAAGGAGGCGCTGATCGCCTACGGGCTGCCGGTGCTGCCGAGCATCGCCTGCCGCAGCATGGAGGCGGCGGTGCAGGCGGCGCAGCAGGTCGGCTTCCCCGCCGTGCTGAAGCTCCTCTCCAGCACGATCACGCACAAGAGCGACGTGGGCGGCGTCGAGCTGAACCTGCTGGATGAGGCCGCGGTGTGCGCCGCCTACGACACGATCCGCGGGAAGGTCGGCAGGGCGGCGGGGCAGGAGGCGTTCGAGGGCGTCACCGTCCAGCCGATGATCAAGGACAAGGGGCTGGAGCTGATCGTCGGCAGCAGCACCGACGCGCAGTTCGGGCCGGTGATCCTGTTCGGCGCGGGCGGCGTGATGGTGGAGGTGATGAAGGACAGCTCGCTGGGCCTGCCGCCCCTCAACCGCACGCTGGCGCGGCGTCTGATCGAGCGGACGCAGATCTACAAGGCGCTGCAGGGCGTGCGCGGGCAGGCGCCGGTGGATGTCGGCGTGCTGGAGACGCTGCTGGTGCGGTTCAGCCAGCTCGTGTGCGACTTCGTGGAGGAGATCCAGGAGATCGACCTCAACCCCGTCCTTGCGACGCCGCAGCGTGTGCTGGCGCTGGACGGGCGCGTCCTACTGACGCCGGCGAAGCAGCCGGCGGAGAAGCGCCCGCGCCTGGCGATCCACCCGTACCCGAACCAGTACACGGCGCCGTCCACGCTGAAGGACGGCACGAGGGTCACGGTGCGGGCGATCCGGCCGGAGGACGAGGGGCTGATCATCGCCCTGCACGCGCGGCACTCGGAGCACACGATCCGCATGCGCTTCTTCAGCATGGTCAAGACGCTGTCGCGCGACAGCCTGATCCGCCTGTGCCACCTCGACTACGACCGCGAGATGGCGCTGATCGCCGTGCGCGAGACGGCGACTGGCCCGGAGGCGCTGGGCGTGTCGCGCTACTACCTGACGCCGGAGACGGGCGAGGCGGAGTTCGCGCTGGTGGTGGGCGACGCCCACCAGCGGCAGGGGCTGGGCCGGCATCTGTTGGCGCGGCTGATCGAGGTGGCGAAGGAGCGCGGCGTGAAGAAGCTGGCGGGCCAGGTGCTGCGCGAGAACGCGCCGATGCTGGCGTTGACGGCGTCGCTGGGCTTCGGCCCGCCTCAGACGCTGTCGCCGGACGTGGTCAAGGTGGAGCGGACGCTGTGAGCAAAGGCCCGACCTTCACCCGATTCGTCCTCGACAATTCGTGGGTGGTGGGGTTTCCGACGCCCTCCGGCGTGCTGCGGTTGCTGCCGGGCGAGGTGGCCGTCGAGGCGGCGTTCGAGGAGGAGAAGTTCACCGAGGATTGGCTGAACCGGGTCGATTGCACGCTCCGGGTGGCCGACGCCGATGGCCGCGTCTGGGAGGCCACCTCGCGATTCCTTACAGGCGACCTTTTCTGGGGGATCGTTGACCTCTCCCGGCCCGACTCCGGGCGGTGGCTGCGGAACGCCCCGCCCGAGTGGCGGCAGGCGTTCGCGCAGCGCGGCCTTCTGGCCGATGCTTCTTTCGCCGCCGACGACCGGCTCTGCCGGCATGCGTGGGTGGACAACACCGGCTTCTGCTGGCGTTTCAAGTGGTTCTCGGCTGTCTTCGCCCTGGCGGCTCTCGACGAGGCGACACTCCTGGTGAGCCTCGACGGGATGCTCTGTAGTTGGAGCCCGCTCCCGGTCATGGGGCCGGACGGCCCACTCCCGATGCCGCCCCGTCGTGTGCCACTCAGCGACGACGAACGTAATCGCCTGGAGGACGAGGGCGAGCTGGGCGGCCACGACCTCGCGGAGGCCCTCGTCTACCCCGTCGAGGCAGGCCGCATCCTGTTCCGCAACCTGGCGGCCCAGGACGAAAGAGGATACTGGCAAGATTCGCCCGTCCCGCGCCCCCTCGTCTTTCATGCGACGCACGTTGACGCCCCGCCCCAGCGGTGCGTCGCATTTCAAGCGGAGCGACCACGGGCCGCGCCGCCGGGCTGCGACGAAGGGTTCGTGCCGATGGGGGATGAATACGACGGCGAGCAGTTCGAATTCGTCACCGACGCCGGGGGCCACTTGCGGGTCACGGGGGGCTTGGGCCGTTATCTCGTTCGGGTCGAGAAGTACCCCGACGGCCTCCGCGAGCCGTTCGACGTGCTGAGATGCCGCGTGCGGGTGACCGACGCAGACGGCAGAGTGTGGGAGTGCCTGACGCACTGTACCCCGGAGGTGTTTTTCGAGCGGATGGTCAATCTGAGGGCCGGCGAAGAGCCGCTCCTCGACGGCAGCGCGGCCGCATCTGAAGGTGCGCTGACTGGTATCCGGACGTTGCTCGACGATGGGGCGTGGCGGTGCGCCCTGATGGGTGATCACTTGGTGGCCTTCCTCGGGCGGGGCCAGCATCCGCTCGTAGACATCAAGCCACTACCCCGCGGGTTCGCCGTGCGGATGACCGGCCTGATCGGCCGGCGGCGGGCCGTCGGGCGCGGCCGTGATTTTTCCGACCTCGACCCGGATGACCGACCCTTCGAGCCGCCGGCGTGGGATGAGGACCTGCTGCTGCCGGCGGTGAACTTCCTCGTCCCGATGGCCGCCCTCGTCTTCCGCAACACGACGTTCGCCGTGGATGACGGCTTCTGGCACCGCAACGCCATCCCCATCCCCGTCGTCTTCACCCGCGTCGGCACCGCGACGCCGGACCCGCATGTCCGGTTCGTTGAGGGATTCGCCGACACCGGCGGTTGACCGAGGACCTTCGTGATGGGAAGCGCCGGCGTCCTCCTGCGTGCGTGCGCCGCCGGGCTGATCGGCGCGGGGGCGTTCTGGCCCGTCTCCCTATGGCCACTCATCCTCGTCTCCGCCGCGCTGCTCCTCCGCCTGCTCCGCGACGAGGGCGCCGGGACCGCCGCCCGCGTCGGCTTCGCCTACGGCCTCGGCCTCGCCGCCGGCACCATGCACTGGATGTTCAACATCTTCGGCGCCTTCGCACTCGTCCTCCTGGCGATCATGGCGGCCTACTTCGCCCTCTTCGCCGCCCTGTTCGCCTCGACACGCGGCCTCGCCCCCTTGACGCGCATCCTCCTCGCCGCCGTCTTCGCCGTCGGCGTCGAGTGGCTGCGCGGCGACGCCTGGTATCTGCGCTTCCCCTGGTACACGCCGCCGCACGCCCTCGCCGCCGCTGCCCCGATGATCGCCGGGGCGCGATACCTCGGCGTCTACGGCCTGTCGTTCCTCATCTGGTTGATCGCCGCCGCCGGCGCGTTCCGGCCCTGGATATATGCGGCCTTCCTGGCGCTGCCCGCCTTTTGGCTCCTGCTCCCGCCCGAGGGCGAGCCCACCCGCCGCGCCCTGCTGGTGCAGCACGAGGTAGGCGACCCGGCGGATCTCATCGCGAACGTTCCCGCTCAGAGGGTCGATCTCGTGGTGATGCCGGAGCTGGCCTACGCCCGCCCCGCCGAAGAGGCGCTCGCGCTGCCCGTCGGCCCGGCGCTACTGGCCCGCAGGATGTCGGCGCCCGTCGTCTTCGGCGCCGCCGAGGGCGACCTCAAGGGCAACAGGTGGAACAACGTGGCGGCGGTGGCCGGGCCGGACGGGCGGCTCCTCGGGCTGTTCCCGAAGCAGCGGCCCGTCCCGCTGCTGAACGACGGCAGGCCCGGCGCCGTCCGCCCCGTCTTCGCCGTGGACGGCGGCATTCTCGGCGTCGCCGTCTGCTACGACTTCGACGCCCCAGAGGTCGCCGGCTCGCTCACCGCCACCGGGGCGACGGTGCTTGTGGCGCCGACGATGGACCTTATGTCGTGGGGTCGCGTGCAGCACGAGCATCACGCCCTGCTGTTCCGGCTGCGCGCCGTCGAGAACGCCCGCTGGCTTCTCCGCGCGTCGTCCTCGGGGCGCACGGAGGCGATCAGCCCGCACGGCGTCCCCTCCGTCGACGGGATCGAGGTGGGCGGGCCAGGACACCTCATCCTCCCCTTCGCGCACCGCACGACCTGGGCGTTGGGCGGGCGCCTGGCGTACCTCGGGCCTGTCGCCGCGGCCATCTCCGCGTTGGTCGCCTTCGTGCGTCTGCTCATGCTGGCCCGCGCGGCGCTGCGTGAGACGCCGACCCCTCCCGCGTCCCCCTTCAACTGGCCTTCAGAATCGCCTTGATTCCGCCGACACGCCCGGCTATGCCCCTTGGCCGCCCTTCCAACGGCAAGGAGGCGACCCATGCGCCCGTCTCCGGCGTTCATGCTGCTCCTGGCCCTGGCGGCGGCCGCACCGGCCCAGACGCTGCCGCCCATCCCCGTCCCGGCCCCGCCGCCCGGCGGCCCCCTCGGACTCCGCCCGCCGCCGCCCCCGCCACCTCCGCCGTCGCCCTTCGAGGCGAATCCGTCCCCGCTCAACCCGTGCGTCCCCGACTCGTGGTTCGCCAGCTCCGAGATCGCATACCTGTTCCCTCAGATCGTCGGCCACGGCACCCCCACGTTCTCCGTACCATCTGCCGACCTGGACACGGGCTACGCCTACGCCTTCGAGGTCGGCCACCGGCTGCCCAACAAGGAGGGGGAGATCGTCGGGGCCTTCCGCTTCCTCAACGCCGAGGGCACCGATGGCGGCGTCACGTCGCGCCTGGCGGTCAACTCGTTCCTCCTCGACTTCGGCACGCCGCCCGACGAGTTCGCCCCGCGTTACACCGCGTCGTGGCGCATAGGCGCCCGCGCCGATCAGTTGTACTTCGACTCGCGGCAGGTGCTGGCGGGCGGGCAGGTCTTCCAGGCGAGCAACAACTTCGTGGGCGGCGGCATCCACGGGCGGGTGGATCTGGAGCGGCGCATCGTCATGATCCCCGGCCTGTCGCTGTTCGGGCGGCTCGACGGCAGCGTCCTGGTCGGCAGCGTGCAGCAGCGCTACCGCGACGAGGCGGCGGGCGCGGTGCTGACGGTCCGCAACAGCCGCGCCGTGCCGACCGTGCAGGCCCAGGTCGGCCTGTCCTACGCGCCGCCGGCCCTGCCGGGGTGGAAGTTCACCGGCGGCTACATGTTCGAGGAGTACTGGAAGATCGGCACGCTGGGCATCAACGCCAACGGCGGCGTGATCTCGAAGGGCGAGGCGTGGTGGCACGGCGCGTTCCTGCGGGCGCAGTACGACTTCTAATGAAGCGGATTCACCACAGAGACACAGAGGACACAGAGAAGGAAAAGAGAGAAGTCAAAAAGAGAGATAGAAGAAGGTAGGCCTTTTCTTCTATCTCCCTGCTTGTCTTCTCTGTGCTTCCTCTGTGATCTCTGCGCCTCTGTGGTGAATCCGCTTCACTCTTCCGCTCACGCCGGCAGTTTCCACGGCGCGCGGTACTCCTTCGTCAGCATCTTCGCCGCCGCTTCATCCCCGGTGATCGTCTCCTTCACCGGGTCGAACGCGATCTTCCGGCCCGTCCGGATGGCGATGTTGCCCAGGTGGCACACCGTCGCCGAGCGGTGGCCGATCTCCACGTCGCAGATCGGCGCCTTGCCGCCCTTGATGCACTCCAGCCAGTTGCCGTGGTGGCTCTTGCTCACGTACAGCTTGACCGGGCCGGTGTCCTCGGCCAGCAGCTCCTTCGGCTCCGCCTCGATCTTGCCGCGCGTCACGTACACCCGGCCCTTCTCGCCGATGAACTCCGTGCCGCCCTTGCCGCCCATCGTGCAGGTCATCTTCACGCCGGAGGCGTAGGTGTAATTCACCTCGCACCACTCGGGCACCTCGTACCACTTCATGGCGTGGAAGCGCGCCTTCGCCTCGACGGAAACCGGGCCGGACCCGTCCACGCCCAGGCCCCACTGGGCGATGTCGAGGTGGTGGGCCCCGAAGTTGGTCATCTGGCCGCCGGAGTAGTCCCAGAAGAAGCGGAACAGGTAGTGGGCCCGCTTGGCGTTGTACGCCCGGTGCGGCGCCGGCCCGAGCCACATCTCGTAGTCCAGCCCCTTGGGCGGCGGGCCGTCCTCCACGGGCGGGCCCTTGAAGTTGTTGCCGGGGATGCCGACCTTCACCTGCGTCACCTTGCCGATCTTGCCGTTGCGAACCAGCTCGCACGCCTGCCGAAATTTGGCGTCGCTCCGCTGCTGGCTGCCGCACTGCACGACCACCTTGTTCCCCCGCGCCGCCCGCACCATCGCCCGCCCCTCGGCGACGGTCAGCGACAGCGGCTTCTCGCAATACACGTGCTTGCCGGCGGCGCAGGCGTCGATGGTGGCCAGGGCGTGCCAGTGGTCCGGCGTGCTGACGACGACGGCGTCGACGTTCTTGTCCGCGAGGAGTTTGCGGTAGTCCGCGTAGGCGGCGCACTTCCCGCCGGACGCCTTCTCGACGGCGGCCCTGGCCGACTCGCGGCGGGCCTCGTCCACGTCGCAGACGGCGACGGTGTTGCGGAGGTGCGTGCCGAGGTTGCTCTTGCCCTGCCCGCCCAGGCCGATGAAGCCGATGCGGATCTTCTCCAGCGGCTTCGCCTGTGCGAAGGCGAGGGACGGGACGAGTGCCAGCCCGGAGGCGGCGAGGAAGTCGCGGCGTGTCGTCATAGGGGGCCTCTGCGTGGTGGCGGCCGTCGGAGGGAACGCTCGTACTCGGCGAGCAGGTCCAGGAAGGCGGGGTTGGGTGCGATCTGCGGACGCTCGGCTCGGATGTGGCGGAGGGCCCGGTCCCGCGTCCACCCCCTGTCATACATCAGGTAGGCGGCGGTGACCATCGCGGCGCGGGAGATGCCCGCCTGGCAGTGGACGAAGGTGGTGCGTCCGGCCCGGCGCTGCTCGTCGACCCACTTGACGGCGTCGTGCAGCCAGTCGAGCGACGGGGCCGGGGCCGCGTCCTCTATCGGCTCCCAGGCGTGATGGCGGACGCGGTACGGGTCGCGGATCTTGCAGAGGTTGAGGACGGAGTCTGTGCCGGGCGGCGGACGTTCGACGCTGCCGCCGACCCAGAGGCCGGCTTCGATGCGGGTGTAGCTGGCGCGGGGGATGAGCTGCCCGGCCGCGGGCAGGGTGAGGCCGGCGACGGTGAGCAGGGTGAGGCGGAGCATGGCATCCCTTTCTGAGCCGGGGCGAATGGGTGATGGCGGGCGGCCGCGTCGGCACCCCGAGCGAACGGCCACGGCCTCCCCCCACTATAATCGTCCGCACCGCCCTCCCGGAGGCCATCATGCGCGCCGCCGACATCATCCGCAAGAAGCGCGACGGCCACGCCCTCTCCGCCGCCGAGATCGACGCCTTCGTCCACGGGGCCACCCACCGCTCCTGGCCCGACTACCAGCTCTCCGCCCTTCTCATGGCCATCGTCCTGCGTGGCATGGACGCCGACGAGACGGCCCACCTCACCGGGGCCATGCTGCGCTCCGGCACCGTCCTCGACTGGGGCGAGGATGCGCACCGGGCCGTGGACAAGCACTCCACCGGCGGCGTCGGCGACAAGACATCGCTCATCCTCGCGCCCCTGGCGGCGTCGTGCGGCGCCCTCGTGCCCATGATGTCGGGCCGCGGCCTCGGCCACACCGGCGGCACCCTGGACAAGCTCGAATCGATCCCCGGCTTCCGCGTCGGCCTGTCCGCAGACGAGTCGCGCCGCATCCTATTTACCCACGGGTGCGTGATGATGAGCCAGACGGCGGAGGTGGCCCCGGCGGACCGCACCCTGTACGCATTGCGCGACGTGACCGCCACCGTCGAGTCGGTCCCGCTCATCTCCGCCTCCATCATGTCCAAGAAACTCGCCGAGGGCGTGCGTGGCCTCGTCCTCGACGTGAAGCACGGCGACGGCGCCTTCATGAAGACGCTGCCGGCGGCCCGCGAGCTGGCGCACGCCATGCGCTCCATCGGGCACGCTCACGGCGTCAAGACGCAGGTGCTGCTCACGGCGATGGAGCACCCCCTGGGGCGTGCGTGCGGCAACGCCGTCGAGGTGGCCGAGTGCGTCGAGGTGCTGCGCGGCGGCGGGCCGGCGAGCGTCCGGGATCTGTCGGTGGAGCTGGCGGCGCGCATGGTGGCGCTGGCGGGGATCGGCGGCGCGCGGAAGAAGGTCGAGGACGCGCTGAGCGGCGGCCAGGGGCTGGAGGTGTTCCGCCGCATGGTCGAGGCGCAGGGCGGCGACCCGCGCGTCATCGACGACCCAGGGAGGCTGCCGAAGGCGCCGCACACGCACGTCATCCAGGCGAAGCGGGGCGGGCACTTCCACGGTTGGAAGGCGGAGTCGGTGGGCCGGGCGGTGGTGCGGCTGGGCGGCGGGCGGGCGAGGGCGGAGGACGCCGTCGATCACTCCGTCGGGGCGTTGGTGCTGGCCCACGCCGGCGACGAGGTGCGGGAGGGCGACGGCCTGCTCGAGCTGCATTTCCGCACGCAGGAGCATCTGGCGGACGCGCTGGCGGAGGTGGGCGGGGCCGGGACGATCCACGACCACCCGCCTACGCTGACACCACTGATTCACGAGACGCTCGAATGACCCCGCTCGCCGCGGGAGAAGAGGCCCCGCATGTCCGAACACGTCCAGGCGGGGCCCGCGCCGAGGCCCGATGAGCCGCCCCCTTCGCCCCCGCCCAGCACGCCGCTCGCGTGGCGCGCCGCCGTCCTGGGCGGCGTCGTCGCGCTTGGGTTCCTGGCGTGGCTGCTGGAGGGGCCGCTCGGCATGCGCGGGCGGGCGCTGGTCGGCGTCTTCTGCTTCCTCGGCCTGGCGGCGGCGTTCTCCGCCGACCTGGGCCGTGTGCCCTGGCGCACCGTCATCCTGGGCCTGTCGATCCAGGTCGTCCTCGCGGTCCTCATCCTGCGCCTCGACTTCGGCATCGCCGCGTTCCAGGCGGCGGGCGACGCCGCCAAGAGCCTCCTCGCCTTCTCCGACAAGGGGGCCGTCTTCGTCTTCGGCCCGCTGGCGGACCACGCGGCCATGGCGAAGGCGTTCGGCGAGGGGAACGGCTTCGTCTTCGCCTTCCGCGCCCTGCCGACCATCATCTTCCTGTCGTCGTTCTTCGCCATCCTCTACCACATCGGCGTCCTGCAGTGGGTCGTGCGCCTTATGGCGGCGGCGATGGTGTACCTGATGCGCACCTCCGGGGCCGAGACGCTGTCGGTGAGTGCGAACGTCTTCCTCGGCCAGACCGAGGCGCCGCTCATGGTCAAGCCGTACGTCCCGAAGATGACCAATTCGGAGCTGCTGACGCTCATGATCGGCGGCATGGCGCACATCTCGGGCAGCCTGATGGCGGTTTACATCGGCATGGGGGCGGACGCGGTGGCGATCCTGGCGACGAGCATCATGGCGGTGCCGGCCAGCCTGTACATGGGCAAGCTGTTGCTGCCGGAGACGGGCCGGCCGGAGACGCTTGGAACGGCGGACACCGCGGAGAAGTCGCCGCACGGCAACGTCATCGACGCGGCCAGCTCCGGGGCGTCCGACGGCATGCACCTGGCGCTGAACATCGCGGCGATGCTGATCGCGTTCATCGCCCTGGTGGCGATGCTCGACGCCGGGCTGAAGCTGATCCACCCCGCCCTCTCCCTGGCGAACATCTTCGGCACGCTGTTCAGCCCGGCGGCGTATCTGATGGGCACGCCGATCCAGGACGTGCCGGCGGTGGGCACGCTCCTCGGCCAGAAACTGGTGGTGAACGAGTTCTTCGCCTACTCGGAGTTCCAGCAGCACTACAAGGCGACGATGACGAGGCGGGGGATCATCCTGGTGTCGTTCGCCCTGACGGGGTTCGCCAACATCGCGTCGATCGGCATCCAGCTGGGCGGCATCGGCGGCATGGCGCCGACGCGGCGTGCGGACATCGCGCGGCTGGGGGCGACGGCGCTGTTCGGCGGCTTCCTGGCGACGCTCATCAACGCCTCCCTCGCCGGCGTGCTGGACCCGCGCGAGTGAGCCGCGAGGGTGGAATGCACGCCGTGTACGGCATACCGTAATCCGCGGCGGGCGCCCACGGGCCGCGATCAGGAGCCGACGTGTGGACACCACGGTGACCTCGGGCTCGTCCCTCTGGGACGTCAGGCCCCTCCTCGATGAGCCGTCCTTCCGTTCGCGCTACGAGGTGATCGAGGAGGCGGGGCGCGGCGGCATGGGGGTCGTCTACCGCGCCCGCCACACGCGGCTGGGCCGCCAGGTCGCCGTCAAGGTCCTGCGTCCTGGGGCGGCCACCGAGCGCTTCCTCCGCGAGGCCCGCCTCCTGGCCGGCCTGCGCTCGCCGTACGTCGTGGCCGTCCACGACTTCGAGCAGCTCCCCGGCGGGGCGCCGGTGCTGATCATGGAGTGGGTGGAGGGGACCGACCTGCAGCGCCTGCTCGCGGGCCGGCCGGAGGGCGTCCCCGAGGCGACGGCGCTGCCGTGGATGCGTCAGACGTGCGAGGGCATGCTCGCGGCGGCGGCGCAGGGCATCACGCACCGCGACCTCAAGCCGTCCAACCTGCTGATCGACGCCCAGGGGGCGGCCCGCGTCGCCGACTTCGGGCTGGCGTGCGGGCCGGCGGCGGGGGACGGCCTGTCGCTGCCCGGCGGCCTCATGGGCACGCCCCATTACATGGCGCCCGAGCAGGCGGAGGACCCGCACGGCGTGGACACCCGCGCCGACATCTACAGCTTCGGGGCGACGTTCTACCACGCCCTGACCGGCCGGCCGCCGTTCGAGGGCAAGACGGCGTTCTCGATCCTGTACAAGCACAAGGCCGAGCCGCTCGTGGCGCCCGCCGCCATCCGCCCCGCGCTGTCCGAGCGGACGGGGGAGGTGATCGAGCGCTGCCTGGCGAAGGCGCCCGCCGACCGCTTCGCCTCGTTCGTCGAGGTTCTGGCCCAGCTCCGGCCCGGCGCGGACGCCTCGCCCTGGGCCGCCTCCGACGACGCGGAGCTGGCGGCCTGGATGGCCCGGTACGCGGCGCATCGCGACGCCTACCTCGGGGGCGGCGCGTGGGACGAGGGCGTGGGCGTCTACCGGTTCCCGCGCGGCCAGACGCTGCGTGTCGTGCGCGGCGACATCGTCGTGCAGCCGGTGGAGGCCCTGGTCAGCTCGGACACCGCTCACCTGAGCATGGACTGGGGCGTGTCCCTGGCCATCCGCCGGGCCGCCGGGGAGGCCGTCGCCTGGGAGGCCGGCAGGCAGGCGCCGGTGCGTCCGGGCCGGGCGGCGGTCACCTCGGGCGGGGCGTTGCCGGCCCGGCTGATCTTCCACGGCGTGACGGTCGGGATGGTGAAGGAGAGGGTCGTGCGGCCGAGCCGCGACCTGATCGCCGAGATCGTGGCGAGCTGCATCTACCACGCGGACTCGCACGACGTGCGTTCCATCGCGTTCCCGCTCCTGGGGACGGGCGCCCAGCAGTTCCCGCGCGACGTGTGCCTCGACACGACGTTCGTGTCCCTGGCGCGGACGTTCCTGCGTGGCCTGACCTCGGTGCGCGAGGCCCGCATCGTCATCTTCCCGGAAAAGGGCTGATCCCGCGATGGCGGCGGGCGCCCACCCGGCGGGGTGGGCGGCGGAATTCCCGTCGGATCGCTGAAAGATCCTCGACGCCCGCGCACTCCTGTCCCGGGGGGTGGCGGCAATCGGCGAATCCTCCGGTTTTCGTGTCCTGCCGTCCCTCCCGATGGACAGTCCCCTTACAGAAGACGCCCTGACCCGCCGGCCCCCCGCGAGGGGACGTGGCCGGCGCCGTGCCCTGTGCCGCCCGTCGGCTCATACCAAACCGAGGAGGCTCTGATGTCGCAAATCTCCCCCAGGACGGGCGGCGGCGCCGCCCCCCCTCCGCCCAGGCCACCCATGGGCGGCAAACCCGCCGCGCCGGCCGTGTACGGCCCCCGCCTCCAGGTGTCCGACAAGGTGCTCCGCGGTGCCCTGGCGGCGTTCGTGCGTGACGCCTTGTACAGCGCCAACAAGTACCCGGTCCCACAGGCGCCCGCCCCGAAGGGCTCCACCCTGCTCACCGCCCCGTACATCAGGCCCTTGCCCGCGAACACCACCGTCGACGTGCCGACCGTCCGCCAGATGACGGATTACCTGAACGGCATGTACCCGAACCTCTACTCGGTGACGTCCGCCGACATCACCCGGGTCGTGGCGGAGCTGAAGAAGGGGCCGTTCCCGAAGGAGGGCATGGCCGAGTACAGCCTTGAGTACTGGTACAACTACTTCTTCGCGGAGCTGCCCGGCCCGCACAAGCTCGCCTACGCGGCGATGGCCGTGAACAACGATGGCGAGTTCCTGAAGCCGGCGGCGAAGGACGCGGCGGGGTGGAAGACCATCTTCGACGGCATGCTGGCGAAGGGGTTCAAGGCGTTCCAGGTCGCCGACAAGCTCACGGCCGACCAGGTCCTCGACCACGCCTGCCACGACGGGGAATTCGTGACGACAAAGAACGATCTCCAGAAGGCGGGGGCCCGGGTGGCGTTCCGCGGGGACGGGCGGCTGCCCGACACGATCAAGTCGCAGGGGGGCACGTCGCGGCAGACCCGGGTCGAGGCCCTGCGCGTCGCGCGGAACATGACCCAGCCGTGGCACCCGTTCAAGAACCAGGGCCACAAGGTGTGGGTGCGCAACGGCGAGACGAACAAGGACAACTGCCTCTTCTCGACGGTCAGCATCACGCCGCAGTTCGGCGTCGCGACGAAGTTCCCCATGCTGGATGCCCTCAACGGGTCGTGCCCGTGGGCCGTCGGCCGCGCGGTGGTCATGATACGCCGCCACCCCGGCGCGCCGCTGATCGGGCCGATGCCGCGGCCGGGGCCGAAGGTCGCCGGCGGCTACCTGGCCGCGATGCAGCAGGGCGGGCTGGAGACGCTGTCTCTGGCGGCGAGCCGGACGAATGTGTACTGCGTCCGGCTGCGGGACGTGTACAACACGCAGAAATACCAGCAGGCCCCCTTCCCCGAGTACGCGGCGACGAGGGTCGCCTGGATGGACCACCTCGTGTGGTTCGCCGTGACGCGCATCCACTACGACGAGTTCGACTGCAACGCCGGGCACCTGACGGTGATCACGGCCCACAAGTGGCTGCAGGACACCCAGCTGCTGAAGGACGTGTTGCTCAAGGAGCCGAGCCACAGCGTCCTCCAGGCCTTCGTGACGGACGTCGTCCGCCGCGGGACGCTGAAGGACGGGGTCGGGGGGATCGTCACCCTGCCGGACGGGGTCACCCAGACGCCGTTCGAGATCGTGCGGGTGAGGGAGCTGTTCATCGAGGGCGGCGTGAAGGCGGCCATGGGGCAGCTCACCGCGCCGAGCCCGGGCTCGGCGCACGCCGCCCTGCCGACGCCGAAGAAGGTCGCGATCCCCCAGGCCTTCACCCACGGCTGGTGATCCGCGGCGTCTCGATGTCATGGCCCCGGGCGTGGCGCGGCGTCGGCATCAGGCCACGTCGCCCCGCACGGCCGTCGGCCCTACCATGTACCGCATGAACACGCGCGAAGAGATCCTCGCCCGCCTCCGCCAGCAGGTCGCCGCCGGCCGGCCCATCGTTGGGGGCGGCGCCGGCACCGGCCTGTCCGCCAAGTGCGCCGAGACCGGCGGCATCGACCTCATCGTCATCTACAACTCGGGGCGCTTCCGCATGGCCGGGCGCGGCAGCCTGGCCGGCATGATGCCCTACGGCGACGCCAACGGCATCGTCATGGAGATGGCCCGCGAGGTGCTGCCTGTCGTCCGTCACACGCCGGTCCTGGCCGGCGTCTGCGCCACCGACCCGTTCCGCCGCATGGCGCACTTCCTGCGGCAGGTGAAGGACGAGGGCTTCGCCGGCGTGCAGAACTTCCCCACGGTGGGCCTCATCGACGGCACCTTCCGCCAGGGGCTGGAGGAGACGGGCATGGGGTACGCCTGCGAGGTGGAGATGATCCGCCTGGCGCGTGAGATGGACCTGCTGACGACGCCCTACGTCTTCACGGCCGAAGAGGCGCGGAGCATGGCGAAGGCGGGGGCGGACGTCCTCATCCCGCACATGGGCCTGACGACGAAGGGGGCCATCGGCGCGACGACGGCGCTGACGCTGGAGCAGGCGGCCCGGCGTGTCCAGGAGCTGGCGGACGCGGCGCGTGAGGTCAACCCGGACATCCTGGTCGTGTGCCACGGCGGCCCGATCGCGGAGCCGGAGGACGCGGCCTACATCCTGAAGAACACGCGCGGCGTGGTGGGCTTCTACGGGGCCAGCAGCATCGAACGCCTCCCGACGGAGGTGGCCATCACCGAATGCACGCGGCGGTTCAAGGCGCTGAAGTTCACGGGCGAGCCGCCCCGCCAACTGCCTGACATCGCGTGAGGTGCGCCGTGACCGCCGACACCGCCCGCATCGCCCAGCTCGAAGAGTGGATGAAGGCACAGGAGGGCGAGACCCTCGAATTCAAGGAGGCGAAGGGCAGTTATCACTTTGAGACCCTCGTCAAGTACTGCTGTGCCCTGGCGAACGAGGGCGGCGGGCGGGTCATCCTCGGCGTCACCGACAAGCGGCCCCGGAAGGTGGTCGGCAGCACCGCCTTCGAGCAGACGGAGCGGACCCGCAAGGGCCTCTGCGAGCGCCTCCCCCTCGCCATCACGCTCGAAGAGATCGCGCACCCCGCGTGCGCCCCCGGCAGCCGGGTTCTCGTCTTCACCGTCCCCGCCCGGCCCATCGGCGTGCCGATCAAGTTCGAGGGCGTTTACTGGGCGAGGAAGGAAGACAGCCTCGCCCCGATGACCGAGGCCCGCCTCCGGGAGATCTTCGCCGAGAGCGGGCACGACTTCTCCGCCGACGTCTGCACCGGGGCCACTCTGGACGATCTGGACCCGGCCTCCGTCGACGACTTCCGCCGCCGCTGGGCCGAGAAGCTACGCAAGACCGAGAAGGCTGCCGAGGCCGAGCGGGTCGCGGCAATGCCCGTGGCCGACCTGCTCGCCGACGCCGAGGCGGTCATCGACGGCGGGGTGACCTACGCGGCCCTGATCCTGTTCGGCACCCACAAGGCGCTTGGCCGGCACCTCGCCCAGGCCGAGGTGGTCTTCGAGTACCGCTCGGCCGAGGCCTCCGGGCCGGCACAGGACCGCGAGGAGTACCGCCGGGGGTTCTTCTCCTTCTACGACGCGCTGTGGGGCCGGGTCGACCGCCGCAACGACAGGCAGGACTTCCAGGACGGCATGTTCGTCACCCCCATCGCCACGTTCAACGAGAGGTCCGTCCGCGAGGCCGTGCTGAACGCGGTCAGCCACCGCGAGTACCAGCTGCCGGGCAGCATCTTCATCCGTCAGTACCCCCGCCGGCTGGAGGTGGACAGCCCCGGCGGCCTGCCGTTCGGCATCACGCAGGAGAACATCCTCGACCGCCAGAACCCGTGGAACCGCCGCATCGCCGAGATCTTCGTCCGCTGTGGCCTGGTCGAGCGCTCGGGCCAGGGGATGAACCTCATCTACGAGGAGGCGATCCGCCTGAGTAAGGCCGTCCCCGACTTCGCCCGCACGGACGCGCATCAGGTCGGCCTGACGTTGTTCGGGACCGTGGAGAACCCCGCCTTCGTCCGTTTCGTGAGCAAGGTCGGCCAGGAGACGGCGCGGGCGTTCACCACCCGCGACTGGATCGTGCTCGCCGCCGCGTCGCGGGGCGAAAAGATCCCGAAGGAGCTACAGGGCCGTGTCCCCCATCTCATCGAGCTGGGGCTGATCGAGCGTGACGGCAGGAAGTGCATCCTGTCGAAGAAGTACTACGAGTTCGTGGGCGACAAGCCGGCGTACACCCGGAAGAAGGGGCTCGACAGGGAACAGAACCTCGCCTTGCTGTTGAAGCACATCACCGATAACAAGGACACCGGGTCCCCCCGTGAAGACTTGCTCCGCGTGTTGCCGGCCTTGAAGGAATCCGACGTGAAATCGCTCTTGCGAACACTCAAGAACCAAGGGAAGGCCCACTCACGCGGGGCTCGCCGCGCCGGGCGGTGGTATCCCGGCCCCGCCCCCAAATAGCCGCTACCCCACGATCCCTCACGATGCCTCAAGGCGCCTCGAGGTGCCGCAGGATGCCGCAGGATGCCCCAAATGGTTCCAAAGTGTTCCAAAAACCCTGCCGGCCGCTGAGTCATAACTGTCATGGCAGGATGCATTTAAGCTGATCACCGCGGATGAGGCTGTTCCATAACTACACGCTCTGTCCCAAACCGCATCCCACCACAAGCCACGACAACGGCGGATGCGGCAAGACAGCAGGGCGAACAGAGGGGCGCGATGAGCGACACCGCATACGCCTGGGCGGGGGCGGCGCTGGCCGGGCTGGCCGTCGCCGGGAGCCTGTACCTGAGCATGGGCATGGGGCTGGCAGCGTGCCCGCTGTGCTACTACCAGCGGGCGTTCGCGATGGCGGCGTTCGCCGTTCTGCTCGTCGGCGCGGCCAACGGCGTGGAGGCGAAGGCGAACCTGCCGGGGCTGGCGTTGCCGCTGGCGCTGGCCGGCCTGGCCGTGGCCGGGTGGCACGTGCGGCTGGAGCTGTCGGGCAGGATGGAGTGTCCGGCGGGGATGCTCGGCGTGGGGAGCGCGCCGCAACAGAGCCTGGCGGCGTTCGTGCTGCTGTCGGCGGTGCTGATGGCCGGGGCGTTCGCCAACGGCCTGCCCGGCTCGGGGTGGCGGACGGCTCTGTTGAGCGCCGGCCTGGGCGTGCTGCTGGCGGCGGGGTGCCTGCTATCGGTGGCGATGCCGCCGAGGCCGGGGGCGGAGGAATACGAGAAGAATCCGGTGCCGAAGACGTGCCGCCCGCCGCGTCCGGCGGCGTGACGGCGCGCCCGTGGCCTTGACACCCCCTCCCCCGGGCTGCTATCAAAGGCGGAGTGATCGGGCCGTGGCGCAGTTTGGCTAGCGCGCCTGAATGGGGTTCAGGAGGTCGGAGGTTCAAATCCTCTCGGCCCGACTCACGCAAGGGCCGCCGTGACTAACAGTTGCGGCGGCCCTTGCCTATTCCACACACTTCCCCACCCTCCCGTTGTGAGCGCCGGTGTGAGCGCGCCTGGGGCGGAAGCTATTTCTTGGGGCGGGCCTCCTTCCCCTGGCGGGGCTGTTTCTCCTCCTTCAGCAGCGTCGGCAGGGACCACACGTCCTCGCCCAGGTCCTCGATGCCGAGGTCGGCGTACAGGTTCGCCGTCATGCGGATGTCCTTGTGCCGCATCAGGCGCTGCACCTTCACGATGGGGAGGCGCTTCGCCATCTCGCGGCAGAAGAAGTAACGCAGGCTGTGGAAGTCCAGGCAGCGGCCCTCGCCGTCCACGCGCTCGATCTTCGCGCGCCTCAGGTCCTTGTGCAGGGTTTGCGTGCGCGGCATCCGGGGGAAGATCCGGGCAGTCGGCGAGGCCAGGGGCCGCCAGAGCGGGGCGAGCAGCTCGCGGCACTCGGGGAGCATCGGGACCACGTCCTTGCGGCGGCCCTTGACGATCTCCGGGCGCAGGTGCCAGGCCGGCTTCTCGCCCTCGGGGGTGAGGTCGCGTTTCTCCAGCTTGGCCAGCTCGCCGCGGCGCAGGCCGGACAGGCCCGCGACGAGGTAGAGGAGGCGGTGGGCGGGCGATGCGGCCGTCAGGGCCTGGAGCTCGGCCAGGGTGTAGGCGCGGCGTGGCTTGCGTTTCTTGCCCCCGGTGCGGGCCTTGCGGACCTTGGCGAGGGGGTTCTCGGCGAGGTGGTTCTGCTCGACGCACCACGCGAGGAAGGTGTGGGCGGCGTCGCGGTAGCTGTTGATGGTGCGTGGGGAGAGGTCCTTGTCCTTCAGCTCGGTCAGGAACGCCATCAGGGTGGCGGGGCGGACCTGGGCCAGGGTCTCCCACTTGCATGCCTCGCGGACGGTGCGGAGGAGGCGGGCGGTCTCCTTGCGGTGGGATTGAGAGCGTTCCAGGCGGTCCATCTCGGCGAGGTATTCGCCCTCGACCTCGGCGAGGGGGCGGCGGGCCTGGGCCTCCTCGGCGACGGGCAGGCCGACGCGGCGGCGCGCGGCCTCCGTCTCGCGGCGCTGCAGGAGCCTCTGGCTGGCCTCCTTGTCGGTGAAGGCCGGCTCGACCTGGCGCTCGTCGTTGTGGTCCTTGTAGGCGATGTACCATTTGCGACGCTTCTTCTTCTTGCCGGCCCGATCCTTGTAGGTCGGCTTGTAGACGGTGCCCATGTGTCCGGTCCTGGTGGGGTGACGCGCCGGGGCGGTGAGGCCCCGGCGCGTCAGGGGGAGGTCAGAAGGGGATGTCCTCGGTGCCGGCGTCGTGGTAGCCGTCGTGGTGCTGGCCGTTGCGCGGGGCGGGCGCGGCGGGCCTGGGCGGCTGCGGGGTGGGCGCGGGCTTCGGGGCGGCGGGGGGCGGGGTGGTGGGCTTGGCGGCCTTGAGGAGGTCGGCGAAGCGGGCGTTGAGGGAGCGGACGCCGGCCTGGGCGATGGGGCGCTGGGCGGTGCCGGCGCGGCGGCGGTAGATGGTCCACTTCTCGGCCTTGCCGCCCTCCCAGTCCTCCAGGCGCATCTCGCCGTCGCGGACCTGGCCGGCCAGCGCGTCGAGGTCGCCGAAGGAGGTGCCGTTGAAACCCAGGTCGAGCAGGGTCTGCCAGACCCAGCCGGGGTTGGAGGGGGTGCCGAGGGTGCCGGCGGTGAGCGAGAGGTAGATGGTGCGCTCGGGGCCGGTGGTAGTGATGAACTGGTTCTCGGCGGGGTCGAGGTAGGCGAGGACCTCGACGCCCAGCTCGATCTGCGGGGTGCCGTTCTTCGACTCGCCGAGGGCGGCGCCGATGACGCGGAGGCGGTAGCGGCCGGGGGTGTAGAAGTTGCTCACGAGGTCACTCTCCTTTCGAGTTAAGGGGACGAGACGTCCCCTTCGGGCTAAGCTCGCTGCGCTCGCAGCCCTTACCCCTGGGTCTTGTGGGACTTGAGGGCGGACTGGAAGTTGGCCCACGCCTGGGCGGCGGACGTGCCGCAGTCGATCTCCTCGGGGAGGCCGAGGCGGTTGCCGGCGTCGTACTCGGCGCGGCGTTCGGTCATGATGAGGCGGGCCTGGCCTCCGGTGGCCTTGGCCTTCGCGCCGCGGGCCTTCTGCTCGACGGCGACCTCGAAGCAGCCGAAGAACACGAGGTCGGCCCAGCGGTCGAGGTGGGCCCAGGACTCCTTGGCGAGGACCGGCTCCCAGCGGTCGTAGTCGGGGCCGGAGGGGTTCTTGAAGGTCTTGACCTGGGAGTGGCCGAGGAGGATGACGGCGAGGCCCCTCTCGCGGCAGCGGTCGAGTGCGGAGGTCAGCTCGATGACGCGGGTGAGGGAGAGCTTGATGCCGCGGCCGTAGGCGTCGAATTTCTCCCAGTCACCCTGGCAGTCGGCGGCGCAGGTGGCCTCGTGGGCGAGGCGTTCGGCGCCGTTGATGGTGTCGAGGACGAGGGTGCGGAAGTCGTGTCCGCCGGCGGCCAGCTCGTTGACGGCGGCGATGAGGTCGGCCCAGCGGGTGAAGGGGTCGGGGTAGTGGGCGGTGGGCGGGGCGAGGCCGGCGTCCATGAGGGAGAGGAGGCCGTCCTCGCCGCGCGTCATGAGGAAGATGGGGCGCGGGGCCTGGGCGGCGAAGGACGACTTGCCCCATTTCGGGATCGCGTGGAGGATGAGGCGCGAGGGGAGCTTGCGGCCGGCGGTGGTGACGCTGGCGAGGGTCTGGCGCGGGGGCGCGGCGAAGGTCGGGCCTGGGCCGTTGGTGTTGCGTCTGGGTGTCATGCTTCTTCTCCACATCGGGGGACGAGACGTCCCCCGCCGGCGGCGTTGCGCTCGCAGAGCCTCGCTTTGCCGCCTTCCCCCTAAACAGCCGAGGGGGTTTCGGTGAGGGCTACGCGCTCCTCTTGTGCTTGTGCCAGCCGCGGCTGACGTTCTTTGGGGAGGGCGTGTCGGGGGCGAAGAGGGCGAGGCCGGCCTCGGCGCGGCGGCGGAGGCGCAGCAGGTGGGCGGTCCAGATGGGCGACTCGGTGAGGAGGTTGGCGTAGAGGCCTCGGATGCCGGGGCGGCGTCCGCAGGCGTGGCAGAGGGGCAGGCCGTCGGGTCGGGGGAGGGCCTGGGCGGTCTCGCAGTGGACGCAGGGCGGCACGGGGTCAGTCCCTCACGACGGCGGCGACGGGGGCGAGGGCGGGGTCACGGCCGAGGGTGCGCTCGATGGCGCGCTGGAGGCGTTCGAGGGTGGCGGGGTCGTCGAGGCGTTCGAGGGCGTGGTCGGCGCGGTCGGGGGCGAGGGCCTCGGAGATGTGCAGCTCGAGGGTGAGGCGGGCCAGCTCCATATGTGATCTCCTGTTCAGGTGGGCTTGATGATCGTAACTCGGACACGCGGGATCGCGGATAGACGTTTGAGGGTCGGTGGGGGCGAGTTGAGGAAAGTTGGCGGGGCGGGTCTAGGTGAGGGCGGCGCTGGACGGACGGGGGGCCTGGGTGGTAGATTGTGAAACGGGAATAAGACGGACTGCAACACTCGTGGCGTGGACGCCGAGAGTCCTACCGCTCGACGGAGGAACCATGCGAAGGCGAATGTTGATGGTTTTCGCTCTCACCATTGCGGGCTGCTCGACAGGTAACCCCCTGAAGTCGGGCGGGGGCGCGGACGGCCCCGAGACCGTGAACCAGCAAGAGGCTGTCAAAGCATGGGATCAGTTTATCTTGACTGCAAAAGCACGGAAAAAGGGGGCTGCATCACTGTGGGAGATGAAATACGATAAGGGCGATCTGGACATCGATTTCTTACGAAATGATGTGAAGTTGGACACAGCCCGAGGCGTTATGGTGGGAGAGGTTCAGCTCAAGGCCGATGAGTTTACTCTTGTCTCTTTCAAGAATGAGTTGCCAGGCGGCGGCATCGGCAAGGGAGTTGGGAACTTCTGTGAGTATACCCTGCGGTTTCGGTACAACAAGGCCGCGTGGGTGTTTGTTGATGGAACCCGAATAGCTACGGACATTCACGATAAGACCAAAATCGATAAGTCGGGTGTATCCGCCTTGAGCGAGTCGCAGTTCTTTCACCTCAACGAGCTATTTAGGCCCTAACTAATCAGCCATTGACCCGGAGAGCGTCTTCGCCCTTGCAATGTGGGGTGTTGTCTGCCGCATCCGGCCCTGTCGAGCTGGGGGCGTCTCGCCCCCAGGCCCCCGATGGGGTGGCGTGGACGATGGGGGGCGTAGAGGCCGGGGCCGGATGCCCGGCTCGTCAACGCCCCGAATGCTGACTGGTGGGATGATTCTTAAGGGGGTGTGTCGTGGAAGAGCTGACCCCGATGCAACTGCGTATCCTCACGGTCCTGCGTGGCATGGGCGGGTGGCTCACCCGCGCCCGGATGGTGGATCAGGCCGGCCCGAAGGGGTATTCGCAGGCGCTCGGCGCCCCGACCCGCGGCGAGGTCAGGCCGGGGTCGCTGGAGCAGCGCGGGTACGTCGAGCGGCGGGACGAGAATCCGGCCTTCGAGTATCGAATCACCGCGGCAGGCGAGCGGGCGCTGGCCGCCTACGAGGAGGCGAACGGCCAGGTCCCGCTCATCGCCCCCGCTGCCCCGCCGGCCGACTGAGGCCGGGCGGTAGCGTGCGATACCTCGTCACGCGCTGAGGGCGATGGCGGTGGAGACGGTGGAGCCGTCGGCGAGGGTGAGTTTGTCGCGGGGCCAGGGCTGGCCGGTGAGGCGACTGGTGAAGCGCCAGAGGGTCTGGTTTGAGAGGAAGGAGGGGTGTTCGCTGGCAGCGATGTCGATCTGTTGGCGGTCGCCGATGAGGTAGGCGGACAGGTCGAGGAGCATGAGGTCGCCGGGGGTGCCGAGGGGCGGCAGGGCGTCCGTCACGCGGATGTCGTGGCCGAGCAGGGTGAAGCCGGGGCGTGTGGGGTGGGGGGCGAGGACGGCGGCGCCGCCGGACATGGAGAGCAGGGGCACCAGGGCGGTGGGGTGGCAGGCCCAGATGATGGAGTCGGCGGGGCCGCCGGGGATGAGGCGCGCGTACATGCCGGCCACGTCCGCCAGGGCGATGGTGTTGGCGCCGCTGCGCGTCACGCTGATGAGGCCGGCCCAGGTGAGCAGGCCGAGGGGCTGGCCGGCGCCGGTGCCGCGGAGGAACGCATAGTCCTCGTGCCAGGCGATGGCGCGGGCGAAGAGGGCGAGGGCGGCGGCTTCGAGGCCGGCGGCCTGGGCGTCGCGGAGGAGGGAGTTGGAGAGGGAGGTGTAGCCGCCCAACTCGTGGGCGTGGAGGAGGACCTGCTTGAAGGCGGCGGGCTTCTCGGCGAGGGCGGAGGACTCCTCGCGCCAGTCCACGGCGACGGCGGAGAGGAGCGGGGAGCGGCCCGCGGTGGCGGGGAGGGTGGCATCGATGGCGGGGACTTCGAGGTCGGCGGAGGACATGGGCAGGACCGTGGCGTGTGGGCGGACGACGCCGAGCCGATAGGCGAGGCCCATGATCTGGTTGTGGAGGGGGGTGGGGACGAGGTAGCCGCCGCGGGGGCCGGACTGCTCGTTGAGGGCTGCCTTGTGGCCGGTCTCGCCGTCCACCCAGCAGGAGCCCATGTCGATGAGGGCCTTGTGGTCGTGGCGGTGGGCGGCGAGGAGGAAGCGGCCGAGGGAGGGCGGGGGCTGGGTTGTCGGATCGGGGGCGAGGGCGGCGACCTTCTCGGTGAGGAGGAAGTGGGCGTCGGCGGGGGGGAGGTCGAGGGCGTCGCCGGCCTTCTTGTTGGCGTAATTGCGGGTGAGGGTGACGAGCATGGGAGGCTCCTTGGGGCGCAGGAGCGAGTATGGCGGGGGGCGGGTGTGGGCGGGGAGGGCTTTCAACAGGGCGGATGTCCACCCGTTGTGAGCTGGCGAGTCACATACTCTCTCGTCTCCTCATCCTCAAACCAGAGATACAAGCCCTTGATCGCCCGACTGAGGAGGATTCGGTAGCCGCGCTTCAGTCTCGCCAGGAGTGCGGGATCGTCTGCGCCCAGCCCCCTCCTGGCCCTGCTGCGGGTGGACCGCCAAGCCGACTCGTGGACGTTCTGCAAGTTCGCCCTCCAACGGTCCTTCCTCCAGATGAGGTCCCCGAGCCAGAGGACGCCGAGGTAATCGAAATCGAACCCCCGAAGCACGTACGGGCAGCCGATCTCGCAGAGGGGGTCAGCATGCATCCTCGACTCAACGGGCCTCTGGATGAAGAGGGTGTAATCTTCATTAGGGGCAAAGTTCCAGATCCGCGACCAGTACCCGCCCCCCCCGAGTCGAAAGCAGAAGTCCTTATCGGTCGCCTGTAAGTCGTGTGGGTTCGCCTCCCTGCGGGTGACCCACTCCCGAGCGTACGAGGCAGCGAGCCGGGCCGTCCGTCCGGCATCCAGCTCGACCCGTAGGCGGGATTCCAGCTCGGGCAGGGTGTCCACGACCTGGGCAACGAAGCGGGGCTTCCCGCCCGGTCCGGTTACCTGCCACGCCGTCGTGGCCGGGGTGGAGGACGGGTTCAAGAGGTTTTGGAGCCAATCGAGATACTCAACCGAGCCACCGCACCGGAACTGCGCCCCGGCGAGGCTGATTCTGGTTATCTCGGCCTTGAACTCCGTCGCCCATTCCTCGATGCCGCTGCGGGTCGTCGTCTCGTTGTCCCGGTAGCTCTGCTCGGAATCCATGAGGAAGACGGAGATCCGCGAAGAGCGGATAATGTGCCAGGCTTGCGGCCCCGCCTGCCAACACCAGCCGGAGTAGGTGGAACCAACGCACGGGTCCGTTGGATCAATCAGCGCGTGCGCCTCGTCCACCACCGAGACATCGAACGCATCGTCTGGCGCCTTGTTCTTGCTGGGGTTCTCTCGGATGTAGCGGCGGATGTTCTCCCTGAAGTTGATCGGGGTAAGGGACCGCGCGCTGGCCCACTCCCCCGTCAGGCCAGGGTTGTAGCGGTTCGCGGCGACGGTAATCCCCCTGGCACCTGGGGTCGCCTGCTCGTACAGGTGTCGCCAGTTGCTCTTCTGGCATCCGGAAGTGGTCGTGAGGACTACCGATCCGTAGATCCGGTGGTCCTGCACAAGCGAAGCCCACAGGTTGGCGGCCAGCGCTGACTTGCCGCTCCCTGGAGGTCCTTCGATGATGATGACCTGCTTTCTGCCAGTCTCGCCTTGTGTCAGCGCCTTGCCGATTTCCTGTAGGCACAGCTCGTAGCCTTTTCTCTGCTCGTCGAGGAGGACGTATGGGGAGCGTTCGGGGTCTTGAAGTACCCTTGCCACCTGGGTCACGAAGTTCCGATTCTGCTCGTATTGCCCCGCCACGAAGCGAGCGGCGAAACCCGAGTCGGGCCGCTTCAACAGGGCGCCCAAGTACTCGGCCAAGCCCTTGTCTTCCTCCTCAGTCCCGAACACGGGGAACCGCTTGACAAGGTCACCATGCGGATGTGCCCGGTAGGCGCTGAGCGGCCCCTTCTTCGTGAACAGAACGCAGCCGTGGACTTCAGCACCGTCCGCTTGGACCACGCTGTGGAAGTTCTGGCAGTAGTCAACGTACCCACGCACCTGGTCCGATGGGTGAAGTGTGAGGCTGCCCTGGTGGAACATGAGCGCCGCGCGAGGGCCGGGCCGGTCCCCTTCTGTGTCCCAATCCTTCAACTCGATCACCACGGCGCAATGCTTGGTCGGCCCCATGCCGAGAAGGACAACGTCACACCACGACGCCGACGCTGGTAGGCGATACTCCACCGAGAGAAAGCCGGGTTCGGATAGATGGAGATGGAAGCCTGCAAGGAGAGGGTCATTGAGTTCCTCGCAGAGTCGAGGTAGCGAACGCCCCCATGCTTCCCGCTCTTCTGCACCCGTCCGCCCGGTCTCTTCCTGTAACTGGTCCAGCAGGTGGGGGAGGCTCCGCCGGACCCGATCACAGAAAGCGCGGACTTCGATGAGCATGGGCTAACTCCTTCGGTGCATCGCAAGGGCCGTCTCGTATTCCCGCGACAGGTCGAAGCCGATGTCTTGGTCGGGCGCGACCACTTTGAACGCCGCGTACATAAGGCAGACGAGGTGCAGCCCGCTGAACCGCCCCGGCAGTGAGCGGAGGGTGTACTTCTGGGTGCTGTCGTTGGTGTCCAGCCCGCCCCGGCCCAGGATGGCGATCTCCAAGCCGATCTTCCGCATCTCCTCTGGGGGCAGCGCCTCGAAACGCTCCAGAGCGCCCAGGAGGTACATCACGGCGTCGGGCCGCTCCCCGCGGCCCCGGAAAGAGGACTGGGCCAGCCGGGACCGCTCCTCCCTCGCCAGCTCGGCGATCTCGGATCTGTCGTCCAGGGCGATGGCGCGGATGAACTGCTCGTCGGCCTCCGGCTCGCGCTTCAACGCGAGGAGCGCCTGGCCGAGGCCGTAGGCGGCCTGCTGGTCGGATGGGAGCAGTTCGGCGGCACGGCGGAGATGTCGCTCGGCCACCTCGTAGTCGCCTTCCTTCAGGAGACAGGCGCCGATGTTCCGGTGTGCCCAGGGGTTGTCCGGCTCGGCGGAGAGCGCCTCACGGAGGTTCCAGATGGCATCCTTAGTGTCCCCCCGTCGGGCCAGGGCGACTCCGAGGCCCACCCTGGCGTTCGCGTGGCCGGGCGCGTGGCCGAGGGCCGATCTCAGGTGCCTGACCGCCTCGTCCAGCCTGCCGGCATCGCTCAACGCCATGCCGAGGTTGTACAGCACCGCAACGTCCCCGGGGCGCTGGAACCGAAGCACCTCCAACAGGCGAACGCCCTCCGGTCGCCTGCCCCGCTCCAGGTGGGACACGGCAACGGTGAGGGGGTCCGGCTGGCCTGCGCCGGCCCGCCACGTCACCTGAATCGTGCCCGCCTCGTCGTTCACGACAACCCTGGCCGAGCCGCCTACGCCCACGCACTCGGCACGGACGAGGTCGGCCACCGCGCTGCGGAACTCCGGCGAGCCGGGGACGCGGGCGTGGGGCGGCAGCAGCGAGACGTTGAAATCCGCGAGCGGGATCGTGAAGGTGGACTCGTGGCGGGGCGGCATCGTTGGCCTCACGCAGGAGAAAGGTCGAACCAGGCCCCGATACCCAGGTGGTCGCCCCAGGCCCGGATCAGTGCCTTATCGTTGGCTGGCCCGTTCGGCAGCCCGTCGGCGATCTGGAGGAGCCGGTCCCCCACGTCGAGGTGTCCGCTCGCACGGTATGGGAAGCTGATTGAAGGGTCGCCCAACGTCTTGGCCCAGAACCCGGAGAACGCGGCGCTCATCCCCAGACTCGCATTGCGAAGGAGGGGGGGCGCGATGCGGGCCGTCTCCGGCTTGAGGGCCTGCTGATTCTCGGCAAGCTGTGCCCTGGCCGCCTCCTCTTGCTGCCCGCCGAGCGCAGGATATTCAGCCCGCAGCCAGGCATCCACCCGGAGGGAGATCGGCATCGAGCGGAGTTGGAGCATGAGGCCGTCGTAGAGCTGCCCGCACAGCCCTTCGACGTTCGCGGGAGGGAGCGTTAGCCCGCCGGCGCGGAGGTGGTCGGCGATGAGGCGTGACGATTGGGATCGGCCCGCCTCGGTCCCACGGAGGTCGTAGGAACTTCCCGGCGGGCAAGCCACGGCCCGGAGGAGCATGCCGCCTTGAAAAGCGATGAGGTAGTCGGCGATGAGCGAGAACTTGGGGTTGTAGCGGATGACGTGTGCAGGGACGCCGGCCCTCGCGCGCGACCCCGATGCCATGACTCGAAGCCCCGGATCGGCGCTCACCGAAACGGGTGTGTTTGTGGCCTCCTCAAGACGGGCGACGATGGCATTCGCTGCCACTCTTGGGGGTGCTGTGGCTGACTCCACTTGAGCCTCCGTCCTACCCGTTTCTTGCTGTCCTCTCAACAGTGCATGGTAGTCCTCAATCGACCGAGTTGGAAGGTAGGTAGCCGATTCGGTTTCACCGGGCGTAGCAGCCGTGGCCGAGCAGGGGGCACGACGGCGGGCATGAGAGCTGGGTGACGTAGGTGGCCGAGACGGGGCCGGTCCTGGCGTTGTCGGACGTCTCGACGGCGAATGAGGTGGGAGAGGCGACGGAGGGGCACGGTGAGGCGGCGCCCGGAGGGGCGGCGGATGCGGGCCTTGCCGTTGCTGACCTCCTCGACGACGCAGTCCTCGGGCTGGGCGCCGCGGCGGTGGTAGGCGACGTGGTCGCCCCTGGCGATGTCGTCGGTGGTGGCGGGCGGCTCGACGCCGCAGGGGCGTCCGCCCATCTGGAGGACGCGGGCGCGTTAGTCATCCAGGGAGGCGATGGAGCGGGCGAGCGCGCCCTTGGCCTCGGCGAGGTCGTTGCGGAGGGCGTCGGCCTCGGCGATGCGGCCGGCGAGGCCGGGGAGGAGGCGGTAGAGGAAGTCGGCGGGCTTGCAGCGGCCGAGGGAGGAGAAGCCGGGGCGGGTGCGGGCCTGCGGGGTGGGGGTGACGGTGCCTTCGGTGGCGTCGGGCTTCTTTATGGAGGGAGGCGCCGGGGATGGTGTCGGCGGGGCGGACGGCGTGGACGGTGCGCTCGCCGTCGTTCTCGATCTCGACGCCGACGGCGAAGGGGCGCGGCGGG
>CAZVZK010000118.1:0-31162 GCA_964630925.1 uncultured Alcaligenaceae bacterium
CAATCCGCGATCTCCTCACGTTCCGGGTGCTCCACGGTTGAATGTGGTCCTACCCCCCCCCCTCACACCCCCATGAAATGCAAATCCTCTGCGGAATTTGCATTTCAGGGCCAGTGGTCAGACCACCAGCACCCGCGCCGTGGCCGCACACACCGTCTCATTCTGTCCAACTCCAGATGGACGTCGGGTTATCGGTTACGGGACGCGGGCGACGCGGAAGCCCAGGAAGTGCTGGCGGACGTGCGGCCCGACGAGCCCACGGCTCGCCGAACGGCAGTCGGCGGCGGGGAGGTGATAGCTGCCGCCCCGGAACACGCGGTAGGTGCCCCGCGCCGGCCCCGTCGGGTCTGTGAGCGGGCCGGCGGGGTAGTCGCCGAACCAGTCGGCGCACCACTCGAAGACGTTGCCGTGCACGTCGTGCAGCCCGAAGGCGTTCGGCGGGTACGACCCCACGTCACACGGGTGTCCGGGGTCGTCGCCGAAGTTCGCCTGCCCCTTGGCGAGCGTGTCGCCGAAGTGGAAGCGGCCGGACGACAGGCCGGCGCGGCAAGCGTACTCCCATTCCGCCTCGCTCGGCAGCGGAAGGCGTGCCCGGCGGCCTTCTCCTCCGGGCGTTTGGAGAGTGCCGCGCAGAACGCGACGGCCTCGTCCCACGACACGCACTCCACCGGGAAGCCGCGCGTGTCCAGCCCCTTGACCGACTTCTTGCGGCCTTCCTTCTTCGAGTACGCGCTGGGGTTCTTGCCGATGACCGCCTCGTACAGCGCCTGGGTGACCGGGAGGTCGCCGAGCCAGAAAGGCCGCGTCAGCGTCACCCGATGCCTGGGCCGCTCGAAGTCGCGTCCCTCGTCCTCGGCCTCGCCCATCCAGAACGTGCCCGGCGGGATGAGGGCGAACCTCATCCCGAGGGAGCTGGTGATCTCTGGGACGCACGGGCGCACGCCGGCGGAGAGCAGCTCGCGGATGCGTGCCTCCACTCCGAGTCGCTTATGCCGCGCAGACGCCGGTTCAGCCGGGCCAGCTCGGCGCGCGGCGCCTGGCCGTGGTCGTCGAGCCAGTCGGCGGCGACGAGCCACAGGGCGTCGTCGGCGGGGCTCTCGTTCAGGGCGGCCAGCAGGCGCGCCAGCTCGGGGTGTGGGTTGCTCATGGTTCGCCCAATCGGCCGCACGGCTGGTGAATATACTGACGCGGAGCGCCCGCAACGGGAGGCCGAGGGCATGGCCGACGAGGGCCGGATGGGCTGGCTGGGGGAGGTGGCGGAGGCGGCCGTCGAGACGGCCATCCCCCCGGAAGAGCTGCTTCGCCAGTTGCGCGAGGCGGCCCCGCCCGTCGCCTCCCAGGGCGGCCCCTTGTTCTCGTTCGAGCCGTTCCGGTCGGAGGCCTCGGGCATGGTGTTCACTATCCGGAACATCGTCGGCAAGGGGGAGGGGCCGCGCCTGGAGGGCGTCATCGAGCCGACGCCGCACGGGTGCCTGATCCGATACCAGGTGCGGGGCCAGAGCCATCTCGTGCCGCTCCTGATCGCCGCCTCCGCCTTCGCCCTGTTGATCCCACTTGGCCTCATCGCCGTCGCGGGGCCCACGTCGCTTTTCTTCTACGTGTTCGTCGTGCCGACCCTGGCGTTGATCTGGTATCTGGTGCCGTTCTTCCAGCGGATGTCGGCCCGCCGCACGCTGGCGTTTTTCTCCGGGCTGATCGAACGCCGGCGGCTCTCCGCCCCCGCCGTGCCCTCCGAGGCTTGACCACATGCCCTGCGACTGCCCGCACGCCGACGCCCCGGAGTTCGGCCGCGTCTGCGTCCACCTGCTCGCCACGGGGCCGGCGGCGTACTGGGAGCATTTCACCGGCGAGGGGAAGGAGTCGTGGCTCGTCTGCCCGGCTTGCCGGCGGACGCCGGCCCTCCGCCGCGCGTGCCGCGCCTGCTGGGATGCGATCCGCGGGCGCGAATGGGAAGGCACGGCCGGCACGCCGCGGCCCCTGCTCCGGGCATCGCCGCTCCGTTTCGTGCAGGAGAGGCGGCGCATCCCCGGCGCCGACACGGCCCACTACCTCGTGCTCCGCCCGCTCGTCCGCCACGACGCGCAGGCGTACATCGCCCTGACCACCCAGGGGGACCTGTACCGCATCGACCTCGACGCGGACGAGGCCCTCCACGTCGGCACCGTGGCGGATATGGGCGTCATGCGGTTCGGTATGGGTGACCTGCTGCTGTCGGCGGACGGGCGTTTCGGCGCCGTGTTCAACCCCGCCGGCCAGCACGGGGCCGTCTTCGACCTCACGACGTCCCGCGTGACGATGCGGCTGGACCGGGGGGGCCACGAGATCGATCGGTGTGCCTGGCCGCTGGCGTTCTTCGAGCACCGCGGGCGGACGCTCCTCGTCCACGCCAGCGAGTGGAACCGCCTGGAGGTCTCCGACCCCCGCGACGGGGCCATGTTGACGCACCGGGTGGACACGTTCGACCACCGCGGCCGCTCGATGCATTACCTCGACTACCATCATTGCGGGCTCGCCGTCTCGCCGGACCAGCGGCGGATCGCCGACAACGGCTGGTTCCCCGAGGATCGGGGGTCTGTCCGCGCGTGGAGCCTGACGCGGTGGATGGAGGAGGACGTGTGGGAGTCCGAGCGGTCCCCCGACGAGGGCGTGGACGGCCCGCGCGAGGGCGTGTGGGACGCCCCGCTGTGCTGGCTCGACGGCCGGCGGCTCGCCGTCTGGGGCTACGGCGCCACGCCGCCGTTCATCGACGGCGTGCGGGTCATCGACGTGGAGGCGGGGCGAGAGACGCACTGGTTCCCCGGCCCGAACGGGCCGCTGGTTTTCGATGAGTGGCTGTTCTCGCTGCACTCCGGGGGCGTGACCGTGTGGGATGTCGATACCGGCGAGCGCCTGCTCGACGGCCCCCCGCCTGGGGCGACGGTGTACCACCCCGGCGCGAAGACGTTCCTCGCCTGGGACGCGGAGGGCGAGGCGGTCCTCAGCCGCCTCACCGGGCACCCGAGGCCGGCGTGGCCGGCGGGCGACGCTTTGAGCGTCGCGCGGGCCATCGCCGAGGGGCGTGATTGGGCGGCGCTGCCGATCCTGGCCGACGCGCTGGAGGACGCGGGCTGCGACGACGCACCCATCCTCAAGCATCTGCGTGAGGGGGCGCCGCATGGCCGCGGGTGCTGGGCGGTGCGGCGCCTGCTGGAGGCGTGAGGGATCGCGCCGCGGCCAGGGCGCGCTGCCGCCTCGTGTAGTAGTGCCAGCCGGGCACGAAGAAGCAGCCCGCCGTCACCACGCCGAACAGCAGGATGCCGAAATCGGGGAACAGCGCCATCGGCACCGCGATGGCGAACTCGGCGGCGGCCTGGAAGTAGAACGCCCCGGTCAGCATGCCGCCCTTCACCACGAACGTCATCCCCGCGATGACCGCCAACAGCGGGGCGAGTTTCAGGACGTGCAGCCCCAGCAGGATCTCGATCACGAAGACGCCGATGGTGGCGGCGACGGCGGCGCCCCAGACATGGGCGATCTGCCTCTCCACGAACAGGACAGGCCCGGCGCGCTTGCGCAGGCGCCAGAAGACGCCGCCCCAGGCCACCAGCCCGCCGCCCCACAGGAGCAGGTACCACACGGGGTTACTCACCCCGCCCCAGTCCATCGCCGTCGTGATGGCGCACTGCACGAGGATCATCAGGCTGTGCATCATCCACAAGAGGCCCCAGTTCTCCAGCACGACGGCGTGGTGCGTCTCGCGGAACACGTTGGCGAAGAAGTGCGCCAGGTCGCTCCACCCCGTCCGCCGGATCGAGGGCGGCTCGCTCCGCAGCACCGCCTCCAGGTCCGCCGCCAGCGCCGCCGCCGACTCGTAACGCAGGTCCGCCTCCTTCTGGATGCACTTGAGGCAGATCAATTCGAGATCCACGTCCACGTTCGGGTTCAGCAGGCCCGGACGCACCGGCTCCTGGTCGAGGACGAGGAGCATCGCATCGACCGGCGTGGCCGCCTGGAACGGCGGGCGTCCCGTGAGCATCTCGTACAGGATCACGCCGAGGGAGTACACGTCGCTGGCCGGCGACGGCTGGCCGCGGCGGTTGGTCACCATCTCGGGGGCCATGTACGCCGGCGTCCCGACGATGGCGCCCGACTGCGTCAGCCCCTCGCCGCCGATGCGCTTGGCCAGGCCGAAGTCGGTCACCAGGGGGCGGCCCTGCTCATCCATCAGGATGTTGGACGGCTTGAGGTCGCGGTGCAGGATGCCGCGCTCGTGGGCGTAGTGGACGGCCCGCGCGATGGCGGCAAGGAGGGCGGCGGCGTCGCGCTGCTTGAGCGGGCCGCGCGACAGGACGGCTGCCAGGGTCTCGCCCTCGACGAGGCGCATGCAGAAGTACGCCAGGCCGTCCTGCTCGCCGGCGTCGTGGACGGGGACGATGTTCGGGTGGTCGAGGTGGGCGGCGGCCTGGGCCTCGACGCGGAAGCGGGCGAGGTCGGCCTCCGTCGCGTGCTCGCCGCGGAGGATCGTCTTGAGGGCGACGACGCGCCCGAGGGAGCGCTGTCGGGCCTTGTAGACGACGCCCATCCCGCCGCGGCCCAGCTCCTCCAATAACTCGTAGTCGCCGAAGACCTTGCCGGCGGGCAGCGGCCTGGCGGCGGGGCGCGGGGCGGGGCGGACGGGGCGTGTCATGGCGTCGGCGAACTGGGCGGCGGCCCACAGCTCGCGCAGCTCGGCCGCGATGTCGGGGTGTTCGGCGGCGACGGCGTCCACGTCGGCGGTGCGCCCCTGACGCGCCAGCGACGACAGCCCCTCCAGCAGGCGGGCGAGCCGCTCGTCGGCGGTCTCGACGCGGGTGGTGTTCATGCCTTCTCCGGCTCGCCGGCACGGACGGCCCCGTCCACGTCGCCGGACGTCAAGGCCTCCCTGACTTCATTGTATCCCCTCCCCGGTGCGTTTGACGGAAATGGATGAGTGGCGCTCATGCCGGCGGCGGATACACCGGTTTGTCATCGGCGGGCCGTCGCCCGCCGTCCCCCATCGCCTCGGTGGAAGGGCCGACCCACCTGATCCGGCGTGTGAAGTAGGGTTCCATGCCTCGGCCCGAAATCGATGGCGATTTCAGACGCCGATCAGCGCCGGCCGCCCAATTGCCGCCATTTTCCACGACGGTCACCCGGGGCTATGGCCGGGCGTGATCATTCCGCGACGCAAGCGCCTTCACGCAGCGTTCACGCGGCCTGACCTCTCCCCACGTCCCCACCATCCAAAGGCACCGCCAGGGGCCGCGCGCGGCCCGGGCCGGACGCTTACCCTGGCGGCCGGGGACCCCTGGAGTTGAACGAGCCCCGACGCCTCGGCGCCGAGTCGCCCTGACGACCCCGCCTCACGCCAGTGCCGCGTGATCGATGGCCGGCATCCCCTCCCACGCTGCCATGTACGTCCGCTCCAGCGGCACCCCGACGCCCAGGTCCTCCTCCAGATAGAGCGCCATGTCCGGCATCGCCCTGCCGACGGCCACGGGCTCGACGTGCGCCGACACCACCGGCCCGGCCTCGTAGCTCGCCAGCGTCAGCGGCAGGCCCGCCGGCGGCATGAACGCCTCGCCGCCGATCTTCTCCCAGATCACCGTGTGCAGCCCGTTGGGGTCGCGCGCCGTCGGCGGGTGCAGGTCGATGATCAACACGTGGATGCCCTGCGAGAGCGCCGCGGCCACCTTGTTCACGAACGTGTCGAGGGCGTGCTGGCCCGACTTGTTGCCCGCCGAGACGATCTCGATCAGGGCGACGATCCGGTCCCCGCTCTCGTGCCGGATGACCACACGCCGCTGCGCCCGCGTGTACGCCGCCCGCTCCAGCCTGAAGTTGAACGCGGCACGCGGCGGGGCGAGGACGGCCGTGCCACCCGATCTCGCCGGGCCGGCAGGGGCGGGGCGTTGCAGGGCCAGCACGTCCGGCCCGAGACCGCCCAGCACCTGCTCCGCCCGCGCGTAGTAGCCCTCGGGGAGGCCCCCCCGGTTGAGCGCCTTCCTCAGCTCCCCGATCCAACCGAGGTGGAAGTCGTGGAACGCCCCGTCGCTCACCCTCGACCAATCGTGGATCGGCATCGCCCGCCTCCTCATGCCCCACCGCGTGGGCTACCCGCAAGGACTCGGCCCGTCGCATTGGGCCGTCCTCATGCCTTCTCCGGCTCGCCGGGGAGCAATTCGGCCCGCAATCGCCGCACGGCCCGCAGGTAGCGCATCGACGCCGCCGCCTCGGTGAGGCCGAGCGCCTCGGCGACCTGCTGGTTGCTGAGCTGCTCGCGGTGACGCATAAGGATGACCTCGCGGTCATCCTCGTCGAGGCCGGCGATGGCGTGGTCGAGTCGGCGCTGCAATTCGCGCTGGATGGCCTCGGACGCGGGCGTGCGTTCGCCGTCGATGAGCTGGCCGGCCAGCTCCATCGAGGAGTGTCCGGGCAGGACGGCGGGGACGAGGGGCTGTTCGCGGTCGAGGCTGCGGCGCTGGGCCTGGCGGTGGCGGCGGTGGGCGTCGATGACGTGGTCCTGGGCGATGTGGCGCAGCCAGAGGCGGAACGGCATGGCCGGGTTGCGGAGGTACTCGGTGAGGCGCTTGTGCGCCTCCAGCAGCACGTCCTGCACGATGTCGGAGGCGTCCACCCGCGCGGCGAGGGCGGGGTCGAGACGCAGCCCGATCATCCGGCGGAGCGGCTCGCGGTGGACGTCGAGGAGGCGGTCCACGGCGCCCTGCTGGCCGTCGCGGGCCTGCCCGAGGAGGTCGGCGGTGTCGGGGTGGTCGCTGAACATGGTGTGCCTCCCTGCCTCCATTCTACACGGGCGGCGGTGTCATTTCTGGCCGAGGATCCACACGGGGTGGTCCGGCCCCGGCGGGATGGCCAGCGCCGAGACGGCCCTCCCGAGGAGTTTGAGGGCGGGGCCGTCCCACTTCGCCCGATGCACCCACGGGCCGAGGAGGCTAAATGTCTCGGAGAACCGGGCCTCGCTGAAGTGGGCGAAGGCGGACTCATAGATCCGGCAGCCCTCGTCCCAGTCGCGGATGCCCGCCCCCGGTACCTGATGGAGCTCGATGGCCGTCTCGACCCCGACGACGCGGACGGGCCCGAGCGCGCGGCTGGGTGCGGTACCCCCGAGGGCCTCCCTGGTGGCCCCGGTGATCAGCAGCGGGCAGTCGAAGTGTTTCGTGGCGCCCTCGATGCGGCTGGCGAGATTCACCGTCGGCCCGCGTGGGCCGTACTTCGGCTTGCGGCTGGAGCCCGTGTTGCCGACCTGGGCCTCGCCGGTGTGGATGCCGATGCCGAGGCGGAGCGTCTCGCCGAGCGTGCCGGACCAGGAGGCGCTGAACGTCTCGGCGGCGGCGAGCATGTCGCGGGCGGCCGCCACGGCGCGGGCGGCGTGGTCGGGCTGCTCACCGGGGGCGCCCCACATCGCCATCAGGCCGTCCCCGATGAAATCGACCAGGACGCCCTGCCGATCGAGGACGCTCCTCGACAGCTCGTCGAGCAGGGCGCGGCAGAATTCGTCGGTCCGCTCGGCGCCGATCCGCTGGCTGATCCGCGTGAACCCGCGGATGTCGCAGAACAGGACGGAGACGGTGGCGTTACGCCCGGTCAAGGGCAGGCCCGTCTCGACCACGCGGATCAGGGTCTCGTCGGCGAAGAACGGCCGGAACCGCGCCAGCGCCTCGGCGCGAGCCGCCTCCCGTTCGACCTCGAGGCGGGCCAGGCCGGCGGCCACGCTGCGCGCGACCAGCTCCACGAGCAACGCCTGGACCTCGGTGATGCTCGGGCCACCCATCCCGGAGGCCCGCCGCCGGCTCGCGAAGATGAGGCCGACGATCTCCCCCTCCCGGCTGAGGATCGGAGCGGCGACGGCGGCGGCCAGGCCGGCGAAGCTGTGGACGGCGTCCGCCTTGGGCCGCTCCCAGGAGGTGGTCTTCGTCTCCAGGACGCGCGAGAGCAACCGCTGGCTGAAGGGCCGTGCCATCGACCCCGACTTGCTGTACTCGGCCTGCGAGACCCACTCCCCCCCGTCCCGGATGAGCACCACCGATTCATCGAGGTCGCCCATCTGGACCGCCGCCCGGGCGGCCCGCTCGAAGAAGTGGTCGCTGTGGGCCGCCGCCTGCAGGATGTCGAGCGCCGCATTCAGCGACCGCAGCAGCTCCGGGGAGCTGACGACCGGTGCGTCAACTTCGGCGTCGGGCGGCGCACCGGGGTGGCTCAGGGGCGGGGTCGTCGGGTCGGGGAGGCCGCCGAACTCCGAGGAGGCGTAGGCCTCTTGTGCGGGGGGGGCCTCCTGGGCCTGCACGTCCGCGCCGGCCGGCCCCTCCCTGGCCAGCGTCCCGGCGACGATGCGGGCCAGCATCTCGATCAGCCGTGCCTCTAACTCCCCCAGGGGGACTTCGCCGACGCGCAGGGTGCGGCGGCGCTCCCCGTAGAGGGCGCCGATGACCTCGCCCGTGCCGCTGAGGATGGGGGCGGCGGCGACGGCCTGGAGGCCGGTGAAGCTCGCGGTGCTGTCGATGTCCGGCGTCTCCCAGAAGGTCCGCCTCTCGGCCGCGACCCGGCCGAGGATGCGCGAGCTGGGTGGGGCGAGATCCCCGGGGTCGAGACGCCCGGTGACCTGGACCGCCCGGACTTGCCATTCCCCGCTGACGAAGGTGAGGGCCCGTGCGGCGTCCAGGCCAACGGTGTCGGCGGTCACCCTGGCGACCACCGCGAGGTACTCCGGGCGGCTGGCGGGTGTCTGGAGCAGCTCGGAGGCCCGGGAGAGCCATTCCAACACGCGGTCGCGCGGGAGCACGTCGCCGAATCCGGCGAGGGTCGGCAGCCCCGACACCATCTCGGCCAGCGCGGAGCGCGGGGGGGGGGTGGCGATGGCGAGGGTCTGGAGGGGGGTGGCCTTCTCGATGCGGATGGTCTTGTTGTTGCTGAGGACGACGATGACCGGCAGGGCCAGCTCGCAGGTGGCCTGGGGCGCGAGGTCGGGGTGCTCGAAGAAGCGGATCGGCTGGCGGTCCGACCCGTTCTTAACCCGGAGGCAGCCGTCGGGCAGGGCGGTGACGGTGAGCTGGCTGCGCCCGACGGTGATCTCGCTGCGGCGGGCGATGACCCAGCGGGACAGGCCACCTTCCTGGCGGCGGGCGTACAGGGCCTCGTCGCGGTCGCGCTGGCGCCCCAGCTCGACGGGGCCCTCGAACTCGGCGGACTGGCACATCTGCCGGTTCTCGTACACAATGATCTGCAGGCGAGTGCTCATCCACCTACCTCCGCGGGGCCATTCAGGCCCCCCTGGCCTTCCAGCCATTTCCCCAGCTCAAAGGCGACCTCACCTGCCGAGGCGTATCGACTCGCGGGGTCCAGCGCGACCGCCCGGACACAGACCGCGTCCAGGGTGGGGGGGGTGGCCGGCTGGAGAGAGCGTGGCGGCGGCGGGGCCGCATCCCCTGTGTCCCGCCGGCCTCCGAATGGGGCCTGCCCCGTCAGGAGGAAGTAGAGAATCCCCCCGAGGCCGAAGACATCCCCGGCGACATCGGCGGTCCGGTCGCCTTTCCACTGCTCCGGGCTGGCATACGAGCGGGTCCCCAGTGGCGTGCCCGGCCCCGTGTCCTCGTCCGTCACGGCCACGGCGGGCGCCCGTCCATCCGGCGTGGGTGCGTCGTTGGAGCCGCGGACCTTCGCCAGCCCCCAGTCGATGAGGTACACGGGCCCGGAGCGGCTGATCATCACGTTCCCCGGCTTGAGATCGCGGTGCAGGATCCGTGTCGTGTGTGCGTGCTCCACGATCAGACACGCCCGCCGCAGGACGCCAACGAGGCGGGTGAGCTCCCCCGCCGGCAGGCCCGCGCTGTGCGCGCGGGCCGCCGCCCTGGTCAGGGGCTCCCCGTCGATGTAGCGCATCGTGAACCAGGGCCGCCCGTCGGGGTGCGTGCCGGAGTCGTACAGCGGCGGGATCCCAGGGTGGTCCAACGAGGCATGCGCCCGGACCTCGCGGCCGAAGCGGGACCGCAGCTCGGAGTGGTCCGCGAGCGATGCCTTCAGCTCCTTCAGCGCCACCAGCCGCCCGAGCGCCAGATCCCGGGCCAGCGAGACCGTGCTGACGCCGCCCTCGCCGAGCGTCCCCACGAACTGGTAGCGGTCACCGAAGGACAGGGGGCCACCTCCCCTGTCCTGCTTCGCGGAGGGGCCGTCCGGCGCTGGGTTCGCGGTGCTCGGGTCAGGGTCGTCGCCGGGCCGGACGGCTTCCGCGTCGAGGAACGGCCTGAGCAAATCCCCGCCGACCTGGGCCCACCGCTTGAGTGCCGACATGAGCCGGCCCTCCGCCAGCCGGCCCTCGCGGGCCGCGGCCACCGCCCGCTCCAGCTCTGCCAGGAATCGCTCCGACATCCGAAGCCCCCCGCGCTCACACCCCCAGCGGCCGCGACGGCAATTCGCCGCGTCCCGGGTGCACCCGCCCCCGCGAACGCCTCGTCCGGCGGCCCCATGATGCGCGAGATCCGTGACCGCGTCAACTCGATAGTATATGGCCGTGAGGGGGGATGCGTTCGGAGGGGCGGCGGTGCGTCAGCCCGCCGTGTCTTCTCCTGGATCAGGCGAGAGGCCCCGTCACGGGCCCGCGTGAGACCGCCCGAGCCTCCGTCGCGCATCCGCCGGGCGATCACCGGAGGCCGTGACATGGCGAAGAAGAAATCGGCGCTTCGGGCCCCGATCCTGCCGCACTGGCACGCCAGCGGCGACGTGCTGCTGAAGGCGCTCGTCGCCAACGGCGGCGACCTCGTCGCCGCCGTGAAGGCCGCCAGCGGCCAGATGGCCGTCGGCAAGGACGGCCCCGAGAGCCTGCACCTCTGGCGCAGCCGCGTCGGCGATGAGGGCATGGAGGCGTTCGCCGGCTTCACGGGGGTCACGGCCTTCGAGTCGGGTGAGCGGATGACCGATGCGGCCCTCTTCCGCCTCCGCGCGATGACGAGGATGGAGCGCATCACTCTGATCTGAATCAGATGCGTATCACCGGCGACGGCCTGCGCCACCTGGCGGGGATGACGGGGCTATGGGGCCTCCACCTCTTCTCTTGCACTCTCAACGACGAGGCGTTGACGCACATCCCCCGCCTCCCCTCTGTAACCTCCTTCAGCCTGAACAGCTCGTCCGGATGCACGACTGCGTGCCTGGAGTGCCTACACCGGTTGGAGAGCGTGACGAGCTTTAGCCTCAATGGGGCGCCCGCCGCCGGCCCCGGCCTACGGCACCTCGCCGCCTTGACGCGGCTCACGGATCTGGGGCTGGATAGCGGGACCACCCGCATCGTCACGGACGACGACCTCACCCACCTCCCGCACTTGCCGACGGTCACACGCCTGTCGCTCCACCGAACCTTCGTAACCGACGCCGGCCTCCCCCACCTCTACCGACTCCCGGCCCTGGAGTCGCTCGATCTCGCGGGGACCAGCGTGAGCGACGCCGGAATCCCCCACCTCGCTGCCATGCCGGCCCTCCGCTCTGCGAACCTCAACCACACCAAGGTGACGCTCAGCGGCGTCCGCGAGCTGCAGGCCGCCCGGCCCGGCCTCGACATCAGCGCCCGCGACTGCACCGGAGAGCCGCCGCGCGAGCCGGACCCGGCGGCCCTCATCCGCCGGCCCGAACGACGCGAGGCCGCCCCGGTGGCGCGGTCGTGGGCGCGGATCGAAGCGTGGTTCGCGGCCAACCTGCCGGAGGCACTGGCGACGCTGCGTCCGCCGGCGTCGGTCATCGACCCCGACGTGCGGATGGTCGCCGAGGGGCACGCCATCGTCACCCACGGCGAGCCGAGGCCGGAGGGGACGTGCGGCGGCACGGGCCGCGTGCGTTGGCACCTGCGGCTCCACAAGGGCAAATGGCGGATCGAACGCCACGAGGGCGTCGATGACCCGACGAAGCCGTGGAGGCTCGACCTCTCGTGACAGCCCGTGTTGCGTCCGGCCGACGCCGGCGGTAGGCTGGGGGTGTCCCCGGAGGGCCGGCCTCATGTCCGCAGGCGCGTTGGCGGAGATCGTTTACCCCGAGTCGGACGGCAAGCGCATGGCCGAGAACACCCGCCAGTGGCAGTGGATCCTCACGCTGGCGAACGGCCTCGTCGCCCTCTTCCGTCTTCGGGACGATGTCTTCGTCGGCGGTGATCTGCTGTGGTACGCCGTCGAGGGCGACCCCGACGCCGCCTGTGCCCCCGACGTGTTCGTCGTCTTCGGCAGGCCGAAGGGGCACCGCAAGAGCTACAAGCAATGGGAAGAGGGCGGCGTCCCCATGACCGTCGTCTTCGAGATCCTCTCCCCGGCCAACACCGCCCTGGAGATGGCCGACAAACTGGCCTTCTACGACGAGCACGGCGTGGAGGAGTATTACCTGTTCGACCCGGAGTCGGGGCGACTCATCATCTACACCCGAGGCCGCGAGACGCTCCGCCGCATCCCCAAGCCACACGGCTTCACCAGCCCTCGTCTCGGCATCCGGTTCGACCTGTCCGGCGGCGAGCTGGCCGTCTTCGGCCCGGACGGCCGGCGTTTCCTGGGGCCTGCCGAGGCCGCCGAAGAGCGCGACGCCCTGCAACAACGGGCGGACCGCCTCGCCGCCCTCACGCGCAAGGCCCTCGCCGGCCAGGCCACCCCCGAAGAGATGCTCGAGCTCCAACGCCTCGTCGCCGAGACGCCGTGACCGTCCTCACGCCAGCGCCGCGTGGTCGATGTCCGGCATACCCTCCCAGGCGGCCATGTAGGTGCGCTCCAGCGGCACCGATACGTAGAAGTCCGGCTCCAGGTACAGGGGCATATCCGTCAGGACACGTCCGACGGCCGTCGGCTCCACATGCGCCTCCGTCAACCCGCCCACGTAGCTCGCCAGCGTGAGCGGCTGGCCCGCCGGGGGCGAGAACGGCTCCCCGCCGATCAGTCGCCAGATCACGTTATGCAGGCCGTCGGGGTCGCGTGGCGTCGGCGGGTGCAGATCGACGACGAGGACGTGGATGCCCTGCGACAGCGCCGCCGCCACCTTGCCGACGAAGGTATCCATGGCGTACAGGCTCGACTTGTTCCCCGCCGAGACGATCTCGATGAGCGCGACGATGCGGTCCCCGCTCTGATGCCGGATGACGACAAGCCGCTGCGCCCGCGTGTACGCCGCCCGCTCCAGCTTGAAGTTGAACGCCGTCCGCGGCGGCGCGAGCGTCGCCGTGCTGCCCGACCTCGGCGGGGAGGCGGGGAGGGGGCGTTGCAAGGTCAGCACGTCCGCGCCGAGGCCACCAGCGGCCTGCTCGGCGCGAGCGTAGTAACCTTCAGGGAGGACGGTACGGTTCAGTGCCTTTAGTAGTTCCGCGAGCCATCCGAGATGGAACGCGTGGAACGTCCCGTCGCTCACCCTCGACCAGTCGTGGATCGGCATCGGCCCCCCCTCACGCCCCCAGCGCCTTACGCTTCTCCGCGATGAACGGCAGGTGGTGCGGGATGTGGTTCCGCGCCGTCGCCAGCAGACGCTCCAGCGTCAGCTCGCCACGCTCCGTGTGAACGCCCACCCGCGCGAACGCCTCGGGCGGCAGCTTCCGCAGGATGCGCAGCATCTGCGACCGCGTCATCTCGATGATCCGCAGCTCCTCCTCCACGTCGCGCTCGTGGTAGTGCAGCCCGGCCAGGAATTTGTTCTCGTCCGCCCCCAGCAGCGTCGGCTTCTCGTGCGTGATCACGCGCTTCATCCGGTCGGCGATGATCGGCTCGAAGTCCGCGATGTGGCACACCACCTCCAGCGTGGACATCTTCCCCGCCACAGGCTTCGCCAACAGTTGCTCGCGCGTCAGCCCCGACACAGCCGCCCGCAACTCCTTCGGCCCGCCGGCGTACTCGTTGATCAGCCCCGCGATGTCCGACATGGCCCGGCCCTCCCTCGGGCGACCCGGCCATTGTATGGGCCCAGCGCTGCGCTTCGTGTCGCGGCTAACTCCGGATTCTCCTTGCCCCGGTGACGCCGCCCCCTATAAATCTGTCTGCCCCCCCTCGGACGACCACCGAGGGTTCTTTTTCCGCCCCCATCGTGAAAAACTTCACGAACCTCGGCCGGAGGCGAGGCATGGATTTCAGCCTGACGACCTACTACCCGGTCTACATCTACCTGATCGTGGTGCTGGGCTTCGCGGTGTCTGCCCCGCTGGTGGCCCACCTGATCGCGCCCAGCAAGGCCACCCCGGTCAAGCAGATGCCGTACGAGTCCGGCATGGACCCCATCGGCGACGCCCGGCAGAAGTTCGATGTGAAGTTCTACCTCATCGCCATCCTGTTCCTCGTCTTCGATGTGGAATTGCTCTTCCTGTACCCGTGGGCGGCCACCTATCAGGAAGGCTCGTGGATCCCCGCGGCGTTCAAGGACGTCGTCTTCTGGGAGATCCAGGCGTTCCTGGTGACCGTCATCGTCGCCTACGTCTACGCCTGGCGCAAGGGGGTTTTCAAATGGCGATAGAGCCCGCCGAGGGCGTGATGCTCACCACCCTCGACCACCTCGCCAACTGGGTCCGCAAGAACAGCCTGTGGCCGATGCCCTTCGCCACGGCCTGCTGCGGGATCGAGCTGATGGCCACCGGCGCCAGCCGTCACGACATCGCCCGCTTCGGCTCCGAGGCCATGCGCTTCACGCCGCGGCAGTGCGACCTCATGATCGTCGCCGGCCGCGTCGTGATGAAGATGCTGCCGGTCCTGCAACGCATCTGGCTGCAGATGCCCGAGCCGAAGTGGTGCATCAGCATGGGCGCCTGCGCCAGCTCGGGAGGGGTCTTCGACACCTACGCCGTCGTCCAGGGCATCGACCGCTTCATCCCGGTGGACGTGTACGTCCCCGGCTGCCCGCCACGCCCGGAGCAGCTCATCCAGGCGGTGCTGGACATCCAGGACAAGATCAAGCGCACTGGCACGCTGTCCGGCCGGGAGTTCGCCGCCCGGACGGCGTTCGACGGCCCGAGCCTCCACTCGTCCGACATCGCGGGCGGCGACAAGGTCGTCGCGCCGGGCAACTACAAAACCGCAACCCGCTTGCAGGGCTGACGCCATGACGCTCGCCGACAAGCAGGCCCGTTTCGACGCCACCGTGGCGAAGCTCCGCGAGAAGTTCCCGGACGCCGTGCAGACGTCCGTCTTCCGCGAGAACTTCCGCGCCCTGGTGCCGGCCGAGCAGGTGTACGCCATCCTCGAGGCCCTCAAGGGCCAGGGCTTCGACATGCTGGCCGAGCTGGGGGCGGCGGACTACCTGCACTACCCCGACGCCAAGGACCGCTTCGGCGTGTGGTACATCCTGACGAACGTCACGACGGGCGAGCGGATCATCGTCAAGACGTTCGTCAACGACCCCGCCCCGAAGCTCCCCTCGGTCTACGCCCTGTGGCGTGGCAGCGACTGGATGGAGCGCGAGGTGTACGACATGTACGGGGTGGAGTTCGTCGGCCACCCCGACATGCGGCGCATCCTCATGCCGGACGAGTACACCTCGTTCCCGCTCCGCAAGGACTACCCGATGCGTGGCCGGGGCGAGCGCCACAACTTCCAGCCCATCGTCCGCGCGGACAGTTGACAGGAGGCGAGCGCCATGCCGTTGGAACTAGCGGACGCCATCGCCCCCCCGGAAGGGCCGGAGAGGGACTACCTCTGGACCCTCAACTTCGGGCCGCAGCACCCGGCCACCCACACCACGCTCCGCCTCATCCTGACGCTCGACGGCGAGACCATCGTCAAGGCGGTGCCGGACATCGGTTACCTGCACTCGGGGTTCGAGAAGCTCGGCGAGCACCTCGACTTCAACCAGTACGTCACCATCGTCGACCGGATGAACTACATCTCGCCGGTCGCCAACGAGATCGCCTGGCACCAGTCCGTCGAGGCGCTCCTCGGCATCGAGATAACGCCCCGCGCGAAGTACATCCGCACCATCTTCGGTGAATTGAGCCGCATCCACGACCACCTGCTGTGCTGCGGGGCGGCGGCCCTCGACCTCGGCGGCTTCACCGCCTTCCTCTACGCCTTCAACCAGCGCGAGAAGATCTACGACATCCAGGAGACCGCGAGCGGCCAGCGCTTCCACCCCAGCTTCACCCGCGTCGGCGGGCTGATGAAGGACGTGGACGAGGCGTGGATCGCCAAGGTGCGTGAGTTCGTGCGGACGTTCCCCAAGGCCCACGCCGACGTGGTGCGCCTCCTCAACCGCAACCGCATCTTCCTCGAACGCTGCCAGGGCGTCGGCGTCCTCACCCGCGAGGACGCCATCAACCTCAGCGCCACGGGGCCGCTCGCCCGCAGCGCCGGCGTCGTCCGCGACCTGCGCAAGGACGAGCCATATCTCGCCTACGGCGAGCTGGCGTCGTCGTTCAAGGTGGTCTGCGCCAAGGAGGGCGACTGCCTCGCCCGCTACCTCGTCCGCATGGACGAGATGCTCGAGAGCCTGAAGATCATCCACGCCGCCATCGAGAACCTCCCGACGGGGCCGGTGAACGTGGACGCCGACAGCAAGGCGGTGCTGCCCAACCAGATGAGCGTGTACCGCTCCATCGAGGGCCTGATCCACCACTTCGAATTGATCATGACCAACCGCCAGTGGAAGACGCCGGCCGAGGAGGTCTACACCGCCATCGAGTCGCCCAACGGCGAATTGGGCTTCTACGTCATCGCGGACGGCAGCGGCACGGCGTACCGCGCCCGCACGAGGCCGCCGTCGTTCATCCACTTCCAGATGTTCCCGTACCTCATGGTCGGGCATCAGTTGTCGGACGTGGTGGCGGTGCTGGGCAGCCTGAACATCATCGCGGCCGAACTGGACAGGTGAGGAGACATGGGCGTTCTCAGCGAATCCATCGTGTCGCAAATCAAGGCCCTCCTGCCGCGCTACCCCAGCAAGCAGGCGGTGACGCTGCCGGCGCTGCACATGGTGCAGGACGAGATGCGCTGCGTGCCGCTCGACGCGATCCGCGAGATCGCCGACCTGCTCGACCTCAGCCCGGCGGAGGTCAACGACACGATGAGCTTCTACGGCATCTTCCGCGACGAGAAGCACCCGCTGGGCAAGAAGCGGCTGTGGGTGTGCCGCGGCCTGGCGTGCGCCCTCATGGGCGGCGAGGAGGTCCTGGGGGCGGTGTGCGACAAGCTGCACGTCAAGCCGGGCGGCACGAGTGCCGACGGCAAGATCACCGTCGAGTTCGCCGAGTGCATCGGCGTGTGTGAGGGGGCGCCGGCCGTCATGATCGACGACTCCGGCCGGCCCAACGTGACGCTCGACAAGGTCGACGGGCTGTTGACGGAGCTGAGATCGTAGTGACAGGCTGCCAGCCTGTCCTGTGCGAGGCAGGTGAGAACGAGAAGACCGTAGTGACAGGCTGCCAGCCTGTCCTGTGCGAGGCAGGCTGGCAGCCTGCCCTACGAGATGAGAGAAGAGAGCCTCCCATGGATTTCGAGCCCGTCCTCCTCCGCCGCATCCTCAAGAAGGCGTCGCCTTCCCTGGACGCCTACCGCGCCGACGGCGGCTACAAGGCGCTGGAGAAGGCCCTCAACACCATGACGCCCGCGCAGGTCACGCAGGCCGTCATCGACAGCAAGCTGCGTGGCCGCGGCGGCGCCGGCTTCCCCACCGGCGTCAAGTGGACGTTCCTGCCCAAGAACCACCCCGGCCCCATCTACCTTGCCATCAACGCCGACGAGAGCGAGCCCTGCACGTTCAACAACCGCATCCTCATGCACGAGGACCCGCATCAAGTCATCGAGGGCATCATCCTCTCGTGCTACGCCATCGGCGCGACGACCGCCTACTACTACGTCCGCTACGAGTACGGTGACGCAACCAGGGCGACGCAGCGGGCCATCGATGAGTGCTACGCCGCCGGCCTGCTCGGCAAGAACGTCCTGGGCAAGGAGGGCTTCAACCTCGACATCTGGATGCACCGCGGCGCCGGCGCGTACATCTGCGGCGAAGAGACGGGGCTGATCGAGAGCCTGGAGGGCAAACGCGCCTGGCCACGCATCAAGCCGCCCTTCCCCGCCGTCGAGGGCGCGTTCCGCAAGCCGACCATCGTCAACAACGTCGAGACGATGGCCTGCGTCACCCACATCGTGGACCGCGGCGCCGACTGGTTCCGCTCCATCGGCGTGCCGCCCGACCCCGCCAACCCGCGCGACAACGGCAGCACCGGCCCCAAGCTCTTCTGCATCTCCGGCCACGTCAACAAGCCCGGCGTCGTCGAGCTGCCGATGGGCCTGACGGTGCAGGAGCTGCTCGACAGGCACGGCGGCGGCATGCGGGGCGGCAAGAAGCCCAAGGGCGCCATCCCCGGCGGCGTCAGCATGGGCGTCATCCCCGCCGCCGAGTTCGACATGCGCCTCGACTTCGCCGGCCCCGCCAAGTACGGATGCCTGGGGCTGGGGACGGCGGCGGTGACGTACTTCGACGAGGACACGTCCATCGTCGATGTGCTGTACAACATCTGCCGCTTCTTCGACCACGAGTCGTGCGGGCAATGCACGCCGTGCCGCGAGGGCACGGGCTGGATGCACAAGATCGTGGACCGCATCCGCCGCGGCCAGGGCCGCCACGACGACCTCGCCGTCCTGGAGGACGTGGGCGACCGCATCGGCATCATGCAGGGGACGACCATCTGCGGCCTGGCCGACGGCGCCGGCTGGCCGGTGAAATTGGCGATCCGCAAGTTCCGGTCCGAGTTCGAGTCGTACATCAAGGGTGGGACGAAGACCACTTACCCTCTCCAGCTCGCGGGGGCCCACTGATGCTCAGGCCATCACTCCTCTTGGCGCTCTTCATCGCCCTCCCGCTGTCCGTGTCCTCCTCCGGCTGCAAGAAGAAGGAGGCGGACCCGCCCAAGGACGGCGGCGCCCCCGTCGCCGACGGCGACAAGGAGCATTTCCGCTTCCGGCCCAAGGAGGGGTCGTCCACCGTCCTCGGCAAGGCGCGTGACCGGGCGCTGGACGCCGAGGTCATCAACGAGATGCGGCAGATCCCCACGATGATCATGGCGGACAACCCCGTCAGCCCGGCCTCGCCCGGTGACGAGCGCGGCTGGCAGGCCCTCCTGCGCGACTGCCGCACCCTGCGTGGCCTACAGGCCAAGGGCGAGCTGGTGTACTTCAACAACGTCCGGTTGAACACGCCCAACACCGTGCTGATGTACGAGAAGCGCGTCGTGGACGAGGACGACGGCATCGTGCTGACGGCGGACGGCAGGGCCGAACGCATGAACAAGGCCCAGCTCGACAAGCTGACGAAGCCCCGCTAGGAATGGACCCGCACCCACGAGCGACCCGCGATGCCGACCGTCTACGTCTCGTATAAATCGGGCCCCGGCAAGAAGGCCCCGGCCGGCCTCGTCCAGGCCGCCGTCGGCAAGGACACCGTCCAGCTCGTGCCCGTCGAGATCGGCGGCGACAAGCTCAACTGCATCCAGGCCGCCCGCAAGGCCGACGTCGAGATCCCGCACTACTGCTGGCACCCGGCGCTCACCGTCGTCGCCTCGTGCCGCATGTGCCTCGTCGAGGTCGGCGAACGCAAGCCCGACGGCACGGTCACGATGGGCCGCACCGTCGTGCCCGGCTGTCAGACGATGGTCAAGGACGGCTCGGTCATCATCCCCGACAGCCACCGCGCCAAGACGGCCCAGGCCGACACCCTCGAAGGCATCCTGCTCAACCACCCGCTCGACTGCCCCGTCTGCGACAAGGCCGGCGAGTGCATGTTGCAGGACTTCACCTACGCCCACGGCCGCGCCGAGACGCGGATGATCGACGAGAAGAACACCCCGCCCAACAAGCCCGACCTCGGCCCGAACGTCTCGCTCTTCACCGACCGCTGCATCATGTGCAGCCGCTGCGTGCGGTTCACGCGCGAGATCAGCGGCGAGGGCGAGCTGTCGGTCATCAACCGGGGGCACCACTCCGAGATCGCCGTCTTCCCCGGCGAGGCGCTCGACAACAAGCTGGCATCGAACGTGGTCGACCTGTGCCCCGTCGGCGCCCTGTGCAGCAACGACTTCCTGTACAAGCACCGCGTCTGGAACCTCAAGACCGTGGACAGCGTCTGCCCCGGCTGCTCCACCGGCTGCTCCATCCACCTCGACGGCAACAAGAACATCGTCTACCGCCTGCGTCCGCGCGAGAACCCCAAGGCGCAGGGGTACTTCATGTGCGACGAGGGCCGCCTCGGCTACCACTACACCAACAGCAAGGAGCGCTTCCTTCGGCCGATCAAGCAGGGCAAGCCGTCCGGGTGGAACGAAGTCCTCGCCGACATCCGCTCCGCGTTCAAGGCGGCGGCGCAGAAGGACGGGCCTTCCGTGGTCGGCGTGCTGTCGCCGTGGCTGACCTGCGAGGAGGCGTTCCTGCTCGGCAAGTTCATCCGCGGCCTGTCGCGCGAGGCCCGGCTCGTCCTCGGCCCGGTGCCCGTCGTCGGCGAGGATGACACCTACCCCAAGGACCGCCGAGGCAACCCCTCGGACCTGCCGGTGAAGTTCACCATCCGGGCCGAGAAGGCGCCCAACCGCAAGGGCGTCGAGGCCGTCCTGAAGCACTTCCAGAGCAAGGTCTTCCCCTTCCCCGACGCCCTCGCCTGGGCGGGCGAGGGCCGCGTGTCGGCCATGTTCCTGTCCGCCGGCTACCCCGCCGCCTGGATCACCCCGGAGCAGGCGGAGGCGCTCAAGAAGGTGAACACGCTCGTCGTGCAGGACCTGTTGGCGTCGCCGGCGTCGGCGGCGGCCAACTGGGTGCTGCCGGCGGCGTCGTGGGCGGAGAAGGAGGGGACGTTCGTCAACCACGCCGGGCTGGCCCAGGCCATCCACTGGGGCGTCACGCCGACGGGCGAGGTCCGCACGGACGGGCAGGTGTACTTCGACCTGCTGGAGCGCAAGGGCCTGGCCCGCGCCGACGCCGTCCGCAAGGAGCTGGGCAACGAGGTGAAGTGGTTCACCCCCCTGGCCGTCCAGAGCCTCGGCGAGCAGGGCATCCTGCTGGAGGGGGGCAAATGACGTTCTCCTTCGACCAGGGCGCGTTCTGGGTGACGCTGATCCTCATCGGCGTGGTGATGGCGGCGGTCCAGGGGACGTGCGCCTACCTGATCCTCGCCGAGCGCAAGATCAGCGCGTGGGCGCAGGACCGCGTCGGCCCCAACCGCGTGGGCCGCGAGTTCGGCCTGCCCTTCGGCCTGCTGCAGCCCATCGCGGACGGGATCAAGTTCCTGCTCAAGGAGCAGATCATCCCCGGCGGCGTGGATAAGCTCTTCTACCTGATCGCGCCGTGCATCGCGGTCTCGACGGCGCTGATGGCCATCGCCGTCGTCCCGTTCGGCGCGACGACGCCGCCCCCGGTGCTGCTGGACCGGCGCGACCCGGATGCGGCGAAGCACTTCCCGACCTGGCCGGCCACGCAGGCGGAGAAGGACGAGCTCCTCAAGTACGACCGCGAGTGGGCCGAGCGGCAGTCCCCCAAGCAGCCGACGTTCGAGGAGCGACTGGCGGAGTACAACAAGAAGATCCAGTTCGTCATCGCGCCGCACATGGACATCGGCGTCGTGTACGTCCTGGCGGTGGGCAGCCTGGGGGCCTACGCCATCGTCCTCGGCGGGTGGTCGAGCAACAACAAGTACTCGATGCTCGGCTCGCTTCGTTCGTCGGCGCAGCTCATCAGCTACGAGATCCCGATGGGCATGTCGATCCTCGGCGTGATGGTGATGGCCGGCTCGCTCAACCCGGAGAAGATCATCCATCAGCAGATCACCGGGGGGTGGAACGTGCTGTTCCAGCCGCTGGCGTGCCTGCTGTTCATCACCAGCATCTTCGCGGAGACGAACCGGGTGCCGTTCGACCTGCCGGAGGCGGAGCAGGAGCTGGTGGGCGGCTACCACACCGAGTACAGCGGCATGAAGTTCGCGATGTTCTTCCTGGCCGAGTACACGCACATGATCACCACGAGCTTCCTGTGCGTGGCCCTGTTCTTCGGCGGATGGCACCTGCCGTACCTGACCCCGGCGGAGACGGGCGGGTGGGGCGACATGGCGCTCAAGGTGGCGGTGTACGCCGTGAAGATGGCGCTGTTCATCATCTTCTACATGTACATCCGCTGGACGATCCCCCGGTTCCGCTTCGACCAGTTGATGGGTTTGGCGTGGAAGGTGATGATGCCGCTGGCGCTGGCGTCGCTGGTGGCGGTGCTGTACGTGAAGCACTTCAACATCAGCCCGTGGGTGCTGCTGCCGGCGTCGCTGGCGATCCTGGTGATCGGCACGGCGCTCAGCCTGCGGATGCCGCGTCCGCCGCAGCGGGCGCGTGTGACGATCACCGGCCACCCGGTGACGGGTCAGAATCAGGTCACGTCGGAGTGAGGGGCGATTCATGCCGATCGACGACAGAGACGTGATCTGGGCCAAGAAGCCCACCATCGGGCTGCTCGAGCAGCTCTACATCCCCGCCATCGTCGAGGGGCTGGCCACCACCGTGCGCCACTCCATCAACGCCCTCTTCGGCAAGGGGCAGATCACCCAGCAGTTCCCCGAGGTGGAGCCACAGCTCCCCGCCAACTACCGCGGCGTCCATCGCCTCAACCGCGACGAGCAGAGCCGCGTCAAGTGCGTCGCCTGCTACATGTGCAGCACGGCCTGCCCCGCCCACTGCATCGACATCGTGGCGGCACCGTCGCCCTGGCCCGACCGCGAGAAGTACCCCGAGACGTTCGTCATCGACGAATTGCGGTGCATCTACTGCGGCATGTGCGAGCAGGCGTGCCCCGTGGACGCCATCGAGCTGACCACCCTGTACGACCTCACCGGCATGAGCCGCGAGGACATGATGTTCGACAAGGAGAAGCTGTTGGCCGTCTTCGACGAGACGACGAAGCCGGGGGCGAAGTTCCCCAACCCCGTACGCACGAAGGGCGGCCGGCTGGGCGTCGCCTCGGAGCTGGCCGACTCCGGCCTGACCTCCTCCTCCACTGCCCAGAGCTGATGCCAATGCCCCCAACAGGTGCCGACCTCTGGCGTATCCTCCTGCCCCTCCTCGCCGGGGCCGCGTCGATCTATCTGCTGCTGCCCCGGCCCAGGCCATTCAACCCCCTGATCGGCCTGGCCGCGGGCGTCGCCGCCCTCGTCCTCGCCGGGGCCCTGCTGCTCAAGCCGGTGGGCCTGTCGCCCGAGTCGGTACTGTTCTACTCGTTCTCGGCCCTGGCCGTCGCCTCGGGGGCGCTGCTGGCCACCCAGCAGAATCCCGCCAGGGCTGCCCTGTCGTTCACGCTGGTCATCCTCAGCACCTGCGGGCTGTTCCTGCTGCTGGCGGCGCCGTTCCTGATGGCGGCGACGATCATCGTCTACGCCGGGGCGATCATCGTGACGTTCCTGTTCGTCATCATGCTGGCGCAGCAGGAGGGGTACTCGGACGCCGACGCCCGGTCACGCGAGCCGGGCCTGGCCGTGCTGACGGGGTTCCTCCTGCTGGCCGTCCTGCTGCACGTCGTCCGGCTCGCCAACGACAACAGCAAGATCGACGGGCTGATGGCGGAGGCGGAGGCGTTCAAGGCGAGCGGCAAGCCGCTGTCGGCGCAGAAGCTGGCGGAGGCGGCCAAGCCGGACGCCCAGAACCTCGGGCCGGTCGAGACCCGCGTGAGTGACCTGCTGAAGGAGCTGGGCCACTCCGACCTCGCCAAGGGGTTCGAGGGCTACGAGTTCAAGTTCAAGCAGAAGACGGAGGAGGAGAAGAAGGCCACCGCCGCGGCCGTGATGGACGAGTGCCGGCGTCTGCTCGCGGAGGCCAGGCAGCGCGGGATGTCGGCCCGGCCCAGGCCCGCCGAGGAGGGCAAGGCCCCCGCCAGGCCGGCGCGGCCCATGTCGGCCCACAGCGGGGCGCCGGCGAGCGTGCCGCACGACCAGATCCGCCGCGACCCCAAGACGGGCGTGCCGGAGATGCCCGCCGACAACGCCGCCGCCCTCGGACGCTCTCTGTTCACCGACTACCTGCTGCCCGTCGAGCTGGGCGGCTTCCTCCTGCTCGTCGCCACCGTCGGGGCCATCGCCATCGCCCAGAAGCACAAGCAGGCCGAGGGGGTGCGCGGATGAGCGTCGGCCTCGAACACTACCTGATCGTCGGCGCCATCCTGTTCGCGCTGGGGCTGATGGGCTTCCTCGCCCGCCGCAACCTCATCGTCATGTTCCTGTGCGCCGAGATGATGCTCCAGGGCGTGGCCATCAACCTCGTCGCCTTCGCCCGGTTCCACGGCAACCTGCAGGGGCAGTCGTTCACGCTGTTCATCGTCACCGTCGCCGCCTGCGAGGCCGGCATCGCCCTGGCCCTCATCCTCATGCTGTACCGCCGCAAGGGGTCGCTGGACGTCTCCCTCTGGCAGGAATTGCATGAGAAGGACTGGGCGCCGGCGGAGGACGACGAGGCCCTGCCGGAGCCGCCGGTCCCGGAGCCGATGCCGCACCTGACGCCCGCCGGCAAGGAGCCGGCACGCAAGGGGGGGGAGTGGGCCGAAGGCCTCCCCACCTCGAAAAAGGGGGGGATCTCGCATGTTTAGCCCGCTGTTCGCCGCCGCCCCCGCCGGCGGCGCCCCCGGCATCGAGGACGCCGTCAGGCCGCTGCTGTGGCTCATCCCCGGCCTGCCCCTCCTGGCGGCCGCGGTCATCGGGCTGTTCGGCAAGGCTTTCCTCAAGGACAAGAGCCACTGGCCGTGCGTCCTCGGCATCGCCGGCTCGTTCGTCGTGTCGGCGCTCGTGTCGTCGCCGGTGTACCAAACCCACGGCGCCGGCATCGCCGTCTACTACCCGTGGATCAAGACGGGGGACGTGGACATCGGCATGGCCCTGCGTGCCGACGCGCTCAGCGTCATGATGTCCGTGATGGTGACGTTCATCGCGACGTTCATCGCCATCTACGCGGCGGGGTACATGAAGGGCGACCCCGGCTACCCGCGATTCTTCGCGGCGGTGTCCGGCTTCGTCGCCGCGATGACCATCCTCGTGCTGGGCGACAACCTGTTCGTGCTGTACGCCGGCTGGGAGGGCGTGGGCCTGTGCAGCTACCTCCTCATCGGCTTCTGGTTCGCCAAGGAGTCGGCGGCGGACGCGGCCCGCAAGGCGTTCCTCGTCACGCGCCTGGGGGACGTGGGGCTGTTCCTCGGCATCCTCATGCTGTGGTTCGGCAGCGGCCACCTCGACTACAAGCACGTCTTCGACTGGGTGGGCGGCGTGGCCAAGGACCCCTCGTGGGGGCCGTTCCTGTTCGCGGCGGCGATGCTGCTGTTCTGCGGGGCGGCGGGCAAGTCGGCGCAGTTCCCTCTGCACGTGTGGTTGCCGGACGCGATGGAGGGCCCCACCCCCGTCTCCGCGCTCATCCACGCGGCCACGATGGTGACGGCGGGCGTGTACCTCGTCGCCCGCATGACGCCGCTGTACATGGCGGTGCCGGCGGCGCAGGTGGTCGTCGCGTTCCTCGGTGGGTTCACGGCCCTTCTGGCGGCGCTGATCGCCCTGACACAGACCGACCTGAAGCGGGTGATGGCGTACTCGACGCTGTCGCAGCTCGGGTACATGTTCCTCGGCCTGGGCTGCGCCGTGCAGATGGGGGCGGATAAGGCGCTGGTGACGTTCGCGGTGGTGGCGGCGATGTTCCACCTGTTCACGCACGCCTTCTTCAAGGCGCTGCTGTTCCTCGCCAGCGGCTCGGTGATGCACGGCATGGGACACGTCATCGACATGACGCGGTTCTCGGGGCTGCGCAAGGTGATGCCGACCACGCACGCCACGTTCCTGATCGGCGCGCTGGCGCTGGCGGGCTTCCCGCTGCTGTCGGGCTTCTGGAGCAAGGACGAGATCCTCGACGCGGCCTGGAAGGCGAGTGAGTCCGACAACGGGCGGATCTACTTCGTCCTGCTGGCGGGGGCGATGCTGACGGCGTTCCTGACGGCGTTCTACACGTTCCGCGCGTACTTCAAGACCTTCTGGGGGCCGCTACGCGTCCCCGAGGAGGCCGACCACCACGGCCACCACGACGACCACCACGGGCACGGGCACAAGCACCACACGCCGAAGGACTCGGCGCACCCGAAAGAGAGTTACGAGTCGCCCGCGGTGATGACGGTGCCGCTGATCGTCCTGGCGGTGTTCGCCGTGGGCGTGGGCCTGGTGGTCGGCCCGTTCGGCCCGAAGGCGCTGTCCTTCGCGCACTTCCTGGAGGCGACGCCGGGCTTCCCGCACGCCGAGGGCGAGCACTCCCCGAACTGGGGGATGATGGCCGTCAGCTCGCTGATCGCGGTGGCGGGGATCGGTCTGGCCTACGTCTTCTATGTGTTGAAGCCGGAAATGCCGGGGCAGGTGGCGAAGGCGGTGCCGGTGCTGTACGACCTGTCGAAGAACAAGTTCTACATCGACGAGGTGTACACGGCCCTGATCGTGCGGCCGGCGGAGGGCCTGGCGGCGCTGCTGGGCGGGTTCGACCGCAACGGCGTGGACGCGGCGGCCAACGCCGTGGGGTGGGCGCCGCGGCTGCTGGGCAACCTGTTCCGGCCGATGCAGAACGGGCTGGTGCAGTTCTACGCCCTGGCGATGGTGCTGGGGCTGACGGTGTTCCTGCTGGCGCTGGTGCGCTCGCTGTGAGATGGACTACCTCACCCCCCAACCCCCTCTCCGAAGCGGAGAGGGGGAGCCACAAGAGCATCGCCCGCGCGGCGGGGAAGTGTACGCCTCCCCTGTTAGACGAAGCCATTCAAGAGACGCTCACACGTCCCCTCCGTGTAGGCGATGATCTTGCGACCCCCCCTCTCCGCTTCGGGGAGGGGGTTGGGGGGTGGGGTAGGGGCCAATGACTGACATCGAGAAGGCACTGACCGGGTTCGTCCCGCATGTGGCCCCCGAGGGCATCCTCGGGGTGATGGCGTGCGTGCTGTTCCTCCTGGCGACGACGAAATCGGGCCGGCACTTCTGCGGCGGGGTCGCCCTGGCGTCGCTGGGACTGGCGTTCGTCGTGCTGTGGCGTGTCGGGGCCGAGCCCGCTGGCGAGGCGGTCCTGTTCAACTCCCCCGTCGTGCCGGGGCCGCTGCCGTTCTTCTTCAAGGCCCTGGCGCTCATCACCGGGGCGGCGCTCGTGCTGCTGGGCTGGGACGAGGGCGGCGACGCCCACGCCGGCGAGTACCACGCCTGCCTGCTGCTCATCATCGCCGGCACGTCGCTCGCCGGGTGCGCCAACGACCTGGTCACGATGTTCCTGGCCCTGGAGCTGGTGTCGATCCCGACCTACGTCCTGCTCTACCTGCCGCGGACGACGGCGAAGGCGCAGGAGGCGGCGATGAAGTACTTCCTCCTCAGCATCTTCTCGTCGGCGTTGCTTCTGTTCGGGTTCAGCTACCTGTACGGCGTCACGGGGACGACCAACATCCCCGGCATCCTCGACGCCCTCACGGCGGGCCGCGAGATGGGCGGCAAGGCGCCCTGGCGCGGGCTGGCCCTGGTCAGCCTGGTCATGGTGGTGGCGGGCCTGGGGTTCCGCATCACCGCGGTGCCGTTCCACTTCTACGCGCCGGACGTGTACCAGGGGACCACCGGGCCGTCGGCGGCGCTGCTGTCGTTCGTGCCCAAGATCGCCGGGTTCGCGGCCCTCATCCGCGTCCTCGGCCTCCTCCCGCGGGCCCTGGGGGACGACAGGGACACCAGCCTGGCGCTGGGCGATCAGGTGCCGGTGCTGCTGTGGATCGTGGCGGCGGTGACGATGACGCTGGGCAACATCCTGGCGTTGTGGCAGGACAACCTGCGGCGGCTCCTGGCGTACTCGGGCGTGGCCAACGCCGGGTACATGCTGATCGGGCTGGCGGCCGCCCCGCGTCTGGCGGCGTCGGCCGACGCGCCGCTGGTGGGCGGCGTGGAGGCGGTGCTGTTCTACCTGGCGGCCTACGGGGCCATGACCGTCGGCGCGTTCGCCGTCCTGCATCTGCTGTCCGGCGAGGGCCGCGAGGTCGAGACGGTGGACGACCTGGCGGGGGTGGGCAAGACGCACCCCGGGTTGGCGTTGGTGATGATGCTGTTCCTGCTGAGCATGATCGGCATCCCGCTGACCGCCGGCTTCCTCGGCAAGCTGCAGCTCTTCTCGCTGCCGGTGACCCTGTTCGTCGGGGGCGGCGGGGCGGCCCAGGACGCCGACGCCCGCAAGCAGGCGTTGCTGTACGGCCTGCTCGGGCTGATCGCCGCGATCAACGCCGCCATTGCCGCGTGGTACTACCTGCGGATCGCCGTGGCGATGTACCTGCGTGACGGGGTCGAGCCTCTGCCGAAGATGAAGCCCGCCCCGGCGCTGGGCGCCGTGGCGCTTTGCGCCGTGCTTACGGTGGCCCTCGGCGTGTGGCCCGGCCCAGTGCAGAACGCCCTACGCGGGGCCATCAACCCGCCGGCCCCCAACAAGGTGGCGTGTCGGCCGGCGGACCCCGTGGAACGCCTCGTGAGGCGTTAGGGCCGTGGACGAGGCGCGCCGGGCGCTGGCGCACTGGCCGGCGGCGGTCCGCGCCGGCACGCTGGCCGCACTCGGTAGCGCCGGCGGCTTCAGCGGGGCGCGGCTGTGGCGGCTGTCCACGCCGGCGGGCGACTTCTGCCTCAAGGCGTCGCGTGTGGGAGAGGCCCCGCGCCCGATGCGCTTCGAGTGGATGGCACGCGCCGCCGCACTGCCGTTCGTGCCCGCGCTGGTGCCGGTGAACGGGCGGCCGTTCCTTGAGATGGGCCGCGTGTGGGAGCTGCAGGCGTGGATGCCCGGACGGGCCGACTACCGCGACGCCCCGTCGGAGGCGCGGCTGCGTGCCGCGTGCGTCGCCCTGGCGAGGCTGCACGCGGCGTTGCTGCACCGCCCGACGCCGGGGGTGGGCGAGATCCCGGCGGTGATGCGCCGCCTGGAGGCGCTGGCGGAGCCGACGCCGGATGCGGTGCTGGCCCGGCTCGCGGCGGAGGCGCGGCGCGAGCTGTCGGCGTGGCGTGGGGCTGTGTCCCTGCAGCCGTGCCTGTGCGACATCTGGCACGACCACGTCCTGTTCACCGGCGACGGGGTGACGGGGGTGGTCGATTACTCCGCGATGTGCCCGGACGCCGCCGCCGGCGACGTGGCCCGCCTCCTGGGGAGCCTGGTCGGCGACGACGAGGCGGGGTGGCGGCTCGGCCTGGCGGCGTACGGCGGGCTGAGCCCCGCCGAGGAGCGGCTGGCGCGGCTCCTGGACCGCGCCGGCACGGCGGCGGCGGCGCTGCGCTGGGAGCGCTGGATGCGCGAGGGCAGGCCGTTCGCCGACCCGGAGGCGGCGCGTCGTCGGGGGGCGGAGGTGCTGGGCCGCGTGCGGGGGTGGGCGTGAGCGTGTTGGAGACCCAACGGCCCCTCCGCGACGCCGCCGCGCCCCTTGCCGCCCGGTGAGCGGCGGACGGCCCGTTGAGCGTCGAGTCACCTGGCCACTTTTCCCCATTTGGCCGTGTGACTCGGCGTGAATCGACGCGGTGAGTCACGGACCGGCGCCGGGTGCGCGAGTCACATGGCCACGTTGCCACATGCCCACTCCGACGACGGGGACGAGCAGGTTGTGATCGCCGGGCCGGCCGGGGCGTGAGGGCGCCCCACGCGGGTCAGGCCGCCGGCGCCCCGGTCGGGCACTTGCGGCGCAGGGTGATCCCGCACTCCCCGCCGTAGGTCATCAGCAACGCCCCCGGCCTGGCGTGCCCCTCGAACAGCAGCCCGACCAGACGCTCCTCGTCGGGCCAGGGGTAGGCGTAGACCACGTCGAAGTCCCCCACGCTGGCCCCCATCGCCCCGTGCCCGCACGGCCCGCCGGTGTCGAGCCGGGCGAACCCGCCGCCGGCCAGCAGCCCCCGCCCCGCCTCGGGGATGAAGCTGCCGCGGGCGAACTCGGCGGGCAGGCCGAAGTCGGCCGCCAGGCGGCGGGCGGCCCGGACCAGGCCGCCCCGCACCTCGATGCCGCAGGCGTCGAAGCCGGCCAGGGCGGCCAGGCAGGTGACGACCCCCGGCCCGCTCCCCCACTCGGCGAGCCTGTCGCCGGGCGCCAATCCGGACGCCCGCAGATGGAGCAGCGCCGCGTAGGCCACGCCGAAATCGCTGCTGACGAGGGCGGGGATGTGGAGGCGGTCCCCCAGCCGCGCGACGCGGCGGGACGCGACGCGGAGGAAGCGTCTGACGTGCGGCGCCGGCCGTGCCACGTCGGGCGCGAAGGGGACCGTGACGAGCGGCAAACGTGACCCTCGGGAAGGGGGCGTGGGCCGGGCGCCCCCGTAACTGCTTTAGAGGCGCCGGCCGATCAAGGCCACGCCGAGCGCGCGAGGCCGGTCAAGCCAGCCGGCGGGCCCCCGACGTGGCGGGCGGCCCGGATTCCGCGGGTGGTGCGTGCGAGGGTGTTGAGATAACCGCGCCTCCCGCCGGCGCGGGGGCAGGAAGTGAGCCATACTTATTAATGCGCCCAGGGCTGCGAACAGGAGGCCAGGATGCGTAAGACGGTGACGACGGCCGCGTGGGCGGTCTTCAGCACGCCGGCGACGGACAAGGAGTGCGGCCACACCTCCGTCTGCCCGCAGGAGGAGTGGGACGCGATGAGCCTGGCCGGGAGGGAACGCCTCACCCTCGTCAGGGCGAACATCACCAGCGAGCCCGAGGCCGAGCGGGTCGCACGCGGCGCGGCCGGCTACGCCGGCCTCACTCGGAAGGCCGTATCCCCCAAGGTCAAGGTGATGAGGCGGCAGACGCGCGTCACCGCGGAGGCGGGGCCCACGTCATAGGTCATCGCGCGGCGGATTCTCGTCCGCGGCTCGCTCGGCGCGTTGCCACGGCCCTCGGCCTAGGCTATACTGATCTTTGCCACCCGGCGGGGGAGCCTTGCGGTGATGGGCGACACCTCCAGGCCACGCCGGGCGGCACTTGAACGAGGCGGGGCGGGCCTGATGTCCAGGCCCGCCCCGTCTCTTTCACATACCTCCCCGTAACCGTGCACCGGCTTGTGGAGTTGGACACAATGAGACAGGGAGGGCGACTACGACCCTGGTGCTGGAGGTCTGATCACAGGCCATGAAATGCAAATCCCGCCGGGAATTTGCATTACAGGGGGGTGTCAGGGGCTTTCAGGGGTAGGTTTTTTCAAGCCACTCGCGGCTTCCTTGTTTGAGAACCCGT
>CAZVZK010000119.1:0-30824 GCA_964630925.1 uncultured Alcaligenaceae bacterium
CCCGCAAGCTCAAGGACGGCAGCTAACGGTGGTAAGTCACCTTGGAAGGGCTGCTCCTTGAGGGCCCCCGGCTTCCGCTGGGCTTCGCGGAAGTGCTTCATCCCCCCCTTATGGCCCTTCAGGCCGTCGATACCCATGACGCCGATGACGAACGGCAGCTTCGGGGCCGACAGGTCTTTCCGCACGTCGCGGATGAAGTGGCCGAGCAGGTCGGCGTACAGGTCGTACCCGCCGGCCTTGCCCTGATTGGGGTACACCCCGCCGTCGACGAGGTCGTTGAACCCCTGGAACCAGACGAACCCGGCCAACTCGTACCCCTGTTTCTCGTCGTAGTCGGGCACCACCCGCTTGATGTCTTTGAGCACCTTCTTGGTATGCGCGATCATCTCGCGGTAGTACACGCCGGTGGCGGCGGCCTTTTCGGCCCAGAACTTGGGCCGATCCTCGACTTTCGGAATGCCGTGGGCACCCTTGGGATGCTTGTCCCACAGTTCCTGAGTTTTCTTTGCCAAAACGAAAGGTCCCCCGCTCGGCGAGCGGAAGTCGGTGTGCAGGCTCCGCCCGCCCCACGAGGTCTTGATGATCAGCACCGGCTCGTTCAGGTGCTTCTGCAGGGTCAGCCCGAACGTGAACTCCGGGCCGATGTTGTCCTTGCCCCCCGCGCCGAACCCGGCGGTCAGCTTGCCGGTTTGTTCACGCAGGTCGTCGTAGGCGTTGCCGAGGCACCCGACCGACGTGATCCACACCCTGTCGCACACCTTCGCCTTGCCATCCTTGTCCCGCATGTCTTTCAGCAGCGGAGCGGTCTTGGGGTCATCGGCCAGGCTGTCGAACGTGGACACCCGAGCGTGCCCCTGCATGTTCGACTGGCCGGCCAGGATGAACACCTTGAGCGGCGCTTTCGCAGGGGCGGCCTTCGGCTCCTTCGCCCCCGGTTCCTTCTCAAGCCGAATGAGTTCCGGCGTGTCGGTGGACGCTTCGATTGCCCGGATCGTGTCGCGAACGTTTTTGGCCTTCTGCTGCATCAACTTCTTGGGAAAATTCGGCTCGTCCTTCTCGAAGTAGTTGGCGATCTTCGTCAACTCCGGAATGACGGCCTTGGCATGGGTGCCGTAGCTGAGCAGGATCTTCATCAGTTCCGGCGTCCGCGACTCGCTCCCCCACGGGTTCTGCTGGCGCGTGTACTTCACGCACGCCTGGATCCCTTCCTCGATGCGGTGCTTGGCGAAGAGACGAAGCCCCTCCACGCGGATCCCGTCGGCGAACATCTCCCCGCTCGGGGCCGGCTCGACAATCGCCCGGTGGATGGCGGGCAACAGCGCCTTGATTTCACTGGCGGACAGGTTCCGGTAGACGGAACTGAGACTGCTCCGGGCACGCCCGTCATCGTTCTTCAGCCCGGCCCGCACTGCTTTGTAGAGGGCATCGCGATCGACCCCGTCGAGGGACCCGCGGAGCATTCCGCCGCCATCGAACAGGGCGAACGTGAGATACCGCTGCTGCATTCCTCGCGGGTCGTTGACCTTGTCCACCTCGGCGAGCAGTTCGAGCAACTTGGGAACTGCGGGTTTGGCGGCAGGCCCAATCTTGGCCAGAGCGTCAGCGGCCTTGACGCGGAGCCAGAGGTCTTTGTCGGTCAGGCATATCCGCAGTGGCTCCACCGCCGGCACGGCCCGTTTGCCGAGAATTCTCAGGGCCTGACAGGCCCCGTAGCGCACTTCAAGGTCAGGGGCATCGAGCAGTTTCACAATCGCCCGAACCGGTGCTTCTTTGCGACGGGCCAGTGCCATCGCGGCCCGCTCGCGGACGACCGGCGACCAACTGCCGAGGCGCTCGAAGAGTTGCTCGCCGCTGAGTTTGTCGTACGCGGTGGTGCGGTCTTTGTTGTCCCACCCGCGGCCGTCGGCGATGACTGACTCAGAGGCTGCGACATCGAGTTGCTTGACAACGCTCTTCCCGCTACCCGTGAGCCGAATCTTCTTCAGCGGCATCGCGTAGGCCAGCAGGTAGGTGCCGGTGGCATCCCAACCTGCGTAACTGTCCCTCTCGTTTTCCGGCGGGCCCTGGTGCGGGTAACTGCCGTCCCAGCGCCGCGCCAGGTCGAAGTACCAGGCACCGAACTCCTTCATCCAGTCACCGGTGGCGTTCGGACCGGACAGGGCGACGCCCGGCATCGCCCACAACATGTTGAAGTAGTTTCCGGTGTGCCCGCAATCCCGCTCCGGCCCGTGCGAGGCGACACTCATCCGCGAGAAGAACTCCGCGCCTTTTGCTTCACCGAGCGCGTTGAACAGGACAGCCGCCATGCCGCACTTGCCGTTGTCGTCGTGGTTCTCGATCCACGGGTGATGGTCGCCGTAAGGGATGGCCCCTTTGCCGATGTAAAAGCGCAGCAGCTTCGCACTACGGTCGATGGCGGCGGTCACCTCGGCGTCCTTCACACCCGCTTCCCGTGCCAGCACCAGCCCGGTCGTCAGCACCAGTCCGGGGGAGTTCATCATCCCGTATCCACCCAGGCGGCCGTCCGGGATGGCGAACCCGTGGCCCCACGAGCCGACCGCACTTTGCCCCTTGGCGGCTTCCATTGCGAGCCGCTTCAGGCCCGGTTGCACCGACTCGTCACCGGTCGCCAGAACGTATTCGGAGAGGAACAACATGACGTAGCCGTAGTACCAGGTCTGCATGCTCTTGGCGGAATAGCCCGCCGCCCACTGGGCTTCCTTCTTGACCAGCGGCAGATGTTCGGCATTCCCGCTGGCCAACAAGGCGAGGGCGTTCAGCGACCGTGGGATGGCGTCCATCTCGGTGTAGCCCGGCTTCGACATCCGCGCGGCCAGCGCCTTGCACCCAACTTCGAGCAGGAGCTTCGACTTGTCGCAGTCGAAGGGGGCCGTTGCGCCGTAGCTGCCGAGTACCGGCAGTTTGAGCACAACCTCTTCGGACTTGCCCGCCCGCCAGCGTGTGAGGGCGAGTTTCCCGCCACCGGCTTTCGATTCGGCCAGCGTGATCGCCTTGCCCTTCTCCGTGCGCGGGTCGGAGGAGAACGGCTTGCCGCCGACGCCGAGGATCACGTCGCCGACCTGGAACGAGTCCGCGGCCGGCGAACCTCTATCGACTTTCGTGACCAGAATCTGCCGGGCGTCGGTCGTCACCAACTGGTCGCAATAAATCCACCCGCGAAGCCCAGTCGGCCCAAGGTTCCAATCGCGCTTCGCGCCCTTCGGAATTTTCGCGCCTTGGGTGAAGTCCGGCACAGGCGTCGCCTCTTTCGGAGCGGCGGTCGCCGAGTGGGCGAGTGTCGTCGCGATGATGAGGGCGCCGATTCGCAACGCCGGAGTGCTAATTGTCATTGGGTGATCCTTGGAGGTGGAGGATGCTTCGTGGTTGTGCTTGGCAACAACGAGTTCATCAGTTGCGGTCTTCGGCGATTTCGATTCCGGAAGCTACTTTTGAGACCGCTGTCTCCTGCGACGGGACGTTCGGTGCTGCTACTGGCCTTTGGCCGGCGAGGATGAAGACCTTGAGGGGCTTCTCCTCGGCCACGGCGTTGCCCGAGATGGCCATCAGGGCCAGACAGGACAGCAGCGCGGACAATTGGGACGGGCTGAGTGATGAGACCATGCCGGCACCTCGTTCGGGAGCGACTCACCCCCGGCTCGGCGGGGCCGCGCTGGCAAGCAGGGCCTCAGTCGACTGGACGCTGGAGGGGTTGTCATAGTGTAATCGCACCGATTATCGTTTCTGGGAAAAAAGGTAACGAACTGGAGAAATGGCTGGTGGACCGGTCGATCCGCCGAGTCGCCCTGATGCTGGACCTCGAGTGGCCGTACAAGCGGCACTCGGAGGTCTACGCGGGAATCCAGCGGTTCGCGTCAGAGCGGGGCTGGGTCACGATCATCGACGAGTTCGCCCACGACACTCTGCGCCGCAGGCAGGGCCCCGCGGACCGCTACGACGGGATCGTCGCACGGGCGAACCACGCGCTCGCCCGGCAGGCCGCTGCGCGGGGCGTCCCGGCCGTGAACGTGTGGCCCAGCTCGCCCGCCCGGCACCTCCTCCCCGGTGTGTTCCCCGATTCGGCGGCCACCGGCCGGCTCCTGGCCGAACACCTCCTGGCGCGCGGGCTCCGCTCGTTCGCCACGCTGACCTCGGCGAAGAACGCGGACAACCAAATGGAGGTCCGGGAGCTCGCCCGGCTGGTCCGGGAGGCCGGCTTCGGGTGCGCGTCCGCGTACGTCCCCCAGCGCCCCTGCCGGGACGTGGCCAGCTGGCGGAGGACGGAGCGGCTGATCGCGGACGCGATGGACGGGTGGGTGCCGCCCGTCGGCGTCTACGTCGGCCAGGAGGACTGCGGCCGGGTCGTCGTGCAGTTGAGCCACCGGCGCGGGTGGCGGATCCCCGAAGACGTGGCGATCATCGCCGGCAAGAACCAGGAAGCCCTGTGCGAGCGCCCCTCCCCGTCGCTCACCAGCGTCGAGATCGGCTACGACCGGATCGGCCACGCCGCGGCCGGGCTGCTGGACCGACTGATGGACGGGGCCGAGCCCCCGGCCGAGCCGGTCCGGATCACGCCGCAAGGCCTCGTGGTCCGCGAATCGACCGACTTCTTCGCCGTGGAGGACGACGTGGTCGCCGCGGCGCTGGCGTACATAGCGGCGCACAGCCACCGCCGCATCGGCCCGGACGACGTCGCCCGCGCGGCCGGCGTCGAGAAGCGCACGCTGCAGAACTACTTTCAGAAGACGCTCAAGCGGCCGATCGCGACGGAGATCCGCCGGGTGCGGATAGAACGCGCCAAACGCGAGCTGGCCCAGAGCGGCCGGCCGCTCGCCGCGATCGCCCGCGACGTCGGCTTCGGCACCATCCAGCGCCTCGACGAGGTCTTCCGTCGCGAGCTCGGCATGAGCCCGGGCGCCTACCGCAAGCAGCGACAGTTGCGGGGCGGTTGACCGGCACGCGCGTCACTCGGCCGGGTCTCGGGCCGGCCCTTGTCGCCAGCAGGGTTGCCGCCTCTGGGGCTCTCGTTGGACTACACGCAGGAGGGCGTCGCCGTGCGGGGCTGGGGTGTGATGGTCACGCGGATCGCGGGGCCGTTTCGGCGTGCCGAACCAGGACGGGCGATTGTGCACAATACCGCTCGACAAGCCGTGTGGTGTTCGTGGGCTTGCGCGCTTAGAGGCTCTAACAATACCCCTGTTTTGCCCTGTTTCCCGCAGGATTCAGGAGGTTTTGTTAGAGCCTCTTACCAGTCGAGAGTACGCCGCTACTTGCTGCCCTCCTCGACGCGCTTCCTGAGCCAGCCGACGAACTCGTCGATCACGGTGGCCACGAAGGGGGCGGAGTCATCGGCGCTGGGGGCAGCCGCGTCGGACTCGGCATCGGCCGCCACGGCCATCTTCTCGTCATGATCTCGGGCGGCGCGATCCAGGAGCCGTCGTGGCCCTTGCGCGGCTCGGGCAGCCCGTCGGGGTGCTTGCCCGGGGGGTGCTGCTTCTTGGCGACCTCGACGAACCAGGTCCGCCGCGGCGCGCGGTAGAAGGGCTTCGGGATGTGCGGCATGGTCGGGAATCCTCCGGTTCGCACCGGACGCCACGGAAGGCTTCCCGAAGGCCTCGAGCCGGAGGGCTGGCACCCCGTCGGAGGAGGAACTTCTCTGACAAACCTCTCTGACAACCGCTGCCAGAGCCGTCAGGGATCGACGTAACCCCTTGGTATTTCTAGTGCCCCGCGTAGGACTCGAACCTACAACCCGCTGATTAAGAGAATGGGGGCCGCGATTTCACGCACTTTCGGCAAGGCCAATCACGGCGGCGCTTGCGTTCCCAAGCTGCATTTCGTCAAGAACGTGCGTCGGCAAGTCCGGCGTCGCCAGGCCGAGCGCGAACGCGCCAGGTCGGTCAGAATTGAGTGAGTCTACACCATGCCTTGCGCCACAGAATCAGCGTGCCATCCCGCCCCCACGGGACCGACTGCGGGCGAGAGCCGCAGCGTAATCCCATCGACATCGAACCCTGTCGAGACGAAGTGCGGTCCAAGTCCGTGTCGCCGTCCGGGGGCTACTCGGCCGAGGCGAGGGCGACCCGGAAGCCCAGGTAGCAGCCGCGGTACGACACCGGATCGCGGCCGACCCGTGCCGCGGACCGGCAGCGGTGCGCGGCGCTGGACCAGCCGCCGCCGCGCTGCACGCGGGCCTTGCCGGAGTCGGGGCCGGTCGGGTCTGTGCGAGCCTCTTTCGTGTAGGTCTTCGAGTCGTACCAGTCGCTGCACCACTCCCAGGCGTTGCCGTGCATGTCGTGCAGGCCCCAGGCGTTCGCCCCGAACTTCCCCACCGGGGCGGTGAAGGCGTGGCCGTCCTTCGCCTTGATCCCGAGCTTCCATGCCTCGAACTTCTCGCGTGCCGTGGCGTCCGCGACGTTGCCCGCCTTCGCCAGCCCTTCGGGGTCGTCGCCGAAGTGATACGCGGTCTTCGTCCCCGCCCGGCAGGCGTACTCCCACTCCGCCTCCGTCGGCAGGCGGTACGCCTTCTTCTCCTTCTTGCTCAGCCAGCGGCAGAACGCCGTGGCGTCGTTCCAGCTGACATTCACCACCGGGTGGTCGTCGGTCTGTGCGAAGCCGGGGTTCTTCCAGGTGTGCTTCTTGTCCATCACGAACTTGCCTGATTCGTCCAGCCCCCAGGCCCCCTTGCCGTCCCTCTCCGCGTCGGTCTGGTACTTCTCCTCGCGCGCGAACCGCTTGAACTGCCCCACCGTGACCTCATGCACCCCCAGGAAGAAACCCCGGCTGAGCACCACCTCGTGCTGCCCCTCCTGCTTCTCCCGGCCCGGCTCGCTCTCGGGCGAGCCCATCAGGTACTTGCCCGACGGGATCCAGGCGAACCGCATGCCGAGGCTGTTCTTGATCTCTTCCCCCGGTTTCGGCCCCTTCTCGCGCGACGGGGCCTTCCCCTCCTCACGAGCGGCCGCCACGAGCACGAGCCCCGTGAGGGCGGTCAGGGCCAGCAGTCGCATTCCCATCGCTTGCTCCTCCGATGGCGTGTGAGCCTACCTTTTCCGCCATCCGTACACGGCTCGGGAGTTGCCGTGGAAGAACTTCGCGGAAGCCTTTTCGCCTTTGGCGGCGAGGTATTCCTGCACGATGCCCAGCAGGTGCTCGTAGGGCGCTCCGCCAACGGAGACGGGCCAGTTGCTGGCGAAGACGAGCCGGTCCTCGCCGAAGATGTTCCACAGGGCATCGAGGACGGGGCGGTAGTGCTTCGGGTCGCGCGGGGCAGGCCTGCTGCCGGCCTGCTCGACGAGGGCCGATACCTTGCAGTAGACGTTCGGGTGCTTCGCCGCCGCCGCCATGCCGTCGCGCCAGGCCTTCGGAGGCTCCTTGCCGTCGATGCGCAGGTTGGCGGCGTGGTTGATGACTATCCGCAGTTTCGGCAGTTTCGCGGCGAGCAGCGCGACATCCGCCGGCATGTCCGGGCCGCCGTTGACGTCCAGCACCAGGCCGAGGTCGGCCAGCAGCTTGCATCGCTCGACGAGGTTGCCCTTCAGCCCGGCCTTGAGTTCGTTGTGGTTGATGCGGATGCCGCGGTAGAGCGGGTTGGCCGCGAAACGCCGAAGGTTCTTCTCGAAGTCGTCGGAAACGGGGTCGAGCCGGCCGACGACCCCGACGATCACCTTCTGCTTCGCCGCGAGGTCGAGCAGCCACTGGTTGTCCTCGACCCGCGGGCTGGCCTCGACGACCACGGTGCCGACGACCCCGTGGGGCTTGCTCAGCTTCTCGAATTCGTCAGGCAGCACGCGACGGTAGAGCAGTTTGTCGTCCTTTCCGGGCCAGGGCACGCCCTCCTTCCGCGTCGGGTCATAGAAGTGCGTGTGCGTGTCGATGATCTCGATCGTCGGCTTCTTCGCGTCCAGGGGGGCGGCCGCGCGGGCCAGCCGAAAGCCCAGTTGGCTGCCGCCGTAGGTTTTCGTGCTCGCGCTGCGGGCGGTCGCGTTGCAGGTGCGGGCGTAGCTGTCCCAGGCGTTGCCGCGGTTGACGTGGATCGTCCCTGTTGCCGGGCCGCGCGGGTCGGCCGTCCGCGTCTCGACGAAATCGCGCTGGTACACGTCGGCGCACCATTCCGCGACATTGCCCCCCATGTCATACAGGCCGAAGGCGTTGGGGAGTTTGCTGCCGACCTTCGCCGTGCTGACGAAGTTGTTCTCGGTGCACTGGGCGATCTCGACGACCGCGTCGTGCGAGTCGCCGTTGTAGTACCTGGTGCGCGTGCCGGCGCGGTATGCGTATTCCCACTCCGCCTCCCACAGCAGGCGGAATCCACTGCCGGTGTTCTCCGAAGCACTCTTGCAGAACCGGACGGCGTCCTGATGACTCACCTTCTCGACGGGGTAGAGGGCCGCGTCGGCACCCTCCTTGCGGAAGTGCGCGGGGTTCTTGCCCGTCACCTGCTGATACTGCCGCTGGGTGACCTCGTACTTGCCGACCCACAAGGGCCGCGTCAGCGTGACGGCCACGGGCTTCTTCTCGTCCCCCCGGCAGTATTTCCCCGGTGGCAGCAGGACCATCTCGACCGTGACCTTGCCGGCCTTGTCGAGGGGGAACGCCTTCTCGTGGCTGTACTCGCCGAGGTGGCGCGCCCACGCCCTCTGTGCCGCGACGACCTCCCTGGCATCCGCGCCCTTCGGGCCGGTGCAGTCGAGTGGCGCGGGCGGCTTGCGGGGCGTCCGGGTCGGGGTCCAGGCGATGCGGAAGCCGAGGTGGCTGCCGCCGTAGGTCTCGGCGTCGCGGCTGCGGTGGGCCGACCGGCAGTTGTCGGCGGAGCTGGCCCACGAGCCGCCGCGTGTCACGCAGCCCTGGCCGGTTTCCGGGCCGGCCGGGTCGGTCGTCGTCCGCATGTCGTAGGAGTCCGTCCAGGGGTCCTGGCACCACTCCCAGACGTTGCCGGCCATGTCGAACAGGCCGAAGGCGTTGGGTGACTTGCTGCCGATTTTCTCCGTCGCCTTGCGGTTGTTGCCGCCGAACTGGGCGACCTCGCCGAGCCTGTCGTCGGAGTCGCCGTTGGAGTGCCGCGTCCGGGTGCCGGCTCTGCATGCGTACTCCCACTCGGCCTCGGTGGGAAGGCGGAACTCGCCGCCGGCCTCTGAGGCGGCCTGGCAGAACTTGAGGGCATCGATGTGGCTGACGCACTCCACCGGATAGAGGGCCGCGTCCTTGCCCTCCCGCGCGAAGTGGCTGGGATTGCTGCCCATGACGGCCTCGTATTGCCGTTGAGTCACCTCGTATTTCCCCACCCACAGGGGCTGCGTCAGCGTGATGAGCGTGGCGGATTTCCCCTCGCCGCGGTAGTACTTCCCCGGCGGGATGAGAACCATCTCGACGGTCACCTTGCCGGCCTTGTCGAGGGGGAGCGTCTTCTCATGGCTCGTCTCGCCGAGGCGCTTCGCCCACGCCTTCTGCGCGACCGCGACGGTCTTCGCGTCAGCGCCCTTGGGGCCCGTGCAGTCGAGGATCGGCCGGTGCTCGTCCGCCTTCGCGGCACTGGCGAATGCGAGCAAGATCGGCAGGAGTTCGAGTCTTCGCATCAGGCCCCCCAGAACCTCACGGCACGCACACGACACGGAACCCGGCGGCACCATAGCGCCCGCCAATGCCGACGAGATAGCGGTAGGCACAGCGGCACTCGCGCGCCCCGTTGTAGTACGCCCCGCCGCGAAGGATGGGGCGGTCCTCGCCCTGCTTCGTCGTCTGGATGGCGTTCCGCGTTTTCGGCAGGGCCGAGTACTTGCCGTGGTAGTCCTCGACCCACTCCCAGACGTTGCCGTGCATGTCGTAGAGGCCGAAGGCGTTCGGCTGCAAGCTCCCCACCGGCGCGGCAAAGACGTGGCCGTCCTTCGCCTTGATCGTGTTCCATTTCGGGAACGCCTCCTTCGCCGTCGCGTCGGCGACGTTGGCGTAGACGGCCAGCTTCTCCTCGTCGTCCCCGAAGGCGAACCGGTCCTTGCTCCCCGCCCGGCAGGCGAACTCCCACTCCGCCTCGCCTGGGAGGCGCACCTCGCGCAGTTTCAGTTTGCCGTCGGCCTTCTTCGCCAGCCACTCGCAGAACCTCCGCGCGTCGTTGCGCGTGATGTTGGTGACCGGGTGGCCGTCGGCCTGGGTGGAGACGCCCGTGTTCTTCCAGGAGTACTTCCTGTCGCGGCCCTCGAACTTGCTCTCCTTCTCGTTCCAGCCGTATCCGCCCTCGGTCGTCTCCGTCTCGGTCGTGTATTTCGCGTCCTCGACGAAGCGGCGGAACTGGCCGCGTGTCACCTCGAACCGGCCGATGTAGTAGTCGTCGGTCAGGGTGACCTCCTGCTCGTTCTCGAAGTCCATCCACGCCGGCCGCTTGCCGTCGAAGTACTTCTTCACGGCCGCGTCCTGCTCTTGCTTAGACGAACCGATGGCGAACGTCTTGCCCTTTGCCGCGACCTTGACGAACTTCAGCTCGACGCCCTTGCCGAGGTCGAAGACGAGGTACTCGAGTTCCTTGCCGAGTTTGACGTCGCGCTCCTTCACGAGACGGGGGGTCGTGCCTTCGGCGACGGCACCGCGGCCCCCAGCCATCCCCAGAAGGCAGCCGAGGGGCAGCAGGACACTCAGGTAGCGTGGTGTCATGATGCCGGTCATCCTTTCGGCCTCGTCCAGGTCTCCGACCACGCCAGGCAGCAGCTCGTCATCGGCCTGCCGAACCGGTCCTGCGGGACCACCTGCCCGGACGCTGCCTTGTCGCTCACCGTCAACTGGGCCGCGCGGGCCGGCAGGAACGTCGTGTAGACGCCCAGCGGGCGACCCATCGCCCCCGGCGGCAGCGTGAGCACGAACGGGGCCATCAGATCCCACCAGGCCAGGATGATCTCGTCGTCCGATGACACGATCCGCTCCTCGACCGTGCTCAGCGAGTGGCCCGTGCGCAGGAACTCGGCGTCGATGACCGGCAGCGACTCGTCGGCGAACGGCTCGTGCAGCATCGTCTCGATCGTGCGTTGGAGGAAGCGGGCGACGCCGGCGTTGTCGGCGTAGATGCGCGGCGAACCGCCGACGAGCGGGCTCTCGATGAACAGGACGTGCCCCTGGCCGGCGGGCGACCAGAGGACGCGCCAATGGCTGGTGCGGTGGACGAAGGTCTGTCCGCCGTCCGCCGAAAGGCGGAGGAACGAGTTCTCCCCGGTCATCACCGGGTCGTGCGGGTCGGTGAGTTGTGGTTCTGCCATCGGGAGAAACCTCAGCGTGCCTCTTTCGGCGCATCCTGGGCGTTCAGCGAACAGATCACGACCTGCCCTTCGGCATCGGCGACGGCCAGCAGTTTGCCGTCGGGAGCGATCGAAATCGCGTGGAGCGTTGGAGTGAATGGGCCCTTCTTGTTCTTGTCCTGGAGCGAGAGATTGATTTCGCGGACCAGCCCGCCATCGCTGAGCCGCCAGATCTTGACCGCTCGGTCGCGCCCGCACGTGAAGAGGTGCTTGCCGTCCGGGTGGAAAGCCAGATCGGTGGCCCCTCGTTGGTGCGACGGTGTCAGTTCGCGGACCTTCTCGCCGGTCGTGGGGTTGAGCAGGAACACCTTTCCCGCCGGCCCATCGCGGTCGATGCTGCCCACGCAGATCGCCAGGTGCTTGCCGTCCTCGGAAAACCGAACCGAGGTCACGCCACCGTTCAGCACCTTGCTGGCATCGAACTTCATCTCGCCGGTCTGTGCGTCCCAGCCGCGCAGGCCGGGCTGGACATCTTTGTCGCTCAGTTGGGGGAAGTGCTCCGCCGTCACGACGAGCTTGCCGTCCGGGGAGACGTCGAGCGCGCGGACCCACTGCTTCACCTTCCAGCGGCGTTGCTCGGTGCCCTTCTGTGCGTCCGACAGGATCACCGTTTTCGAGTCGTCGCCGCCGACCAGCGTCTTGCCGTCGCGCGAAATGGCGAGTCCCCAGAGCCATTCCTTGTGGCCCGTGAATTCGCGGAGCGGCTTCTGCTCGACGACCTTCGCGGTAACCGGTGGCGGCGGGGCCGGCAGCTTGGCGACCTTCTCCGAGACGCCGGCACGCACGTAGCCGTCGTTCATGACGATCGTGCCGGGCTTGCCGTCGCTCGTGAGCGCGTCCCAGAATCTGACGGTCCGATCGTTGCCCGCGGAGATCAGCGTCTTGCCGTCGGGACTCACCAGGAGGCGATTGATCGCGCCGGTGTGTCCGACCAGCCGCCGAGCCGGGTCGGGACTCTTGTCGCCGGACGCCGGGAGGTTCCAGATCAGGATGTCTCCGCGTCGGTTGGCGGCCGCGACCTTGTCCTTGCCGATGAACGCGACGGCGGAAATGATGTCGCTGTTCCACGGCAGGGGGAACACCACCTTGGCGCTGGCGAAGTCCTTCTCCTGTGCGTGGGCCTGGGCTGTGAAAACGGAACAGCACAGCGCGAACACCACCTTGACGAAGTCTCTCATCGGACAGTCCCTCATGAGGTTGGTGCTCAGCCCAGCAGCTGCTTGATCGGCTTGGAGCCTTCCGGCGTCGCCCAGATGGGGCGCGACCCCAGGAAGTGCTTGGCCCGGTGGTTGACGCCCATGGCCTTGTAGATGGTCGCGATATAGTCCGCTTCGCTGACCGGGTTCTCCACGACCTCGAAGCCGTCGCGGTCGGTGGAGCCGTAGTGCTGGCCGCCCTTGATGCCGCCGCCGGCCAGCACGGTCGTCCATGCGCGGCCGAAGTGATCGCGGCCGGCTCGGACGTTGATCGCGGGCGTGCGGCCGAACTCGCTCGTCCACACGACCAGCGTGTCCTTCAGCAGGCCGCGCTTCGTCAGGTCGTCCAGCAGCGAGCCCCAGGCAGGATCCATGACCGAGTAAAGCGCCTTGGAGATGGGGAAGTTGTCCATGTGGGTGTCGTGCCCGCCGTGCCCGACCTCCACGAACGACACGCCGGCCTCGACGAGCTTCATCGCGGTGAAGCAACCGCGGCCGAACTTGCTGTCGCCGTAGCGGTCCTTGGCTTTCTGCCACTCGGCGGTGACGTCGAACGCCTTGCGGGCGCGCATGAGTCGGACCGTCCGCAGCTCGGCCGTGCGGTGTGACGCGAACGGCTCGCCGGATCGCTGCTCGGCGAATCGCTTTTCCATGAAGTCGAGCAGATCGCCGCGGCGATCCTGGACCTCCGCCGACACGCCGGGGTTGACGAAGGGGGGGACCTTCCCGTCTTCCGCGACGACGAACGGCTCGTACTTCGGCCCGAGATACCCCGCGCCGTACACCCCGCTTCCCGATCCGATCTTGACGAAGCTCGGCAGGTCGCTCTCCGGGTTTTCGCAGTACTTGGCGATCATCGCGCCGGCTTCGGGGTGCGGGAAGCGCTCGCTCGGATGGTAGCCCGTGTGCATGTAGTAGCCGCCGGGGCCGTGATCGGGCGTCTTCGTCCGCATGCTGCGGATGATGCCGAGCTTGTCGGCGTGGCGCGCGACGTTCGGCAGGTATTCGCAGACCTGGATGCCGGTGACCTTGGTCTGGATCGGAAGGAACTCGCCGGCGGTCGGCCGGCCCGGCTTCATGTCGAAGGTGTCGATCTGGCTGGCGCCGCCTTCCATGTAGAGCATGATGCAGCGTTTGCCTGCTCGCTTCGCCTCCGAGGCGATCGACTGCGAATGCGTGAGCGCGCCCCAGTTGGCGATGGCCAGTCCCCCGGCCGTGGTGAGCAGCCCCGTCATCAGGGAACGCCGGCTGAGGTGGTGCCCCGTGTCGCAGGCGCCCGATTGGGTGTTCGTCTTCATGTGCTTCCCCCTGTTGGCGTGATTAGCGATTGAACCGAAACTCCGAACACGACACCAGCACCCACATCGCCTCCTCCATGCGTCCCGCCGCCTGCTTCGCGTCCTTGGTGTCCACCATCAGGTGCTTGACGAATCGCTCCTTCTCCTCGGTGGTCGCCGGCCGGCTCAGGACCGACAGGAACATCCGCTCGACCTTCGCGGCCCACTCCTCGGAACCAGTGAGCAACTTCTCCGGCAAGTTGCCCTTGTTGGGCCGGCACAGGCCGCGGAACAGGTCGCCGTTGTGCAGGAAGAGATGCTCCGACAGGCTTCCCTGGAACCTTCCCTGGCCATCGGCCGGCTCGCCCAGGTACTGCAACATCTGGGAGCTCGGCTCGGCCTTCAACGCCGATTCGACGCCCTTCCCGGTGGCGATGTGGAGCGACGCCATCAGCTCTTCCACGCTCAGCGGGCGAATCCTGGCCCGTTCGTAGTTCCTCGGCAACGCATCCGTGACGGGGCCGACGTCGGTGGCCTGGTACGCCTCGCTGTTGACGATCTCGCGAATCAGCCATTTGAGGTCGAACTTGTGGGCGGCCAGTTCCCCTTCGATCGCCTTGAGCAAGTCCGGATGGCTGGGCTTGTTCAACGAGTTGAAGTCATCGACGGGATGCACGAAGCCTCGCCCCATGAACTGCGCCCAGACGCGATTAGCCGTCGCCCTGGCGAAGAACGGGTTGTCCTTCGCCGTCATCCAATCAATGAACTTCTCGCGGCGCGAGAAGGCCGGCTTCGGCGGCAGCTCGTTGGGCTTCAACTTCGGTTCGACGAAATCCTTCGGCAGCTCCGGCTCCATCAACTCCGAGCCGCTGAGGAACTTCGGCTTGATGGGGATCGATTTCTTTTTCTTTGTCTTCGGATCGATTTCTTCGACCGCAAACAGCGCTTCGCCGGTGGTCTTTTCGCCGACGAGGTATTTGCTGCCCTTCTGATTCGTTTCCGCGGGCTTCCCGGCCACATCCACGACCATCGTGCGGACGAAGAACCCGGACATCCCGTGATAGTCCTTCTGCGTCCAGGGCTCGTACGGGTGATCGTGGCACCTGGCACACTGAATCTGCGTGGCCAGGAAAAAGCGGCTCGCCGCGGTGACCATCTCGTCGGTATTGCGATAGACCGCGAAGTAGAGTTGCGAACCGTCCTCCCTGGCCTGGAGGATTTTGGCGGCGATCTTGTCGTAGGGCTCGTTTGCCGCGAACTGCTTGCCCAGCCATTCACGGAACCTGCCGCGGTTGCGATAACCCACAACACCTTCAACCGGCCTGGGCTTGCGTCCGAGCATGGCCAGGTCCCACACCTGGGCCTGCTGCCGGGCATGGCGAGGGTCGGCCAGGAGCTTGTCGATGAGCTTCTCGCGTTTCTTCGGGTCGGTGTCCTTCAGGAACGCCGTCGCCTCGTCGTAGGTGGGAATCATGCCGACGAGGTCGAGGTAGACGCGCCGCAGGAACACCGAGTCCGACGAGCGTTTCGGCGGGGTGAGTTTCTCCCTGACCCAGGCCGCCTTGATCTCGCGGTCGATGACGTCCCGCAGGGGGCCGCCCACCTCTTGCTTCGCCTTCGCCGACGGAGCCGCAGCGTTCGCCCGTACCGGCACGAACACCGAGAAGGCGAAGAAGCCGGCGAGCAGCAGAGCGAGGGAGAGGCGAACGAATCGAAGGTGAGTAAGGGTGGGAAGCATTACCATGACCTCTCTTGCAGGCTTGGCGGTCAGTGGGCCCGTGTGCGACGACATCTTGCCGCTGGTGCACTGGTTGGATTGTCTCGGCAGCCCGAAAATTCGCCACAGGCGGAGAAGATTGTCACAAGAGCGGAACGCCGGTCACCTGGCAATCCCGGCGTGGGGATACTTCGAGACGGTCTCCCGCGCGATCTCCTGAAGGATGGCGTGCTGCTCGTCGGTGAGCTCCTTGAACCTCGCGATCTTCAGTCCGGCCGGCGAGGTGCGGTAAATCGCGGCGAAGTGGCAATAGCCGCTGAGAGCCATGACATGAACGCCGGCGTGCGGCATCGCGTCGGTCCACAGCTCGGACTGCTTCTTGACCCCTGGATACTTCCCCCCGGCGACCAGAGCGCGGAGTCTCATGACGGCTTCGCCGACCGGGACGACGAACACCACCGGCTTGCCGAACTTCTTGTTGATCTCGTCCGCCCTGGCCTCCACGCTCTTGCGAGTCTTGTCGAGCGCGGCCTGCACGTCGGCGAGCTTCGAGCCGTCGTAATCGTTTTTGGTCTTGATCTCCCTGGCGCGCCCGTCGCCGACGAGCCAGGCCGCGTGGTAGTACGCGCGGAAGTTCGGGTTGGCCTTCAGCGCCGGCGTGAGGAGTTTCTCGGCGTCGCGGATCGGCTCGGTCCACCAGTGCACGCCGTGCGCGTAGACGTCGACCTTGCCCTGCTCGACGAGGCTCAGGTCGTTCGGCTTCGCGGGCTTCACCTCCGTGTGTCCTTTGATGCCGGCTGCCTTCGCCTGCTCGGCGACGCCCCCCGGCACGAATCCGAACCAGCTGTTGCCGTTGAACATCACCCGCAGCCCGGCGGGCGGGGCTTTCGCCGGCCTCGGGGGAGCGGCGGACCGGGACGGGCCGGTGATCGCGACCGTACCTGCGAGCATGAGCAGGGCCGCCGGGTATGTCGTTTTCATCGAGGCTCCTTCACATCGCGATGCCGGCGTGCGGATACTTCGAGACCGTCTCCCAGGCGATCTTCTGGAGGATCGCGTTCTGCTCCCGGGTGATCTCCTTGTCGAGCTTGATCTCCAGGCCCGCGGGCGACTTCTGGTACAGCGCGGCGAAGGTGCAGTAGTCTTGCAGGAGCGACCCCAGCCTGCCCTGGTGGGGCATGTCGTCGTTGAAGAGTTCCGACTGCCTGGTCACGCCAGGGAACTTGCCGTCCACGACCATCTCCCTCACCCTCACGAAGGCATCGCCCACCGGGACCAGGAACACCACCCGCTTGCCGTGCTTCTTGTTGATCGCCTCGACCTTGGCCTCCACGCGCTTGCGCGCCTTGTCGAGGGCGGCCCGCAGGTCGGCGATCTTCACCGCGTCGCGGTCCGGGCCGTTCTTGTTGATCTTCAGGCCGTCGTGGACCATCCACCCGGCCTGCCACACGACCCGGAAGTCCTTGTTGTGCTTCAGGCCGAACTCCGCGACCTCCTCGGCGATCTCGGTCTCGTGCCAGCCCGAGTGCGAGTAGGTGAACACGTCGATCTTGCCCGCCTCCAGCTTCCTCTTCAGCGTGGCGCACTCCCGAGCGCCTTTCTTCTTGCCGTTGAGGCCGCCGAGGGTGTAGATCGGGACCGGCTTGCCGTCGATGACCTCGGAGTGGGGATCATTCACTCCCCCCTTGATCCCCGCCGCGGCCTCGATCGCCCGCAGCCGAGAGGAGCTGTAGCTCCAGCTATTGCCGGCGTTCTGGATGCGCAGTCCGGCGGGGGCCCTGGCCTCCGGCTCCGTGCCGTCCTCGGCCGGCGAGTGGCCCGCCAGGGCGAGAGCCAGGATGCCGGCGAGGGCCGGCACGGCCTGATGGAAACGAGACATCGTCAGAACTCCTCTCGCCTCTTCTGGGGTCGCGTCACGCCAGGATCTCGGCCAGCGGGCCGGCCGTATCGATGTCCTTGAGGGCGGAGTCTGAATCGCCGAACGACTTCCTCTTGTCGCCGACCGCGTGCAAGAGCGCGAGGTAGAAGTTCGCGACCGTCCGGTGCCCGGCGGCCTGATACTTCGGGTACTGCAGGAACCGGCCTGCGGTCTTCAGCCGCCCGCCGAGGTTGCCGACCAGCACCATCGGCCACTCGTTGCAGAAGCCGTGGTGCGCCTCGCCCGAGTCGCTCATCCACACGATGAGGGTGTTGTCGAGCATCGTGCCGTCGCCCTCCTTGATCGAGTCGAGACGCTTCGCCAGGTCCGCGACCCTCTGGGCGTGGAACTTGCGGATCGGCACGGAGTACTTGTCGGGGCCGTCCATGTGGCCGATGCCGTGCCCGTCGACCTCGACGCCCAGCTCCTTCCAGGTGTGGTACGCCCCCACCCCGCCGGCCGCGTCGATCGTCACCACGTTGGTCAGCCCCGAGGCCAGGGCCGAGGCGGCGATGGCGCACTGCGCCTCGAACCGCTGCGTCGTGCGTTTGCTGTCGAACTTGTCGATGGCGGGGAGGTTGGCCTTCAGGCGCGCCTTGATCTCGTTGACCTTGTCCTGGCGCGTGCGCATCTGCTCGAAGGTGTCGAGGTACACGTCGAGCTTCTCGCGCTCCTCGCCGCCCAGCTCGCTCCGGACGCGCTTGACGTCGTCGCGGACCCAGTCCAGCAGCTTGTTCCGCGCCTTGAACGCCTTGCCCGCGCTGCCCTCCGCCACGCTCCCGAACAGCGACCGGAAGGCCAGATCGGGCTGGCACACGATGGGCGTGGGCCTCTTGGGGCCGCCGGCCGACACGCTGTTGATGAAGACGGCGTCCGCCGAGGGGGGCACGCCCAGGCCGACGACCGGGATGATGCCCGGCCTCGCCGCTGCCAGGGCGTGGTCGATGGTCTGGGCGGCCGGCCCCTTGCGCCAGTGGTAGCAGCCCAGGCCGCCGTAGGCCTTGCCGTGGTCGCCGCCGCCGGACACCTTGTGCGAGAGGTTCTGGATGATGCCCAGGCGGCTCTTGAACGGCGCGAGCGGCGAGATCGGCTCGGGCAGTTCCAGGCCCTTCATCGCCAGGTCGGTCAGCCGGGTGGGGCCGCCGCGCGGCACCTCGACGCCCTTGGGCTGGATGTGCCGCGGGTAAAGCCCGTTGCTCTCCATGAAAAAGATCACGCGCGGGGGCGGAGCCTCGCCTTTGGCCTCAGCCGCCAGGCGGCTCAGGAACGGCTGGAGCACGACGGCCCCCGCGCCGAGCGTGATGCCCTTGAGGACGTTGCGGCGGTCGAGCAGTCTCGTCGGGTCGATCATCGTGTACCTACTTTCGCGGAGGAGGTTGGGGGCGCGGCAGCGGCATTCACGCGATCCGCTCGCGGATCGTATCAGCAGGCCGGAGGCCAGCCCGTCGCGCACATCACCCCGTCATGGGAATCGACTGGTCATTCACGCCCTCCATGTCTTGTCTCGGCGGCCCGCAAATTCGCCACCGGCGGGGTCAGGTGAGCCCGGGAATCGGCGTCCCCTGCTCGACGCGGCGGAGCAGGTCGGCCCGGATGTTCGGGAACAGCCGCAACTTCGTCGGGTCGAGCAGCGTTTGCAGTACGGTGGACACGAGGTCGGCCGGCGTTACCGGCGTCGTCACCGGGCGGCCGGCCTGGGCGTCCGATTTGCCGATGACCTGGCCCATCTTGAACCCGCCGCCGGCGAGGAGGAGCGGGGCCAGGGTCGGCCAGTGGTCGCGCCCGCCGCTCTTGTTGATCTTCGGCGTGCGCCCCATCTCGCCGCAGACCACGAGCAGGATTCGATCTTCCAGCCCGCGGTCCTTCAGGTCATCGAGGAACGCGGACACCGCGTGGTCGAGCTGTGGCCCGAAGCCCTCGAGCCCGGCCTTCTGAGGGGGGTTGAGCCCGTCACCGCCGTGGAAGTCCCAGCCGCAGTTCTCGACCATCACCAGCCCGGCCCCGGCCTCGCACAGCCGCCTGGCCATCAGCATCTGCCGGCCGAGCATCGACGGCCGCCGGGGAAAGTCCGGCAGCCTCAGGAAGTTGGGACAGGTGAGCGTGATGTGGCTCGTGTCGTACCGCTCCACGGTCTTCGGGTCCTCGCGGTCGAGGCGGAACGCCTCGGCCACGCTCCCCTTGAGCACCGTGTACGCCTGCTCGACGTAGGCGTCATGGGCCGCGAACGCCCGGTCTGACTCCAGGGCGCGGACCCCGGTATCGAAGCTGCGGAGCAGTTTGCGGCGATCCGCGACGCGGTCGGCCGGGAGCCGCAGTTCCATGTTCTGGAGCAGAGGCGAGAAGGTGACCTCCCCGTCCGGCTTCCGCTGTGGCCCGGTCGGCTTCGGCGGCTTGGTGATGACGCCCGCCGGGTTGAACGGGGCGTAGGCGTTGGGCAGGTCGCCGGGGGTGTTGCCGCGGAGGAAGTGTTCCTGCAGGAACTCCTTGTTGTTGCCGCTGTCGAGCACGATGTAGCTCGGCACCCCGGTCCTGGGGTGGTTGGTCCCCCGGAGGTAGGCGTAGACCGACCCGGCACTGGGCGGCGGTAACTTCGCATCGGTCCCGGTGAGCATCGCACGGACCCAGTTGTCCTGGTGGTCCTTGCACGGCGTCTGGAACGAGCGGACGACCGCGAGCCGGTCCGCTCGCTCCGCCAGTTTCGGGAAGTGGCCGCCGAAAGCGACCCCAGGGAGCGCGGTCCTGGTCGTCCCGAACATCGTCCGCACGGAGTCCGGCGCGTCGGGCTTGGGGTCCCACGTCTCGGCCTGCGGCGGGCCGCCGCCGAGCCACAGCCACACCACCGACCTGCCCCGCACCCAGGGCTTGTCGGCCGGCTCGCCGCCGCGGAGGAGACGCGGCAGGCCGAGCGCGCCCAGCCCTGCCGCGCCGACGCGCAGGAACGCGCGCCGCGAACAGCCTTCAGAGAAGCTCGGTCGGATCGTGAACATGGCAGCTTCCTTCGTCGGGCCTCGTGCTTCACGCGATCAGCTCGCGGATCGTATCCGTATGCTCAAGTAGGTATTGCGGTCGGTTGTTCGGGTCCACCACGGTGGCCACCGCCGGGTCGATCCCGAGGTGCCGATACAGCGTGGCGAACATCTGCTGGTAGTGGATCGGGCGATCGAGTGGCCGTTCACCGTAGCGGTTGGTGCTGCCGATGACCTGGCCGACCTTCAGGCCGCCGCCGAACAGCAGCGCCGACGCGGCCGGCGCGTAGTGGTCGCGTCCTGCATTGTTGTTGATCCGCGGAGTGCGTCCGAACTCGCCCCAGACCAGCACGAGGACGTCGTCGAGCATGCCGCGGGCTTCGAGGTCATCCAGGAAGGCACTCAGGCCGATGTCGAAGGGGGGCAACAGTTCGTCCCGCAGGGCAGCGAAGTTCTTCGAGTGCGTGTCCCATCGCCGCTCGCCACCCTCTTCCCAGGTCAGGTTGACGCACCGCGCCCCGCACTCGATCAGCCGGCGAGCCAGGAGGAACCTGGCATTCTGGAGGCCGAGCTTTTTCGTCGGCCCGATGCCGATGCCGTAACGGCTCCTGACTCGATCGGGCTCGCGGGTGAGGTCGAGCGCCTGGGCGAACTCGCGGGAGGTCACGAACTGCACGGCCCGCCGGGTGTAGGCGTCCATGGCCTGCATGCTGCCCCTGGTGTCCAGGTCCCTGCGCATCGAGTCGAAGCTCGCCTGGAGTTTCAGGCGGCCCTCCAGGCGAGCAGCAGTGACGTTGCGCAGGGTCAGGTTGGCGCGGCCGGCCGCAGTGTCGGGGGAGTAGCAGTCGAAGGTGGGGCCGAGGAACCCCGCCGAGCGGGAATACGCCTGCTCGCTGGCGTTGTAGCCGGAGATCATGGCGACGGCGGTGGGGACGTTGCCGTTGGTCGGTCCCTGGAGCTTGGACACGACGGAGCCGATGTTGGGACGCCCGCCGATGTTCTTCAGGCTGCCCGGCGGATAGCCCGTCGCACACATCGCCCCGTCGTGCGAATCGACGGTGCCGGTCAGCGAGCGGATGAGGGCCAGGCGGTCCATCCGGGCGGCGATGCGGGGCATGTGCTCGCAGATCCGGATGCCCGGTACCTTCGTCGCGATGGGCTTGAACTCGCCGCGGATCTCCACGGGAGCGTCGGGCTTCATGTCGAACGTGTCGAGGTGGGAGGCTCCGCCGGCGAGCCAGACGTTGACGATGGACCTCTTGCGGTAGCCCGGATCGAGCGAGGAGCGCGCGTCGGCCCGCAGGAAGTCGGCGAGGGTCAGACCGCACAGGGCCGCCGCCCCCATCTGAAGGAACTCGCGCCGGTGCGTGCCGTCGCACCGGCTGTTGTTGGTGGGAATGGTCACTTCTTGTCGCCTTTCGTAGGAACAGAGCGAAACAGGAAAGACTCCGAGGACAGCAGCGCCACGAGCATCGCCTTGAAACTGCCACCGCTCTTGACGTAAGCCGCATCGACTTCTTGCAGCGTGACCGCGTCGCCGGGCGTCTCGTTGCGACCCAAGAAGTAGCGGAAGGCGTGGCGGATGAAGACCTGCCGCACGCGCTCCGACGCCGCCAGCCGGCGCAGCATCCCGGGGGCGTCGCGCACCGGGCCGTCGATGCTCGGGTCGCCGCTGAAGGCGATCAGGCCCGTCGTGTCCAGCGGGGCGTGGCGGTAGACCTTGGCCTTCTTGTCCTTGGTACTGGTACGCGCGGCCTCCGTCGCTGCCAGGTCGAGCACCTCCTCGCCGCGAATCGGAACGCCGTAGTGGTTGACGTCCTCGAAAGGCAGGCCCAGTTCGTCCATCTTCTGGTGGCACTTCCAGCACGCAGCGGCGCGGGTCGCCATCTGCCGCTGGCGCAGGGTGTGGTGCGGGTCGTCGGGGATCATCGCGGCCGTGTCGATGGGCAGGTCGGGCACGCGGCCGCCCAGCAGACGCTCGCGCACCCAGCGGCCGCGGCGGACGATGTCGTTGTGGAAGTTGGTGGACCAGGCCACCTGCCAGCTGGGCTGCATCAGGATGCCGATGCGGCCGGATGTCTTTCTATCCTGGTTCTCCCGCGCGATCGGCGGAAGGTGGCGGAAGACCGGGCCGTCGGGGCGGAACAGTTCGTGGCCACGGTAGGTTGTCCTCGTCGTCAACAGTTCCTTCAGCACGTCCTTGTCGTGGGCCAGGATGTTCAGGATCAAGAAGTCAGTGTCGGCGACGTAGCCGCCAGGGTTGTGCCCGATGCCGCGACGCTGGAGGTAATCGGGCAGCGGGTCCTTGAACACCTCGGGGGCGCGGAAGTAATCGAAGTATTCGCGGAAGAACCACAGCACGCGCGGCTTGGCGACCTTCGGGTCGTCGAGGATGCCCTTCACGGCCTCGGCCACCTCATCGCGCGTGGCGAGCTTGCCCCTGGCGGCGGCCGAGAGCAGGCCCAGGTCTCGCTTGTCCGACAGAGACAGGCTGATCGCGAACGCGGCCTCGCGCGGCGACAGGATGCGGACGCCCTTGCGGACCTCCTTGCCCAGGCCGACCTCGAAGCGCAGGATCGCCTCGGGCGTCATCAGCGGGGCCATCAGGATCGTCTTGCCGGCCAGAGGCAGGTCGCCCTCGCTGGCCACGTCGTCGTACAGCGCCAGGACGCTCTTCAGCTCCTTCTCGCTCGGCTGCCGCGCGATGGCGGTCTCGTACTGCTTGCGGATGGCTTTCTCGAGTTCGTCCTTGTTCGGCCTGACGTCGGGGTGCATCAGCGGCGCGAAGAGACCGTTGCCCTGTCGCACCCGGACGCCCTTCTTCAGTTTCTCGCGCTCTGCCTCCGTCGCGGTCTTCGTGCGCCCGTCATTGGGCCACAACGTCTCCTTCGCCGCGGCCGGGGTCTCGACGACGTTCACCAGGCTGTGACCACGCACTTGCGCGTTGACGAGCAGCTCGGCGTTGGCCAGCAGCAGGCCGGTGGCCCCCTCGTCGGGGGCGTACAGCGCCGAGAAGTCGCGGAAGCCCGTCTCCTGGATCAGGCCGAAGGGCTGCTGCAGGCCGTGGGCGTTGAACTCGCCGAGCCATTTGGTGTAGGCCGCCGGCGAGACCCGCCACAGGCGCGGCGGCGGCGGCACGCTCGGACCGCGCTTGCCGCCGAAGAGGATCGCGTGAGGGAGGCGGTTGCCGTCGATCGGCTTTTCCTTCACGGGGTAGTACGTCGGCTGGCCCTTCAGCGGCTCGTCGAGCTTCGCGCGAATCCACTTGATCACGGGGGCCGTCTCGGTGGCGGCAGGTCGCCGCTTGCTGGAAGGGGGCATGTCGCCGGCGACCAGCCGCTCCAGGATCGACGCATAGCCGACGCGGGCGGAGACCTCGTCCTGAGCCAACTTGTCCATGGCGAAATCGCCTTCCTTTTTGTCAGCGCCGTGGCAATCCACGCAGTGCTTGTCGAGGAAGGCGCGGACGGCCTTCGCGTCGGCTGCTGCGACGTCTCTGGTTACCTTCGGCCTGAGCTTCTCGGGCAGCGTGACGACGCCCCGATGCGCCGCCAGAGCCTTCGCCGCGTCGCCGGAGAGCGCGGTCAGGCCGTCGAGGAACAGCCAGTCGCCCTCGTGCGCCGCCAGCGCCTTGACGACGCCGTCGGAGAGCGAGGTCAGGCCGTTCAGCGACAGCCGACCCTTGCGTTTGGCGAGGGCTGCGGCGGACTTCTCGGACAGCTCCGTCAGGCCGTCCAGGGACAGGGTGCCGCCTTGGCATTCGGCCAGCGACTGTGCCGACTCGTCGCTCAGCTTCGTCAGGCCAGCCAGCGAGAGGTTGCCCTTGCGCCCGGCCAGCGCCTTCGCCGCCTCGGGCGAGAGCGCCTTCACGGCGGGCAGTTTCCCGTCGAAGTTCCGCGACGACGCCAGCGTCGCCGCGGCCTTCTCCGAGAGCTTCGCCAGCGCGGGCAGTTCGCCGCTCCACTTCGGCCACGCCGCCAGGATCGCGGTCCCCTCGTCGGACAGCGTCGTCAGCCCGCGAAAGTAGACGACCGGCCGGGCGTAGCCAGGCGATTTATGCTCGGCCAGCGCCTTAAGCGTCTCCTCCGAGATCGTCGCCAGGCCGTTGAGATAGAGGTCGCCCTCGCGCTGGCAGATGGCTTTCGCGGCAATGGGCGTGAGCGAAGTCAGGCCGTTGAGGTACAGGTTGCCGCGACTGTCTTTGCCGCCAATGGCCACGGCGATGTCGTCGGGTAGCGCAGTGAGGCCATCGAGGTTTAGCGTCCGATGAAATTGCCCCGGAACCGGTCCGGCGATCGCTTTGGCACTACCGACCGTGAGCGAGGTCAGCCGCGGCAGATGGCCCCCCAGTTTCCCTCCCACCTCCTTCGCCGCCTCGTCCGAGAGCGACGTCAGCCCTTCCAGGGAAAGCCCCCCCTGCCGTTTGGCCAGCGCCCTGGCCACGTCCTGGGGAATGGTCTTCATGGCGGGCAATCGCCCATCCCAGTTGTGGCCATGCGTTTCCGCCAAAGCCTCGGCCGCCCCAACGGTGAGTGATTCCACGCCGTCGAGGCAGACCTTGTTGGAAGGTCCGGCACCCTTGCGTTGAGCCAGCGCCTTGCCTACTTCTGTCGAGAGAGTCTTTACCCCTTTGAGGTACAGCCGACCACCCGTGTGCTTCGCGAAAGCAACGCCTGCCTCGTCCGAGAGCGAGGTCAGCCCGTTGAGGGACAGCTCGCCATAATGGCGGGCCAGGCTCTTCGCCTGCCCGCCCGAAACCTTCGTCAGCCCGTCGAGGTGTAGCTGGCCCTTGTGTTGACCCAGCGCCTCGGCTGTTGCGTCCGAGACGCTCTTCAGGCCGTCGAGCGACAGCCAGCCGTCGTGCTTCGCCAACTCCTTCGCGGCCTCGGGCGAGAGCGCGGTCAGGCCATCGAGCAATAGCCTGCCGCTCCTCTCCTGGGCCAGCCGTTTGGCCTGATCGACCGTCAGTTCCTCGGCGCGGCCGACCGCGACGCCGAACAAGCAGAGACCGAGCAGGCCGAGGATCGCCTTCCGCATGATGCAACTCCGAGTTCCACTTCATCGCCCCCGGGAAGGGGTCACGAATCCAACCCCTTCAGCCGCCCTCTTTCCTCACAACAACGCAGCGATCGGCGTCCCTGTACAAAGCCGATAGGGGCGGTCGAGCGGGTCTCGCAGCTCCGTGTCCAGCGGCACCCCCAGCAGGTGGTAGAACGTCGCCAGGACGTCCGCGGGATGGACCCGGCCGTCCCGCGGGTGGGCCCCCATCGCATCCGAGGAACCGACGACAAGCCCGCCCCGGATGCCCCCGCCGGCGAGAAGGACGGAATAGACGTGCGGCCAGTGGTCGCGTCCGCCGTTGGCCCTGGAGTTCAGCCTGGGCGTGCGGCCGAACTCGCCCATCCAGGCCACGACGGTCATGTCGAGCAGGCCGCGCAGCGAGAGGTCGTCGAGCAGCGCCGACAGTCCCTGGTCCGACTCGCGGAGATGGTTGGCGAGCGGCTTCGCAAGGTCGCCGTGGGTGTCCCACTTCCCGTTGGTGTTGGGCGTGGTGTCGGCCACGAGGACGAGCCGGACGCCGGCCTCCACGAGTCGGCGGGCCGCGAGCATGCTCTGCCCGATGCCGCGGCCGTACCGGTCTCGCAGGCGGTCCGGCTCCCGCGACAGGTCGAACGCCCGGTTGCCGGCGGCGGACCGGAGCAGGTCGAACGCCCTGGAGTAGCACGTGCCCATGTCCCTGGCGGCGTCCGCCTTGCTCGCGTGAGCCGCATGCGCGTCGAGTTGGGCGAGCAGGCCGCGCCGGGAGTCGAATCGCTCGCGACCGACGTCCGCCGGCCTGTTCGCGCCCAGCACGCTGAAATTGCCGAGTTTGGGGTCCATCGTCACGACGAGCGGATGGAACGCGGCACCCAGGAAGCCCGCGTTCTGGCCGGGCGTGAACGCGCCGTTGTCGATCATCGGCAACGGCAACTGCACGTACGAGGGCAGGCCGTCTGGCGACGGGCGGGTCTTCGCCAGCACCGAGCCCAGCGTGGGGAAGTCCTCGCGTTTCGCCTTCGTCAGCTCCTGGTTGATGACCCGGGGTGGGTGGCCGGTCAGGGCCAGGTGGGTCGCGGGGTTGTGCGTGCCGATGCGGTGCGACACGGCGCGGAGGACGCTGCAGCGGTCCGACGTCGCCGCCAGCCTGGGGAGGTGTTCGCCCACGCGCAGGCCGACCGTCCGCGTGGCGATGGGCCTGAACAGGCTGCGGACCTCCGCCGGGGCGTCGGGCTTGGGATCGAAGGTGTCGTGCTGCGACGGGCCGCCCCAGGGCACCACGAGGATGATCGACTTCGCGCCCCTCGCTCGCGGCCGGCCCTCCGCATGCAGCAGTTGCGTCAGCGACAGGCCGATCGTCCCCAGGCCGCCGGCGATGAGGGCCTGGCGGCGAGTGAACTCGGCACTGCAAAGGAGAGAACCTGTCATCGGACACCTGCGTGAAGAGTACATCAAGACCGGCGAACGCTCCCAAACCCGCCGTGGGGCGGCCACCCCCCGGCATGCCGCCCCCTCCGAGCAAGGTGCCGAGGGAGGGAATGATTCGGGGAGCCGCAGGCCGGGTAGCTTTGCCTGGTCATCGTTCGGTCGCCCGGGGGTGGGAGTGTCCGGTAGTTGTGGATGCGACAATCGGCGGGCCTGTTGGCGAGGCGGGCGAAGGCTGTCCTTCCATATTGGACCCTTCTTCGAAGGCGTGCGGGGAGTGGCCGAGGCGGCTTCATCCGCGTGGCGTCAGGTCAACTCGCGGATCGGCGCGCCGAAGGGCAGGATCGGCACCGGCCGGCCCTGCTGGTCGTAGAGGTTGTGGTCGGGGTCGATCCCAAGGTGCCTGTAGACCGTCGCCCACAGGTCGTTGGGCGTCAGGTGGTTGTCGTGCGGATGCGTGCCCAGTTTGTTCGTCGAGCCGACCACCTGCCCGTGCCTCATCCCGCCACCACAGGCCAGCACCGACATCGATTGCGGCCAGTGCTCGCGGCCGTAGCGCATGCCCTTGGATCCCCCAGACGCCTGGCTGATCTTCGGCGACCGGCCGAACTCCCCGGTGACCACCAGCAGCACGTCCTTCGTCCGCCCGCGTTGATGCAGATCCTCGACCAGGGCGGTGACCGCCTGGTCGTAGCGCGGCAGGCGGAGCTTCATGTCGATGAAGTTGTCGTGGTTGACCGCGTGCGTGTCCCAGTTGTAGAAGCAGCCGTTGATGTGCGGGTTCTCCATCACCACCGTCACGAAGCTGCACCCGGCCTCGACCAGACGCCGCGCCATCAGGGCACGCTGCCCCCAGGCGTGCATCCCATAGCGCTCGCGCACTTTGACCGGCTCTCGTGACAGGTCGAAGGCGATCCGGGCCTGGGTACTCGTCAACAGGTCGAAGGCCCGCTCGTAGTGCCCGCTCATGCCTCCCTTCTTGTCCCCCTCCCGGCGCACCTTCTCGATGCCGCGCAGCAGCGTGAACCGGTCGTCGAGCCGCTGGGCCATCTCCTGATCCAGCCCGATGTTCTTCACCTTGAAGGCGGCCTTGCTCGGGTCGCCGTCCACGATGAAGGGCACGTACTTCCGGCCCAGGTACGCGGCACCCTGGGCGTAGGTGTCCACTCCGGCCCTGCCGCCATCGACCACCGAGACGCAGTTCGGCAGGCCGATCTTGCCCTGCTCGCGCATCTTCGCGACGACGGTGCAGACCGCCGGCGAGTCGTTCACCGTCTCCGTCGGCGTGTTGGGGATGCGGCCGGTCATCACGCGCTTGCTGCCGCCGCCGTGGTCGTTGAACTTGTGAGAAATGCTGCGGATGAGGGCGTACTTGTCCGCGCACTTCGCGTGGAGCGGCATGTGTTCGCACACATCGATGCCGCGGACGTTGGTCTTGATGGGGCGGAACGGGCCGCGATACTCCTCCGGGGCGTCGGGCTTCATGTCGTACATGTCCAGGTGCGGCGGCCCGCCCGCCAGCCAGACGAAGATGACCGAGGTGTCCGGAGCGGCGCTCGCCTTCCCCTGGGCCGCCCGCAGGCGCAGCACGTCGGCCAGGCTCAGCCCGGCCACGCCGAGGGTGCCCGCCGTCAGGAACGACCGCCTGGACACCGGCCCGTGACAGCGATACGGGTTCATTTCGTCATCTCCCGAATGGATTGGCTCAACTTCGAATTACTTCTCGTCCCACAGCAGGCCCGGCCGGCCGGCCTCGACGAGCCGCTTCAGCTCGTCCTCGGGCAGGGCACGGCCCCAGACCGCCAACTCGTCGATCTGGCCCCGGAAGGGGCGAGTCGCGAATTTGTCCTTCGGATCAGGCAACCAGTTGCCGACTCGGCACGGGCCGGGACGCACGACCTGATCACCCCGCCAGTGCCGTTCACGGGACAGGGTACCGTTCACGTGGATCCGCGAGGAGCGGGTGCGTGCCGATACCACCAGGGCGACGTGGGCCCATTTGCCCAGGGGGACAGGCTTGCCCACGACCTTGTCGTCAAAGTTTCCCACGACGGCCACCCCGCCGCGCGGGTAGCCCTGCCGGGTCAGCTGCAAGTGGGTCCTGCCCAGATCGTATCCGTCGGAGTTCAGGATAGCGCTGTAAACGAAGTCCAGCCTGTCGACCTTCAGCCAGGCGGCGATTGTCAGGTCCTGGTGCTCGCCGGGGACGTCGATCTGCACGTGGTCCGTGTCGCCGTCGAAGAGCAACGCCCCTTTCCCCGGCCAGCGCCCCGTCGTCCAGCGTGCCCCCACGATCCGGCCGTCGGCCATCGCGTCCTGTTTGGCCCCGTTCACCAGCACCGATTCGTCCCCCGCCCGGCGGAACGGGAAGAACGCCAGCAGGGTGCGGTCCTTCCGCATCTCCCGTTCGTGCTCCTCCCAGCGTTTCAGGCCGATCGCGCCGGGCGTCGGGAAGTCGCCTTCCTTCAATGCGGGCGCGGCCGCGAGCTTGCCCTCGACCGAGCGCGACGACTTGCCCCCCAGGACCTCAGAAAGCACCTTGCCCGACCGGGGATCGGCCACGTTGACCTGCCCGTCGAACACGTAGAGGTCGCTCGCCCCGCCGCGCTGGACGCGCAACCCGAACTCGGTGCCCAGATCGACGAAGTCCGCGTCTGGCGTCGCGACCGTGAACCCCCGTGCGGTCGGCGGCGCGATGACCCGGATCTTGCCGTCCACCAGTCGAATCCCTTGCGGCCCTCTCACCTCCAACCGGGCCGGCCCGGCCAGCACCACGTCGGCCCCCTGGGCGAACCGCAGGTGGACGGTCCCCTTCAGCAGCTCGTACCGGCCGGGGCCGAAGCGGACCCCGTCCGGGCCGCGCCCCGCGGCGAACTCGGCCCCGGCCTCGTCCACCAGCAAGGCCGCGATCGAGCCGGCCGCCTCCGTGCCGTCCGCGCCAGTGCCGGGCGGCTCGACCCGCGCCTGCCCCCTCGGCCACAGCAAGGCCACCAGGGCGATGGCGGCCGCGACGCCCGTCAACAGCCATGGCAGCCAGGCCGCGGCGTCCGGGCGGCGCACGCCCGCCGGTGCCGGTGACGGTTTCGCCGGGGCTGCCGGGGCTGTCGCGGCTGCCTGATCCCGGAACTGCCAGCACAGTGCCGCGTGGGTGTCGAGGTAGCCGAGGTAGGCGTCGCGCAGCTCGGGGCGTTCCCGCAGCAGGGCCGACAGCCGGTCGGCATCGACTGGACGCGCCGTCCCGTCGATCAGTGCGCTGGCCAGGTGTCGCAGTTGATCGAGTTCGCTCATGACGCCTCCCCACTGGCGAGCCGGAGCGAGACGCAGTCGTGCAGCGCCGCGCGGATTCGGTCCAGCATCTTGTAGATCGCGTTCGCCGACGCCGAGCGCTGCTCCGCGATCTCCTGCACGGTCCGGCCTCCGTAGTAGCCCTCGACGACGCTCCGATTCCCATCGGTCAGGGCGGCCAGGCAGTCATGCAGGGCGGCCAGCCGGCCATCCTCTCGCTGCCGCAGCTCGAGGCTCCGCTGGGCGAGCAGTTCGAGGACGTCGGCCTGAAGGAGCGGCTGGGCGTTCTGCCGCTTGCGGCGGAAGTTCCGCACGTGGTTGTGTGCGATGCCGCAGGCCCAGGGGAAGAAGTCGAGCGCCGGGTCGTAGCGCTCCCAGCACTCCCACAGGGTCAGGCACGTCTGCTGGAACAGCTCCTCGGCGTCCGCCCGGTTCGGCACCAGCGACACGACGTATCGGAACACGCGCTGCTGGCTCCTCACCAGGCGATCGGCGAACTGTCGGTGCTTCTCGGCGTCCATGTGGCCACCCATGCGGTCCGGAACGGGAAGGCCGCCAACGGGAAGGCCGCCCGGCCGGGCCTTCGGCGATGCTGGCTGCTCAGAATGGGATTGTCTCGGCAGGCCAAGAATTCGCCACGCAAAATCCCTCGACGTGGGAAGGGGGGAGGGCGACCAGCCCTTCCAAGGTGACTTACCACCGTTAGCTGCCGTCCTTGAGCTTGCGG
>CAZVZK010000120.1:0-30709 GCA_964630925.1 uncultured Alcaligenaceae bacterium
CGTCGGCCTCCCGCGCGATGGTGCTGCCCACCACGTTGCACAGCGCCAGCGTCGGATGCCCCTTCCGCTTGCTCTCTCGCATGGCGGCGAGGGTGTCCGCCGTCTCGCCCGACTGCGTGATGGCGATGACGATGGTGCCCTTCTCGATGGGCGGGTTGCGGTAGCGGAACTCGCTGGCGTACTCCACCTCCACCGGGATGCGTGCCAGCTCCTCGATCAGGTACTCCCCGACGAGGGCGGCGTGCCAGGACGTGCCACAGGCCGTGAGGATGACGCGCTCGGCGTCGCGGAGCTGCCGCGGGTCGAGGTTCAGCCCGCCGAAGCGGGCCGTCGCGTCGGAGTCGCACAGCCGGCCACGCAGCGCGTTCTCCAGCGCCTCCGGCTGCTCGTGGATCTCCTTGAGCATGTAGTGGCCGTACTCGCCGGGGCCCAGGTCCGCCTCCTGATGCTCGATGCGCAGGACCGTCCCCTGGACGCTGCCCTTCTTGGCATCCTTGATCCGGTACTCGCGGGCCGTCAGGACGCACATCTGCCCGTCCGCCAGGTGGACGGCCCCGCGGGCGCGTCCGGCGACGGCCATCGGGTCGCTGGCCAGAAAGTTCTCGCCCTCCCCCAGGCCGACCGCCAGCGGGCTGCCGAGCCGTGCCCCGATGACGGTGCCGGGGAACAGCGGGCTGACGACCCCCAGCCCGTAGGTGCCCTTCAACATCGGCAGGGTGCGGAGGACGGCATCGTACAGGTCGCCGTGCAGGTTCTGGGCGATGAGCTGGGCGATGACCTCCGTGTCGGTGTCGGAGGCGAATTCGACGCCTTCATCCTGGAGGCGGCGCTTCAACGTGGCGTAGTTCTCGATGACCCCGTTGTGGACGACCGCGACGCGGCCGTCACTCGATGCGTGCGGGTGGGCGTTGCGGTCGCTGGGGCCGCCGTGGGTGGCCCAGCGCGTGTGGCCGATGCCCGTGCCGCCGGAGACGGGGTCGAGGGCCAATTCGTCCGCGAGGGCGGCGATGCGGCCGGCCTTCTTGCGGATCTGGAGGCGAGAGCCGTCGAGGACGGCGACGCCGGAGCTGTCGTAGCCTCGATATTCGAGCCGGCGCAGACCTTCGAGCAGGACGGGTTCGGCGGCGCGCACGCCGACGTAGCCGACGATTCCACACATCGGGCCATCCTCACGGCCAGGGGGGTCCAGTACGGGGTCTGGCCGGTGGAGAGGGGAGGGGCCCGACCGCCCGATACCGCCATTATAGGCCACGTTCGGCGCGGATGCGGGGATCCGGCTCAGCCCGGGGTGTCGAGGACGATGACGACGTGGAGCGGCCCCGGCCGCGGCGGGAGGGTGGCGTACCGGTCGGGCCCCGGCACGGGGCCGAGGAGGATGCCGCCCGGACCGGCCCTGCCGCCCATCTCCGGGGCGGCGGCGAGGGCCTGGGACGCCTTGAAGTTGTCGGCCAGCACCTCCGCGCGGAAGACATCGAGCCACGGGCGCTCGCCGACGGCGTCCTGGATGCGGGCGACGACCTCCGGCTCGAACAGGAACGCCCGGCAGCGGCACGGGTGAAGGCAGGGCGCACCGAAGAAGGCCCCCGTCAAGGCGTGGCCGGCGCCGTGGCGGACGAGGCACAGCGCCCCGGCGGCGTCCCACGGGCCGCCCTCTCCGGACGCCTCGACGACGGCGGCCTTGTCGATGAGCCAGGCGTCGAGGACAGGGGGCAGGTCCGGGTCCATCGTCTCCCCGTCGCCGTTCAGGACCGTCTCGTGGCCGGGGGCCGCCCCGCCGGCGGGCGCCCTGCCGGCCAACAGGCGTGCGAGGGCGGCGAGGATGTCGGGACGATGGGGGACGGCGGGCGGGATGCCCTCCGAGCGCATGCGCCCCCACGTCGCACTCAGGTAGCCGCGCATCTTCCCCTCCGGGGAGAGTTTGACGCACATCTGGCCAAGGAGGCTGGTGGGGTCGAAGAGGGGGTGTGTGGCCGTGCGTGTCTCGATCACGGTGGCACTCCTGTCGCCGGGCGGCGGATGGTCAATCATACCTCCCCGGGCCCGGCCCCCGCAAGGGCGTGCCTCACGGCCGGCGCAGGCAGAAGGCGGTCGTGTCGTCGTCCGGCCACGCGGCCCCGACGTAGGCGCGCAGGGCCGCCTCAAGACGCGCGACCACCTCGGCCGGGGCCGCGCCATCGGGCAGGCCGCCGAGGAACGCGGCGAGCGGCCCGCGCTGGAACAGCCCGACGCCCGACTTCGCGCCCGCCTCGGTGACGCCGTCGGTGAAGGCGAGCAGTGAGGCCCCTGCCGGCAACAGCGCCGAGGCCTCCGGGAAGTCCACGCCTGCGAAGGGGAGGCCGAGCAGCGGCCCGCCGGGCCAGCTCCATTCCAGCCAGGCCGCGCCGGGAAGTCGGAGCCAGGGTGAAGGCTGCGCGGCGTTGGAGACGACGACCTCCTCGTCCGGCGGGCCGACCTTCACCGCCAAGGCGCAGGCGAGGTTGTTGGTCCGGTCCCACTCGGCCGCGACCCTCCCGTGCAACAGATCCAGCAAGGCCGACGGCTCGAGGCCCTCGGTGCCAGCCTCGCCAAGCGCGTCGCGGATGGCGAGCATCGTCGGGATCGTCGACGGACCGTGGTGAGTGATATCCACCATCAGGAGCATCAACGCCCCGTCCGCCCGCCCCGTCTCGACGAACAGGCCGTCGCCGTTCACGGCCTCACCGCGGTACGGCTCGGTGAACGCCGCCAGCTCGACACCGGGGTGAGGTGGGGCGGGCGGGAATTCGTGGAACGGCATGGGCGTGGCCCCCGCACTCAGCCCTCGTCCCCGCCCTCATCGTCGTCGGCCGCCCCGGCCCCGGCGCCGACGCCGAGGTCTTCCAGCAGGCCCTTCAGCGCGAGGATCAGCCCCTTGGGCCACTTCGCATGGCGGGCGTACCCCTCCAGTGTCGCCATGTCCTCCTGCACGCGGCGCAGCTCGGGGCCGGTGAGCCGTTGCAGGTAGGCCGCCATCTGCTGCACCGCCTCGTCCGCCGCCTCGGGGTTGACGATGGCACGCTCGGAGCCGGCGAGGAACACCATCGCGTGCACGGACGACAGCAGCAGCGGATTCACCCCCAGGTCCGCCGGGATCTCAGGGAAGATGGCCGCGCCATCGGGCACCTCGTCGCCTTCCTCGTCCTCGTCCTCGTCTTCGCCCCCCGAGACGGTGGGGATGACGGCGATGTCGTCCCCGTCCTTGACGGGCGCGGCGAGGCCGCCCAGCGTGCGGATGTCCTCGTTGTTGAGGAAGACGTTGAGGGTCCGGCGGAGCGATCCCTTGTCGATGACCTTGCCGGCGGTCGCGGGGTATTGTGCGTGCAGTGCCTCAAGCACGGCCCCGACCGTGGCGCCCTCCAATTCGACGACGCCCTTGTTGTCCGTGTGCGGCCTGAGGTTCGGCGGCACCTGCACCTTGACTGGCATGGCATGGCTCCCGACGCGGCGAATGGCCTCATTGTAGCGATGAAGAGAAGCGAGCCACGGTTCAACCCCGGGCGGCGTCGCCGCGACCAAAGGGAGAAGACGATGCAGGCCCCCGTGGGATCGTGGTTGTCCACACAACCACGCCCCCACGGGGGCCATGCCATGCCCTCCTCAAGGGCTTCAAGGCCTACGCCCTTGATCGCCCGGCCCGCACCCGCCAGGCCGTCAATACGGCCGGCGACGCCGCCGCTCGCCCCTCCCACACGCCGCGAACACGGCACGTGCCTGCCCGGCCAGTGTCGGCGGGCGTCCAGCCCCCGCGCTGGACCACCGCACCTACTGCCCTGTCCCGCCTCCATCGCTTCATGCCCTGCGGATCAGGCGGAACGTGAGGCTGATTCGTTCGCCGACGGCTTCGTCGGTCTTCGGGACGGCGTGCAGCCAGTGGTGCTGCGACGCGCCGCCCATCACCAGCAGGCTGCCGTGGCCGACGCGGTACTTGATCGTCTCCTTCGACGCGCCGTGCTTGAGGACGAAGGCACGTTCGGAGCCGAAGGACACGGTCGCCACGACGGGGTTGTCGCCCAGCTCCGGCTCGGCGTCGGTGTGGAAGCCGATGGAGTCCTGGCCGTCCCGGTACCGGTTGAGCAGCAGGCTGTTGAACGCCGCCCCGCACGCGGCCTCGGCGCGGCGCTTCGCCTCCACCAGCTCTGGCAGCCAGCCGGCGCCGAGGTGCGACAGGCCGGAGTAGGCGTAGCGTAGCCCGTCGTCGGCGAACCAGGCGTTGAGGCGGGGCAGGGGCCGCCCGCGAACCGCCTCCTGCTTCCACGGCACGGAGTCACGCAGCCAGGCGAAGAACGCATCCGCCTCGCCGACGGGGTAGAAGCCGGCGTCGTAAAGCAACAGCCCGCCGTCCCGAATCTGGCGCCATTCGGCCATCGGAGTGCCCTCCTCCATTCGCGGTCATTCCACGAGGACACGCGAGCCACTGTGGAGGTGATCACATCCGCAGCGGCTCCCTCGCCTGGAGCCACGCGGCGGGGATCGACTCTCGGCCCGCGCCGAGGGCCACGACCCCCCCGACGATGGCGCACATCGTGTCGATGTCGCCGCCCACGCCCGCCGCCGTCCAGACCGCCTCCTCGTAATCGGTCAGGTGCCGGGCGGCGCACCAGAGCGTGAACGGGACCGTCTCGGCGGACGTGATCGGGGTGCCGATGCCCAGCTCACGCGCCGCCTCGTCCGGGGAGACCCCCGTCGGCAACGTCCGCCCACGAGCCAGCTTCTCCCGTGTCGGCCCGCCGGGTGTGTGTGCGATGACGTGGTCAAGCATCCCCTGAGGCGTGTGCGTCTCCGACCCCGCCCGGCACCGCCACGCCCACGCGGCGGCGAGGGCCACGGCAACCGCCCCGGCGATCCCATCCGGGTGCGCGTGCGTCACCTCGGACGAGGCGCGGGCCTGCTCGATCACCGCCGCCACGTCGTCGGCGAAGTAGGCGCCGACGGGCGCGACCCGCATCGCCCCGCCGTTGCCCAGCGACCCCCGGCCCCGATCCGGCGGCGGCTTCATCCACCCGAGCCACACGCCCACCCGCTCCAGCCAGCCGAAGGCCGGCGGGACGCCCGCCGGGGCGAGCGCGGCCTCCCGCCACGACACGCCGCGCCGCATCGCCCGGAAGATGGCGTGGACGTTCGGGCCGTAGCCGCGATCCGTGTCGGCCCAGTAGCGGCGCTCGAAGACCCGCGCCAGCTCGTCCTGATCGACGCGCCCGTGGCCGCGCAGCACCTCGACGATCCCGGCGGCCATCTCGGTGTCGTCCGTGGTGATCCAGGGCGGCGCGGGGAGCGGGCGCGGCCTGTGGAGCGGGTCGGGCATCGCAGGGTCGAAGATGCTCGCCCCGAACGCATCGCCGACGGACAGGCCGTCGAGCGCGAGGAGCGCTCGCTCCATGCGGGCATCGTGATCGGCGGGCAGCGAGGCAGGGGGCATGGCGTGCGTGTCCCGGCGGGGCGTTACTTCCACAAGGTGTAGAACTTGAACGCCTTCGGCCACTCCTCGCGCGGACGGAAGGCGAGGGCGACTTCGGCCCCACCGAGCGCCGACTCCGTCAGCACGACGTGGTCCTCGAACGCCTTGACGGCCTCGACTTCGGCGTCGCTCACGCGGCAGACAACCTTTGAGAACGACCCCGACAGCCACCGCGCCACCTCCGGCGACTCGCGGAACCGGAGGTAGCAGGCGAGCGACGCATGGGCGGCGGCGAGGATGGCGAAGCCCGCCGGCACCGACTCGCGGATGAGGATGTACATCTTCACGCAGCCCGCTCCTTGTCGAGGATCAGATCGACCACCCAGCAGCCACGCACATGCGGGCCGGGTGAACGCAGGTGCCCCAGAATGTCGGTGTCGGTGCAGCCCGCCTCTTCCAGGGCGTCCGACAGGACCGCGAGCCGGGCCGGGTCCAGCTCGCGTGACGGCATCAGACGCTCGTCGTGGGCGGCCTGGGCCAGACCGGCCGCCGTCCGCGTCCGCCACGCGGGATCGAACGTGGGCGGGCGGAATGGGTTGCCGACGATGTCGCGGATCAGGGCGCAGTGGGCCCGGGCCTCGGCGGCCTGGGCGTCCCGCAGCGCCGCCTCCCGGCCTTTCCGCGCGGCGGAGAGCCCGGCGTGATGGCCGACGACGTTCCGCAGCTCGCCGGCGGCCCGCGCCAGCGGCGAGGTCATGCCCCACAGCAGCCGGTGCAACGGGAGCGACGCCGGCGCCCCGCCCCGCAACCATCCCTGCACTCGCCGCGACGCCATCTCGCCCGGTGCCCTCTCTACGAACCCCTCCGCGTATTCGATCAGCTCTCGGGCGCGGCCCTCCGCACCGACCAAACAGACGCGCCAGCAGCAGGCCGCCAGGTAGCGCCGCCACCCGATCGGCAGCACATCTTGCCCGGGCCTCGGGAACCAGGCGCGCGGCTCGGCGCTGCCGCCCCGCCGCATCATCCGCACAGGCACCGCGCAGGTCAGCCACTCTAGCTCATTCATGCCCCCACCCCCATCCCCGTGAGGCGGGCCGCCACCTCCGCCGCCAGCCACACCACGTCCGCCGGCACGTCCACGCCGGCCGCCCCACGGTACTTGTCCCAGCGCAGGCGCACCGCCTCCGTGCCCCACCACGCCGCGTCGTGCAGGAGCCTCAGCGTCGCGCCGATATCGTGGCGGTGCGTGTCGAACGCCACCCGCGCGGCCCGGCGTAGCACGTCCGCATCGAGCCGGCAGCAGCCGGTGATCAGCCACAGGTCATGGAGATCCTTCGCGCGCCAGCGGCGCACGCCGTGCTCGATCAGGCCGTCCAGCTTCCACGCCGCCATCAGCTCCGGCGCCGCCGCCAGCACCCGTGCCGGGCCACCGACGAGTGGGTAATCGAGCCACCCCGCCGGCGGCTCCAGCGGGTCGCCGAAGCCCACGTCGATCTGCACCGGCTCGCCGTCCACCTCGACTTGGAAGCGCTCGCCTGGGAAGTCCGTCTCCTGCCAGATGGCTTCCTGAGACAGGAAGCCCTCCGACCCGACCCACGCCAGGACGCGCTCGGCCACCTCCTGGCGGGGGAAGAGCGCGAGGAGGTCGATGTCGCGCGTGACGCGGCGCGACGGGCCCGCCCACAGGCGCGTGAGCAGGCCGCCGCGCAGCACGAACGCCGACGCCTGCGGCGAGGCCGACAGGCGGCGGAGGAGGCTCGCGAGGGAAGACATCAGGTGGGTCGGTTCCGGGTGGCCGGGGTCCGGCTCTGGCGACCCCGGCGCGTGCGCCCGCCGGGGTCGCAAAGTCAACCCCGGACACACGAGCCGCGAACGGTCATCTGGGCTCATGCGTGGTCCTCCCCTTCCGGCGGGTCGATCCAGCCGGCGTCGACGCGCGCGTCCGAGTCGAAGATCGAGTACTCGCGGAGGCGTTGCCCGAGGACGTAACCGGATGACTCCAGGTCGTCGGTCAGTCGGGCGAACGCCGCCTCGGCGTTGTCGCGGCCCACGCCGTAGGCACGCTGGGTGATGAAACGCTCCTGACGCCCGAGCGTATCCTGCTTGAGCGCGTTGCGCGACAGGTGTGCCCCGTGCCGCTCACAGACGGAACGCAGCGCCTCCACGCCCGCCCCCTCCGCCAGCAGGGCCTTGACGTGGAACTCGAAGTAGTTACCGGCGGGCCGCGCCGCCGCCTCGGCGTCGGTGCGTGGGACCCCGGTGTTCGTCGTGACCGCCTCCAGCTTGACGCGGCTGACGGCGTGGCCGGCCGCCGTGAGGGCGTGCGCGAGGGCGGCCACCTCGGCGGCGGCCTGCTGGACGGTGCCCTTGTGGTACGACGAGGTCATGGGCTGCGTCGGCACCTGGCCGTGCGGCAGCTCGATCACGATGCACTTGACGCCCAGGGACGCGCAGGCCGTGCGGAAGCGCGTCAGCTCATCGGCACCCGCCAGGGTGACCGTGAGGTGGGCCTCGAACGTGCCGACGCCGGCCACGCCGGCGAGTGCGGTGAGCATGTCGTGTGTCGGATTGACGGCGTTCATGGCGTGGGCCTCCTACCTCACCCCCTAACCCCCTCTCCGAAGCGGAGAGGGGGGATCGTAAGATCATCGCCTCTCCGGCGGGGAAGTATGCGCCTCCCCCTGTTGGCCCCAGTCATTCAAGAGAGGCGTGCACCTCGCCTCCGCCACTCTTCTCACTCTTGCGATCCCCCCCTCCCCTTCGGAGAGGGGGTTAGGGGGTGAGGTAGTAGACAGACCGCCCACGCCCCGGCAGGGTTCGCCCGCAACCGGTCTGACAACTTGCGGAGATCCCCCTTCCGCCCTCCGCACGATGCGGTAGAATAACCTCACTGACGGAGATCGACCCGCCGTGCAACCCGCCAACCACTTCCACGTGCTGATCGGCCGACTGCGTCGCGGCGACCCCGACGCGGCGCGCGAGATCGTCGCTCGCTACGAGAACGAGGTGCGCCGGGCCATCCGCGTCCGGCTCACCGACCCGCGCCTCCGGCGGACGCTCGACAGCATGGACATCTGCCAGTCCGTCCTCGCCAACTTCTTCGTGCGCGTCGGGCGCGGGCAGTACGACCTCGACTCGCCGCAGGACCTGCTCGCCCTGCTCTGCCGCATGGCCCGTAACAAGCTCATCGACCACGCCCGCCGCGCCGACGCCCGTGGCCGAGGCCAGCAGCTCGCCGGCACCGCCGCCGAGGAGGCCCTCGCCACCGCCAACGACCCCGCCGAGACTCCGAGCGTCCTCGCCGCCAACCGCGACCTGCTCGAGGCCGCCAACAAACTCCTGTCGCACGAGGAGCGCTATCTCGCCGAGCAGCGTGCCAACGGGCGGCCCTGGGCCGAGCTGGCGGCCGAGCGCTCCTCGACGCCGGACGCGGTGCGCAAGCAGCTCGAACGCGCCCTCGACCGCGTCGCCTGCCAGCTCGGCATCGACACGCCCGAGGAGGGCGCCTGAGCCGTGTTCCTGGTCGAGGCCGTCACCACGGCGGGCCGCCTCAGCGAGGCGTTCCCGACTTACGAGGAGGCCCGCCGCCGCGCCGGCTCCATCCCCGCCGGTGACCTCGTCACCGCGCCGCTGATCTACCAGGAATTGCCGGACGGCTCGCAGCGGGTCGTCCGCGACGACGGCAAGCCGCTCCAGGCACACCGGCACAGGATGCCGGGGGAGGACGAGGACGCCCTGCCCCTGGCCGCCGAGGACGTGCCGCTGGGCGACTTGCGCGTCATCTACACGCCGCAGGAAGACGCCGACGCCGACGCGCCGGCGGATCCGCTGGGGGTGGTGCGGCGGCGTCCCGAGGAGCCGCCGCTGCCGCTCGCGTGATCACTTCTTGGTGTAGACGCCCTCGACGAGCTTCCGGGCCTGGTCGTTGACCTTCGTGCCCTTCAGGTCGCTGATGGTCATCTCGCCCTTGCTGACGGTGAAGCTGAAGGAGAACAGGTCGCCCTTCTCCGGGCCCTTGCCGTCCTTCGCCTCGACCTTGGTCATCGTCGCGAACAGCACCCCTTCGTCGGTGACGCCGTAGGACGCCCTGGCGTCGATGGTATTGTCGCCGTGCTTGACTTTGAGAGTCATCGTACCGTCGGCCTTGATCTCGAAGGTGATCTTGGCCTCGCCTGCCTCGCGCTCCCAGGTGCCGGCGGGCTTCGCCGGGGCCTTGTCGGCGGCCAGGGCCAGGGAGGACGCGACGAGCAGGGCGGCGGCGGTGCGGAACATGCGACAGGCCTCCGGGTTGGGACGTGTGGGCAGGGCTAGAGTACGGAATCCGGTGCGGCGGGGCAGGGCGGCGGCGGTTCGGGTGCTGGTGCCCGACGGGCCTGGAGGCGAGACGCGGAGGCGGCGCGCGCCGGCACCGGGGACCTCCCGACCACGCGGAGCGCTGACATCGGTCAAGGGCGTGAAGCGTCTCGCGGACGTGCGTGCGCCGGAGCGATTCTGGGGTAACGGAGAGGGCGGGATTCGAACCCGCGGTGAACTTTCGCCCACACGGCATTTCCAGTGCCGCACCTTCGGCCGCTCGGTCACCTCTCCAGCGACAATACCCGGTAAGCCGGGCCGTTCTATGATCGTACCGGGGATGCGGCATTCTGGCAAGGACGGGGAGGGGCCGCGCCTCCGTTCCGGAGGCGTGCGCGGGAGCGATCCTGGGGCGGACCGGCGGGCGGGAATGATCCGCCGGGGCTGGACGACGGCGGGCCGGGCCCTATGGCAACTACACACATCCCGCCGCCCACACGAGGCACCCCCATGTCCGCCGCCACCGACACCACGCCGGGAGCCACCCCGGAGACACCGCGCGGATCGCTCTGGGCGCGGCTGTTCTGGGTGTCATCGTCGTTCATCGGGTTGCTCCTGCTGCTGGGCCTGGGCGTGTTCGTGTACCATCGCGGCAGCGCACTCGGCAGGCTGGAGGCGGCCCTGGCGGAGCTGGACGAGAACGAGCCGGGGTGGCGGGCCGAGGACCTGTTCAAGGACCTGCCCGAGCTGCCGGAGGCCGAGAACAGCTCGCCGCGCATCCTGAACATCGTGAGGGCGCTGCCACGCAACTGGGCGGACTACAAGGAGCTGGAGAAGTTGGGCGACCCGGTCAAGGCGCCCCACGCCCTCGGTGACGAACGCCTGGCGATCCTCGACGGGATCCTGGCGCCGGTGCAGAAGCACCGGCTGGCCGGGCGCGAGCTGATCAAGTACCCCCGTGGGCGGCACCCCGTCGTCATCGCGGAGAACCCGATCATGACGCTCCTCGACGAGCAGCAGAAGACCCGCGAATTCGCCCAGCTCATGGACCTCGACGCGCTGGAGCGGGCGCAGCGGGGCGACATCAGGCAGGCGCTGCTGTCGGCGCGGGCGTGCCTGAACGCCTCGCGCGTGCTGGAGGACGAGCCGTTCCTCATCTCGCAGCTCATCCGCATCGCCATCGCCGCCGTCGCGATGAAGAACGTGGAGCGGGCGCTGGCGCTGGGCGAGGCGGACGCCGACCTCGCCGAGGCGCAGAAGCACCTGGCGGTGTTCATGGATTCGAAGGGGATCGAGCGGGCGCTGAGGGGCGAGCGGGCGCTGATGCACGTCACGGCGAAGCAGATCATCGAGGGGAAGTTCTCCGCGCGCGAGCTGGAGGCGATGGCGGGGCCGGGGGGCGGGGGCGGGCCCACGGACTCCCTGGAGGCGGCGTGGAAGTGGTTGACGCGCCTGTCGGACCGGGAGATGGCGCGGCGCGACCACCCGGACTTCCTCCGCACGATGACGAAGGCGGTGGAGGCGGCGCGGCTGCCGCCCGAGAAGCAGGCGGCGGCGGAGGCCGCCCTGGAGAATGAAGTGAGGGCGAAGGGCGGCCTGCTGACGCGCCTCCTCATGCCTGCGACGATGAAGGTGAACCAGGCCGGCCGCAGGTCACTCGCCTGTGCCCGCGCGATGGTGGCGCTGATCGCCTGCGAGCGGTACCGCCTCGCGCACGGCAAATGGCCGGCGAAGCTGGACGACCTCGTGCCGGCCTACCTGGTGGCGGTGCCGGCCGACCCCATCGACGGCAAGCCGCTGCGCTACCGAACGTGGGCGGAGGGCGTGGTGGTGTACTCCGTCGGGACCAACGGGGTGGACGACGGCGGCGACGTGGAGCGGTTCGACAAGGATTTCGGCTACCGGCTGTGGGACAAGGGCCGGCGGCGACAGCCGGCGCCGCCCCTGGTGAAGGAAGCGATGCCGCCGGGAGGGCCGGGGGGTCCGCCGTGAGCCTCTGGCTGCGACTGGGCCTCGGTACCTTCGTCTTCGCGGCGCTGGCGGTGGGCCTTGCGCTGGCCGTGTGGGCGTGCGTGCCGTGGATGGCCGCGGCGCGCATCGCCGCCGCGGAACGCGAGCTGGACGCGAGCGATCCGGGGTTGCGCCTGGAGGATATCCTCGCGGACAGGCCCGAGATCCCCGACGGTGAGGACGGCGGGACGCTGATCCGCCGGCTGGCGGCGCGCATCCCGGAGGGATGGCCCAACGCCGACGCCTGGCATGACCTCATGGAGGGCCTGGAGCCGAACGACGGCCTCGACCCCACGCGACGGGCGGCGCTCGCGCGGCTGATCGGTCCGATCGAGCCGCTGCGGGCGGAGTGGCGCCGCCTCGCCGAGCTGCCGAGCCGCCGTCACGTGCCGGGCACCGAGGCCCGGCAGGCGGGGATGGCCCTGCGGCTCGACGCCTTCGCGCTGGCCCAGGACGGCCAGATCGACGACGCCTCGCGCTCCGTGCGGGCGGCGCTCCATGCGGCCCTCGCGCTGGATGGGTCGTCCCTCTCCGCGCACTCAGGGCGCTGCAAGCTGGCGTGGGATGCCGTGCGCTGCGCCGAAAGGGTTCTGGCGCAGGGTGTGGCGTCCGAGGCGGCCCTCGAGGCGTTGCAGGCTTCACTGCTGCCGCTCACCCGCGGCACGGGCCTGCTCGAGGCTCGGCGCGGCGAGCGGGCGAGTACATACGACTTTCTCAAGCGCGTCGCCTCCGGGGAGGCCGCGGGCGGGGCGGAGGCCGACCCCAAGGATGGCCGCCCGGTGAATCCGGAGGCCGCCCGGATGCGGGCCGCCTGGGCGCTGCCTGATGGCCTCCGGCTGATGACGAGGTCCGTGGAGTCGGCGCGGCTCGCCACGGACGCCCAGGCCGCCGAGGACGCCCGCATCGATGAGGAGTGGCGCGGAAGGGATCTCCGCCAGGCTCATCTGACCGCCCTCCGATCCCGATTCACCGACTCCGGACTTCAGTCGCGCCGGGCGCTTGCCGCCGCCCGCTCGATGCTCGCCCTGGTGGCCTGCGAGCGATACCGGCTGAAACACGGGCGGTGGCCGACGGGGTTGGCCGACCTGGTCCCGGCGTTCCTCGACGCCATCCCGGAAGAGCCGCTCGCCCTTCGGCCACTGACCTATTCGAAGCTCGATGACGGGGTGGTGATCGTCTCGACGGCGGGCATGGCGCAATCAAGCGAGGGTGGGGTCCACCGTCTGTTCGCCGTGGCGCACCGTCGCCGGGTGTCGCCATGAAGGACCTCCACCTCACCGAGCGCCGCACGCGCCGTTGTCGTTTGGACGACGCCGAGGCCGCCTACCTCCTTGCCCACCATCGAGGGCAGCTCGACCTCGTCCCCGAGGGCGGCGGCGTGTGGCGGGTGACGCCGGGCGGCTTCGCCGGCGTGATCCGGACGCCACGGCGGAGGGTCGTCATCCGCCCGCGCGTGCCGGCGTCTAACCTCCCCTGGCTCCTGGGGCTGCGGGATGCCGTGTCGCCGGGCGTCGCGGCGTGCGAATCCCCGGTGTTGGAGATGGCGGCCCTCGCCCTCGCCGACGAGCTGGACGTCGTCGCCGCCGGCGGGATGCACCGCGCCTACCGGCGGCACGAGACCGCCGGGCCGGCGCTCGTCGGCACGCTCGACGCCGCCACCCAGATGCGTGCCCCGCCCGAACGCCGCGCCGTCCTCCACGGCGTCGCGGACGACCTCACCGCCGAGATCCCGTGCAACCTCGTCCCGGCGGCGCTGGGGCGCCTGCTCACCGCGTCGGCCATCCCGGAGGCGGCGCGGGCGCGGCTGCGGGCGTCTCTCGCGGCGTGGCCGGCCGGTGACACCGCGTTGACACTCCCCGAGGGCGCGCCGCCGCGATACGGGCCGCTCCTTCGGCTGTGCGCCGCCCTGCTGGCGTCGCCGGGCGACGGCGCGATGCCGTCGCTGCTCGTGTCGATGGAGCGTCTGTGGGAGGCGCACCTGTTCCGCGTCGTGCAGGCGGCCGGCCTGCCGTGCGTCGAACAGCGGAGCTTCACCGCCTGCGAGGCCGACGGCGCCCGGCCCGCCGTCGCCATGCGCCCGGACGTGGCAGTCTTGGCCGGCGAGCGCGTCGCCCTGGCGCTGGACGCCAAGTGGAAGCGCCTGCCCGACGGCGCCGTCGTCACGGAGGACTTCTACCAGGCGCTGGCCTACGCCGCCGCGCTGGGGTGTCGGCGGGCGGTGCTGGTGTACCCGGGGCGGCGGCGGGCGTGGGACTTCGCGCTGGCCGGCGTCGAGATCCTGGTGCGAGCGGTGCCGGTGTGCGGGCCGCTGCACCGCTGCCGACGGGCGGCGCGGCGGCTGGGGCGCGAGCTCCTACGCCGCGCTCGCGCGTGAGCCGACGCCCATCTGCCGGGCCTCCTTCACCGCGAGGGCCACGCGCTCGAACGGCTCAGCGAGGCTGAAGCCGGCGGAGAGCTGGCCGAGGACGGTTTTTAGGGCGTCGCCGTCTTGAGGATAGTCGCCGTGCCAGTAGAGCTTGCCGCGCCCGCCGGGCAGGTCGATCCCGCCCGGGCGGGGGTCGTCCGCGGCGGCGAGCAGGGCGGCCGGCACATCCAGCTTGCGCCGCACCTCCAGCGCCGCCTCGCTGGTCGTCACCACCGCCTGGACCGGCACGCCCGACTTGTCCACGAGCGCCTTCCCGATCAGCTCGCCGCAGATGTACGGCGCCAGCGTCCCGGCGTAGAGGACCTGCTGCACCTTGTTCGGCTGCACGGCGCTTGACAGGCGGAACTCCAGCGGCCTGCCCAGCGAGTTCGTCACGAGGTAGTAACCCGTATAAGCCCCCCCGTCCTGAACGACGACGAGGAACCCCAGGTTGAGAAGCGTTGCCATCTCCGTCCCTCCCGATGCACGTCGCGTGTGGCCCTGGAGGATCGGCCGGGGGCGGCGGGGGACTTGAGGGGGTGACGCCCCGTCGCTACCGTAATCCACATGGACGCCGACGACACCCGACGCCGGGCCCGCCGCATCTCGCGCGAGCTGGCCCGGCTCTACCCCGACGCCCGCTGCTCCCTCGACCACGCCACGCCCACCCAGCTCCTGTGGGCCACCATCCTCTCGGCGCAATGCACCGACGCCCTCGTCAACAGGATCACCCCCGCCCTCTTCGCCGCCTACCCCGACGCCGCCAGCATGGCCGCCGCCAAATTGGAGGACGTGGAGCAGCTCGTCAAGCGGACCGGCTTCTATCACACCAAGGCGAAGAACCTCATCCTCTGCTCGCGGCAGATGGTCGAGCGTCACGGCGGCGAGGTGCCTCGGACGATGGAGGAGCTGGTTGAAATGGCCGGCGCGGGCCGCAAGACCGCCAACGTCGTCCTGGGCGTCGCGTTCGGCGTGCCGGGCCTGCCGGTCGATACGCACGTCGCCCGCCTGAGCCAGCGCATGTGCCTCACCGACAACGTCTCCCCGGTGAAGATCGAGTCGGAGCTTTGTGACATGCTGCCGTCCTCGGAGTGGACGCTGTTCAGCCTGCGCATGATCTACCACGGGCGCCGCGTGTGCCACGCGCGGAAGCCGTTATGTGACTCCTGCACGATGGCGGGGACGCTGTGCCCGCAACGGATCGAACGCATCGCCGGATGACGAGGGCCACATGGAACGCCTGCTCGAACGCTTCTGCCGCTACTGCCGCATCGACACCCAGGCCGACGACCGCTCGTCCACCTACCCCAGCACGCCGGGGCAGCTCGATCTGGGCCGTCTGCTGCTGAAGGAATTGCTGGACCTGGGCCTCACGGGCGCCACGCAGGACGAACACGGCATCGTCATCGCGACCCTCCCGGGCACCGTGCCGGGGGCGCCCGCCGTCGCGTGGATCGCCCACGTCGATACCTCGCCGGAGACCTCCGGCAAGGACGTCAAGCCGCAGATCCATCGCAACTACGGCGGCGGCGACATCGTGCTGCCCGGCGACCCAACAAAGGTGCTGCGGCCCTCTGAATGCCCCGAGCTGGCGGCGCTCAAGGGCAAGACCATCGTCACCACGGACGGCACCACGCTCCTGGGCGGCGACGACAAGGCGGGCGTGGCCGTCATCATGGAGGCGGCCCAGCGCCTGCTCGAAGACCCGAAGCGTCCACGCGGCCCGGTGCGAATCTGCTTCACCTGCGACGAGGAGATCGGCCACGGCGTCGATCACGTGGACATCGGCAAGCTGAACGTCGTGTGCGGCTACACGCTGGACGGCTCGGGCGTGGGCGAGCTGGACACGGAGACGTTCTCGGCGGACATGGCGACGGTGACGGTCCACGGGACGAACATCCACCCGGCCATCGCCAAGGGCCGCATGGTCAACGCGGTCCGCCTCGCCGGCATGTTCCTGGACCGGCTGCCGCGCGTGGGCCAGTCGCCGGAGACGACGGAGGGGCGTGAGGGCTTCCTGCACCCGCTGAGCGTCGAGGGCGGCGTGGCGAAGACGGTGATACGCATCCTGCTCCGCGACTTCGACACGCCGAAGCTCGCGGAGCGGGCCGAGATGCTGCGGCTGATCGGCAGGACCATCGAGGCGGAGTTCCCGACGGCCCGCTTCGAGGTCGAGGTGAAGGCGCAGTACCGCAATATGCGCGATTGGCTGGATAAGGAGCCGCGGGCGCTGCCCCTGGCGGCGGAGGCGATGAGGCGGGCTGGCATCGAGCCGCGCCTGTCGATCGTGCGTGGCGGGACGGACGGGTCGCGGCTGACGGAGATGGGCCTGCCGACGCCGAACCTCTCGACGGGCGAACACAACTTCCACTCGCCGCTGGAGTGGGTGTGCCTGGAGGAGCTGGACGCGAACGTGCGGATGCTGATGGAGCTGGCCGGCGTGTGGTCGGAGCAGCGGTGAGGGCGGTGCATGGGAGGGCGAGGCTCCTGCCGAGCCGAACGATGTCCGCCATTGCCGATTCGGATTGCAATGCGGATGGTTCCATCATCGTCGGCTCGGCAGGAGCCTCACCCTCCCGTGTGTCGTGTGGCTCGGCATGAGCCTCTTCCGCCTCGCACTCCCGTTTCCCGGCTCCGAGGTCGTGTCATGCACCCCGAGCTGTCGCGCCTGCTGGACGGGCTGAACCGGACGCCTGACGATGACGCATTGTGGCACGTCACCGCCGACTGGCTCGAGGAGCACGGTGAGGCGGGGCGGGCGGAGATCCTGCGACTGGGCCGACGGCTGCGCGGCCAGGGCGAGACGCCCGAGCGGCGGGTGATCGAGGACCGCATCATCGCGCTGCTGCGTGCGGGGGTCAGGCCGTGCGTGCCGGAGGTGGTCAACGGTGTCGGGATGAGGTTCGCCGTCATCCCGGCGGGGGCGTACCTGACCGGGCGGCACAAGGGGTGGGAGAGCTGGAGGCCCCGGCCGGCCCTCCAGACGGTGGAGGTCACGCGGCCCTTCTGGATGGGCGTCTTGCCCGTCACCCAGGCCCAGTACGAGGCCGTCACGGGCGCCAACCCCAGCCACTTCAGAGACGGTGGGGCCGGTTCATGGCGGGTGAAGGGCATGGACACGGGTGGGCTGCCGGTGGAGTCGGTGTCATGGGACGACGCCCGGCGGTTCTGCGAAAGGATGTCGGATCTCGAGGAGGAGAAGGCCGTCGACCGGGTGTACCGGCTTCCCACAGGGGCTGAGTGGGAGTTTGCGTGCCGTGCGGGGCTGTTCGCGAGGTGGTATCACCTCGGCGATGACCTCGCCGACACGGAGGCCAACTTCTACGGGAGCGGCCTCCACCGGACTTCCGAGGTAGGGAGCTACCCGGCGAACGCCTGGGGTCTGTACGACATGCACGGCAACGTGCAGGAGTGGTGCCAGGACGAGTACGCTGGCCCCGAGACGGCATGGGAGGGGCGGCGGGCCATGCGCGGTGGCTCGTGGGCGCTGGGGCGGGGTGGCGGTAGGGCGAGCGACACGGAATGGGCGAGGCCGGACAGCCGGAACAACGACCGGGGGCTCCGCGTCGTCCTCACCACGCCCGGAACGCCGACACCGCCTCGTTGATCCGCACAGGCCCGCCGTGGGTTGGGCCGACACGCACGGCGTGCCTGTTCAAGCGGAGTTTGAGGGTGCCGACAGGATCTCCTGGGCGAAGGGCGGGGCGTCGCCGTATGCCTGCTCGTAGGTCGAGGCGAGCGGCAAGTCGATGTAGCGGTCGGGGGTCAGGAAGAGCGGCAGGCCGGGGATCGGATCGCCCGCGGCGAACGGCTGAACGTACTCGACGGGCGAGGGCAGCGCGCAGATCGCCGAGAAGCACAGGGGCTTGCCATCCGGCATTACCCCCGCCTCCCCGCTCAGCTCCATCTCGATCAGGGCGAGCAGGCCATCGGGGGTGCTCGTCGTCGGGGGCAGCAGGTCGAGGACCGCCAGGTGGATGCCTGCCCTGACCGCCCCGACGGCCTTCCCCACGAACTCCTCCGTCCCGCGTTCGGACCCCTTGTTGGAGGGCGACACGATCTCGACGAGGGCGACGATGCGGTGCCCCCGCGCATGGCGGATGGTCAAGGAGCGGGGCCCTCCCTTGCCCGCCGGAGACAGCGTCTTGACGAGAGCGGTCCTGGGCGGGGCCTCCTTGACGGCGAGCGTACCCGCCGGCTCCGACAAGGCCGGGGGCCAGGCGTCTGCGGGGGCCGACCGATGCAGCGCCAGCACGTCGGCGGTCTTCCTGCCGACGTGCTGCTCCGAATCGACGTAGAAGCCGGGCGGGAGGAGTCGGCGCACCGCGCTCTTCAGGTATGCGATCCACGAGCCGTGGAAGCCGTGGAACGTCCCGTCGTCAACCAGCGTCCAGTCGTGCGCGTTCATCGCGGCCCCCCTCAAAGGGGATTGTATGGCATGACGCCCGTCAGGGCCGCCCCTCGCCCCCCATCCGGAACGCCGACACCGCCTCGCTGATCCGTACCAGGGCCGTCACCCAGCACAGGCCGCCGAAGACCCACGCCATCACGTCGAAGTGTTGCGGCCAGAGGCAGACGGCGACGAACAGGGCGATGGTCTCGGCGCCCTCCGTCAGCCCGCCGAGGTAGTAGATCCCCTTCTTGCCGCGTGCCTCGGTGGTCAGGCCGCGCTTGGCGGCGATGGCGGAGAAGGCCAGGAAGGTGCTGCCGGTGCCGACGAACGCGAAGACGAGGAAGCACGCGGGGAGCGCCTGCGTGGGCTGGCCGACGGCAAAGAAGAATGGCACGCCGGCGTAGAACAGGAAGTCGAGCGTGATGTCGAGGTAGCCGCCCAGGTCGGTGGGCCCCATCTTGCGGGCGACGGCGCCGTCCAGGCCGTCGAGGACGCGGTTGGCCGCGATCAGCGACAACGCCAGGAGGTATTGCTGCCAGGCGAGGGCCGCCCACGCCCCCGTGCCTACGAAGAAGCCGGCGACGGTGATGGCGTTGGCGCTGAGGCCGCGGAGGGCGAGCCAGCCGCCGACGGCGTCGGTGACGGGGTCGATCAGGCGGCGCAGGGTGGCGTCAATCATTTGAATGCGCCGCAGGTTGTCACGACGGGTGCGGCGAGGTGGTATCCTATGGGCGCGGGCTCTCAACCCCACCCCCCGCCCCCTCTTCAACACAGGGTGGGGGAGCCACATCCTCACCTGCGCGGAGGCGAGGTGGGCGCGTCTATCGTCGGCGTCGCCGGACGGGTGCGGGTCGATCCACCCCTCCACTGAAATCGATGCTCTTGCTACCCCCCCTCTGCTTCGGCATTGGTATCGACACAGTCAGCATTCGGTAAACCCGTGCGCCTGTGGGGCCGGACAGGCGAGCCGAAGTCCGCCCGCCTGAGGCCGGCTGACGAGTGACCCCCCGCTGCGACTGCCGGCCCCCCGGGCCCTATACTGACCACAGGCGCGGCGTGGGCCGGCCCATACTCGCAGCCTGACCCCGACGGCACCCATCGCGGAACAAGCACCCACCCCCGACGAGTTCCTCCAGACCGTCTTGCGCAGCAAGCTGCTGACGCGCGACGACCTGCAGGAGTCGCTGCGCGCCGTGCCGAAGGACAAACGCGGCCAGGCCCTCGCGCTCGCCGACCACCTCGTCCAGACGGGGAAGCTGACCCGCTACCAGGCGTCGAAACTGCTACGCGGCATCGCCCTCGGAATGGTGATCGGGCCGTTCCGCCTTCTGGCGCCCCTCGGCAAGGGCGGCATGGGCACGGTGTTCCTGGTGCGCGACGACCGCAGCCAGGGCCTCGCCGCCCTCAAGATCCTGCCGCCCGGGCTGGCCAGACGCGAGGCCCGCATGGTCGCCCGGTTCCGGCGCGAGATGGAGATGTGCCGCAAGGTCACCCACCCGCACCTCGTTTGGGCGTACGACGTCGGCGAGCAGAAGGGGGTCCACTACATCGCGATGGAGTACGTCCAGGGCCGCACGCTGACTCGCACGGTGGTCGAGGACGGGCGGCTCGACGTGGCCCTGGCGGCGCGGCTGTTCGGGGAGGTCTCATCCGCCCTGGACCACGCCCACCGTCAAGGGCTGATCCACCGCGACATGAAGCCGTCCAACATCATGGTGACGCCGAGGGGGCACGCGAAGGTGCTCGACCTGGGCCTGGCGATGATCCACGGCGAGGAGGTGGAGGACCATCAGGTGGTGGGGGGGAAGGGGTACATCGTGGGGACGATGGACTACATCGCGCCCGAACAGACGGAGGACGCCTCCGCGGTCGGGCCGCGTGGCGACCTGTACTCGATGGGCTGCTCCCTGTACTTCGCGCTGACGGGCCAGCCGCCTTTCCCCGGCGGCACGTCGCGGGAGAAGGTGATGCGGCACCGGCACGAGAGGCCGCGGCCGCTGGAGGAGCTGCGTCCGGACCTGCCGGAGGGGTTCGTCGCCCTCGTCGCGCGGCTGATGAGCAAGTCGCCGGAGCATCGGCCCGCGAGCGCCGCCGAGGCGGCGGAGCTGCTGCGTCCGTGGGCGCGGGCGGCGGACGAGGTCGACGAGCCGGAGCTGGCGGAGTTCGACGAGGAGCGTATCCGCGTCGAGGGCGGGCTTTCGGAGTACAGCGTGCTGGACCTGCCGGAGGTGGAGGTGGCCGAGCCGGGCCCGGCGCGGGCCGGCTGGCTGCCCTGGGCGTTGGGCGCGGGCGTCGGCCTGCTGCTGGCGCTGGCGGCGTGGCTGCTGTTCGGGCGGCGTTAAGACTTCTTGCCGCGGAAGACCTTGGCCATGTGGACGGTGTTGCCGCAGCCGACGTACTCGACCTCGTTCATGTAGTGGCGCATCAGCATGAGGCCGCGGCCACAGGGGCGTTCGAGGTTCTCGATGGCGGTGGGGTCGGGCACGTCGGCGGGGTCGAAGCCGGGACCCTCGTCGGTGATGCGCACCTCGAGGCGGTCGGAGACGAAACGGTAGGAGATGTGGACCTTCTTGGAGCGGTCGAGCTGGTTCCCGTGCTTGATGGCGTTGACCAGCGCCTCCTCGAGGGCGAGCCGGACACTGAACACCTCCTGGTCGGACGCACGTCCGCCCTGGATGAGGCGCTCGATGTCGTCCTGGACCTTGCGCGCCTCCCCGGTGTCGCTGGGGATGGTCACGTCGGTGAAGGGGACGCCGCCAAGGTCGGTCTTGAGGGTCATGGCTGGCATTTCGGTGGTGAGCAAGAGAAGGCCTCCTGACGCGGAACCGGCCCATCGTGGCCGGGACGTGAGACGTACGCGTTGCCTCCTGCATTCGGCCGTACGGCATCCCCCGGGCGTTGTGGGGGCGTCGTGGCGGTCCGTGTTCGGGCCGGCGGTGACATGGTTCTTTGTGCCGGCCCTGGGCCAATCGCGTCACGGACGTGGTCGTCTGGGTCATCGGGGGGGCGTATCGGGGCGGGGTCAGAACGCCTGCAAGGCCGCTTGCTCCTCCTTCATGATCTTGAAAAACTTATCGAGCTTGGTGATCTCGAAGACCTCGAAGATCTGCGGGTCGATGTTGCACAGGATGAGTCGGCCGCCGACCCCCTGCAGCTTCTTGTTCAGGGTGATCAGCTTGCCAAGTGCGGCGGAGGAGAGGTACTCGACGTTGCTGAAGTTGAGCAGGACCTTGCGCGCGCCCTCCTCGTCCACCAGGCCGAAGAGCTGCTCGCCGATCACCTGGATGTTCTGCTCGTCGAGGATCTTGCGGTCCACGAAGTTCACGACCGTCACGTCGCCGATGGGTTCCACCTCCAGGCGGCGGCGTCGAGCGGGGGAGGACATGATTCACCTCTGGCTGGTGCGTGGGGCGTAACGGGCTCCGGGGCCCGCCATCCTGGACTTGAGAGCATGAAATTTCATGTTAGACGCCCCGGACGGCCTGTCAAGCACGAACCGCCGATTAGAGACCCGTGAGACCGGCGGGCGTCCACCCAACCGGAACGGCTCATCCGGGCGGGTTGACGCACGCCGGCATCGCCTCGCCCTTCACCCCCGCGAGCAGGTTCCGCGCGCAGATGTCGGCCATGGCGTCGCGCGTCCCGGTGGTGGCGCTGGCGATGTGCGGCGCCACGATCAGGTTGGGGGTGCGGAACAGCGGGCTGTCGTCCGCCGGCGGCTCCGGGTCGGTCACGTCCAGCCCCGCTGCGAAGATCGTGCCGGAATTCAGCGCCTCGATGAGATCCTTCTCCACGACCACCGGCCCGCGTGCCGTGTTGACGAAGACCGCCGTCCGCTTCATCTTCCGGAAGGTGGCGGCGTTGAACAGCCCCCGTGTCGAGTCGTTCAAGTCCGTATGTACCGACACGAAGTCGGACCGGGCGAGCAGATCGTCGAGCGCGACACGCTTCGCCGACAGCTCCTGGTCGGCCGACGCCACGGCACGCACGTCATGGTACAGGATCGACATGCCCCACCCCCTGTGACAGCGATTCGCCAAGGCGAAGCCGATCCGCCCCATGCCGACGACGCCGAGCGTGCGTCCCGCCAGGTCCTGCCCGATGTGCCCCAGCGGCTCCCAGGTCTTCCACCTGTTGGCCCTGCCGTACTCGTGGCCGTCCACGAGGCGGCGGGCGGCGGCGATGAGCAGGCAGAACGCCATGTCGGCCGTGGCGTCGGTGAGGACCCCCGGCGTGTTGCCGACGCGGACCCCGCGGGCGGTGGCCGCCGACACGTCGATGTTGTTGAAGCCGACCGCGTAGTTGGAGACGACCTTGAGGGTGGGCGCCGTGTCGAGGAGGGCGGCGTCGATGCGGTCGGTGAGGAGGGAGACCAGGCCCACGCAACCCTTCACCTTCTCGCGGAGGGTGTCGTAGGGAGGCGGCAGCTCGCCGGGCCAGACCTCGGCGTCGGTGTGGGCGGTGATGAGGTCGAGACCCTTGGCGGGGATGCGTCGGGTGACGAAGACACGCGGCCTGGTGGACATCGGTGGCCCTTTCTGGGCAAGAAGAGCTGTCCACGGATCACACGGATAACACGGATGAAAAGCCGAAGCAAGAAGACGAGTAGAAACAGAGGGTCTTCGTTTGCTGCCTGCCTTGCCTTGCTTCTGTCTTTGGCTGTTATCCGTGTCTTCCGTGTGATCCGTGGACAAATTCTGTTCTTGCCTGTTCTATCCCCCGGCGGGACAATCGACAGCATGACACCCTCGCGTGAACACGCCCTGTTGATCTGGAAGGCCGCCGTCGAGGCCGCCGACCCGTTCGCCCTCGTGCGCGACGCCCTGGCGGGGCTGCGTCCGGCCGGCCGCGTCCTCGTCGTCGGCGGCGGCAAGGCGGGGGCGAGCATGGCCGCCGGCGCCGAGGCCGGGCTGGCCCCCGTGCTGGACCGGGTGGAGGGGCTGCTCAACGTGCCCGAAGGTACGTCGGCGGACCTGCGGCGGATCGGACTGCACGCGGCGCGGCCCGCGGGGAGTAACCACCCGACGGCCGCAGGGGTGGAGGGGGCGTCGCGGCAGTTGCGGATGGCGGAAGAGGCCCGGCCCGGCGATGTCGCGCTGTGCCTGCTGTCCGGCGGGGGGTCGGCGCTGCTGCCGGCGCCGGCGGAGGGGGTGTCGTTGGAGGACAAGCAGGCGGTCACGCGCCTCCTGCACGCCAGCGGCGCGACCATCAACGAGATGAACTGCGTGCGGAAACACCTGTCGCGTTACAAGGGCGGGCGGCTGGCGCGGGCGTTCGCGGATCGTGGGGTGCCGGTGCTGGCGCTCATCATCTCCGACGTGGTCGGCGACCCGCTCGACGTCATCGCCTCCGGGCCGACGGCGCCCGACCCCACCAACTTCGCCGAGGCGCTGCAGGTGTTGCGGAAGTACGGCTTGATAGACAAGGCCCCGGCGGTGGTGGCGCATCTGCGGGGCGGCGCGGATGAGACGCCGAAGACGCTGCCGGCGGGGGTGCGCAACGTGGTTCTGGGGAATAACGCGCGGTCGCTGCGGGCGGCGGAGGACGCCGCGAGGCGGCTGGGGTACCGCGTCGTCAATCTCGGGGCGTTCCTCGAGGGCGAAACACGGGCGGCGGCGGCATTGCACGCCGACATCGTGCGCTCGGTGAGGCGGGACGGGGCGCCGGCGGGCCCGCCGATGTGCCTGCTGTCCGGCGGCGAGACGACGGTGACGCTGGGGGACGCGCCCGGCAAGGGCGGGCGGAATCAGGAGTTCGTGCTGGCGGTGCTGGGGCGGCTGGGCGAGGGGATGGCCGGCGTGGTGGCCCTTTCCGGCGGGACGGACGGCGAGGACGGGCCGACCGACGCCGCCGGGGCCGTCGCCGACTGGACGACGCCGAGGGACGGGGCGGCGCAGGCGCTGGCCCGGCACGACGCGTACACGTTCTTCGAGAAGGCAGGGGGGCTGATGAAGACGGGGCTGACGGGGACGAACGTGATGGACGTGCGCGTGATCCTTGTCGGGGATTGCGGCGGAGCAACGACGCCGGCATAATGGCGTGGTTTACGAGGGCGATCTCATGGCCACCATGACCGCGGCGTACAACCTGGCCGACTTCGTCCGCGATCTGGGGGACATCCCGATGACGCGCATCCGCATGCGCCCCGCCCCGGGGACGGCGGAGGAGTACTACCTGCTGGAGGCCGCCGCGCGGGATGGCTTCCCCTGCGAATTGGTCGATAGCACCCTGGTGGAGAAGGCAATGGGTTACAGCGAAGGGAGCATCGCGGCGATCATCATCAGGTACCTGCTCAACTACCTGGATGTCAACGACCTCGGCAACGCGGCCGGGGCGGACGGGATGATGCGGATCGCGGCGGGGCTGGTCCGCATCCCCGACGTGTCATTCGTCCGCTGGCACAAGCTGCCGGTCCGCCTGCTGCCGCGTGAGGCGATCCCCGGCCTCGCCCCCTGCCTGGCCGTCGAGGTGCTGAGCGAATCGAACACGCCCGGCGAGATGCGCCGCAAGCTCCGCGAGTACTTCGACGCCGGCACCGAGGTGGTGTGGATGGTCGATCCGGACCGCCGCGAGGTCCGCGTCCACACGTCACCGTGATCGAGGACGGCACCCTCGACGGGGGCACGCTGCTCCCGGGCCTAGCCATGCCCGTGGCCGCCCTCTTCGCCCGCCTCCCGCCCGCGGGGGCGTAAAGGCGCTACACCAGCTCGGTGACGGGGACACCGGCGCCGATGAATGGGCGCAGGCGCGGGTCGGTGTTGGTGTCCAGGCCCATCAGGCGGTACAGCGTGGCGGCCAGGTCCGCCGGCGACACGGGCGTGTGGGCGGGGTATCCGCCGTCGCGTCCGCTGGCGCCGACCACCACTCCGCCCGGCACGCCCCCGCCCGCCAGGAACACGGACTGGCAGGCGGGCCAGTGGTCGCGGGCGCCGAAGCGGTTGATGCGTGGCGTCCTGCCGAACTCGCCGAAGGCCAGGACCAGCGTGGTGGCGAGCAGGCCCCGGGCGTGCAGGTCGTCGAGGAGCGCCGACAGCCCCTGGTCGAGGCGCGGGCACAGACACTCCTCCATGCGGACCATGCCGCCCAGATCGGCGCCGTGGACGTCCCAGCCGTCGAAGGCCGGGCCGTCGTACCACTTGATCTGCACGAAGCGCGTGCCCGCCTCCACGAGGCGCCGGGCGGTCAGGCAGCTCTGCCCGAAGAAGTTGGCGCCGTAGCGGTCGCGTGTGGCCTCCTTCTCGCGGCTCAGGTCGAAGGCGTCGCGGACCTTCGGCGAGGTGAGCATCTCGGCGGCGCGGCGCTGGGCGGTGTCCATGCGGTCCATCGCCCCGGTGGCGTTGGCCCTGGCGCGGGTGCGGTCCACGGAGGCGAGGAGAGCCTCGCGGTGCCGGAAACGCTCCGCCGGCACGTCGGCGCGGAGGGAGAATTGCGGCATCTCCAGCTTCGCGCCGGTCGGGTCGCGCACCTCGACGGGGCCGAAGGCGCTGCCCAACTTGCCGCCCCCCACGTTGAGGCGTGAGCCGAGGTGGACGTAGGCGGGCATGCCGAGCTTGGCGCCCTGGAAGCGTGAGATCACGGCCCCGTGCGAGGTGGATGATCCGGCGTCGCCGGTCATCATGGGGATGGGGGCGTGGGAATCGACGCGGTGGGTGAGGGAGCGGATGAGCGCCCCCCGGTGCATGCGTTCGCCGACCTGCGGCATCAGCTCGGAGACGAGGACGCCGGGGACCGAGGTGCGGATGGCCCCGTAGGGGCCGCGGACCGTGTCCGGGGCGTCGGGCTTGGGGTCGAAGGTCTCGAAGTGACTGGGCCCGCCGTCGAGCCAGAGGACGATGCACGACTTCTCGCGTGGGGCGGCCCCGGCGGGGGTGCGGAAGGTGTCGGCGAGCGAGAGGCCGAAGAGACCGAGGCCGCCGGCGGTGAGCAGCTCGCGCCGGGTGAGGCCCTGGCAGGTGCGCGAGGGCGCGTCTCCGACGTGCAGCATGGCGGGTGTCCCTCTCGGGGGTGGGTCAGGGTTGCATTGTCGCACCGGGGGCGAGCCGGGGCAACGGGATTCTCCGCCATCCGCCATCGAAGCCAGGCCCCCCATCGGGATGCCGGGTCACGAGGCCCCTGGCGTCCGGTCATCCTGGCGCCTACCTTGCCAACAAGGCGCCCGCATCCCGGGATACAACCGTGAACGCTCGCGTGCTGCTCTGCGGCCTCATCGTGTCTTCGGCCGTGGGCTGCGGGCCCGGCCGCGGAGGGGGCATCCCCTCGCCCGAAGAGGGCACCCCGAAAGACCACTGGGAGCGGCAGGCCGCCGGCACCGACGCGGACCTCCGCGGCCTGTGCGCCGTCAGCCGTGACGTCGCCTGGTTGAGCGGCACGAAGGGGACGTGGGGGCGGACGGCCGACGGCGGGCGGACCTGGTCGGTGGGGAAGGTGGCCGGCGCGGAGGGTCTCGACTTCCGCGACGTCGAGGCGTTCGGGGGCTCCACCGCCTACTTGCTGAGCGCCGGGCCTGGGGAGAAGTCCCGCATTTACAAGACGACGGACGGCGGCGGGTCGTGGGCCCTGCAATTCAAGAACGCCGACCCGGCGGGGTTCTTCGACGCCATCGCCTTCTGGGACGCCGACAACGGCATCGCCCTCGGCGACCCCGTCGATGGGCGATTCCAGCTCATCACCACGGATGACGGCGGGGCGAATTGGAGGCCCCTGCCTGCGGAGGGCCTGCCGCGGGCCCTGCCGAAGGAGGGCGCGTTCGCCGCCAGCGGCACATGCCTCGTGACGCACGGCGCCAGGGACGCGTGGTTCGTCACGGGCGGGGCCAGGGTGGGGCGGGTCTTACACACCTCCGACCGGGGCCGGAGCTGGGTGGCCCGTGAGACGCCCATCATCGCGGGCACCGAATCGGCGGGCGCCTTCTCCATCGCGTTCCGTGGCCGGGATCACGGCATCATCGTCGGAGGGGACTATCAGAAGCCGGACGCCGCCGGCGCGACGGCGGCGCTGACGGAGGACGGGGGCAAGACCTGGGCCCTGGTGAGTCAGCCGCTCCCGTACCGGTCGTGTGCCGCCTGGGCGGGCGGGCGGTGGGTCGTGGTCGGCACGTCCGGCTCCGACATTTCCGGAGACGACGGGGCGTGGCGGGGGTTGGGCCGCGAGGGGTTCAACAGCGTGTCCTTTGCCCCGACGGGCGAGGGATGGGCCGTCGGGCCGAACGGGCGGATCGCGAAGTTCGTGCGGTGATGGCACCACCCCCGATCGGCCGACGGGCCAAGCGCGCCCTGCGACAGGGATTGCCCTGCACAGCGGCCCCTCTCGCCCGGTGGTGGCTGCAGGATCGCAGAGGTCGGCCTCGAACGACAGCGGGCAAGGGCCACGGCTCTCGCCGTCAACCCTTGCCCTGACTGAGTGCTGGAGACAGGACTTGAACCTGCACTCCCTTGACGGGAACCAGGCCCTCAACCTGGCGCGTCTGCCAATTCCGCCACTCCAGCGTGTCTTGTAACCATAGTGGGCCGGCCCGCGGAAATCAACCCCCCCGGCGCGGCGCCCCCCACATCGGGACGCCTCGGGCCGGCTCGCCCAGGCCCGCCGCCAGCTCGCCCATCCGCCTCAGCACCCCGATGTGGTACGCCAGCTGGCACGCCAGCTCTGGGTCGTCGGGGCTCAGCTCGTCCGGGGACAGCTCCTCCCCCCCGCGCGCGGACTCCTCCCAACGCTCGAGCAACCCTTCAATGCGGTCGGTCATGGCGAGCCCCCCGGACGTGAAGCGATCACCTCCCACCCTTTACGAGCGGACGCCGGCCCGCGAGGCGGACACCCGCCCGTCGGCCCGCTATCGTGACAGCAAACCCAGTCGGAGCCCCGCGCATGGCGATGATCGACCACTGGCACCCCGTCCTCCTCGCATCCGACCTGCGCCACAAGCCCCTCCTGGTCAAGGTCGCCGGCCACGAGGTCGCCGTCTTCCGCACCGCCTCCGGGGCCGTCGCCGCCCTGCGCGAGGAGTGCCCCCACCGCCGCATGCGCCTCAGCCTCGGCTCCGTCGTCGGCGAAAAGGTCCGCTGCCGCTACCACGGCTGGACGTTCACACGCGACGGCCAGGGCGAGAGCCCCGGCACCCCCAAGCTCCACGCCTGCACCCTCGCCTACGACGCCCGCGAGGAGCACGGCGTCGTCTGGATCAAGCCCAACACCTCCGACGCCACCTTCCCGCCGCTCGACGTGGCCGGCTACTTCCCCATGGGCGCCCTCCGCCACACCGTCGCCGCCCCCCTCGAGCTGGTCGTCGATAACTTCTGCGAGATCGAACACACCCCCACCACCCACGCCGTCTTCGGCTACGACCTCGACCGCATGCACGAGGTCCAGGTCCGCTTCGAATCGGACGACGACACCGTCCGCGTCGTCAACGTCGGCCCGCCCAAGAACGTCGGCTTCCTCCTCCGCACCCTGATCGGCTTCGGCAGGGGCTGGGTCTTCAACGACGACTGGACCACGCGCTTCTCCCCCGTCTACTCCTGCTACGACCACTGGTGGAGCGACCCCGCCACCGGCCGCGAGTCCACCGTCCGTTGGCGCCTCTTCATCTTCTTCGTCCCCATCGACGACACGCACACCTCGCTCATCACCCTTTCCTTCGCCCGGTCGCGCTGGCCCGGCCCCGCCGGCTGCCTGCGCCCCTTCCGCTGGCTCATGCGCCGCCTCCTCGACCACGAGATCGACCTCGACGTCGAGATTCTCGAAGGGCTCGCCAGCAAGGACACCTCCATCGACGGCATGAAGCTCAGCCGCTTCGACCGCGTCCTCGGCCTCAACCGCGAGCGTATCGATCGCATCTACCGCGGCGTCAAGCCGCCCGCGCCCGCCGCCCCCGAATCCGGGATCTGAAAGCCCTCGCCGCCGGGACGACTTGACCGATGATGCACAATCGTGCATTCTATACGTCTGTGTCCCCCGCCGGAGCCTCGCCGCGATGGTCAACAGCATCAGCGCCGACATCCTCAGCCGCCGGGCCGCCCGGCAGGCGGCGGCGCAGCAGGGGGCCCAGACCGCCTTCCTCGTCTTCGACACCGAGAGCGTCCCCGACGGCGGGCTCATCGCCCGCGTCAAATACCCCGGCGAGCCCCTCACCCCCGAGCAGGCCATCGAGCGGGCGCGGGCCGAGGCGCGCGCCGCCTCCCGTGACGGCTCCGACTTCCTCCCCGTCACCTTCCAGGTGCCCGTCGCCGTCTGCGTCGTCCGCGTCGGCACCGACTTCTCCCTCCAGGCCCTCACCACCCTCGACGCCCCCCACTTCCGCACCGACCAGATCGTCCGCCAGTTCTGGCGCGGCGTCAGCCACTACGGCCGCGCCCGCCTCGTCACCTTCAACGGCCGCGGATTCGACCTCCCCCTGATGGAGCTGGCCGCCTTCGACCACGGTTGCTCGGCCCGCGACTACTTCAGCAACACACGCAACCGCTTCCACGGCACGCACACCGACCTCATGGATTGGCTCTGCAACTACGGCGCCTACCGCATGACCGGCGGCCTGAACATGCTGGCGAAGCGCGGCCTACGCCCGCCGGGCTGCGGCAAGATGGACGTGGCCGGCGATCAGGTGTATGAGATGTGGCGGGAGGGGCGGTTGCAGGAGATCAACGACTACTGCATGTATGACACCCTCGACACCTACTTCGTCTTCCTGCGCACGCGCGTCCTGCTCGGCGAGTTCACCGCCGAGGTCGAGGAGGGCCTGGCCCGACGGGCACGCATCTGGTTGGGCAGCCGCCTGAGCGATCACCCCAGGCTCGCCGCCTACCTCGACGAGTGGGACCGGACACGCAGGTAGCCAGGCCGGCCCGCCCCGAGGCCGGGCGCGTGGGGTGGGTGTGATGGCGGTGGTCGGACCATTGCATTGCATTGCACCCCCAGGCAACCCCCTGCAACGCAAATCCAACGCTGATCGTGCGGCATCGGGCCTCTCCGGGCACAACTTGCATTTCAGGGGGTGCTGTCGCGTGCCGGCCTCCCCGCGGCGGACGCGAAGCACCGTCGGACGCCGAGTCACCCGCCCACCTCCGGGAGTCACATCCCACTCCTCCCCGATGTGGCATGTGAGTCTGTCGGCGTAACATATTTCCGGAACTGCATTTGCGTCGCATGAGGGTAACTTCTCAATAACCCTGGGATAGTGACCCACGAGGCGCGGAGGGGCGCGGCC